>NZ_JBEXUR010000012.1:0-243247 GCF_040614415.1 Micromonospora sp. NPDC005979 | reverse complement strand
ACACCAAAGATCAACAAGCCCTCGGCCAGCACGAAAACACCCCACACCACCACGTCAACACCCACCCACCAGCACAAACAGGATGCAACTAGCTCAGGGAAGTTGCTGTCTCGGCGCGCCGGGAAGCAGCAGTTTCCCCGATGTTGCGCGGATCTTCGCGGCGTCGATCTTCGCGCGGGTCCGTCGGTCAGGCGGTCATCACCCGCTGGTGCAGGGACGACACCGCCGCGCGGGCCGCCACGAACGCGCCGTGCTGCCAGGCCACCTCGTGACTGAGCCAGTCCCCGGCGAAGTAGACCCGCCCGGCCGGCTGGAGCAGCCGGTCGTATCCGGCGGTGCCGTACCGGGGCGAGGTCCAGGCGCCCTCGATGTAGCGGGTCCGGTCCCAGGCGTGCGAGTACGAGGTGACCAGCTCGCTGCGGTACTTGTCACCGTGGATCTTCACGCCCTGGCTGACCGCCCGCTCCTGGCGCAGCTCGGGGGTGAGCCCGCTGTAGGCCCGGGCGTTCGCCCCGGTGTTGTAGTAGCCGACGACCAGGCCCCGCTTGCCGTGGAAGCCGTAGGACGGGTACCAGATGTGCGACAGGTCCAGGTCGGTCTCGGTGATGCCGCCGTAGATCCGCTGGTCGGTCTCCCACCAGCGGCTGCGGTACTCCAGACCGATCTTGCCGGCGGCGGTGACGGGGAAGTCGGCCAGGGCGGCGGTCACGTCGACGCCGAGGTTGTGCGGCACCCGGGCCATCAGGTGCGGTGGCAGCGCGGCCACGCAGTAGTCGGCGGTGAGCTGCGACAGCCGGCCGCCCTGGCGATAGGTCACCTCGACCCGGCTGCCCCGGTCCGTCACTCCGGTCACCTCGGCGTTGAGGCGGATCCGGTGCCCGCCCACGGCCTTGGCGAGGGCACGGGGAATCTGGTCCATCCCGCCGACCGGCTGGAACATCAGCATCGCCTGGTCGTAGCCGAACTCGAAGGAGAAGTACCGGCCCACGTTGCTGGCGAAGACGTCGGAGAGCGCCGGCGGCGCACCGAGCAGGCTGCCGACGTCGTTACCCGCGCCGGGGTACGTGGAGAAGCCGCGTCGGCTGGTCCCGGTGTACGCCCAGTCGCTGGCCCGCCCGCCGATCGCGCCGAAACTCTGCAGGAACGACAGCAGTCGCTCCCGGTCTTCGGTGGTGAGTCGCGCGTCCAGCGCGCCCTGGTCGGTGGCCTTCGCGAGCATCTCCGAGACGTAGCCGTAGACGTCGGCCTTGGCGGTGCGGTAGCGGATTGGCTCGGTCATCCCGGCGGACTCGTTGTAGATCCAGGCGTCGGCGTTCTGGTTGGTGAAGACCTCGACGGGTACGCCCAGCTCCCGGCAGTAGTCCATGGTGACCATCCACTGTGCGATCCGCCCCGGCCCGGCGTTGAAGTAGACGCCGTCGGAGAAGCCGGCCCGCTGGGTGTGGCCGTCGAGGTCGGTCTCGACGTCGCCGCCCCGAATGGTCAGGTTCCGCCCGCCGACGCGGTGCCGCGCCTCCAGGACCGTGCAGTGGTAACCCGCCTTGCCCAGCTCGTACGCGGCGGTCAGCCCCGCGATGCCGCCGCCCAGCACGACGACGCTGGCGCCCGGCCGCCCGGACAGCGTGAAGTCGGACGGTTCCGGCGCCCGGAAGGCCGGGGTCGGCGACGCGGCGGCGCTGGGCGCGAGACCCATGGCGCCCATCGTGGCGAGCATCGCGCCGGCCCCGCCGCTGACCCCGACCGCGCGCAGGAATCCACGCCGGCTCACCGTCGACTGCGTCTGATCACTCATGAACGCCTCCCCTACAAGATCGACTCACGTGAGTCTGTGGAGGGCGTGTTACACCGTTCACGCAACGCGGTTTCCAGTAGGTATCCGGTCTTCTGAGCGCCGTGGAGACCCTCCGGACGGTGCCCGGTCTTCGTCGGCGTCACGAACGGCCGCCGCGACGTCCAGTTGCTCTACGACGTCGAGGTCTACTCCGACACCGCCGGCTGACGCCCCCGCCGGAGGCGAACGGGCGCGACGGCGCCGCGCGGCTATCCGGCGAGGGCGCGGGCGGCGACGGTGAGGTCAGCGACCAGCCCCTCGTACGCGGCGTCCTGGTCGTCGGCGCGCAGCACCGCGGACGGGTGGATGGTCGCCAGCAGCCGGGTCGGCGGAGCGTCGGCCACCGCGCCGGCGCGGTCCACCGGGACCCGCTGGAAGTCCTCGGGGTGCTGGGCCGACGCGGGCCAGGGCAGCAGTTCGCCGCGCTGCCTCGTCACTCGGAAGGACGGGCCGAGCAGCGCCTTGGCGGCGGTGGCGCCGAGCACCACCACGACCGCCGGGTCGAGCCGGGCGAACTCGGCGACCAGCCAGGGGCGGCAGGCCTCGATGTGGATCCGGTCCGGCGTCTGGTGGATGCGCCGCTTGCCGCGCGCCTCAAAACGAAAGTGCTTCACAGCGTTCGTGAGGTACAGCGCGGCCGGGTCGAGGCCGGCGTCGTCGACGGCCCTGCGCAGCAGCCGACCGGCGGGACCGACGAAGGGCAGACCCTTCTGGTCCTCCATGTCGCCGGGCTGCTCGCCCACGAGCACCATGCGGGCGCTCTCGTCACCTCGCCCGAAGACGGTCTGCGTGGCATCCCGGTACAGCTCGCAGCCACGACAGCCACCCGAGGCCGCCCGCAACTCGTCGATGGTGTCGGCATCGGGAGGGATGAACCGTTGGGCGCCGGGGGCGGCGTCGGTCTGCTCGGCCATGCCGACTGTTATATACCTGTTCGGCAGGCCCTGCCGGATACGCCCCGGGGGAGATCCGACGGTCCCCGTCAGTACCCGCCCCCACCTCCGCCGCCACCACACGACGCGAGCGCGATCAGCACGATGATGATCACGATGACCGCGACCGCGACCCCGATCCAGAGCCCTCGATTGCCGCCTGAAGCCATGTCAGCCACCTCCACCGGCGCGCATACCCGCCACGGACCCGGCAAACCTCCTGCGGAGGACGGCACGGGTCAGGTGGCGAAACCGGTGGGTGGGTCGGGACGGGTGGCGCGGGCCAGGGCGACGGCCAGGGGTGTCAGGTCCTCCACGGCCAGGGAACTGACGGTGACGCGCACGGCGGGCGGCGCGGCGATCCGGTAGAGCGCGCCGGGCGCCACCACCCAGCCCGCGTCACGTAACGCGGTGACCACGCTGGTCTCGTCCGGCACCGGCAGCCAGACGTTGATGCCGCTGCGGCCGTGGGCGGTCAGGCCGTGCTCGGCGAGCGCGGCCACCAGACCCGCGCGTCGCAGCTCGTAGCTCTGCGCCGCACGGCCCACCAGGTCGTCGACCGCCGGGTCCCGCCACAGGGCCAACACCAGCCGTTGCAGCACGGTGGACACCCAGCCCGCGCCGACCCGCGTCCGGCCGGTCACCCGGGCCACGGTGGTCTCGTCGCCGGCCAGCACCGCCAGTCGCAGGTCCGGGCCGAAGGGTTTGCTCACCGACCGCAGGAAGGCCCAGCTCGCGGTCGTGCGGGCGAGCGGGTGCAGGGGTACGCGGGCCAGTTCGGCGGCGTGGTCGTCCTCGATGAGCAGCAGGTCCCGCCGCCCGGCGAGCAGCGCGCGCAGCTCCTCGGCGCGGACGGCGGAGACGGCCGCGCCGGTCGGGTTCTGGGCGCGGCTGGTGACCACCAGCGCCCGCGCGCCAGCGGTCAGCGCGGCCGCCACCCCGGCCGTGAGCGGCCCCTCGTCGTCCACCGGCACGCCGATCGGGCGCAGCCCGAGGGCGGCGACCAGGTCGAGCAGGTTGGCCCAGCCGGGGTCCTCCACCGCGACCGCGTCGCCGGGGCGCAGGTGGGCGCCGAGGAGGCGTTCGATGCCGTCCAGCGCGCCACCGGTGAGGGTCAGGTCGTCGGCGGGTACGCCGTCGGCGCGCAGCCGGGCGCGGGCCAGCTCGGCCAGCTCCGGGAGCACCCCGGCCTGCGAGTAGCCGATCGGCGGGCCGGCGTCGGCGGCGAGCGCGGCGAGGTGCGGACCGATCGGGGGCAGCAGCCGGGGGTCGGGCTCGCCCCGGGACAGGTCACGCGCTCCGGGCAGGGGCGCGGGGCGCAGCGCGGAGCGACGGGCGGCCACCGGTGGGCGTGGGCGGACGCGGGTGCCGTGCCGGCCGGCGGTGGTGAGCACGCCACGCTGGCGCAGCTCCTGGTAGGCGCGGGCGACGGTCGCCGGGCTGACGGCGAGGTCGGCCGCGAGGGCCCGGACCGGCGGCAGGGCCGCGCCGGGTGGCAGAGCTCCGGCACGGATGCCCGATTCGATGCTGGCCGAAATCGTGGCGGCCGTCGTCCCGGTGAACTGGTAGCGTGCTGACACAAACAAGAGATTGTACTAGAACAAAGGGGCGCGCATGTATCCACCCACCGCCCGGACCACCGCCACCCGTTCCCGCGAGCGGATGAGCTACGACCGCGAGGCGGCGCACGCCGTCCTCGACGAGGCGTACCACTGCGCGCTCGGCTTCACCGTGGACGGCGAGCCCCGCGTCCTGCCCACCCTGCACGTCCGCATCGGCGACACCCTCTACCTGCACGGCTCCACCGGCAGCCGCCCCCTGCTCGCCGCCCGGGGCGACGGGCTGGCCGTCTGCGTCGCGGTGACGCTGCTCGACGGGCTGGTGTACGCCCGCTCCCAGTTCCACCACAGCGCCAACTACCGCTCGGTGGTCGCGCTCGGCACCGCGCGACTCGTCACCGACGCGCAGGAGAAGAGCGCCGTGTTCACCGCGCTGGTCGAGAAGGTGGGCGCGGGCCGCAGCACGGCCAGTCGCCCGCCGAACCGGCGCGAGCTGGCCGAGACCGCCGTGCTGGCGCTGCCGCTGCGCGAGGTGTCCGTCCGGTCGCGCACCGGCGGCGTCCGGGAGGACGAGGCAGACCTGCACCTGCCGCACTGGGCCGGCGTCCTGCCGCTGCGGATGACCGCCGGGCTGCCAGAGCCCGCCGCCGGGGTCACCGCGCCGCTGCCGGCGTACCTGCGGACGATCCGTACTCCCTGGCACGACCCGGCGACGCTGAGCGGCGAGCACGTCCGACTGGAACCGCTGGACCTGGCACACGCCGACGACCTGCACGCCGCCACCGCCGACGACGACGTCTGGCGGCACCTGACCGTTCCGCGGCCCACCGAGCCGGCCGGGACCGCCGCGGTGATCGCCGCCGCGCTGGCCGCCCAGCAGAGCGGCGAACGGGTGCCCTGGGTGCAGCGCTGCGCGGCGACCGGAACGGTGGTCGGCAGCACGTCGTACTACGAGATCGACCCGGAACGGCGGTCGGTGGCGATCGGGCACACCTTCCTCGGCCGCCCGTGGTGGCGTACCGGGATCAACACCGAGGCCAAGCTGCTGCTGCTCGGCCGGGCCTTCGACGAGCTGGGCGCGGTACGGGTGGCCTGGCACACCGACATCCGCAACGCACGCTCCCAGGCGGCCATCGAACGACTCGGCGCGACCCGGGAGGGGGTGCTGCGGATGCACCGCCAGCGTCCGGACGGCTCGTGGCGGGACACGGTCCAGTACGCGATGACCGTCGACGAGTGGCCGAACGCACAGGCCACGCTGCGGAAAAGACTTCGCCGGACGACACCGGCGGCGTGATGATGGCGGGCGTGCTGGGGATCACCGACATCTGGACGTACGTGCTGGGCACCGTGGCCATCATCCTGCTGCCCGGGCCGAACTCGCTCTTCGTGCTCTCCACCGCCGCCAAGCGGGGCGTGGGGGCCGGCTACCGGGCGGCGGGCGGGGTGTTCGTCGGCGACGGGGTGCTGATGGTCCTCTCCGCCGCCGGGGTGGCGTCGCTGCTCAAGGCGTACCCACCGCTGTTCCTGGTGATCAAGTACGCCGGTGCGGCGTACCTCGGTTATGTCGGGCTGACCATGCTGCGCGGCGCCTGGCGGCGCTGGCGCGACCGCAACGATCCGACCACGCCGCGGCTCATCGACGCCGCGGAGCCGGCGCAGCTGCGCAGCCCCTTCCGCAAGGCGCTGGTGATCAGCCTGCTGAACCCGAAGGCGATCCTCTTCTTCATCTCGTTCTTCATTCAGTTCGTCGACCCCGGGTACGCCTGGCCGGCGCTGTCGTTCCTGCTGCTCGGCCTGATCGCCCAGGTCACCAGCGCGCTCTACCTGACCGCGCTGATCTTCGCGGGGACGTTCCTCGCGGCCCAGTTCCGCCGCCGCCGTCGCCTCGCGGTGGGCGGCACCACGGCGGTGGCAACGCTCTTCCTGGCCTTCAGCCTCAAACTAGCCACCGCCAGCGCGGGCTGACCCCGCCCGCCCCGCCCGCAGCCTTCCGCGCCTTGCCGTAGGTCTCCGCGCCGAAGTCGCCGCGATCTTGCACTTTCTGCTGTCGTTTTGCACCTCTCAACGCGTTTTGCGACAACAGAAAGTGCAAGATCGCGGGGCGCGGGCGGGGCTCGGGGGGCGGGGGGCGAGATCGGTGCGCGGTCAGGTGCCGTCGCCTCCGCCGGAGCCGCCGCCGACCCCGGCCCCTCCTGCGGTGCCGCCCAGGCCGTAGCCGGGTTTGATCGGGGCGTCGGGATGGCGGCTGACGTGGGCGGAATGGCCGATCTGGGCGGACCAGTCGGCGTGGGCGGCGGCCGCCGCGTGGCGGTTGATGGCGTGGCGCAGCCAGCCGTCCACCGTGGCGACCCAGTCCCGCTGCCCGGCGTCGGCGTGCCAGATCCGGAACCGGCTGATGCTCTGATGGGTGATCCCGGCCAGGGCCAGCTTCCGGTCCATCCAGGTGATCACCTCGAGGCCCACCGAGTTCGTCACGAAGATCAATTCCAGCTCGGTGATCGGGCCGGCGTAGAGCGGCCCCACCCAGTAGCCCCAGCGCTGGTGCAGCGGTAGAGCGTGCTCCACCCCGGGCAGGCCGCCCTCCACCAGCCCGGCCTGGCGGATCGAGAAGCCCAGCGTGTCCAGCGCCGCCAGCACGTGCTGCTGGGTGGGGACCGGGTGCACGAAGACCGGCACCATGGCGCCCTGGTCCAGGTCCGGGTCGACGGACACCTCGGTCCGCAGACCCATCCGCAGACTGAGCAGCGGCACCCCGCCGAAGGTGGTCACCGGGGTCTCCCACGGCAGCGGCAACGCGAAGTCGACCGCCCGGCGGCGGCCCGCCGGGACCACGAACCGCCCGGCGATCGGAAGCTGGAAGAACTGCATGAGGCGTCGCGGGGCCGCCGGGTCGTCCGGCTCGACCGTCGTGACCAGGCCGAGCCGGATGTGGCGTACGAGCACGTCGTCCGGGCCGGCGGCGAGAGTCACCCGGCCGGGCAGGCGCAGGCCCGGACGGGTGCTCGGGTTTCCAAGCGTGGTCTGTACGGACAGCCCGGTCCAGCCGGACTCCCGAGACACCCCCGTCAACCGCATCGCGCGCCCCCCGCCAGGTCACCTCAACTGTCGCCGACCTGGCGGGGGATCACCCGGAACTTCCGGAAAGTGCGGTCCTAGCGGAGTCGGCGGCCGCGCGGCACCGTGTCGGTCTCGTCGTCGAACTCGCCGATGACCTCCTCCAACAGGTCCTCCAGGGCGACGAAGCCGATCGGGCGGGCCGGGCCACCCCCGTTGCGGACGAGCGCGAGCTGCGACTGTCGGGCGCGCATCGCGGCCACCGCCTCGGTGACCGAGGACGTCGCCGGCAGGGTGAACGCCGGTGTCATCAGCTCACCGGCCATGGCGGCCCGGCCGGTGGTGACCGCCCGTACCGCCTCCCGGACGTGCACCAGACCGCAGACGTCGCCGCCCGCGTCCAGCACCGCCAGCCGTGACCGGCCGCTGTCCCGGCTGACCTGCTCGATCCGCTCGGCCGGGTCGTCACGCCGGACCGTGACCATGGTGGCGAACGGCTCCATCACCTGTGCCACCGACGTGCCCTGCAACTCGAGCATGCTGGTGAGCAGCTGGTGCTGCTCCGCGCCGAGCAGCCCGTGCTCGCGGGACTGCTCCAGCAGCATCCGCAGCTCGTCCGGGCCGTGCACCTGGGCGAGCTGGTCCTGCTGGTTGACGCCGACCAGCCGCAGGATCGCGTTGGCCAGCGCGTTCAACGCCGACAGCACCGGGCGGGACACCCGGGCGAAGGCCCGGAACGGCAACGCGAGCAGCGTCGCCGACCGCTCGGCGTCGGTGATCGCCCACGACTTCGGCGCCATCTCCCCCACCACCAGGTGTAGGAAGGTCACCAACCCGAGGGCGAAGACCAGTGCGACCACGTGACTGGCCGCGTCGGGCAGCCCCACCACGTGCAGCAGCGGGCTGACCAGGTGCTCGATCGCCGGCTCGGCCAGCGCGCCGAGCCCCAGCGTGCACAGGGTGATGCCGAGCTGCGCACCGGCCAGCATCAGCGACAACTCGCGGACGCCGTCCAGCGCGGCCCGTGCCGCCCGGCCACCGGTGGCCGCCGCCTGCTCCAACCGGTACCGCTTGCTGGCCACCAGGGCGAACTCGGCGGCCACGAAGAACCCGTTCAGCCCCAGCAGGACGCCGGAGCTGATCAACGCGATGCCGGGGCTCATGCGGACACCTCGCGCCGCTCGCCACGGTCGCTGAGTTGCAGCCGTACCGAGTCGGCGACGTGCCGGTCCACGGCCAGCACCTCGACCAGCGCCCGGGGCTCCGCCTCGCCCTCCTCGGCCTCGACGCCCTCAGGCAGCAGGCTGATCTCCAGCCGGTCGCCGACCTCGGGCACCCGGCCCAGCTCCCGCATGACCAGCCCGGAGAGCGTGTCGTACTCCGGGGCCTCGGGCAACGCGATGCCGGTGCTGTCGGCGACCTCGTCGATCCGCCAGCGGGCCGGCACCACCCAGGAGCCGTCCTCCTGACGGGCGGGCGCCCGCTCCGGCGGGTCGTCCTCGTCCCGGATCGGACCGACCAGCTCCTCGGCGATGTCCTCCAGGGTGATCACGCCGGCGAAACCGCCGTACTCGTCGACCACGCAGGCCATCTGCCGGTGCCCGGAGCGCAGGCGGTCCAGCACCGTGGGCAGGGGCAGGGTCTCCGGTACGAGCAGCGGCGGGCCGGCCACCGCGCTGACCGGGGTGGTGGCCCGTTCGGCGGGCGGTACGCCGAGCACGTCGGCGATGCCCACGATGCCGAGCAGGTCGTCGACGCCCTCCGCGCCACGGACCGGGAAGCGGGAGTGGCCGGTGTCCAGCAGCTCGACCACCCGGCTCACCGGCTCGTGCCCCCGGACGGTGTGCACGTCGACCCGGGGCACCATGGCCTCGCCGGCGGTCAGCTCACGAAAGTCGAGCCCCCGGTCGAGCAGCGTGGACATCTCGGCGTCCAGGCTGCCCTCCTCGCGTGACTCGGCGATGATCTGTTCCAGGTCGGCGGGGGTCGCGCCGCTGGGCAGCTCCTCGATCGGCTCGATGCCGACCCGGCGCAGCAACCGGACCGACGCCCGGTCGAAGAGCCGGATCACCGGACCGGCGATGGCCAGGTAGAAGAGCGTGGACCGGCTCAGCGCCCGGGCCAGCGGTACGGCCCGGGCGATGGCGAGGTTCTTGGGCGCCAGCTCGCCGAGGACCATCTGCACGACTGTGGCGATGACCAGGGCCAGCGCCACCGACAGCGGCAGGCTCACGGACTCGCTGACGCCGGCGACGCCGAGCAGGTCGGCGAGGCCGCCACCGAGGTACGGCTCGGCGACGTAACCGACCAGCAGCGCGGTGACGGTGATGCCGAGTTGCGCGCCGGAGAGCATGAAGGAGAGCCGGCTGGTGACGGCGAGGGCCCGCGCGGCGGCCTGGTCGCCGTCGTCGGCGAGCTGGCGCAGCTTGCCCCGGTCGACGGCGACGTAGCCGAACTCCTGTGCCACGAAGTAACCGGTGGCGGCGGTGAGCACGATGATGAGAAGAAGACCGACGACGATCAACACGGGACGCTCAGGGCTCCCGGGGTCGTCGGGACGGGGATATGCCGGGCACGACCCGGCTGGCTACTGCTGCCCTCCTGGGCAGAGGAGTCGATCATGCCGTCATTTTATCGGCGTTGCCTGGGACTCCGCTGAGGGTGGGCCGAAGGAGTCGAACGTCCTGTTCAGCCCGGCCGCGACCGGCCGTCGCCCCGCCCGCCGGTCGACTCGGTCCCGGCCAACTCGTCCGCGTCGAGCAGGCCCCGGTCGAGCCGGCCGGACCGGTAGGCGGCCCGGGCGATCATTTGCGCGGCGACCGGGGCGGTGGCCAACTGGAAGACCCCGACCAGCAGGATCATGCCAAGGTCGGCCCGGGACCGCAGTCGCAGCGCGATCCCGAGCAGCAGCAGGAGCACGCCGAGCACCTGGGGCTTGGTGGCCGCGTGCATCCGGGACAGGGCGTCCGGGAAGCGCAGCACGCCGATGCCGGCGCACAGCGCGAGCAGCGCGCCGGCGACCAGGCAGACGGCCCCGAGCCAGTCGGCGATCGTCGCGAGCACGCCCGGCATCAGGAGGGCTCCCGGACGGCGAAGCGGACCAGCGAGACCGAGCCCACGAAGCCGAGCAGGGACAGCACCACCAGTACGGGCAGCGTGGTGGCGTGCCGGTTGACCGCCGCCTCCGCGCCCACCGCGCCGACCATGGTGGCGAGCAGCATGTCCGCCGCGATCACCCGGTCCAGCAGCGAGGGCCCCCGGTAGAGCCGGATCAGCACGAGCAGCGTGGTCACCGACAGCAGGACGGTGAGGACGACGGCCAGGAACGTGATCATTGGGCGATTCCCTTCTCGGCGGGACCGGGTTCCACGCGGCGCAGTTCGTCCGCGGTGCCCACCGCCCGGACGATGCGTCGTTCGACCTCGAGGGTGCGGTCCCGGGCCAGCGCCAGGTCCGCCGGGCCGTGGGTGTCCAGCACGTGCAGGTAGAGCACCCCGGGCTCGCGATCCACCTTGAGGATCAGCGTCCCGGGCACCAGCGAGACCGCCTCGGCGGTGAGCGCCAGGTTCAGGTCCGTACGCACCCGCAACGGGACGGCGATGATCGCGCCGCGGGGCCGGTAGCCGGGTTGCACGGCGATCCGGGCGATGTGCAGGCTCGCGGTGACCAGTTCGACGACGAACCGACCGGCGAACGCCAGCAGCGCCCCCGGGCGCAGCCGCCCGCCGAAGGTGACCGCCGGCAGGGGGAAGAACAGCAGGACCGCGCCGCCCACCAGCAGGCCACCGATGATGTTCGCCAGGTTGATCTCACCCCAGAGCAGGTTCCAGACGAGCACCAACCAGCCCAGCGCCAGCGTCTGGTCCCGCCAACGCCCGAGCCGACCTCCCCTGGCGGCGTCCGTCGGGGGCGCGCCACGCGGGTTCGTCACGGCACGTCACCGGGCAGGACAGCGCGCACGTACGGCGTACGCGAGAGCAGGTCGGTGGCCGCGTCGGCGGTGACGTCGAACAGGGGGCCGGCCAGCACGGTCAGCGACACTCCCAGGGCGACCAGTGCGACGGTCGCGCCGACCGTCAGGGCGGGCAGCCGGACGGTCGGTTCGTCGGTGGCGATCCGGGGCGCCCGCCAGAACGCGATGTTCCACACGCGGGAGGCCACGTACAGGGTGAGCAGGCTGGTGAGCGTCCCGGCGGCCACCAGCGTCGCGGGCAGCGCCCCGCCGGCCGCCACCCCGGCCTGGAGCAGACCGAGCTTGCCGAGGAACCCGGAGAACGGGGGCACCCCGGCGAGGTTCATCGCCGGGACGAAGAAGAGGACGCCCAGCAGGGGCGCCACCCGGGCCAGTCCGCCGAGACGACGCAGGTCGGTGCTGCCGGCGCGCTCCTCGACCAACCCGGCGACCAGGAACAGGGTCGTCTGGATGGTGATGTGGTGCACCACGTAGAAGATCGCCCCGGCGAGCCCGGCCGCGGTGCTCAAGGCCACCCCGAAGATCATGTAGCCGATGTGGCTGACCAGGGTGAACGAGAACAGCCGCTTCATGTCCGACTGCGCCACGGCGCCGAGGATGCCGACCACCATCGTCAGGCCGGCGACGACCATGAGCAGGTCGTCGACCTGGCCACCCGGGAAGAGCAACGTCTCGGTACGGATGATCGCGTACACGCCCACCTTGGTGAGCAGCCCCGCGAACACGGCGGTCACCGGGGCCGGAGCGGTGGGATAGCTGTCCGGCAGCCAGGCCGACAGCGGAAAGACCGCGGCCTTGATCGCGAACGCGAGCAGCAGCATCAGTTGCAGGGTCACGCGGACGTTGTCCGGCAGGTCGTCGAGACGCTGGGCGAGCTGCGCCATGTTGAGCGTGCCGGTGGCCGCGTACACCAGTCCCACCCCGGCCAGGAAGATCATCGAGGAGAGGACGCTGACCACCACGTACGTCGATCCGGTGCGGATGCGCGTCTCGGTGCCGCCCAGCGTGATCAGCACGAAGCTGGCCGCCAGCAGGATCTCGAAGCCGACGAACAGGTTGAACAGATCGCCTGCCAGGAACGCGTTGGTGACGCCCGCGGTGAGCACCAGGTAGGTCGGGTGGAAGATGACCACCGGCGCGCTCTCGCTGGTCTCGCTGCGACCCTGGCCGATCGAGTACACCAGCACGCACAGGGTCACCGCCGAGGACACCACCAGCATCAGCGCGGCCAACTGGTCGGCCACCAGCACGATGCCGACCGGTGGCGGCCACCCACCGACCGCGAGCACCACCGGCCCGTGCCGGTACGCCTGCACCAGCAGCACTAGCGCGACGGTGAACGTCACCGCCAGGCAGAGCACGCTGACCGTACGCTGCACCCGGGGCCGGTCGGCCAGCAGCAGGGTCAGCGCCGCGCCGAGCAGCGGCACCACCACCGGCAGGGGCAGGAGCCGGCTCACGACGCGTCGTCCTGCTGGCCACGTCGGAGTCGGCGGCGGGCCGGCTCCGGGTCGACCTGCTCCGGATCGCCGTTCGAACCCTCACCGCCACGGTCGACCGCGCCCACCCCGTGGTCCTCCGCGCGACGGATGATCTGGCGGTCCTCCAGGTCGTCGGGCACCTCGTCGTCGCCGGTGAGATACCAGCTCCGGTACGCCACGGCGAGCAGGAACGCGGTGAACCCGAACGTGATCACGATCGCGGTCAGCACCATCGCCTGGGCCAGCGGGTCACTCATCCGGTCCACCGGGCCGGTGCCCACGACGGGAGCGCCACCCGAGCGGCCACCCAGCAGGATCAGCAGGTTGACACCGTTGCCGAGCAGGATGACGCCGAGCAGGATCCGGGTGAGACTGCGCTCCAGCAGCAGGACCACCCCGCACCCGACGAGCGCCGCGACGGCGAGCACCAGCACCAACGTGGGCCCGGCGCCACCCGCCGTCACTGCGCCACCTCTGTTCGCGACTGCGGGGCTCGCAAACCCGGCTCACTCCTCGCGCTCACGGCCGTCCGCCCTTGTCGATGGCCAGACCGCCGCTCTCCGTACCGGTGGCCTCGATGTGTCGGTCCACCTCGGCGCCGAGACTGCGCAGGATGTCCAGCAGCAACCCGATCACGATCAGGTACACGCCGATGTCGAAGAAGAGCGACGTGACCAGGTGGACGTCGCCGACCAGCGGGAGGGACACGTCGAGCTTCGCGCTCTCCAGCACCGATCCACCGGCCAGCAGCGCCACCGCGCCCGTACCCACCGCCAGGGCCAGCCCCGCGCCGAGGATCAGTCCGGCCCCCACCGGGGCGGCGTCGGTCAGCTCGTACCTGCCGCCGGCCAGGTAGCGAACGACCAGCGCGAGCCCGGCCACCAGGCCGCCCGAGAACCCGCCGCCCGGCGCGTTGTGCCCGGAGAAGAGCAGGAACAGCGAGAACAGCACCACCGTGTGGAAGATAAGTCGGGTGACCACCTCCAGGACGATCGACCGCTGCTCCTCGTAGAGGGTCGGGCCACCCCGCAACCAGACCGGGCGGTCGGACCCGAGCGTCCCGGCGGCGGCGGACTCCGGCCGGCGCGGCCTCGGCCCGGTACGGGACCGCTCGAAGATCAGGCTGGCCACCCCGGTCGCGGCCACCACCAGCACCGACACCTCCCCCATGGTGTCCCAGGCCCGGATGTCGACGAGGGTCACGTTGACCACGTTGCGGCCGTACCCCTCGCCCACGGCGAGGGCCGGGAAGACGGTGGAGATGTCCGGCGCGCGGCGGGCGCCGGCCGCGACGAGCGCGAGCCCGCCGGCCACCACGCCCATCGCCACGCCGATCGCCCGACGCGTCCACCTGCTGCGGCGCAGCGGCCGGGCCGAGAACCGCTGCGGCAGGCGGCGCAGCACCAGCACGAACACCGCGATGGTCGCGGTCTCCACCAGGAACTGGGTGAGCGCCAGATCCGGTGCGCCGTGCAGGATGAACAGCATCGCGGTGCCGTAGCCGGTGACGCCGACCAGCAGCATCGCGGTCAACCGCCGACGAGCGCCGACCGCGAGCAGCGCGGCCACCGCGATGACCACCACGACCACCGGTTGCAGCGGGTTGTCCCAGAGCGGGAGCCGGGCCCGCCACGGCGCGGCGACGAGCATCGCCCCACCGGGCAGCAGTACGAGGGTGACGAGAATGATGCCGAGGTACTGCGGTAGCGAGCCGCGCTGTGTCGCGCCGGTGACCCCGATGGCGAACCGGTCGAACCGGCCCACGACCCACTCGTACCCCTGATTGCCGCCGACCGGCGACCGGAGCCGGGCCAGCGCGGGGGCGAGCGGCCCGCGCAGCGCGAAGAGCAGGATGCCGCCGGCAAGCGCCAACACGGACAGACCGAGCGCCGCGGTGGGTCCGGGCCAGAGCGTCAGGTGCGCGTCGAGGGTCCCCAGCAGCTCGGCGTACGGACTCAGCAGACCGTCGAGCACGCCTGCGGCGGGGCCGGCGAGCAGCCCGACGACGGCGAGCACCGCCGGTGGGAGCAGCATCGACGCGGCGACCGGCGCGGGTGGCACCGGTTCGACGCCGGGCCGGTCGGCGAACGCGCCCCAGAGGAAGCGGGCGCTGTACGCGACGGTGAGCACCGTTCCGGCGACCAGCCCGGCGAGGACCACCGGGTCGCTGGTGAACGCCGCGAACACCGCCTCCTTGGCGACGAACCCGACGAGCGGCGGTACGCCCGCCATCGACGCCGCCGCCAGCACCGCGACCACGAACAACGGCCGGGACCAGCGGCGCAGTCCGGACAACTCGCGCAGGTCACGGGTCCCGGCGCCGTGGTCGATGACGCCGACGACCAGGAACAGCGCCGCCTTGAACAGGGCGTGCGCCAGCAGCATCGCCGTGCCGGCCAACGCGGCGTCCGGTGTGCCCGAGCCGGTCACCGCGACCAGCAGGCCCAACTGGCTGACCGTCCCGTACGCGAGCAGCAGCTTGAGGTCGTTCTGTCGCAGCGCCGCCCAACCGGCGACGAGCATGGTCGCCACCCCGGCGCTGAGGACCAGCGGTCGCCACGGACCCACCGTGGCGAGCACCGGCGCCAGCAGCCCGACCAGGTAGACGCCGGCCTTGACCATCGCGGCCGCGTGCAGGTACGCGCTGACCGGGGTGGGCGCCGCCATCGCGACCGGCAGCCAGGAGCTGAACGGGAGCACCGCCGACTTCGACAGCGCCCCGGCCAGGATCAGCAGCACCGCGGTGACGAGGTAGCCACCTCCGGGCAGCGGGTGGGCGGCGATCTCGGACCAGCGGTAGCTCCCGGCGTGCTCGCCCAGCAGGATGAACCCGACCAGCATGGCCAGCCCGCCCAGCGTGGTGACGGTCAGCGCCTGCGCCGCCGCCCAGCGGCTGGCCCGGCGTTCGGTGCTGTGCCCGATCAGCAGGTACGAGAAGATCGTGGTCAACTCCCAGCCGACGTAGAGCAGCAGCAGGTCGTCGGCGAACACCAGGACGAGCATCGCGCCGGCGAAGGCCACCAGGACGGCCGCGACCTGGGCCATCCCGGGGGAGCCGGCGTCGAAGTACCGGGCGCTGTAGACCAGCACCAGCGCGCCGACGCCGCCGACCAGCAGGGTCATGAGCCAGGACAGCGTGGTGACGCGCAGCGCGATGTCGAGGCCCAACTGCCCGATCCACGGGTACGTCTCGACGACCGCGCCGCCGTGCGCGACGGCCGGGGTACGGGCCAGCGCCCAGCCGAACGCGGCGGCCGGCGCGAGCGCCAGCGGATAGCATGCGCGCGGACCCCACCACCGGACGAGAAGCGGCGCGACGAGGGCCGCCACGAGGTGGAGGATGAGCAGTACCAGCACTCGCGCTCCCGATCGAGGTGGCCGACACCCGTACAGCGGTGGTGTCTTCAGCGATCAGACGCCAGATCCACGCCCAACGGGCGGTTTTACCGGAATTGCTCCGCTATGGGGGGCAATGTGCGATCAGTAGCGGTCGCCAGCGCCGGCGGTCAGCGCAGCAGGGCGTCGCCGACGGGCAGCGCGTCGTCGAGATCCTGACGACCTCGGCGCAGGTCGGCCAGTAGGTCGACGCGACCGAGTTGGCGGGCGACCTTGGCGACGACCCGTTCCGCGACGGCGAGAGACCGCATCGAGAGCAACCGGCCCCGGCTCTCCCGGCGCAGCACGAAGTAGTGCACGGCGACGCGGACCTGACCCCGGTCGGCGGCGCTGGCCTGGGCGGTGGAGACGACCAGCTCCCGCAGGCAGCCGGCGAGACGCTCGGCGAGCTCCAGCTCGGGCCCGTGCAGACCGCCGCGGAGCGTGGCGAGGTGACTGTCGACCTTGCGGATCAACACATCGGTGCCGGGCTCGACGTGTCGCGGCTCGCCGGTCATCCGATCCCTCCCACCCGATTCGCGTTGCGGGTGAAGTTACTTTATGTTGCTCCTCACAAGCAAGCAGTTAAGTGAGACTTAACGTATTAAAGGTGCATCAGGCGCAATTTCCACGTCGCGTGGCACGATCCACCGAGGGTCGTTCGTCGTTGTCGTACCGGCGGGGCACGATGGATCGGTGAGCGGGGCAGACGCGGGTAACGGCGAGGTGTTGGACGGGTTCGGTCCCGCCACCCGCGCCTGGTTCGAGGCCGCCTTCGCCGCTCCCACCGCCGCCCAGACCGGCGCCTGGCAGTCGGTCTCGGCCGGCCGTAACGCCCTGGTCGTGGCGCCCACCGGCTCCGGCAAGACGCTCGCGGCCTTCCTCTGGTCGCTGGACCGGCTGGCCCGCGAGCCCGCGCCGACCGAGGCACGCCAGCGGTGCCGCGTGCTCTACGTCAGCCCGCTCAAGGCCCTCGCCGTCGACGTCGAACGCAACCTACGCGCGCCGCTGGCCGGCATCCGGCAGGCGGCCACCCGGCTCGGCGTACCGCCACCGGACATCACCGTCGGGATGCGCACCGGTGACACGCCGGCCGACGAGCGACGGGCCTTCGCCCGCACCCCACCCGACATCCTCATCACCACACCCGAGTCACTGTTCCTGCTGCTGACCTCGGCCGCCCGGGATTCGTTGCGCGGCGTCCAGACGGTGATCGTCGACGAGGTCCACGCGGTGGCCGGCAGCAAGCGCGGGGCGCACCTCGCCCTCTCCCTGGAACGCCTCGACGAGCTGCTGCCCACGCCGGCACAACGGATCGGCCTCTCCGCCACCGTCCGGCCGATCGACGCCTGCGCCCGCTTCCTCGGCGGTGCCCGGCCGGTCGACGTCGTGCAGCCGCCCACGGCGAAGACGATCGAGGTCAGCGTGCAGGTGCCGGTGGAGGACATGACCCGGCTCGACGAGCAGGAGCAGCCACCCGAGGACGCCCTCGGCGGGCCCGGGCCGCGCCGGGCCTCGATCTGGCCGGCTGTCGAGGAGCGGGTCTTCTCGCTGATCGGGCAGCACCGCTCCACCATCGTCTTCACCAACTCCCGCCGCAGCGCCGAGCGCCTGTGCGCACGGCTCAACGAACTGGCCGCCGAGGAGGTGGCCACCGCCGCGATCGCCTCCACGTCGGGCGAGGGCGCGATCGTCGTACCCCCGGGGTCGTCGTCGGTCGACGAGCCGGCGGCCGACGACGGCCCGGCGACCGGCGCGCAGCGGTGGGGTGGCCCCGCCGGCCCGGCGCGCAGCCGGCCCCCGGCCGAGGTGATGGCGCAGTCCGGCGCGGCGGTCGGTGCCGCTCCGGTGATCGCCCGCGCGCACCACGGCAGCGTTTCGCGGGAGGAGCGCAAACACATCGAGGAGGCGCTCAAGTCCGGCCAGCTCCCGGCGGTGGTGGCGACCTCCAGCCTGGAGCTGGGCATCGACATGGGCGCGGTCGACCTCGTGGTGCAGATCGAGGCCCCGCCGAGCGTCGCCTCCGGCCTGCAACGCGTCGGGCGCGCCGGGCACCAGGTGGGCGCGGTGTCCCGGGGTGTGGTCTTCCCCAAGCACCGGGGCGACCTGCTGTCCTGCGCGGTGGTGGCCGAGCGGATGACCGACGGCGCGATCGAGGAGCTGCACTACCCGCGTAACCCCCTCGATGTCCTGGCGCAGCAGATCGTCGCGATGGTGGCCCTAGAGCCGTGGCAGGTGGGTGACCTGGCGGTGCTGGTCCGGCGGGCCGCGCCCTTCGCGGAGCTTCCCGATTCGGCCCTGCACGCCGTGCTGGACATGCTCTCCGGTCGCTACCCGTCCACGGCGTTCGCCGAGCTGCGTCCCCGACTGGTCTGGGATCGGGCCAGCGACCAGCTCACCGGTCGCCCCGGCGCGCAACGGCTGGCGGTGACCAGCGGCGGCACGATCCCCGACCGGGGCCTGTTCGGGGTCTTCCTGGCTGGTGCCGAGCGGGCCGCCCGGGTCGGCGAGCTGGACGAGGAGATGGTCTACGAGTCGCGCGTCGGCGACGTCTTCCTGCTCGGCTCGTCCTCGTGGCGCATCGAGGAGATCACCCCCGACCGGGTGCTGGTCTCCCCCGCGCCGGGTCAGGCCGCGCGGATGCCGTTCTGGAAGGGCGACCAGCTCGGCCGCCCGGTGGAACTGGGCCGGGCCATCGGCGCGCGGGTCCGCACGCTGCTGCGCCAGAGTGACGAGGCGGCGCTGGCCACGCTGCGCGAGGGTGGGCTGGACGACTGGGCCGCCACCAACCTGATGGCCTACCTGCGCGACCAGCGGGAGGCCACCCGCTCCCTGCCCGACGACCGGACCGTCGTCGTCGAGCGCTTCCGTGACGAGCTGGGCGACTGGCGACTCGCCGTGCACAGCGTCCTCGGCGCGCGGGTCAACGGGCCCTGGGCCCTCGCCGTGGGCCGCCGGCTGGCCGAGCGGTACGGGGTGGACGCCCAGGTCATGCCCTCCGACGACGGGATCGTGGTACGCCTCCCGGACACCGCCGACGAGCCACCCGGCGCCGACGTGGTCGTCTTCGAGCCCGACGAGATCGCCCAGCTCGTGCAGGAGTCGGTCGGCACCTCCGCGCTCTTCGCCGCCCGGTTCCGGGAGTGCGCCGCCCGGTCGCTGCTGCTACCCCGCCGCGACCCACGCCGCCGCCAGCCGCTGTGGCAGCAGCGGCAACGCGCCGCGCAACTGCTCGACGTCGCCCGCGAGTACGCCGACTTCCCGGTCACCCTGGAGGCCGCCCGGGAGTGCCTCCAGGACGTCTTCGACCAGCCGGCGCTGGCCGACCTGATGCGCGACCTGGCGGCCCGCAAGGTCCGCCTGGTCGAGGTGGAGACCAGCGCGCCGTCGCCGTTCGCCCGGTCGCTGCTCTTCGGCTACGTGGGCGCGTTCCTCTACGAGGGCGACGCCCCCCTCGCCGAGCGCCGGGCCGCCGCCCTGGCCCTGGACTCCACGCTCCTCGGTGAACTGCTCGGCCGGGTCGACCTGCGCGAGCTGCTGGATCCGGAGGTGCTCGCCGAGACCGACCGGCAACTGCGCTGGCTCACCGAGCAGCGCCGCCCGCGCGACGCGGAGGACGTGGTCGAGCTGCTGCGGGTGCTGGGCGACCTCAGTGACGTCGAGCTGACCGAGCGGGGCGTGCCGGAGGGCTGGCTGAGCGAGCTGGAGGCCGCCCGCCGGGTGCTGCGGGTACGGATCGCCGGCGAGCAGCGCTGGGTCGGCATCGAGGACGCCGCCCGGCTGCGCGACGCGCTCGGCGTGGCGCTGCCCGTCGGGGTGGCCGAGGCGTACCTCGCCCCGGTGGTCGACCCGCTGGGCGACCTGGTGGCCCGGTACGCCCGCACCCACGGCCCGTTCGCCGCCGCGACCTGCGCGGCCCGCTTCGGGCTCGGCGTCTTCGTGGTCGAGCAGACGCTGCGCCGCCTGGCCGCCACCGGCCGCGTCGTCTCCGGCGAGTTCACGCCCGACACGGCCGGCGCGCAGTGGTGCGACGCCGAGGTGTTGCGGATGCTGCGCCGCCGCTCGCTCGCGGCGCTGCGCCGGGAGATCGAGCCGGTGCCACCGCGGGCTCTCGCCAGCTTCCTGCCCCGCTGGCAGCAGGTCGGCTCGTCGGCTCGGGGTGTGGAGGCGCTCGCCGCCACGGTGGAGCAGCTGCAGGGCGCCGCCGTGCCCGCGTCCGCGCTGGAACGGCTGGTGTTGCCCGGCCGGGTCGCCGACTACTCCCCCGCCCAGCTCGACGAGCTGTGTGCCAGCGGGGAGGTGCTCTGGGCCGGCTCCGGGGCGATCTCCGGAGGCGACGGCTGGGTCACCCTGGCGTACGCGGACTCCGCGCCGCTGCTGCTTCCGCCGCCCGACGAGGCGTTGACGCGTACCCCGCTGCACGACGCGGTGCTCGACGCCCTCGGCGACGGGCAGGCGCTGTTCTTCCGCGCGCTGGCCGACCGGGCCGGCGGCACCGACGATGCCGCGCTGACCGGTGCCATCTGGGACCTGGTCTGGGCCGGGCACCTCACCAACGACACGCTCGCCCCGCTGCGGGCGGTGCTCGGCGCGGGTGGAGCGCACCGGTCGCGCCCGTCCGCGCCGCGCACCCGCTACCGGCGGCCCGGCCGGGTGGCGCTGCCCACCCGCAGTGGCCCACCGACCGTCGCCGGCCGCTGGTCGCGGCTTCCGGACCGCGATCTCGACCCGACCAGGCGGGCCGCCGCCCTCGCCGACGTCCTGCTCGAACGGCACGGGGTCGTCACCCGGGGCGCGGTCATGGCCGAGCAGGTGGTCGGCGGGTTCTCGGCGGTCTATCCGGTGCTGTCGGCGCTGGAGGAGCGTGGCGCGGCCCGCCGGGGCTACTTCGTCGAAGGCCTCGGCGCGGCACAGTTCGCGGTGCCCGGCGCGGTGGACCGGCTCCGCGCCCTGGCCGAGCCGGCCGACGGCGCGCGGGGTCGGGGTGGCCCGGCCAGTGTCCTGGCGGCCACCGATCCCGCCAACCCGTACGGTGCGGCGCTCGGGTGGCCGGACCGCGTCGTCGACTCCGGCGACGGGGCCACCGCCGCGACCGGGCACCGGGCGGGCCGTAAGGCCGGCGCCCTGGTGGTGCAGGTCGGCGGCGACCTCGTGCTGTACGTGGAACGCGGTGGCCGGACCCTGCTCTCCTTCACCGACGACACCGAGACGCTCGCGGCGGCCGGTAAGGCGCTGGCCGACGCCGTCCACTCCGGAGCGTTGGGCGCGATGTCGGTCGAGCGGGCCGACGGCGAGGCGGTGCACTCGTCGCCACTGCGTGACGCGCTGACCGCCGCCGGCTTCCGGGCCACCCCGCGCGGCCTGCGCCTACGCGGCTGACCCGACCCGCGCGGCCTACGTCTGCCGCTGGCTCAACCCGTGGATGCGTCCGCCCTGCGCGCCTGGCCGACCGCGCGTCCGGTCTCCGCACGCGTCGCGGCCTTCCCTGCGTGACGACCACTCGTGTGGCGGACCCGCTCTCGCGCGCGGCATCCGCACGCGATTCGGGTAGCTCTGCCGTGCCAGGCACCGGCGACGTTGATGCCTGTGAGTCATCTTGATGACTCACAGGCATCAGAGCCACAAGGTTGTGCCCCGCCGCAGCCACTTGATGGACTGCGCCGCCGCGAGGCAGCCGGGGGGCAGCGAGGCAGTCTCAGCGGAGGCCGTTGAGAACCTTCTCGTAGCGGACGCGGTCGGCTGCCGGAGTCTTGGCGTCGAGGTAGTTGAGCACCACGGCCCCACGCCGGTACGACTGGCCACCCCACGTCTCGGCGACGTCGCCGGCGCTGGTCTCGTCGGGGAACACGAAGACGGTAACGCCGTCCGTGGTGACGATCTCGGAGCAGCCCAGCCCGAGACCGTCCGGACCACAGTCGACCGAGCGGTCCTTCGGGTGCGTGACCCGTAGGCCGGCGGTCCGGAACGCTTCGATGACCTGCCGGGCGCTGGGGGCGCCCGCCGGGCGCTGGGGCAGCACCACCGGCGGCGGACTGGCCGGCCGGCGTTCGACCGGTCCCTGCGGCGGCGCCGACGGCACGGTGGACGGCGCGGCGGACCGCGGCGGCGGTGTAGCACCGTCGGTGCGGGACGGGCCCGCCGAGGTGCTCGGCACGCTCGGCAGGTCCGTGGCCTGGACGGCCGAGGACGTAACACCGGGGGCGGCACTCGACGGCGCGGGGTCGCCACCACGGCCGCAGCCGGCGACGACGGCAGCGGCGACCAGCAGGACCCCGACGGCGGGCAGACTCCGAAGCGTCACAGGCGAAGTCTGCCCAACCACGCTGGGTGGCGGGAGGGGCCGGTCGGCCAGCACGCTGTCCGCTATCTGCCACCCGGGTCAGCCGGATTGCTGGGGGCGGGGGTGTGCGCGGGGGCGTGGGCGGGGGTGAGGGCGTTAGCCTGCGGGGGTGTCCGGCACACCGTGGATCTCGTTGACCACCGACTACGGCCTCGACGACGGCTTCGTGGCCGCCTGCCACGGGGTGATCGCTCGGATCGCTCCCGCCGCCCGGGTCATCGACGTGACGCACCTGGTGCCGCCGGCGGACGTCCGGCGCGGCGCCGCCGTGCTGGCGCAGACCGTGCCGTACCTGCCGGTGGGCGTGCACGTGGCGGTGGTCGATCCGGGGGTCGGGACCGCCCGACGGGGCATCGCGCTGGCCACCCCGGGAGGGCTGCTGGTCGGCCCGGACAACGGGTTGCTGCTCGACGCGGCCACCGCGCTCGGCGGAATCAGCGCCGCCGTGGAGCTGACCGAGCCACGGTGGGTGGCGGCACGGGTGTCCGGCACGTTCCACGGCCGGGACGTCTTCGCCCCGGTGGCGGCGCGCCTGGCGCTCGGGGCGTCACTGGCCGGGGCCGGTCCGGCGGTCGACCCGGGTGAACTGGTCCGGCTGCCAGCGCCGGTCGTGACCCGTGACGCCGACGGCTTCACCGCCGAGGTGCTGACCGTCGACCGCTTCGGCAACGTGCAGCTGGCCGCGCCGGGCGAGGTGCTCGGGGCGCTCGCGGCCACCGTCCGGGTCGGCCCGCCCGGGCCGACGCCGTCCCACCCGGCGGTACACGGACGGACGTTCGGCGACGCGCCGCACCAGGCCCTGCTGGTGTACGTGGACTCGGCCGACCTGGTGGCGGTCGCGGTCAACGGCGGTCGGGCCGTGGACGTCCTCGGGGTGCGCCCGGGTGACCTCCTGCGGGTGGCCGGGTGACATTCGACTGTGGAATGCTGCCCCGGTGGGTGAACACGTAGTTCCCGTGGGCTGTCCCTGTTGTGCCTCCCGGACCGGCGGCGGGACCTGCCCGGTCTGCTTCTGGACGGACGACGGCCAGAGCGATGCCGACGCGGACGCGGTGCGGGGCGGCGCCAACGGCGACCTGAGCCTGTCGCACGCCCGGCTCAACTACGCCGTCTACGGGGCCAGTCACCCGCGTTACCAGGACATGGTGCGTCCCGCCCGCCCCGACGAGCGCCCCTGACGCGGCGCCCGCCGAAGCGGGGTCGTCTCAGCAGACCGGTACGGTGCCGCCGTAGACGGTGGAGACGTACGCGTGGCTGACGTACTGCCCGGCGGCCAGGCGGTTCCACCTGGTGGTGGTGCGGTACGGGCCGGCGACCGACTGGCCGGTGACGTAGCACTGGACCGGCACGTTGGCGAACCGCGCGGCGAGGCCACGGATCGCGTACGACGTGCCGGGCCCGCTGCGGATGTTGAGCGGGCCGTCACCCACCACGGCGCGCGGCCCGCCGCCGGTCCACAGGTACGCGACGTCCACCCAGGCGTTTGTGGTGAGTTGCAGACCGTCCCAGAAGGTGCCGTCGGCCAGGTCGATGCCGGCCGGGTTGAGCACGGTACGCCCGAACTGGTCCCGCCCACCGTTGTAGCCGGACTGGTAGGCGGCCTGCGCCTCGGGCCGGCCCTGCGGCAGGTTCTTCCAGTTCTCGCGTACGGCGGACGGGTTCCAGTAGTCGTCCCGGGTGTTCCAGGGCCCGACGTCCCAGACCGGGGCGTACTCGCAGCGCGCGCCCGTCGTGGTGCAGACCCGCACGGTGTAGTCGCCGGTGTTGAGCGGCGAGAGGCCCCGACGCGACGGTAGGGCCACGAAGTGGTCGCGCGGCTGTACGGTGCGGCCGTTGGCGGTCAGTTCGCCGACCAGTCCGATCCGGGTGGCGTACACCCGGTAGGTGAGGCCGGGTGTGGCGGCGGAGACGGCGGCGGTCGCGTCGGCGGTGAGCTGGACGCCGCGTACCGTCGCGGTGGCCCCGCCGGCCCGCGCGGTCAGCACCACCCGGGTCTGCACGCGGCTGACCGGGCGGTCGAAGGTCACGCCGGCGGTCGCGGCCCGCCACTCGGTCCAGCCGCTGAGCCGCCATCCGCGCACCTGCGCCTCCGCGCTCGCGCCGGCGGGGACGTCCGCGTCGATCTCGGCGCGGACCCGGGTGGCCGGGCGGGCGAGGGTGCGGGGGGCGCTGAGGAGCATGCCCTCGGCGAGCGCGCTGTGTGGGCTGCGGGGGCTGCGTCCGCCCGGGCGGGCCTCGCGCAGCCGTACTCCGGCGGCGGTGCGGCGGACATTGACGTCGTCCCGGTCGACGACCGACAGGTCGGCGCTCCACCGTTCCCCGGCCGGCGCGGCGGCGGTCAGGGTGAGCGAGCCGGCGGTCGCGGGGGCGGCGGTCCGGGCGGCGCTGCCGACGGGCACCAGGGCTGCGGTGAGCGCGAGAGCGAGGATGGCGGCGAGGGTGGGAGGTCGGATAAGACAATGGTGTCGTCTCATGGGCATTCTCCTCAGAACCCCCTGACCATCGCATGTCCGGAGATCATGAGGAACCTGACTACAAATAGCGACACATGCGAATCTTGCTCGAAAGAGGGAGGATGGCAGCGTGCCCGAAGGTGACACCGTCTGGAACACCGCCCGCGTGCTGCACCGCGCGCTGGCCGGCGCGCGGCTGACCGGCTCCGACTTCCGGGTGCCCCGGCTCGCCACCACCGACCTCACCGGCTGGACCGTCCGCGAGTCGGCCAGCCGGGGCAAGCACCTGCTGCTCCGCCTCTCCGCCCCGGACGACGCGCCGTGGACGCTCCACTCCCACCTGCGGATGGACGGCGCCTGGCGGGCGTACGCGCCGGGCGAACGGTGGAACGGCCGGCCCGCGCACCTGATCCGGGTGGTGCTGCGCAGCCCCGGCGCGGTGGCGGTGGGCTACCACCTGCACGAGCTGGATCTGGTGCCGACCGCCGAGGAGGACGCCCTGGTGGGCCACCTCGGGCCGGACCTGCTCGGCCCCGACTGGGACCCGGCCGAGGCCGTTGACCGCCTCGGCGCGGATCCCGAGCAGACCATCGGCGAGGCGCTGCTCGACCAGCGCAACCTGGCCGGGGTCGGCAACCTCTACAAGTGCGAGGTGCTGTTCCTGCGGGGCGTGTCGCCGTGGACGCCCGTCGGCGCGGTGCCCGACCTGCCGGGCATGGTCGCCCTCGCGCAGCGGTTGCTGGCCGCGAACCGCGGACGCTGGACGCAGAGCACCACCGGCTCGCTGCACCGGGGGCAGACCAGCTACGTCTACGGCCGCCGCGCCCAGCCGTGCCGCCGCTGCGGCACCGCCATCGGCAAGGAGGAGCTGGGCGAGCGCGTCACCTACTGGTGCCCGGTCTGCCAGCCCGAACGGTCGGGGAGTCCGACGCCGGGCTGACCGGACGTTGTGGATCGAGGTCATCCCAGATACGGACGATTGGGTAATTCCTAACCGACCCTTCGACGTCGCATGCTGCGGTTGGGTGCTCACCGCCTGTCAGCAGAGTGCCGAGGGCCGCCACGCCGGGGTGGTGTTCTTCCTCGTGCCCCGACCCCGGGGAGAGTCATGGCGATCTTCCGCAGACTCCGCTCCACCTTCTTCTACCGGACCGCCCCTGACGGCCTCGGTCGGACGGCGTCCGTTCCCACGGCGCGTACCGCCGAGGAGGCCGCGCCCACGGCGAGTCTGGATCCGTCCGCCGAACCACGCTGCTTCGGAACGGTGCCGAACGTCGCGTACAGTCCCCGCCCGACGCGTGACCCTGCGGGCCATCTGGTGCCGGGCACGGGCCTGCGCAAGTTCGTCGACGCGCTGCCCGTACCCGGCGAGCAGGCGCTGCCGGTGGCGGTGCCCGACACGATCAGCTACCCGGGCTGCGACTACTACGAGATCGGGCTCCAGGAGTACGCGCAACGCCTGCACCGGGATCTGCCGGTCACCCGGCTACGCGGCTACCGACAGCTCAACCTGGGCACCGACCCGTCGGGCCACAACACGGTGGCGCCACCGGAGCGGCCCTGGCATCTCGGTCCGATGATCCGCGCTCGGCGGGGCCGACCGGTCCGGGTGAAGTTCATCAACCAGCTTCCCACCGGCCGGGCCGGCGAGTTGTTCCTGCCGGTCGACGAGACGGTCGAGGGTGCCGGTCTCGGGCCGCTGGACGGCCCGGCGCCGTACCCGCAGAACCGGGCGGTGCTGCACCTCGCCGGGGCGCAGACCGGCTGGACCAGCGCGGGCAACCCGGGACACTGGATCACCCCGGCCGGGGAGATCACCCCGTACCCGACCGGGACCGGCCTCACTCCCGTGCCGGACATGCCGGCGCCCGGCGCCGGCGCCACCACGCTCTACTTCCCCAACGAGCAGAGCGGCCGGCTGCTGTCGTTCCACGACAACACCCTCGGGCTGGCCCGGCTCACCGTCTACGGCGGGCAGCTCGCGCCGTACCTGCTCACCGACCCGGTCGAGGACGAACTCGTCGCCGAGGGGGTCCTGCCGACCGAGCAGGTGCCCCTGGTGATCGAGGACAAGACGTTCGTGCCGGACGACACCCAGCTGGCCGCCGAGGATCCGACCTGGGACCGGGAACGCTGGGGCGCTCGCGGCAGCCTGTGGTACCCCCACGTCTACCAGCCCCGGCAGAACCCGTACCGGTCCGGCGGGCGCAACCCCACCGGCCGGTGGGACTACGGTCCCTGGTCGCGCCGTCCGGCGCCGGACGGCGGTCGGGACGACACCGGACCCACCGTGGACGGTTGGCCGATGGCCGAACGGATCGCCGGCGGGCCGCCGCTGACCGGTCCGGGGCCGGTGCCGAACCCGCACCACGACCCCGTGGGCGGTGGCGCCGAACCACCGCTGCGCCCCGGGGTGCCGCACCCGTCGGCGGTGCCCGCGGCGTACGGGGACACCCCGCTGGTCAACGGTGTCGCCTACCCGTACCTGCGGGTGCGTCCCGCCGTGTACCGCCTGCGCATCCTCAACGCCTGCCTGGACCGCAGCCTCAACCTCCAGCTCTACCGGGCCTGCTCGGACGCGCCGATGTGGACCGACGACGGCAACCTGGCCGACGCGGACGCCGGCGAGGTGCCGATGGTGCCCGCCGTACGGTCGGCGGACCGACCGTCCGGTTGGCCGTGCGACGGGCGCGAGGGCGGGGTGCCCGACCCGCGGGCCACCGGACCGCAGTTCGTCCAGATCGGCAACGAGGCCGGGCTGCTGCCCGCCCCGGTGGTGCTGCCGAACCGGCCGATCGGCTACCGCTACGACCGGCTCGACCCGACCGTGCTGAACGTCGACGGGCACACGCTGCTGTTGGCTCCCGGTGAGGGGGCCGACGTGCTCGTCGACTTCTCCAGCGTGCCGCCGGGCAGCACGCTGATCCTCTACAACGACGCCCCGGCGCCGCTGCCCGGCTTCGATGAGCGCTACGACCAGCACACCGACGCGCCGGACCGCACGGCCCAGGGCGGTCCGCCGCCCACCGAGCCGGGGTACGGCCCGAACACCCGTACCCTGTTGCAGTTCCGGGTGGCCGGCACGCCCGACGGGCCGTACGACCTGGAGATGCTGCGTCAGCGACTGCCGGTGGCGTACGCGGCCAGCCAGCGCCCGCCGATCGTGCCGCAGCCGGCGTACGACCCGGCGTTCGGCAGCCGGACCACGACCGAGACGGTCGTCTCCGCGCACGCGGACACGGTGACGTTCACGCCGCCGGCGGGCACCGGTCCGGTGACCCTACCGATCGAGGTCAAGGCCGCGCAGCAGGTCTTCGAGCCCGGTCACGGCCGGCTGGCCGGGCGTCTCGGGGTCGGTCATCCGCACACCGGGCCGCTCGCCCCGGCGACCCTGCCGCTCGGGCCGACCGATCCGGTGACCGAGGTGCTGTTCGCGGCCGACCCGGCCATACCGGTGGGCGCGCCGACCGACGGCACGCAGCTCTGGCGGATCAGTGGCAACGTGCGGCAGACCGAGCCGCTACGCTTCGGCGGCTGCGACGTGCAGATCGTCAACCGGGTGGGCTGGGACGGCACGCAGCGCCCCCCGCACCCGGCGGAGCTGGGCTGGAAGCAGATCGTCCGGGTCAACCCCCGCGAGGACGTGGTGGTGGCGCTGCGCCCGGTCGCCCCGGCCCTGCCGTTCAAGCTGGGCGACAGCCTGCGGCTGCTCGACCCCGGCCGTCCGGCCGGCGCGCGGACCGGGTCGACGCCGGTCAGCCCGACCGACGGGCGACCGGCCGTGGTCGTCAACCAGATGGTCAACCTGGGTTGGGAGTACCGCTGGCACAGCCAGCTCGCCGGCCATCGCGACCTGGGGATGAGCCGACCGTTGGTGCTGCGGGTGACGCCGCGGGCGCCCACCGGACTCACCGCCACACCCGTGCCCGGCTCGGCCACCGCCCTACCGGCGATCGCCCTGACCTGGACCGGCAACGGCGGACGCCCGCCCGCGACGAGCCACCTGCTGCAACGGGCCACCGACGGGTCGTTCGGCGGCGACGTCACCACGATCACCGTCGCGGCCACCGCGACCCGCTACACCGACGCGACCGTCACCCCCGGCGTCACGTACCACTACCGGATCCGGGCGGAGAACGAGGTGAGCTACTCGTCCTGGTCGAACAGCGTGCCCGCCTCGGTGCACCTCGCCGCGCCGGGCGGCCTGATCGCGGCGATCCCGCCCGCCGCGCCGCTGCGGGTGGCGCTGCGCTGGACGAACCGCTCCTTCGCCACCGGCATCGACGTACAGCGGGCCACCAACCCGACCTTCACCAGCGGGCCGGGCACCACCGCGATCGGGGTCGGCGACAACCACCTCGACACCACGGCCGCGCCCGACACCACGTACTACTACCGGGTCCGCACCACGTACCTGGGCGCCGCCTCGGCGTGGTCGACGGTGGCCGCGGCGAGCACCCCGCCCGCGCCGGGCACCCCCGGCGAGGTGAACGCCACCGCGAGCGCGCCGGGCCCGGACACCGCCACGGTGGTGCTGGCCTGGACGGCGAACACCCCGGTCGGCCCGGGCGCCGGGTTCATCGTGCAGCGGGCGCTGGACGCGTCGTTCGCCCACGAGGTGGCGACCTTCACGGTGACCGGTCGCGGCTTCACCAACACGGGCCTGGCCCGGGGCGTGACCTACCACTACCGGATCCGGTCGTTCAACGTCGTGGGCAGCTCGCCGTACACCGGTCCGATCCCGGTCACGACGCCGCCGTGACGGGCGGGCGCGGCGCGGCGCGGTGCGGCTCAGCGGGTGGGCGCGCGTAGGCCGGCGCTGCCGGCGCGCAGCTCGGCCAGGGCCGAGGCCACGCCGTGCAGGAGGTCGGTGGCCTCGGTGAGTCGGTCGGCGGCCGGGTGGGTGGGCTCCGGGCGGGCGTCCTCGGCGAGATAGCCGGCGGCGGCGACCACCAACCGCTCGTACGCCGCCACCCCGCCCTCCAACTGGGCGGTCAACGCGGCGTACGCGTCGGCCAGCGGCGTCCGGGCGTCGGTCGGCGCGAGCCGCACGGCCCGTTCCACGCTGGCCACCCGGTTGGCGAGTTCCCGCAGCGACCGGTCGGCGTCAGCGGCCTCCCGCACGGCCGGCTCGGCCAGCCCGGTGAGCCGGGGCGCCATCCCCGCCAGGGTGAGCGAGGCACGGTCCAGTCGCGCCCACTGCTGCCCGGCGGTGGTGCCACGCAGCGCGACCCGGCTGCGCACCCGGCGTACCTCGGCCAGCACGCCCGAGCCGACCGGCAGTCGCTCCACAGCGGCCACCAACCGGGCCCGGGACCGGGCGGCGGCCTCGGCCGGGTCCAGCGCCGGGGGCGCGGGCCGGGCGGCCAACGCCCGCAGGTCGATCCAGCGCCAGGCGGCCAACGCCAGCGCGCTGCCCGCGGCGCCGGCCCAGGCCGCGTCCGGCAGACCGAGCCCGGCGTACGGCGTCAGCACCGCCGTGGCCCCACCGAGCCCACCGGCCAGTACGCTCCACCGCCGGGCGGACCGGCGTAGCCGACCCAGTTGACGGAAGTAGCGCGTCCGCTCGTCTGCCACCGAAAGACCCCCTCGGACCGGCCGTTCAGCCGGCGGCGGTCGGGTCGCCGGTGCCCCGCTCGCGGGCCATGCTGGCGCGCAGCTCGTCCAGCCGGGCGGCGGCGGTCGGGTCGCCGCCCGGGCCCGCCTGCTCGGCCTGCGGGACCGCCGGGCGCTGCGCCGTGCCGCCGAGCTGCTCCCCCGCCATGCTGGAGCGGATCTGCTCCAGCCGGGCCGAACCGGCCGAGTCGATGGTCGCCTTCTGGATCTCCAGCATCCGGCCCTCGACGGAGTTGCCGGCCAGCTCGGCGCGGCCCATCGCGTTGGCGTACCGGCGCTCGATGCGGTCCCGCACCTCGTCCAGGGAGGGGGTGTTGGTGGGTGCGGTCAGCGACGACATCGACTCCAACGAGCGGGCGACGGTCTCCTGCATCTTGGCCTGCTCCAGCTGGCTGAGCAGCTTGGTGCGCTCGGCGAGCTTCTGCTGGAGGATCATCGAGTTGTTCTCGACGGCGCGGCGGGCCTGTGCGGCCGCGCCGAGCGCCTGGTCGTGGAGGGTCTTCAGGTCCTCGGTGGCCTGCTCGGCGGAGACCAGCTGGGTGGCCAGGGCCTGCGCGGACTGCTCGAACCGCCCCGCCTCGGCCTCGTCGCCCTTGGCGCGGGCCTGGTCGGACAGCACCAGGGCCTGCCGGGCGTTGCCCTGGAGCCGCTCGACCTCGGACATCTGCCGGGACAGCTTCATCTCCAGCTGACGCTGGTTACCGATGACGGCGGCCGCCTGCTGGACCAGCGCCTGGTGCTGCCGCTGGGCATCCTCGATGGCCTGCTGGATCTGCACCTTCGGGTCGGCGTGCTCGTCGATCTTCGCGCCGAAGAGCGCCATCAGGTAGTTCCAGCCCTTGACGAACGGGTTCGCCATCTCCGCGGTATCCCCTCAGTAGCGTCGCTCCACCGCGGTCGGGCCGGATTGCGCCGACCGACCGCGACCCGGCCGGTCTCCATCGTCCCAGCCGAACGCCAGCGCGGCATCCGTACCGGGCGCACGACGGGCACCGTCGGCTCCTGCGGGCAACCCTACGCGGCCGGGGCCACGTCGCCCATGGGCAACGGACGCACGGCGCTCAGGCGGCGCAGACCACGTCCCGGTCGCGCTCGGTGGGCCGGACCCGGGTGCTGCGCAGCGTCGCCCGCAGCGGGGAATCCTGCCGGACCGACACCGCGACCTTGCCGTCGGAGGTGACCTGGCGGACGCCCCGGTTGGCGGCCTTGCGCACGGCGGCCGGCGCGACGGCCTCGGCCGGCTCGTCCTGCATGCCGACGAGCACCCCGGCGGGCATCTGCTCGGCGAGCGCCACGGTGTCGCTCACCTCGCGGAGAAGTTCGGAAAGGCGGGCACCGAGCGCGTCACAGATCGCGGCCAGCAGCTCGCTGGACGGCTCCTTGTGCCCGCGCTCGATCTCGGAGAGGTAACCGAGGCTGACATTGGCGGCGGTGGACACCTCACGCAGTGTGCGCTGCTGTCCCTGCCGGCGCGCCCGCAGTGCGTCACCGATCACCCGGCGTAGCAGGACCATCGCACCTCCCCCTGAGGGATACCTCACGCCCGGCGTCGGGCAGCCGGTCGCGGCGGACCGCGCCGGCTCCGAGCGTCGGAGCCTTCCCGCAACCGTACCCGCTGCGCGCCCCGGCGACATCCCACCCCGCCCGTCGGATCCTGGCGGGACGGCTCACCGACGCCCCGCGCCGGCCGTACCCAGACCGTCCCGGACGCCTCCAGCGGCCGCTCCCGAGCCGTTCCCGGCGGCCGTCTTCGCGCCGGCGGGGACGGCCTCGTCCGTTGTCTCCGGGCCCGCGACGGCGGCCTCGTCGGCGGCCTCGTCGGCGGCGTGGATGTGTTCCGCGAGCAGCCGCAGCGCCTCGATCACGGCGGCCGAGCGTACGTGGTCCCGCCCCCCGTCCAGGTCGAGTTCGCGGACCTCGACGCCGGTCGGGCCGGCGACCGCGACGTAGACCAGGCCGACGGGCTTGCCGTCCTGCGGCTCCGGGCCGGCGACCCCGGTGGTGGCGAGCCCCCAGTCCGCTCCGCAGCGCCGCCGACCGCCCTCGGCGAGCGCCGCCGCCACGTCGGGATCGACCGGTCCGCGCTCGGCCAGCAGGTCGGGCGGTACGTCGGCGAGCGTGGCCTTCAGTTCGGTGGCGTAGACGACCAGCCCGCCGCGGTAGATCCGGCTGACCCCGGCGATCTCCACGATCGACGCGGCCAGCAGCCCGCCGGTGAGCGATTCGACGGTGGCGAGGGTCTCGTGCCGCTGCGACAGGCTGTGCACGACAGCCGCCGCCGCGCTACCCGTCGCGTTCTCGTCCCGCTGCATGATCCCGTCCTTCCCCACCCGCCGACCCCCAACCCTCCCGGCCGAACCCCGTCGATCATGAAGTTAGCGCCCCGACACGCCGGCCCGAGGGGCGACAACGTCATGATCGACGCGCCGAACCGGGGCCGGGGGGTTAGGGGTGGGGGCGGCGGAGGCGGAGGGCCTGGAGGATGTAGTCGAAGCCGGTTGCCACCGTGACCAGGACGGCGGCGCCCATGATCCAGGGGCCGACGGCGGCGAGGGCGGTCGGCATCGGCCAGAGATACCAGGCGATGGCCAGGATCTGCAGCGCGGTCTTGATCTTGCCGCCACGGCTGGCCGCGATCACACCGTGCCGGATCACCCAGAACCGCAGCCCGGTGATGCCCAGCTCGCGGACGAGGATCAGCGCCGTCACCCACCAGGGCAGCCGGTCGTACCAGGAGAGCAGCACCAGGGCCGCGCCGGTGAGCGCCTTGTCGGCGATCGGGTCGGCCACCTTGCCGACCGAGGTGACCAGCCCGAACCGGCGGGCGATCCAACCGTCCACCAGGTCGGTCGCCGAGGCCACCGCGAAGATCAGGCAGGCCGCCATCCGCCAGCCGGCGTGGGTCATCCCCGACACGATCACCGAGGCGGCGAAGACCGGCACCAGCACCAGCCGCAGCGCGGTCAGGGCGTTGGCCGCGTTGAGCACGGGTACCCGCGCGACCACCCGGGCCGGCGTCGACTCCGTCGCCCCGGTCACCGTCTCGCTCCGCTCGGGCCGCCGTGGCGTTCCCGACACCGCACCACCTGGCTCCCCCGCTCCGTCCGGGCCCGCCGTCACCGTGCCGCGCCGGGCGCCGCGGAGATCATCTCATCCGGCACCGCGAGCAGATCCACCCCTTCGGTGCCGGTCACCGTGGCCCGCACCAGGTCACCCGGGCGCAGCGCGGCCAGGTCGACCCCGCCGTCGACCGGGGCGACCAGGGTGGTTGATCCGTCCACCTCCGGCGCCTGGTGCGCGGCCCGTCCCTCCACCACGCCGTCCACGATCGCGTCGACGAGCACCTCGACGGTCGAGCCGAGGCGGTCCTCGGCACGCTGGGAGCAGAGCTCGTCGGCGAGCGCGCTGAGCCGGTCGTACCGCCGCTTGATGGTCGCGGCGGAGACCTTGCCGGGCAGTCCGGCGGCCTCGGTGCCGTCCTCGTCGCTGTAGTCGAACATGCCGATCGCGTCGAGCCGGGCCTCGGTCAGGAACCGGGTCAGCTCGTCGACGTCGGCGCGGGTCTCGCCGGGGAAGCCGACGATGAAGTTGCTCCGCGCGCCCGCCTCCGGCGCGAGCGCCCGGGCGCTCGCCAGCAGCTCCAGGAACCGGTCGGTGGAGCCGAAACGCCGCATCCGGCGCAGCACGGGCTCGCTGGAGTGCTGGAACGACAGGTCGAAGTACGGGGCCACCCCGGGCGTACCGGCGATCGCCTCGACCAGCCCGGGCCGCGTCTCGGCCGGCTGGAGGTAGCTCACCCGCACCCGGACGATGCCGGACACCGCGGCGAGCTGCGGCAGCAGCTTCTCCAACGCGCGCGGATCGCCCAGGTCCTTGCCGTACGAGGTGGAGTTCTCGCTGACCAGCACCAGCTCCCGTACGCCGGTCTTGGCCAGCCACTCCGCCTCGGCGAGCAGCTCGTCCGGGGTACGCGAGACGAACGCCCCACGGAACGCCGGGATGGCACAGAACGCGCAGCGCCGGTCACAGCCGCTGGCGAGCTTCAACGACGCGACCGGGCCGGTGTCCAGTCGACGGCGCAGCACCTGACGCAGGTGCGCCGGGGTGTGCTCGTCGGTGTCGATCGCGGCGCGCGCCACGGTGCCGTGCCCGGGCAGGGACACGCCGCTGTCACGGCGCTTCACCGGCGTCAGGGGCAGCAGCTCGCGGCGGTCCCGCGGCGTGTGCGCGGTCACCTGTTCACCGGCGACCACGGCGTTGAGCCGGGCGGCGATGTCCGGGTAGTCGTCGAAGCTCAGCACCGCCTGCGCCTCGGGCAGACTGTCGGCCAGCTCCTTGCCGTACCGCTCGGCCATGCAGCCGGCGGCCACCACCTTCGCGCCCGTCCCGGCGGCGGCGAGCAGCGTCTGGATGGAATCCTGCTTGGCCTTCTCCACGAAGCCGCAGGTGTTCACGACGACCACGTCGGCGCCCTCGCCGTCGGTGCTCACCTGCCAGCCGTCGGCGTGCAGCCGGGCGGCCAGCTCCTCCGAGTCGACCTCGTTACGGGCGCAGCCCAGGGTGAGCAGGGCGACGCGACGGCCCTCGGCGTTGTCGGGAGCGGATGCAGAGGTGGCAGACACCATCCGAGGGTACCGGGCCGCTCGCGGTAGCCCACGCACGCGGGCACGCTGGCCGGCCGGGACGTCCCGCCCGCGAGGGTCGGTCACCGGGTCACGGCGGTCGCCCGGGTCAGGGCGTCGAGCAGGAAGACCTCGGTACCGGCCAGGCCCGTGCAACAGAAGACGGAGACCTGGTCCGACGTGGTCCGGCCGGGAACCGCGCCCGCCAGGATGCCGCCCAGGTCCCGAAGCCGTCCGGCGTACGCGGGCAGCGCCGCGAGCATCGGCGGTTGGTAGTCCGCCGCCTGGGCCGGCGAGTCGGTGACCAGCAGGTCGGCGGCGTCCAGCAGGTCGGTGCCGAACTCGCTGCGGTCGTGCTGTTTGAAGCCGACCGTGTTGACGTGTGTGCCGGGGCTCAAGTCGGAGGCGCTCAGCACCGGCGTGCGGCTCGTGGTGGCGAGCACCACGATGTCCCGGCCGGTGACGGCCGCGCCGGGGTCGGCGACCGCGCGGGCCGGCACGCCCAGTTCGGCGCGTACCCGGGTGGCGAAGGCGTCCCGGCGCGCCGTCGAACGGCTGTGCACCACCACCTCGCGCAGCGGGCGCACGGCCGCGGCGGCCCACACCTGGGTCCACGCCTGCCGCCCGGAGCCGATCACGCCGAGGGTGGTCGCGTCCGGCCGGGCCAGCGCGTCCACCGCGACGCCGCCCAGTCCACCGGTACGGCGGGAGCCCAACTCCTCGCCGACGGCGACGGCCCGCACCGCCCCGGTGGAGGCGTCGTGCAGCACGACCAGTTGCTCTCCCTGGGGGTGGCCGAACGTGTCGTACGAGCGGTAGCCGTACCACTGGCCGACCAGGTGCCCGGCGGTGAGAACCATCCGCCCGCCACCGAGCGGGGCCGCGGCCCGGGGTGGGGCGACCAGGCGCCCCTCGTACGCGGCCACCAGGGCGGCCCGCATGGCGTCGACGGTGGTGGCGGCGTCCAGGGCGGCGGCGACCTCGGGGTCGGCATAGAGCAGGGCCATACCGTCATAGTGAAAGTTGAAGCAAAGTAGAGGTCAATGCTGTGGTGGCGTGGGTCACCGTCCCAGGCCGTCAGCCGGTGCTAGCGTCGGCCGTGGTGGCCCCGGACGCGGTGGTCACTCCGGACGAGCGGTGGGCGTACCCGGTCAGGCCAAGACGCCCCGGCAGACTGACCCGACTCGTCCTCGTGAGGTGAACGATGGCCTGGCTCGTACTCGTGATCTCCGGGCTGCTGGAGACGGCCTGGGCCGTCGCCCTGGACCGAAGCGCCGGCTTCAGCCGGCTGCTCCCCTCGGTGGTGTTCGTGGTGGCCCTGGCGCTGAGCATGGGCGGTCTGGCGTACGCGCTGCGCGACATCCCGGTCGGCACCGGGTACGCCGTCTGGGTCGGTATCGGCGCGGTGGGCACGGCGCTGGTTTCAATGGTGGCGCTCGGCGAGTCGGTGAGCCCGCCCCGGATCTTCTGCCTGCTGCTGGTGGTCGCCGGCGTGGTCGGCCTCAAGATCTTCCATTGACGACCACGCGTGGCGAGCGCCCACAGTGGGTAGTGATCGATTCGTCACGACAGGCTCTCATCCGGAGGACGACATGGCCGACATGCCCACCACCGCCCGCCCGCGCAGCAACGCCGCCCGCATCCTCACCATCGTGGGTTTCGTCTTCGCGGTGCTCGCCCTGCTGCTCAACCCGATCATCTTCGGCGTGCTCGGCATCATCGCCGGCATCGTCGGCGCGGTCCTGGGTGACAAGCCGCTGGGCTGGTACGCCGCCGCGGCCAGCGGCGTGGCCGCGATCATCGGCCTGGTGGTCGTCGCGGCTCTGATCAACAACTGACCCACCCCGACGTCACGGGCCCGCCGGATACCGGCGGGCCCGTCGTGTGTCCGGGGTCGCGAGTGGTCAGTCCACGTCGCCGCGCAGGCCGACCAGGACCTCCTCCAGCTCGTCCGGCTTGACCAGCACGTCGCGCGCCTTCGACCCCTCGGACGGCCCAACCACCCCACGGGTCTCCATGAGATCCATGAGTCGGCCCGCCTTGGCGAAACCGACCCGCAGCTTGCGCTGGAGCATCGAGGTCGAGCCGAACTGCGAGGTGACCACCAGCTCCACGGCCTGCACCAGCAGATCGAGGTCGTCGCCGATGTCCTCGTCGATCTTCTTCTGGCTGTCCTTGGCGGGGGCCAGCACGTCCGGGCGGAACTCCGGCTCACGCTGGTCCTTGCAGAACTTCACCACGTCGGCGATCTCGCGCTCGGTGACCCAGGCGCCCTGGATGCGCACCGGCTTCGAGGCGCCCATCGGCAGGAAGAGCCCGTCACCCCGACCGAGCAGCTTCTCCGCGCCCGGCTGGTCGAGAATGACCCGCGAGTCCGCGAGGGACGAGGTGGCGAACGCCAGCCGGGACGGCACGTTCGCCTTGATCAGACCGGTCACCACGTCGACCGAGGGCCGCTGGGTGGCCAGGACCAGGTGGATACCGGCGGCCCGGGCCAACTGCGTGATCCGGACGACCGAGTCCTCGACGTCACGCGGCGCGACCATCATCAGGTCGGCCAGCTCGTCCACGATCACCAGCAGGTACGGGTACGGGCGCATCTCCCGCTCGCTGCCCGGCGGGGCCTTGATCTCGCCGTTGCGCACCTTGCGGTTGAAGTCGTCGATGTGCCGGACCCCGTTGGCCGCGAGGTCGTCGTAGCGCATGTCCATCTCGCGGACGACCCAGTCCAGCGAGTCGGCCGCCTTCTTGGCGTTCGTGACGATCGGCGTGACCAGGTGCGGGATGCCCTCGTAGCCGGTCATCTCGACCCGCTTCGGGTCGATCAGCAGCAGCCGCACCTCGTCCGGCGTGGCCCGGGTGAGGATCGACACCAGCAGGGTGTTGAGGCAGCTCGACTTGCCCGCGCCGGTCGCGCCGGCGATGAGGATGTGCGGCATCTTGGCGAGGTTGGCCACCACGTAGCCGCCCTCGATGTCCTTGCCGAGCGCCACCACCATCGGATGGTGGTCGCTCGTCGCCGCCCGCGAGCGCAGCACGTCGCCGAGGGCCACGTTCTCCGGGTCGGTGTTCGGGATCTCCACGCCGACCGCGCTCTTGCCCGGAATCGGGCTGAGGATCCGTACGTCCGGCGACTTCACCGCGTACGCGATGTTGCGGGAGAGCTGGGTGATCCGCTCGACCTTGACGCCGTGGCCCAGCTCCACCTCGTAGCGGGTGACCGTCGGACCACGGGTGAAGCCGGTGACGGCGGCGTCTACGTCGAACTGGTCGAAGACGCCGGTCAGCGCGGCGATGACCTCGTCGTTGGCCTTGCTGCGGGTCTTGGGCGCGGCCCCGCCGCTGAGCATGTTGGCCGGCGGCAGGGTGTAGTCGCCGGCCAACCCGGTCAACGCGAGCTGCTCGGCGCGGGTGGGCGCGGGCGAGTGCTCGGGCGGCTCGGCCGGCTTGCGGCTGGCCGGCACCTTCGCCGGGGCCTTGCGCGGCAGGACCATCGTCTCCTGGAGGTCGGCGCCCTCGGTGTCCTCGAAGTCGTCCGGGTCGATCGGTGGCGGCATCCGCTTCGACGGACGCCTGCGCGCGGGCCGCGCGACCGGCTCGTCGTCCTCCTCGGTGGTCTCCGGGGGCGCGACCAGCCCTCCGGCGAGCAGGCCGAGCCGCTCCGGAATCTTGTTGATCGGCGTCGCGGTGACCACCAGCAGACCGAAGAGCAGGAGCAGGACCAGCAGGGGTACGGCCACCCACGCGGTGACCGCCCGTTCCAGCAACCCGCCCACGCCGGCGCCGACCAGGCCACCGGCGAAGTCACGCTCCACGGTGTCCACCGGGTCCTGACCGATCTGGAGCAGCGCGGCGGTCGACACCAGCAACGAACCCCACCCGATCAGCCCTCGGCCCCGGTGCTCCGGATCGGCCGGCTGACGCATGAGCCGCCACGCCCCGATCATCAGCAGCACCGGCACCACGACGGAGATCGCGCCGAGGAACAGCCGGACCGTGTCGGCCAGGCGGGCGCCCACCGGGCCCGCGCCGGAGAGCCACAGCGCCACGGCGCTGAGCAGGGCCAGCCCGAACAGGAGCAGTCCGGCACCGTCGCGGCGGTGCTCCGGGTCCAGGTCACGGGCGGAGGCGGCCTGCCGGCCGGCGGCCCGCACCGCCCACCCCATCCCGTGCGCCAGCCCCATCCACAGTGCACCGACAGCGCGGCCCACGTAGACGGCAGGGCCCGGACGGGCGGGTGTGGTGCGACGCCGTACCGGTGCCCGGGTCTTCTTCGCCGGTTGACGGGCACGGCTGTTGGTGCCACCGCGCGGCGACGCGCCGCGTCGCCGGCTCGCCTGAGAGGTACGGCCCGCCATAGAGTCACGGTAACGGTGGGGCCGGGCAGATCGCCGCTTTTCCGGGTCGTGTCCGCGCGTCGCAGCACGGACCCCGCCGCCGGTCGTGATATCCGCCTCAGAAGGGATGCCCGATGGCGTCGCCGGGAATCGAGGACGATCCGCTGGCCGGGCACCCCGGTGCGGTACGCCCGCTGACCGGCGAGCTGATCGCCGCGGTGCTCGCCGCGCGCGGCCGCCCGGTCGGCCGTGCCCCCGACGGTGACCTCGTGGGACGCTTCGACGACAACCTGATCTGGTTCCTGCGCCTCGGCGCCGATGGTGAGCTGCTCCAGGTCCGCACGATGGTCGCGCCGACCTTCGGGATCGAGCGGGTACCCGACCTGTACGCCTTCTGCAACGCGTGGAACCACGACCGGCTGTGGCCGAAGGCGTTCGTGCACGTCGACGACGCCGGCCGGGCCCGGATCCACGGTGAGGTGATCACCGACCTGGAACGTGGCGTCACGCCCCACCAGCTCGACCGACTGCTCGACTGTGGCATCACGACCGGCTGCCAACTCGCCGTGGCGGTCGGTCGCCTTCCCGGCGCGGTGTCGACGTGACCGGCCGGGAGGAGACCACGGGCAGCCGTACCGACCGGGTGCACGCGCCCGCCGACGGGGACGCCGGCCGGAGTGTCGGGCAGCGCGTCCCGGCGTTGGTGACCGCGCTCGCCGACGCGCGGGACCTTCCCGACGGGTCGGGCCGGCTGGCCGCGCTGGAACGGGTCGCCGAGCGCGCCGACGCCGCCGGGGACGCCCGGTCCGCGCTGGACGCGAGGTTCGCGCTCATCGAGGCGTACCTACTGCACGGCGAGCGGTGGCGGATCGTCGAGCCGGTACGGCGCTGCCGGGCCGCCGCCGACCGGTGGCCCACGCTGCTCGGCGACGCCGAGACCGTGCTGCTGACGCGCTACCAGCGGTACGCGGTGGAGGCGCTGCTCGGCACCCCGCGGGTGGGGCTGGACCAGACCCGACTGCTCCTGGCCGACCTGGCCGAGCGGGTGGGAACGGACGGGCTCGACGGGCCGACCGTCGCCGAACTGCGCTGCCGGATCGCCGACCACCTGGGCGACGAACCCACCGCCCGGCACTTCTACCGGCAGTGGGCGGGTACGCGTGGCGGTCCGGCCGGCGGGTGCCCCGGCTGCGCCCCGGCCCGCCGCGCGGAACTGCTGGCCGGCTGGGGCGAGTGGCAGGAGGCCCGCGCCGAGCTGGAGGCGTACGACACCGACGCCCCCGCCTGCACCGACCAGCCCGAGCGGGCGCTGGTCGCCGGAATGCTGCCACGGTTACGGCTCGGCGAGCCCGAGGAGGCCGCGGCGGCGCACGTGCGGGCGTACCGGCGGCACCGGCGCGAGCGCGCCGCGTTCGGGCATCTGGCGACCCACCTGCGGTTCTGCGCGCTCGGCGGGCATCTGGAGCGCGGGCTGGCCATCCTGACCGAGCAGCTGCCCCGACTGGACCGGCCCACCGACGACCTCGCCGCCATGGAGTTCGCCGCGGCGGGCGCGCTGGTCTGCGGGCTGGCCGACGAGGCGGGGCTGGGCGAGCGACGGGTGCGCCGCCCGGCGTACGGCGAGCGTCCGGCCACCGAGCTGGACACCTCGACGCTCGGCGCGCTCCTGCTCGGCCTCGCCACCGACCTGGCCGGCAGCTTCGACGCCCGCAACGGCACGGGTCACCAGTCCGGAAGGATCGCGGCCTGGCTGGCCGAACGTCCCGCCGCGGCGGCGGTGCCGCTGCCGAGTGGCGGCGACGTCGCCGACGAGGAGGACGACGCCGATCCCGGGCCGGATCGGGAGTCCGAGCGGGAGCTGATGGCGCTCACCACCGACCTCATCACCGCGACGCTGGACCGGCGCGGCGACCGGTACCTGGTCGACGACGACGGCACGGTGGTCGGCCGGTGGGGCGCCGCCGTGATCCAGTTCCGGCGGGCCGGCGAGCGGGGCGAGGTGCTGCACACCCGGGCGATGGCCGACCGTCGCCTGCCGGCCACGCGACGGTCCGAGGCGTACGCCTTCTGCAACGCGTGGAACCACGACCGGCTGCTGCCCAAGGCGTACGCGCACGACCTGGACAGCGAGATCGTGCTCGCCGGGGACGCGGCCACCGACCTGGCGCACGGGGTCGCCCCGGCACAGTTGCGGGTGCTGGTGGACGCCGCCATCGCGACCGGCGTCGCGTACGCGGAGGCCGTCGCCGCCCTTCCCTGACCCGCGAGGGGGCCCGAAGGTCGCGGCCCGACGGGTGACTGTGCGACTTCCGACAGCACGCAACCGGACGTGCGCAACGGCTGTGGTACCTCCGTGGCCCGCCACCGAATCCGGGCCGGTCACCGACATCCACGGGGGACGTCGGCGACCGGCCCGGTCACGCGTGCGTCAGACTTCGACGACGGTGGGCACGATCATGGGCCGCCGTCGGTACGCGTCGTTGACCCACCGCCCCACGGTCCGCCGAACGATCTGCTGGAGCTGGTGCGGGTCGGTGATGCCGTCCGAGGCGGCACGGTTGAGCGCCTCGGTGACCAGCGGGATCACCGGGTTGAACGCCTCCGGGTCCTCGGAGAAGCCCTTCGCGGACAACGTCGGACCGGCGACCACCTTGCCGGTGACCGAGTCGACGACGACGGTCGTGGCGATGAACCCGCCGTCACCGAGGATCCGCCGTTCGGTGAGCAGCGACTCGCTGACGTCACCGACGGCGAGGCCGTCGACGTAGACGTACCGGCTCTTCACGTGCCCGACCAGGCTGGCGCGGCCCTCGACCAGGTCGACGACGTCGCCGTCCTCGCAGATCACCACCCGGTCGGCGGCGACCCCGGACTCGATGCCGAGCCGGGCGTGGGCGCGCAGGTGACGCCACTCGCCGTGCACGGGCATCAGGTTGCTGGGCCGGACGACGTTGAGCAGGTAGAGCAGTTCGCCGGCGGGGGCGTGCCCGGAGACGTGCACCTTCGCGACGTCCTTGTGCACCACCACGGCGCCAGCCCGGGCGAGCCGGTTGATGACCCGGTAGACCGAGGTCTCGTTGCCCGGCACCAGCGAGGACGCCAGCACGACGGTGTCCCCCGGGGCGATGGTGATGTGCCGATGGTCGCCGCTGGCCATCCGGCCGAGCGCGCTCATCGGCTCACCCTGCGACCCGGTGGACATCAGCACGATCTGGTCCGGAGGGAGCGTCGTCGCCTCCTCGATCCCGATGACCAGGCCGGCCGGGATGTTGAGCAGGCCGAGGTCGCGGGCGATGCCCATGTTGCGGACCATGGACCGGCCGATCAGGGCGACCTTGCGACCGTGCTCCAGCGCGGAGTCGAAGACCTGCTGCACCCGGTGGACGTGCGAGGCGAACGAGGCCACGATGATCCGACCCTTGGCCTTCGCGAAGATCGAGTCGAGCACCGGTCCGATCTCCCGCTCCGGGGTGACGAAGCCGGGGATCTCCGCGTTGGTGGAGTCGGAGAGCAGCAGGTCGACGCCCTCGGCGCCGAGCCGCGCGAAACCGGCCAGGTCGGTGATCCGGCCGTCCAGCGGGAGCTGGTCCATCTTGAAGTCGCCGGTGTGCAGCACCAGGCCGGCCGGGGTGCGGATGGCCACCGCGAGCGCGTCCGGGATGGAGTGGTTGACGGCGAAGAACTCGCACTCGAACGGGCCGAGCCGCTCGCGGCCGCCCTCGCGCACGGTCAGCGTGTACGGCTGGATCCGCCGCTCGGCCAGCTTCGCCTCGACCAGGGCGAGGGTGAACTGCGAGCCGACCAGCGGGATGTCGGGCTTGTGAGCCAGCAGGTACGGAACCGCGCCGATGTGGTCCTCGTGGCCATGGGTCAGCACGATCGCCTGCACGTCGGCCAGCCGGTCCAGGATCGGGCCGAAGTCGGGCAGGATCAGGTCCACGCCCGGCTGCTCGACGTCGGGGAAGAGCACCCCGCAGTCGACGATCAGCAACTTGCCGTCGTACTCGAAGACGGTCATGTTCCGACCGATGGCGCCGAGCCCGCCGAGCGGGATGATCCGCAGGCCACCTTCCGGCAGCGGCGGGGGTAGTTCCGCCTCGATGTGCGCCTCGGTCACGCGTCCACCTCATTCTGCGACGCCGTCACTCGGCGTCCATCGTGTCGTTCGATCATTCGGGTAGCTCCAGGCCCGCTGCCGCGAAGTCCGCGCGCAGCTGGGCGATCTCGTCGTTGGTGGCGTCCACGAGCGGGGGCCGCACCGGGCCGGCCGGCAGGCCCAGCGATGCCAGACCGGCCTTCACCAGGATGGTGCCCTGGGTACGGAAGATGCCGGTGAACAGCGGCAGCAGCCGCCGGTGCAGGGCCAGCGCGGTGGGCATGTCCCCCGCGTCGTACGCCTCGATCATCTGTGCGGTCAGCGCCCCGGTGAAGTGCGTGGAGGTGCCGACCACGCCCACGCATCCGACAGCCAGCGCCGGCAGGGTGAGCGCGTCCTCGCCACTGTAGTAGGCGAGGCCGGTCCGGCTGGTCACCCAGCTGGTGGCGATCAGGTCGCCCTTGGCGTCCTTGACCGCGACGATGCGGCCGTGGTCGGCGAGCCGGACCAGTGTCTCGGTGTCGATCGGCACGCCGGAGCGGTGCGGGATGTCGTACAGCATCACCGGCAGTCCGCTGGCGTCGGCCACGGCGGTGAAGTGCCGCAGCAGCCCGCTCTGCGGCGGCTTGTTGTAGTACGGCGTGACCACCAGCAGACCGTGCGCGCCGGCCTTCTCGGCGGCGGCGGCCAGCTCGATGGTGTGCCGGGTGTCGTTGGTGCCGACACCGGCCACCACCCGGGCACGGTCACCGACGGCCTCGACCACGACCCGGATCAGGCGTTCCTTCTCCGCGTCGGTGGTGGTCGGCGACTCGCCGGTGGTGCCGTTGACCACCAGCGCGTCGTTGCCCTGTTCGTCGACCAGGTGGCTCGCCAGAAGGGCGGCGCCGTCGAGGTCGAGTGAGCCGTCGGCGGTGAAGGGGCTCACCATGGCCGTGAGCACCCGCCCGAAGGGGCGGGACACCGGTCGGGCGGCGGCGTCGGGGTGGTCCTGCGTCATACCCTCCAACCTAGCGGACGACCAGCCGGAGCCCGCCGGGGAAGGGCTCAGGACGCCTCGTGCGGGCTGGCCGCCACCTCGGTGCCGTCCGGCAGGGTGGTGATCACGAAGTCGGCGAAGACGTTCGGGGCGACCCCCTGGAGCTGACGCAGACACTCGACGGCCAGCTCGCGGATCTCCACGTCGGCGTGCTCGGTGGCCCGCATCGCGACGAAGTGCCGCCAGGCCCGGTAGTTGCCGGAGACCACGATCCGGGTCTCGGTGGCGTTCGGCAGCACCGCGCGGGCCGCCTGCCGGGCCTGCTTGCGGCGCAGCGTCGGGTTCGGCTCGTCGGAGAAGCGCTGCTCCAGACCCTCCAACAGCTCCGTGTACGCCCGCACGCTCGCCTCGGCCGCCTCGACGAACTTCTTGTGCAGCTCCGGGTCGTCGGCGATGACCGCCGGCTCGACCATGGCCGCGTCCCGCTCGGGGACGTACCGCTGCGAGAGCTGGGAGTACGAGAAGTGCCGGTGCCGGATCAGCTCGTGCGTGAAGGAGCGGGACACCCCGGTGAAGTAGAAGGTGACCGAGCCGTGCTCCAGCACGCTCAGGTGACCCACCTCGAGGATGTGCGCCAGGTAGCCGGCGTTGGTGGCCGTGGCCGGGTTCGGCTTCTTCCAGGACTGGTAGCAGGCCCGCCCGGCGAACTCGGCGAGCGCCTGGCCGCCCTCGGCGTCGGTCGACCACGGCACGTCGTCCGGGGCCGCGAACTGGGTCCACGCGATCAACTTGACCTGGGGCTGCACCATCTCCGGCATGCCTGGGACTGTAGTGGCCGGCGGCCCCTTCCCGAATCACCGGGGGCCGTTGGTGTCCAAGATCTCGACAGGCGCGTCAGACGTAGAGCGAGGTGAACGGCGCCCAGGGCAGGTTGCGCACCACCGTGAACGCCAGCCACGCGGCCATGAAGCCGCCGATGACCTTGGGGCTGATCCGCAGCTCGGGCAGCCGCCAGCCGAACGCCTGGTTGCCCGCCCAGGCCACGAAGAGGTAGGCCAGGAAGGGCAGCGAGAACACGAACAGGAAGTGGTGTCGGGCGGCGGCCGGCAGGTCGGCGTGCAGCACGTACCAGAGCGCGCGGGTGCCGCCGCAGCCCGGGCAGTCGAACCCGGTGGTCAGCTTGAGGATGCAGGTGGGCGCGGCGTCCGGGTCGGCGTGGGTCGGGTTGCTCACCAGCGCGTAGGCCATGCCGAGCCCGACGCAGCCGACCGCGGCCAGTGGCACGGCCCAGCGCGGCGAACGTTCGTGGATCCGCAGGACGAGCCGGGTGAGCCGGTCGGGCTCGGGCGCCGGGTAGTGGTAACCGACGGGCGGCTCCGCCGACCATCCGCTCTGCGCAGCATCGGGGGCGGGCACCGTGTGGACGGTGCCGGCGGTGGGCGGTGACTGGTCGACCGGTCCGGGAACGCTCGTCACGCGTTCACGGTACACCCGACACGCTCGCCAGGGCGGCCGTGAGCGGACCGGCCAGGTCGCCGGCGGCGGGTGGCGCGACCGCGTCCAGCCCGAGCCAGCCGGCCAGCCGGTACAGCTCGGCGGCGAGCGCCACGGCGGTCTCCCCCGCGTCGGCGCCGGGCTCGAGCCAGGCGGCCGGCACCAGCAGCACCCCGGCCCTGCGGTCGGCCTTCAGGTCGACCCGGGCGGTGAACCGGTCGCCCTGCAGGAACGGCAGCACGTAGTAGCCGTAGACCCGCTGCGGCGCCGGCACGTAGATCTCGATCCGGTAGCTGAAGTCGAACAGCCGCTCGGTGCGGGCACGTTCCCAGATCAGCGGGTCGAACGGGCTGACCAGCGTGTTGCCCCGGACCCAGCGCGGCAGCCGTGCCGACGCGTGCAGCCAGGCCGGCTGCCGCCAACCCGCCACGGTGACCGGCACCAGCTCGCCGGCCTCGGCCAGCTCGGCGACCGCCTGGCGGGCGCCGGCGACCGGCAGCCGGAAGTAGTCGCGCAGCTCCGGCTCGGCGGCCACCCCGAGCGACCGCGCGGCCAGGGCCACCAGACCGCGGTACGCCTCGGCGTCGGTCGGTGTGGACGCGGCCAGCGCGGACGCCGGCAGCACCCGCTCGGGCAGGTCGTAGCGGCGGGCGAAGGACGTGCTGCGCTCGGCGGCGGTCACCTCACCCGCCCAGAACAGGAACTCCAACGCCTGCTTGACGGCCGACCAGTTCCACCCCCAGTTGCCGGTCTGCCGGGGCGCGTCGTGCTCGATCTCGGCGGCGGTCAACGGACCCCGGGCGGCCACCTCGTCGCGTACCCAGGCGACCAGGTCCGGCTGTTCCTGGGCGATGCGCCGCATGCCACCCCAGGCCTCGCTGCGGGCCCGGGCCATCCGCCAGCGCAGCAGCGGGTGCAGCCCGACCGGAACGAGGGACGCCTCGTGGCCCCAGTACTCGAACAGTTCCCGAGGACGGCGGTAGGCGGCCTGGTCGAGCAGGGTCGTCGGGTAGGGACCGAGTCGGCTGTAGAGCGGCAGGTAGTGCGCCCGTTGCAGCACGTTGACCGAGTCCATCTGGATCAGGGCGACCCGGTCGAGGACCCGGCGCAGGTGCCGACGGGTGGGCACGCCGGTCGGCGGCGGGTCGGCGAAGCCCTGGGCGGCGAGCGCCACCCGCCGGGCCTGGGCGAGCGAGAGTGATTCCGGTGCGGCCATCGTCGGCGACGATAAATCATCGGTGCGACGTCGGTGCGGGAAGCTGGACTCCGACCATCATCGGGGCATAGAACGGTGCAATGCTGACCATCCGCCGGGAGGAGCCGGACGACGCCGAGGCGATCGCCCGGGTGCACGTGCACGGCTGGCAGTCGGGTTACGCCGGTGTCATGCCGGACGAGGTGCTCGGCCGGCTCAACGTGGCGGCCTGGGCGCAGCGCCGCCGTGAGGTGGGCACGGCCGACCCGGAGCACCCGTTCACCACGCTCCTCGGCGAGGTGGACGGGTTGGCCGTCGGCTTCACCACCTTCGGGCCGTACCGCCGCAACCAGGACCGGGACGACCTGGACCCGAGCGTCGGCGAGGTGCTGGCGCTCTACGTCGAGCCGGCGTTCTGGGGCGACGGGACAGCCACCGCGCTGCTCGCGGCCGCCCGCGCCGGTCTCGTCGAGCGGGGCTGGACCGGCTACCGGCTGTGGGTGCTGGCCGACAACGGGCGGGCCCGCCGGTTCTACGAACGGGCCGGGCTGTCACCGGACGGTGAGCGGTCGACCTATCAGGTGCCGCTCGCCGGCGGGCGCGGGCCGGTCGGGCTCGTCGAGCTGCGGTACGCCGGACGCCTCGACTACTGACCCGCCCGGCGTCAGCCACCGGCGGATCGGCAGGAAGGCCAGCAGGGCCAGGCTGATCCAGACGTACGCGTTGCTGCCGAGGAAACCGTCCACGCCGGTGAAGTCCTTCTCCCAGAACCAGACGGTCCGGCTGATCAGCAGCGCGTACCCGATGGTCGCGGCGATCAGCAGGACGCGCCGGCGGCGGCCGGCCGGCGCGGCCATCGCGTTGTCGACCAGCAGGATCAGCGCGGGCAGCAGCCAGACCAGGTGGTGCACCCAGGTGACCGGGCTGACCAGGCACATCACCGCGCCGGTCAGGGCCAGGCCGGTCGCCTCGTCGCCGGCCGCGACGGCCGCGCGGGAACGCCAGGCCCAGAGCGCCAGGGTGCCGAGCACCAGCAGCAGCCAGAGCAGGGTGCTCGGGTGCCGCGGGTCGAGGCGGGCGACCACGCCGCGCAGTGACTGGTTGGAGACGAAGGCCAACTCGCCGACCCGGGCGGTGTTCCACAGCGCCTCGGTCCAGAACTCTCGGGACGCGTCCGGGAAGAGCGCGCCGGCCAGCACGGTCACCGCGGCGGCGGCGCCGCTGGCGGTGAGCGCCGCCCGCCACCGCCCGGTGACCAGCAGGTAGACGATGAAGATGCCCGGGGTCAGTTTGATCGCGGTGGCCAGCCCGATGCCCACGCCCGCCCACCGGTTGCCGGCGGGCAGCAGCCGGAGCAGGTCCACCGCGACCAGGAAGAGCAACAGTGTGTTGACCTGCCCGAAGTTGATCGTCTCGCGCATCGGCTCGAAGGCGGCGGCCAGGCAGAGCGCCACGGCGAGGGCGAACCAGCGGGTCCACCCGGCCCGCCGGGCGATCGGGTCGACGAACCACCAGATCAGCACGGTGGTGGTGGCCACGCTGGCGAGCACGCTCACCACGATCGCGGCCGTCCAGGGCAGGTACGCCATCGGCAGCATGACCAGCGCGGCGAACGGCGGATAGGTGAAGCCGTACTGGGTGCTGGGCTTGAGGTAGTCGTAGATCTCGCCACCGTCGTGCACCCACCACGTCAACGCGCCGTAGTAGACCTTGAGGTCGAAGAAGCCGTGCCGTACGGCCGCGACGGAGAGGAACGCGGTGACCGCCGCGGCGAGCACCACCACCCCGACGACCTGCACGGCCGTCCTGTTGGCACCCTGCGCCACCGCCGCCTCCCCCGCCCTGCGTAGGCTTCCGTCCCATGGCTCTCGGGTACGTCCGCCCGGCGCGTCCCGAGGACGCCGGCGAGATCGCACGCATCCAGCTCGCGACCTGGCGGGTCGCGTACCGCCGGATCCTGCCTCGGCATGTGCTCGACAACCTGGACGAGGCGTTCCTCGCCCGGCGGTGGAGCGCCGCGGTGCTGGAGCCGCCCTCGGGCGCGCACCGGGTGCTGGTCGCCGTCGAACAGGCCGAGCAATCGTATCTGGTGGGGTTCGCCGCCTCCGGCCCGGCCGACGGCGAGGCGTTGGCGCCGGGCGAGCCGGCCGACGCGCTCGGCCCGGACGTGGCGGCGGTGACCGACCTTCTGGTCGAGCCGCGCTGGGGTCGGCGTGGGCACGGCAGCCGGCTGCTCGCCGCCACCGTCGACCTGTGGCGCGAAGACGGGATGGCTCGGGCGGTGGCCTGGGCGTTCGACGGCGACGAGGCGACCCGGAAGTTCCTCACCAGCACCGGCTGGGAGCCCGACGGCGCGGCCCGGGCGCTGGACGTCGACGACATGCTGGTGCCTCAGGTGCGCCTGCACGTGGCCGTACCGACCGAGCCACTCGCCGAGGACAGCCCCGGCGAGTGACCCGGCCGGGTCAGCCCTTGTCCGAACCGTCGTTGGCGTCGCGGACGAAGTAGCGCTGGAACACCACGAAGATGATCGCCACGGGAATGGTGGCGAGCAGCGCCGCGCCCAGCTTCAGCGGGTACTGGTTGCCGCTGCCCAGCGAGCCGCTGACCAGGTCGGCGAGGCCACGCGGAAGGGTGAAGAGGTCCGGGTCCTGCACCGACACGAGGCTGTGCGGGAACTCGTTCCAGGAGCCCTGGAACGACAGGATGGTCAGGGTGATCAGGGCCGGCTTCGCCATCGGCAGCACCACCGACCAGAAGGTACGGAAGATGCTCGCCCCGTCGATGCGGGCGGCCTCCTCCACACTCACCGGGATCGACTCGAAGAACTGCTTCATGATGAACACGCCCGCCGCGTCGGCCAGCAGCGGCACCACGAGCCCGGCGTAGCTGTTGTAGATGCCGAGCTGGTTGAGCACCAGGAACTTCGGGATCAGCAGGACCACACCGGGGACCGCCATCACCGCGATGACGGCCGCGAACAGCCCGCCGCGCCCGGCGAACCGCAGCCGGGCCAGGGCATACCCGGCGAGCGAGTCGAAGAACACCCGCCCGAGGGTGACCAGCACGGTCACCAGCAGCGAGTTGCCCAGCCAGAGCGGGAAGTTGGTGCCGGCGAAGATCCGCTCGAAACCGGCCAGGCTGAGCGGGTCCGGAAACGGCGAGAGCGGATTGGCCGCCGCGTCCGGCTCGGTCTTGAGCGAGCTGGCGATCTGGATGACGAACGGGTAGAGGAACACCAACCCGAAGAAGACCAGCGTCGCGTACCCCAGGAAGCGGGTGGCCAGCGTGCGGGCCCCGCGCTGGTCACCGCGCGCGGGCCCCGCCGGGCGGTCGGTGAGCACGGCCATCTCAGGACCTCTCCGGTACGCGCCGACGCCACCAGCCGCGACGCGGCCGGTCGGTGTCGCGCTCGGCCAGCACGCGGCGCTGGATCAGCGTGAGCACGATGATGATCAGGAACAACACGAACGAGATCGCCGCGCCGGAGCCGTAGTCGAAGTCCCGGAAGGCGGTCCGGTACGACAGGTACGCCGGGGTGAGGGTGGTCTTGGCCGGGTCGCCCTGGCTCATGACGTACACCTGGTCGAAGACCTGCCAGGAGCCGATCAGGCCGAGGGTGAGCACCAGGAAGGTGGTCGGCCTGATCATCGGCAGCGTCACGTGACGGAAGCGCTGCCAGCGGGACGCGCCGTCGAGGGTGCTCGCCTCGTCCAGGGTCACCGGGACGTTCTGCAGTCCGGCCAGGAACATCAGCATGAACGTGCCGGAGGTGGACCAGACGACCAGCGTGATGATCGAGGTCATCGCCACGCTCGGTCCGGCCAGCCAGTCCCACCAGCTCAGCCCGAACGGGCCGCCGTCGGTCAGCGCCGTCGGGGGCGTGTCGACGCCGACCGCGCCGAACAGCAGGTGCAGGACGCCCCGGGAGTCGGCGAACCACTCCGGTCCGTCGATCCCGGCGAAGCCGAGCAGCGCGTTCACCGCGCCCGAGTTGGCGAAGAGGAACAGGAACACCACGCTGATCGCGACCGAGCTGGTGACCGAGGGGAAGTAGAAGGCGCTGCGGAAGAAGCTCTTTCCCCTGAGCATCCGGTTGTTGACGATCAGCGCCAACCCGAGCGCGAGCACGGTTTGCGCCGGCACGACGATCGCCACGTAGTAGATGGTGTTGCGGATGCTGGTCATGAAGTCGCGGCGGGCCAGCCCGTCCTCGGTGAACAGCTGGGTGTAGTTGTGCGCCCCGACGATCGGGACGTCGCCGGTGAACGGGCTGCCCTGGCCGTTCCAGTCGGTCAGGCTGACCCAGAGCGCCATCAGGATCGGCAGCAGCAGGAACAACCCCAGGATGACGATCACCGGCGCGACGAACAGCCAGCCGGCGAGGTTCTCGTTGCCGCGAACGCCACGACGGCGTCGGCGGCGGCGCGCGCCGGGCGCGGTGGCCGCGGCGGTCAGTGTCTCGGTTGCCATCGTCCTCACCCCCTTTCCTCAAGGAAGGGCCCCTTGTTATCGCCTAATGCGTAGGAAGGGGCCCTTCCTAACGAGTCAGCTGCCGCCGAGCGCCGCCTTGGCGTTCTTGTCGAAGTTCTGCAGCACGGTCTTCGGGTCACCGTTGGCGAGGCCCTGCAGGCCGGTGTCGAGGTCCTTGAGGACGCTGTCCATCTTCGGCGCGTTCACCGGGCCCTGGGCGTACGCGGCGCCGTCGATGAAGACCTTGTCGGCCGGGAACGCGGCCGTGTACTGGTCGCGCACCGACTGCCGGGACGGCATGACGCCGACCGCCTTGGCGAACGTCAGCTGCTGCTCGCCGCTGGTCATCGCCTCGACGAACTTGATCGCCTGGTCCTTGTACTTGCTCTTGGCCGCGATGCCCCAGCACTGGGTGAAGGAGAGGGTGCCCTGACCACCCGGGCCGGCCGGCAGCGGCACCACCTTGTACTTCACGTTCGGGAAGTCGTTCTGCATGGCGCCCTTGATCCAGTTGCCCTCGATCGTCATCACGGCCTTGCCCTTGCCGAACGCCTCGCCGGACCAGCCGGAGTCGAGCTGCTTGGGGTACTTGGCCAGACCCGAGGTGAGCAGGGTCTTGACGTACTCCAGCGCGGCCAGGTTCTTCGCGCTGTCGGCGGTGGGCTGCTTGCCGTCCTCGCTCATCAGCCAGCCACCGTTCTGCACGAGGAAGGCGCCGATCCGGTCCCGGGTGTCGCCGAGCGCCAGGGCCACCTGCCCCTTCGCCTTGATCTTCTGGGCGGTCGTGGTGAGCTGGTCCCAGGTGGTCGGCACGTCGACGTCGGTCAGTCCGGCCTTGGCCCACAGGTCGGTGTTGATCTGCAGGGCGAGGGTGGAGAAGTCCTTCGGAGCGCAGTAGAGCTTGCCGTCGTAGCTGAACGTCGTACGCAGGCTCTCGTAGAAGTCGCCCTTGTCCGCGAGCTTGTCGCCGTACGGCTCCAGCGCGCCGACGCTCGCGTAGTCGGCGAAGCGGGCCGCGTCGACGTAGAAGACGTCCGGCGGGGTGCCGCCGGCGAGGGACTGGCCGAGCTGCTGGGTGAGGTCCTGCGCCGGGGTGACCGTCGCGCTGTTGCCGGAGCTGCTGGCCCACTTCGCGGCGGCGTCCTGCACGGCCTTGGTCTCGGCGTCGCCGGAGGAGCCGATGAGGATCTGCAGGTTGGCCGGGCCGCTGGACTGGGCGGCGTCGCCGGAGTCGTCGAAGCCGCTGCCGCAGGCCGCGGAGCCGAGCAGCGCGACGGCGGCGAGGCCGGCGACCGCTGCCCGGGTGAGGGTTCTGGGTGCCATGGGTTTCTCCTGGTGGGGGGTGGGTTATGCGGTGTGCCGCAGGGCCAGCGAGGGCGCGAGCAGCACAGGGGTGGGTGTCTGGTTGCCGTCGAGGACGCCGGTGAGCAGGTCCACGCAGCGGGCGGCCGCCTCGGCGAGGGGTTGGCTGACGCTGGTCAGGCCGATGGCGGCGGCGACCGGCGTGTCGTCGAAGCCGATCACCGAGACCGGCGGGTCGAGGTCGCGGATCGCCTGGAGAGCGCCGAGCGCGAGCGAGTCGCTGGCGCAGAGCACTGCGGTCGGCGTCTCGGCGGCGAGCAGGTCGCGCGTGAGGCGTTCGCCCTCGGCGACACCGTCCTCGGTCTCCCGGTGGAGTCCGGCGGGGTCGACGCCGGCGGCGCGCAGCGTGTCGCGCCAGCCGGCACGTCGGTCGTCGCCGACCCCGGAGCCGGTCGGCCAGCCGATGAAGGCGATCCGCCGGTGCCCGGCGTCCAGCAGGTGCCGGGTGGCGGCGGCGGTGCCGGCCGCGCCGTCCACGTCGACCCAGGGGTGCGCGTCGAGCGCGTCCCACGGCCGGCCGAACGTCACGAAGGGCACCTCCCGTTCGGCGAGCCAGGCGGTGCGTGGGTCGCCGTACTTGGTGCCGACCAGCACGAACGCATCCAGCTCGTACGTGCCGAGCAGGTCGTCGTAGGTGGCGATCTCCCGCTCGTCGTCGGTGGCGGTGTAGAGCAGCACCCGGTAGCCGGCGGCGTCGGCGGTCTCGGTGAGGCCGTGCAGGAAGCGGTCGAGCACGGAGCCGTTGATGCCGTCGCGGGTGGGTTCGATGCGGGCGGCGATGAGTCGGGACCGGCCGGTGCGCATCTGCCGGGCGGCCTGGTTGGCCCGGTAGCCGAGCGCGGTGATCGCGTCCTCGACCCGCTGCCGGGTCTCCTGCCGCACGATGTGCGGGGCGTTGAGCACGTTGGAGACCGTCTGGCGGCTCACGCGGGCGTGCCGGGCCACCGTCGCGATGGTTACCTTTTCAGGCACTTAATCCCTCTCGCCGTCTTGAACGATCCAATTCGGATAGTGCAGGATTAGATCGTTCAAGTTTCTGGAATGTTTCGCACTTTGCACCGCCCGGGACGCGTTGTCAAGACATCCGCCCCGCACCCCGATGATCTGGAGCCGCACCGTGACCGAACGCCAGCTGCAACCCCTTCTGCACGAGTTGGTGGGGGTGGTGCTCGCCCCCACCAGCGCGCTGGGGGACGCGACCGGGCAGATCCGCCCGACCGGCGTCCAGGGGGTCTTCCACGCCGACGCCCGCGTGCTCTCCCGGGCCGAGCTGCGCGTGGACGACCAGGAGTTGGAGAGGCTCACCCACGGCGAGGACGGCCCGCACGGCGTCCGCTTCGTGGGTCTGGCCCGTTGGCTCGGCGATCCCACCCCGGACCCCACCGTCCGCGTCGACCGCTCCCGCCGGGCCACCCGCAACGGCCTCACCGAGGAGCTGCGGATCGTCTCGACCGCCACCGTCGGCGTACGGGCCACCGTCAGCGTCGACCTCGCCTGCGACCTGGCGCCCATCGAGGTGGTCAAGTCCGGTGGCGCCGCCGCACCACTGGAGGCCAAGACCGGCCAGCCGGGCCTGCTCACCTGGGCCGCCGACGGGATCACCGTCACCGTCACCGCGCCGGACGCCGACGTGCTCACCACCGGCGAGCAGGCCACCGCGCCCCGACTGACCTGGCCGATCGACCTGCCTCCGCGCGGCGAGACGGTGCTGCGCTGGGAGGTGGCCGTCGCGGACCCCCGCGCCGTGGTGGTCGGCCCGACCGGCGAGCCGGAGTGGGCCCGACCAGAGGTGACCGCCGACGACCGACGGCTGGTCCGTCTCCTCGACCGCAGCCTGGACGACCTGCGCGGGCTACGACTGGCCGAGACCGGCGCTCCCGGGGACGTCTTCCTCGGCGCTGGCGTCCCCTGGTTCCTCACCCTGTTCGGCCGGGACAGCCTCTGGGCCGCCCGGATGATGCTGCCGCTCGGCACCGACCTGGCCGCCGGCACCCTGCGCGTCCTGGCCCGCCGCCAGGGCACCCGCGTCGACCCGGCCACCGGGGAGGCACCCGGCAAGATCCTGCACGAGCTGCGCCGCCACGAGTTCGCCCTGGCGGACAGCGGGCTCCGGCTGCCGCCGGCCTACTACGGCACCGTCGACGCCACCATGCTCTGGATCAACCTGCTGCACGACGCGTGGCGCTGGGGCCTGCCCGCCGAGCAGGTCGCACCGCTGCTGCCGCACCTGGAGGCGGCCCTGCGCTGGCTCGGCGAGCACGCCGACCCGGACGGCGACGGCCTGGTCGAGTACGTCGACACCACCGGGCACGGACTGTCCAACCAGGGCTGGAAGGACTCGGGCGACGCCGTACGCTTCCACGACGGCAGCCTGGCCACCGCGCCGATCGTGCTCGCCGAGGTGCAGGCGTACGCGCACGAGGCGGCGGTGAACGGCGCGGCACTGTTGGACGCCTTCGGCCGCCCCGGCGCGGACCGCTGGCGCGAACACGCCGCCGCCCTGGCCCGCCGGTTCCGGGAGAGCTTCTGGGTCGACGGCCGGTACGGCCCGCAACCCGCCCTGGCCCTCGACCGGGACAAGCGGCCCGTCGACTCGCTGACCAGCAACATCGGTCACCTGCTCGGCACCGGTCTGCTCGACGCCGACGAGGAGGCGCAGATCGCCCGCCTGCTCACCACGGACGCGCTGGCCGGCGGTTTCGGGCTACGGACGATGTCCACCGACGACGCCGGCTTCAGCCCGCTGTCGTACCACTGCGGTTCGATCTGGACCCACGACACCGCGATCGTGCTCGCCGGACTGGCTCGCGCCGGGCACCGGACGGCGGCGCTCGGCCTGGCCGAGGGGCTGCTCTCGGCGGCCGAGGCGTTCGACTACCGGATGCCCGAACTGTACGGCGGCGACGACCGGACGCCGCTGCGTCGCCCGGTGCCGTACCCGGCGGCCTGCCGTCCACAGGCGTGGGCCGCGGCCGGTGCGGTCCTGCTCCTCCAGGCCGCGACGGGCCTCTATCCGGACGTGCCCGGCGGCACGGTCCGCGTCGCCCCCCTGGCCGGCCCCGACTTCGGCGCGGTCCACGTGGATAACTTCCGCGTATCCGGCACCCCGGTGAGTGTCACGGTCAACCAGGCCGGCGAAGCCGAGCTAACCGGACTCCCCACCCCCCTAACCGCCCCAACCCTCCCCACCCAACGCACTCGCCGATCCCCCGTCCCGAGCTAACCCCGCCCCTCCACCCCGTCGATCATGGAGTTGTGGTGGGCGAAAGCTCCACACCTGCCCCAAATACGGGGCACCACAACTCCATGATCGACGCCGACGGAGAGGCGAGGCCCGCCGCCCAGCTCGCCGCGATCTTGCAGTTTGTGTTGCTGAGATGGGCGGGAATGCCGCCTTTGTCGCGACAGGAACTGCAAGATCGCGGAGAGGGCCCGCGCGCGAGGGCTCGGGTTAGGCGAGGAGGGGGTCCAGGCCGATGGTCAGGCCGGGGCGGGTACGGACGGCGCGGACGGCCAGGAGCACGCCGGGCATGAAGGACACCCGGTCGTAGGAGTCGTGCCGAATCGTCAGCGTCTCGCCGGTGCCACCGAACAGCACCTCCTGGTGGGCGACCAGTCCGGTGGCGCGTACCGCGTGCACGCGTACCCCGTCGACGTCGGCGCCCCGCGCGCCCGACACCTCGTCCTTCGTCGCGTCCGGCACCGCGCCGAGGCCGGCCTCGGCGCGGGCCTGGGCGATCTGCCGGGCGGTGTGCGTGGCGGTGCCGCTCGGGGCGTCCAGCTTGCCGGGGTGGTGCAGCTCGATGATCTCGACGGACTCGAAGTGCCGGGCGGCCCGCGCGGCGAACTGCATCATCAGCACCGCGCCGATCCCGAAGTTCGGGGCGATGACGACGCCCACCTCGGGCTTGTCGGCCAGCCAGCCACGCACCTGCTCCAGCCGCTGCTCGGTGAAGCCGGTGGTGCCGACGACCGCGTGGATGCCCTGCGCGATGCACCACTGAAGGTTGTCCATGACGACGTCCGGCGTGGTGAAGTCGACGACCACCTGGGCGGCGGACGCGGCGTCGAGACCGTCGCCCTGGTCGATCGCGGCGGCCAGTTCGAGATCGTCGGCGGCGTCGACGGCCTTGCAGACCTCGACGCCCATCCGACCACGGGCACCGAAAACGCCGACCCGGGTCTGCTCCTGCTCGTCAGTCACGGGGCACAACCTATCCCAATCGGGACGTGCCCTTCCGGCCGGGACAGATCCCGACCGGCCTCAGCCGGAGAAGTCGCCCTCGCCGAACGGACCGACGACGGCCAGCGACATCGGCCGGCTCAGCAACTCGGCGGCGAGGGTGTTCACGTCCTCGACGGTGACCTCGTCGACCCGGCGGAGCAGCTCGTCCACCGGCATCAGGTCGCCGTAGAGCAGCTCCCCCTTGGCCAGCCGACTCATCCGTGAACCGGTGTCCTCCAGGCCGAGCACGAACGACCCCTTGCTCATGCCCTTGCCCCGGGCCACCTCGGCCTCGGTCAAGCCGTCGGCGGCCACCCGGGCCAGCTCGGCGCGGGTCAGGGCCAGCACCTCGTCCACCTTGCCTGGGGCGCAACCGGCGTAGACGGCGAACAGGCCGCTGTCGGCGTACTGGCTGGCGTACGAGTAGACCGAGTACGCGAGGCCGCGCTGCTCGCGGATCTCCTGGAAGAGACGGCTGGACATGCCGCCGCCAAGGACGTTGTTGAGCACCCCGAGGGCGAAGCGCCGGTCGTCGGTGCGGTCGATGCCCGGGCAGCCGAGGATGACGTGCGCCTGCTCGGTCTCCTTCGGCTCGACCACGGTGGTGGCCGGCTTGGTGCGTACCGCCGGGGTGGCCGCGCGGTGTGCGGCCGGCGCGGCCGGGTCGCTGTCCAGCGGCGTGCCGCGCACGGCCTGGCGGACCAGCTTGACCACGGCGGCGTGGTCGAGGTTGCCGGCGGCGGCGATGACGATCTGCGGGGCCGTGTAGCGGCCCCGGTAGAAGGTCTGGATCTGCCGGCGGGTCATCGGCGTGACGGTCTCCTCGGTACCGGAGATCAGCCGACCCAGCGGATGGTCACCGTAGACGGCCCGGGCGAAGAGGTCGTGCACCTCGTCACCGGGCTCGTCGTCGTGCATGGCGATCTCCTCGAGGATCACGCCCCGCTCGGTCTCCACGTCGGCCGGCTCCAGCAGGGAGTCGGCGACCAGGTCGCACATCACGTCGATCGCCAGCGGCAGATCCTCATCCAGCACGCGGGCGTAGTAGCAGGTGTATTCCTTCGTGGTGAAGGCGTTCGTCTCACCACCGACCGCCTCGATCTGCGAGGAGATCTCCAGCGCGGTCCGCTTGTGGGTGCCCTTGAAGAGCAGATGCTCCAGGAAGTGCGCGGCGCCGGCCTGCGGACGGGTCTCGTCCCGCGAGCCCACCGCCACCCAGATGCCGAACGAAACGCTGCGCATAGCCGGAATCGCCTCGGTGAGCACGCGCAGGCCGCTGGGCAGCACGGTACGTCGTATCGTGCCGCCCAGCGGGTCGTCGCTGAGCGTCCGGGTCACCGCGCGGGCGGTGCCGCCGGAGCGGCCCGCCGCGGTGTCCCGAGACGGTGCCACCCCCCGTCGATCCGGTGGAAACGGCGCACTGAAGGCCCGACTCACGTGTTGCTCCCGGTTCGACGAGGGGTGGGTGTTGCAGGTGCTGGTGGTCAGCTGTGCCGGGTCCGGCGGCGCGGACGCTCGCCGCCCTCGCCACCACCCTCGCCGCCGCCACCCTCGCCACGGTCACCGCGCTCCGGGCCACGACCGCCACGGTCGCCGCCACGCTCGCGGTCCCCCCGGTCACGCGGACCCCGGTCGCCCCGGTCACGGCCGGACGGACGGTCGCCACCGGCGGCCTCACCGGCGGCCGGCGCCTCGGCGCCCTCCGGGCGGACCTTGTCCAGGTAGATCTTGCCACGGGCGTCGATGTCCGCGATCTCGACCTCGACCCGGTCACCGACGTTGAGGAAGTCCTCCACGCGCTCGACCCGCTTGCCGTCGCCCACCTTGGAGATGTGCAGCAGGCCGTCGCGGCCCGGCAGCAGCGAGATGAACGCGCCGAACGCGGCGGTCTTGACCACCGTGCCGAGGAACCGCTCGCCCTGCTTCGGCAGCGTCGGGTTGGCGATCCCGTTGATCCGGTCGACGGCCGCCTGGGCCGACGGGCCGTTGGTGGCGCCGACGTAGATCGTGCCGTCGTCCTCGATGGAGATCTCGGCGCCGGTCTCGTCCTGGATCGCGTTGATGGTCTGCCCCTTCGGGCCGATCACCATGCCGATCTTGTCCACCGGGATCTTGACGGTGGTGACTCGCGGCGCATAGTCCGACATCTCGGCCGGAGCCTCGATCGCGGCCTTCATGACCCCGAGGATGATCTGCCGGGCCTCGTTCGCCTGCTGCAGCGCGGCGGCCAGCACGTCCGACGGGATGCCGTTGAGCTTGGTGTCGAGCTGCAGCGCGGTGACGAACTCCGGGGTGCCGGCGACCTTGAAGTCCATGTCACCGAACGCGTCCTCGGCACCGAGGATGTCGGTCAGCGTCACGTACTGGGTCTTGCCGTCCACCTCGTCGGAGATGAGCCCCATCGCGATGCCGGCGACCGGCGCCTTCAGCGGAACACCCGCGGAGAGCAGGCCCAGCGTCGACGCGCAGACCGAGCCCATCGAGGTGGAGCCGTTGGAGCCGAGCGCCTCGGAGACCTGCCGGATGGCGTACGGGAACTCCTCGCGCGACGGCAGCACCGGGATCAGCGCCCGCTCGGCGAGCGCCCCGTGGCCGATCTCGCGCCGCTTCGGCGAGCCGACCCGGCCGGTCTCACCGGTCGAGTACGGCGGGAAGTTGTAGTTGTGCATGTAGCGCTTGCGGTTCTCCGGGGACAGCGTGTCCACCATCTGCTCCATGCGGAGCATGTTCAGCGTGGTGACGCCCAGGATCTGCGTCTCGCCGCGCTCGAACAGCGCCGAACCGTGCACCCGGGGCAGCACGCCGACCTCGGCGGTCAGCGCCCGGATGTCGCGCGGGCCACGCCCGTCCATGCGGACCTGCTCGCGCAGCACGCGGTTGCGCACCTCGGACTTGGTGAGCGACCGGAAGGCAGCGGACAGCTCCTTCTCCCGACCCTCGAACCGAGCGCCCAGCTCCTCGGCGACCCGAGCCTTGACCCGGTCCAGGGCCTCCTCGCGGTCGGCCTTGCCGGCGATGGTGATCGCCTCGGCGACCTCGGCGCGGGCCACGTCGGCCACCGCGTCGAACACGTCGTCCTGGTAGTCCAGGAAGACCGGGAACTCGGCGACCGGCTTGGCGGCGACCTCGGCCAGCTCGGCCTGCGCCCGGCACAGCTCGCGGATGGCCGGCTTGGCGGCCTCCAGGCCGCTGGCAACGACCTCCTCGGTCGGCGCGGTGGCGCCGCCGGCGATCAGGGTCACGGCGTTCGGGGTGGCCTCGGCCTCGACCATCATGATCGCGACGTCGCCATCTTCGAGGGTGCGGCCGGCCACGACCATGTCGAAGGTGGCGCGGGCCAGCTCCTCCAGGGTCGGGAAGGCAACCCACTGGCCGTCGATGTGCGCGACGCGGGTCGCGCCGATCGGGCCGGAGAACGGCAGGCCGGAGAGCTTGGTCGACATCGAGGCGGCGTTGATCGCCACGACGTCGTACGGGTGCGCCGGGTCGAGCGCGAGGATGGTCTCGACGACCTGGACCTCGTTACGCAGGCCCTTGACGAACGACGGGCGCAGCGGCCGGTCGATCAGGCGGCAGGTGAGGATGGCGTCCTCGCTGGGCCGGCCCTCGCGGCGGAAGAACGAGCCGGGGATGCGGCCCGCGGCGTACATCCGCTCCTCGACGTCAACGGTCAGCGGGAAGAAGTCGAACTGCTCCTTCGGCTGCTTGCCGGCGGTGGTGGCGGAGAGGACGACCGTCTCGCCCAGCTGGGCGATGACGGAACCGGCGGCCTGGCGAGCCAGTCGACCGGTGGAGAAGGTGATCTCGCGGGTGCCGAAGGACCCGTTGTCGATCACGGCGGTGCGGGATTCGGTGCCGAGTTTGGTCTCGGTCATGTGTTGTCGTGCTCCTTCGCGTCGTGGGCCCACGACGTCGGGGAGCTGCTCAGCCGGCCGGTCTTCGATCGAAGCGCCCGGGTGGCCGGCGTGCTGCCGGGTTCCCGGGGGCCACTACCGGAGACCGGTACGCTGACCGGCTCCCTCTCGGGTGGTCGCGCGGCCCGTGTTTCTTTCAGGTGGGACGCGGGTCGGGGGAGCCGCCGTACGGCCGCTCCCCCGTCACGTCACCGGCGCAGACCGAGCCGCTCGATGAGCGTCCGGTAGCGGGCGATGTCCTTCTTCTGGACGTAGTTGAGCAGCCGACGGCGACGGCCGACCAGCAGCAGCAGCCCACGGCGGCTGTGGTGGTCGTGCTTGTGCACCTTCAGGTGCTCGGTCAGCTCGGCGATCCGCTTGGTGAGGACCGCGACCTGCACCTCCGGCGAACCGGTGTCGCCCTCGGCGGTCGCGTACTCCGCGCGGATGCTGGCCTTGGCTTCCTGGTCGAGCGCCATGTTCTCCCTGTTTCAGTGGGTTGATCAAGTAGGTGTCCGTCGTCCCGACGAGACCGGGAACGGACCGGTTCCTCGCACCCGCGGCGTCGAGCAGGCACGCGAGGCCCCACGCCGGTCACCCGACGTCTCCGCAAGACTACCAGCACCCGCCGGTAACACCCGGCCAAGGGCCCGCGTGGCACCCCGGATGATCAGCCCAGCGCGCGCCGGGTGCGCTCGACGTCCTCTTCGATCTGGGCGATCAGCGGCTCGATCGAGTCGTACCGGACCTGCCCGCGCAGGTGCGTCACGAAGTCCAGGGCCAGCCGCTCGCCGTAGAGATCACCGGAGAAGTCCAGCGCGTACGCCTCGACCCGCCGCTCCCGGCCGGAGAAGGTCGGGTTGGTGCCGACCGACACCGCGGCCATCAGCGGCTCGGGATGGCCCCGGCGGATCATGCGGGCCGCGTACACCCCGTCGGCGGGTACCGACGCGTACCGGTGGCAGAGCAGGTTCGCGGTGGGGAAGCCCAGCACCCGGCCGCGCTGGTCACCACGGACCACCACGCCCTCCACCCGGTGCGCGCGACCCAGCGCGTCCGCCGCGGTGCCCACGTCGCCCGCGTCGACGCAGGAGCGGATGTACGTGGAGGAGAAGACCGTGCCGGCCGCGGCGATCAGCGGACTGCCCTCCACCCCGAAGCCGAAGGTCTGGCCCAGCCGCTCCAGCAGCGCCACGTCGCCGGCCGCGCGGTGCCCGAAGCGGAAGTTGTCGCCGACCACCACCAGCGCCGCGTGCAGGTGTTCGACCAGGATGTCGTGCACGAACTGCTCGGGCGGCAGCCGCGAGAACTCGGGAGTGAACGGCACCACGCAGAGCACGTCCACGCCGAGGGCCTCGATCAACTCGGCCTTGCGGCCCGGCTCGGTGAGGATCGCGGGGTGCGAGCCGGGGCGGACCACCTCGGCCGGGTGCGGATCGAACGTGACCACCACGGACTGCACGCCCAACTCCCGGGCGCGGGCCACGGCGTGCCCGATGGTCGCCTGGTGCCCCTTGTGCACGCCGTCGAAGACGCCGATGGTGACGACCGAGCGCCCCCATCCTCCGGGCGCCGCGTCGTACCCCCGCCACCGCTGCATGCCGTTCCTCTCCGTAAGGAAGGGCCCCCTCCTAACGCCTGGTGCATAGGAAGGGCCCCTTGTTGACGCTGGTCGACGCGCGCCGAGCACAAACCCGAGCGCCAGCGCCGGCGGTCAGGCCGGGGCGAGCACGATCTCCGCGCGGGCCCGGCCGTCCCGCTCGCTGACGATAGCGATCAGATTTCCGGTGGGGCCGAAGACGGCGTACGGCCCGGCGATGCCGGCCGGGTCCAGCGGCCCGCCGTGGCCGAGCACCTTCGCCTCGTCGGGGGTCGCGTCGCGGCGGGGGAAGAACCGGTCGGCCGCCGCGTCGAGTGGCAGGTTCACCACCTCCGGGGCGCGCTCCTCGAGCTGATCGAGGGTGGCCGCCTCGGCGAGGGCGAAGCCACCCACCGCGGTCCGGCGCAGCGCGGTGAGGTGCCCGCCCACACCGAGGGCCCGGCCGGCGTCCCGGGCGATGGCTCGGATGTACGTGCCCGAGGAGCAGGTCACATCGATGTCCACGTCCACCACGTCCGGCTCGCCGCGGCGGATCGCCAGCACCTCCAGCCGGGAGATGGTCACCCGACGCGCGGGCAGGTCGACGCTCTCACCGTCGCGTACCCGCTTGTACGCCCGCTGCCCGTCGATCTTGATGGCGCTGACGGCGCTCGGCACCTGGTCGACCTCGCCGCTCAGCGCGGTCAGCGCGGCGTGGACGGCCTCGTCGGTGACGTGACCGGCCGGGGTCGCGGCGATCACGTCGCCCTCGGCGTCGTCGGTGACGGTGGCCTGGCCCAGCCGGATGGTGCCGGTGTAGCTCTTGCCCGCACCGATCACGTAGGTCAGCAGTCGGGTGGCCCGGCCGACGCCGATCACCAGTACGCCGGTGGCCATCGGGTCGAGGGTGCCGCCGTGCCCCACCCGCCGCGTCTTCGCCAGTCGGCGGATCCGCGCCACCACGTCGTGCGACGTCATGCCGCCGGGCTTGTCGACGACGATCAGACCATCGGTGCTCACGTCGCCCAAGCCTGCCAGACGACCCGGACCGCGCGCTGCGTGGGCACGCCCGCCGTGACCGGAGCCTCCGCTCGCGCAGGTCCGGCCGATTCGCTGGTTCGGCCGGTTTGTCCCACGGGTCGGCCCGCGACCTCGCGAAGGTGGAAAGATCATCCGCCCGCTCTCACAGACGAGGACTGCGATGACCCCCGACCGTCGTCCGGCCCACGAGCACCACGCTCGGGTCGATCTGCCGCAGTGGATGCGGAATCCGACACCGAAGCGGCGAAGCCCGGCACGCTACGTCGACGATCTGATCGAACGTTCGCCGGCGCTGCGGACGGCCCGCCGCGCGATGTGGCGCCGACGCGACCGGGCCCGGTGGAGCGAAACGCATCCACACCTCGTCGCCGTGCTGTCCTTCATCGTGGCCGCCGTCCTCGGCACCGCCCTGGTGACGGCCGCCTACTATGTGCTCGCGCTGGCCACCAGCGGCGATTACTGACGGGAAGAGCCATGACGCGGAATGCGCCGAACGAGCCCACACCCCCGGGCCCGACCGATCCACCCTCGCCGCCGGCCGCTGTCGCGGAGGTCAACCCGGTGGCGCTGCCGGAGTGGATGAGCTCGGCGCAGACCGAGCACCAGCCCGCCGGCTGGGAACGGGTCCGCTTTTTCTCCGCCCGGCACAACGGCTCACTGATGCTGGGACTTGGACTGCTGCTGGCCCTGGCGATGGTCGGCGGGGGCCTGGTGATCGTCGACCGGCTGGCCGATGGCATCCGTACGTCCACCTCGGCGACTCCCACCCCGAGCGGCACCCCACCGCTGAGCAGGGTGGGCGAACCGCGGGACCTGTTCGCCGGCTCACCGGCGGCCGCCTTCACCCCCGGTGAACAGGCCGTGCGGATGCCGGCGGCGAAGGCCACCGGGCCCTTCACGAAGGCCCAGGTAGCGGCGGCGTTGGAGACGGTGCGGAAGGGGTTGATCGAGAGCCGACTGGACACGTCCATGCTCACCGGCGACCCCGAACCGTTCCTCCGGCTGCTCGCCCCGGACGCTCGGGAGCAGCTCAGGTCGGACTTCACCGGCAACGCCTTCCTGCGGTACGCGACCCGGATGGCGTCGCCCTCGGAATGGGAGCTCGGTATCCGAGCCGACGGACGGGTCAGCTACCGGGCCACCACGGAGAACGGCACCCGGATGCTGGAGGTCTCCACGGAGTTCGTGTGGGCGTACCCCTTCGACGTGGACCTGCGGGCGCCCGCCGGCGCCAGTGTGGTGGCGCTGCGTGACCGCGTGGTGTGGAAGGTGCCGCACACGGAGGACGTGCCGGCTTCCGCCCGAGGACTGTGGATCGTCTCGGCGGAGGCGGTGACCTGGAACGCGGACTGCGGCAAGCTCCGCGACGGCTGGGTGCAGGAGCAGTTCTGGATAGCCGACACGCACGGGGATCGGCTACCCGCGGGCGACCCGGGCACGATCTTCGATCTCGACGCGCCCCCGCCGACCACCGTCCGCTGCTGACCGGCGAGCGGGTCAGCGAACCGCCCCGACCACCGCCCAGCCGCCGGAGCGCACCCGCAGCAACAGGGCGACGAGTCGGATCACCACGAACAGGGTGAGTCCCGCCCAGATGCCGCCGAGTCCCAGGTTGAGCGCGTACGCCAGCCAGATGGCCGGCAGGAAGCCGCCGAGCGCCGCCACGATGGTGAGATTGCGCAGGTAACGGACGTCACCGGCGCCGATCAACACGCCGTCGAGCGCGAACACGACGCCGGCCAGCGGCAGCATGGCGACGAACCAGGGCCAGGCGATCATTGCCTGCTCCCGTACCTGCCCGTCGGAGCTGAACCAGGACGGCACGACGCCCGCGCCGGCGGCGATGACCACGGCGAAGGCGATGCCGCAGACGCCGCCGAGCAGGCCGATCCGGCGGGCCAGCGCCCGCGCGCCCGCCGCGTCGCCCGACCCGAGCGCGGCGCCGATGAGGGACTGCGCGGCGATGGCGAGCGCGTCGAGCACCAGCGCCGTGAAGAACCACAGTTGCAGGGCGATCTGGTGGGCGCCGACGGCGGCGGCGCCGAAGCGGGCGGCGACCGCCGTCGCGGAGAGGAAGCTCGCCTGGAACGCCAGGCCCCGGATCAGCAGGTCCCGGCTGAGCACCAACTGGTCGCGGATCAGGCGCGGCCGGGGCCGCAGCGACACCCGCTCGGCGACCAGCGCCCCGGCGAAGAGCACGCCGGAGAGGGTCTGCGCCACCGCGTTGGCGACCGCCGAGCCGGTCAGGCCCAGGCCGGCGGGGTAGACCAGCAGCGGGCAGAGCAGGGCGGAGACCAGGTTGGGGCCGAGCACGAAGTACAGCGGGCGGCGGGTGTCCTGCACGCCGCGCAGCCAGCCGTTGCCGGCCGCGGCGAGCAGCAGGCCAGGGGCGCCGAGCGCCGCGACGCGCAGCCACGCAGCGGCGGCGGCGGCCACCTCGCCACCACCTCCGGCGAGGGTACGCGCCAACGCGCCCCCGCCGATCTGCATGCCGATCGCGACCAGCAGTCCGACGCCGAGCGCCAGCCAGGACGACTGCACTCCCTCGGCCACCGCCGCCGCCCGGTCGCCAGCGCCGAAGCGACGGGCCGAGCGCCCCGTGGTGCCGTACGCGACGACCGTTCCGAGCCAGGCGGTGAGCGTCATCACCGTGCCGCCGACGGCGAGCGCGGCGAGCGGTACGCGACCGAGGTGCCCGACGACGGCCGTGTCGACGAGCACGTAGAGCGGCTCGGCGGCGAGCACCACGAGCGCCGGCAGGGCGAGGCTCGCGATCCGACGTGGCGAGGCGGATCGGTCGACGGTGGCGGTCTGGCTCATCGCCGACGATCCTGACACGAGCGCGGTAAGGATCGCAAGCGCGTCCGAGGCTTACCCTCGCGTCGAGCCAGCAGTGCCGCCCAACCTCGTCGATCTTGCACTTGGTGCTGGCGAAATGCGCCTTTGGGCCAGCTTTGTCACCACAGCAAGTGCAAGATCGGCAGACCGGGTGGGTGTTGAGCGCGCTGGTCTACCAGGGGGTCAGTTACTGGCGGGTGTCCATCGACGTCTGCAGCGCGCGGCGAGCCTGCTCGCGGGCGTCGTCGGTGGTCTCGGGCTTGGGCTTGTTCGGCATGGTGGCGCTCCTTCCAGGGTGCGAGCCACCGGCACGCGGCGGCCCTCACGGGCGGTCGTGCTGCGCGCCCCACGGCGGTCCGGGGTTACCGGAGCAGCCGACTGGGCAGCGAGAGCCCGGGTCGGTCCGACCCTGGAGGGAGGCGGCGCGAGGTGTGGCACCACCACCCACGACCTGCGCCACACCGTGGCGCCGGCCACTTCCCAAGTTATCGTTCAGGTCCATATGCTGCCCACGGTTCCCGCCATTTGGACCACCGGCAACCCGCCTCACCGGGCCAGGAAGTGCCAGCCCAGCCACCACCAGAAGCCGAACAGACCGATCCTGCCCACCGGCACCGAGCCGACCTCGTAGCGCATCACGTACGCGCACACGTCGCTCATCGTGGGGATCCGGGAGCCCTCCCGACGGGCCAGCACCTCGATGACGGCGAAGAGGGCGAGCGCGGCCAGGAAGCCGCCGATCGCGAGGGCCCGCATCATCGCCGCACCAATCCCCAGAACGCGGCCAACCAGGCGAACCACGCCACCGACCGGGTCAGATGATCTTCCAACAGGGGGTCGGCGAGCCGGGAGAAGGTGGGAAAGTCGTCGCCGACGGCGAGCACGAAGGTGGCGCCCTCGAAGACCCCGAAGATCACGACCGGCAGGGCCCACCACGCCGCCCCCGCGCCCAGCCGCGGCGGTGCCGGACGCCGGGGCACCCGGTTGCTCAGACCGAGCCAGATCAACACCCCGCCGGTGCCGAGCGTGTAGAGATTCGCCTCCGTGGAGAACGACGCGAACCGGCCCCCCACGAGAGACAGGCAGAGGAGAACCGGAACGGAGACGGCGGGCCGGTCCCAGGCTCGGGGGGCCTCCACGGTGAGGTCGTGCGGCTGCTCCATCCCGCAATTCTTCCCGGTCTCACCCAGCGCGGGAAGGCCAACACTCCCCGGAGCTGACCCTGAACTTGCCGTGCCCACACCAGCGCCACCGCAGCGGGCGGGCCGGCGGGGGTCAGCCGACGCCGGAGACCAGCGCCGCGCCCAACTCGCCGCGGATCGCCTCGACGACCTGCTCGGCGCTCCCCCGGCCGGTGAACCCGGCCGCGAACCGGTGGCCGCCCCCGCCCATCGCGACCGCCACGCGGCTGACGTCCACCGCGCCCTTGCTGCGCATCGACACGGCCCACTCGTCGGGCGCGGTCTGCTTCAGGACGCAGCTCACGTCCGCCTCGGCGGTGCACCGCACCGAGTCGATGAGCGCCTCCAGAACGTACGGCGGCTGGTCGTGGCGGGCCAGATCGTCGAGGGTGGCGGTAGTCCACACCAGCCCCCGACCGTCGGCGGCGCCCGGCTCCAGACAGGCACGGCCGAGCACCTCGCCGAAGAGCCGAACCGCTCCGAAGGGTCGGGTGTCGAAGACGCGCCGGGAGATGTCACCGGGCGAGATGCCGGTGGCGAGCAACCGGGCGGCCATCTGGTGTACGGCCGGAGTGGTCGCCTCGAAGCGGAACGAGCCGGTGTCCGTGGTCAGCGCCACGTACAGGCACTCGGCGATGGCCCGGTCCGTCGTCACGCCCAGCCGGGCCAGTAGCCGATCGGCGACCACCGACGTGGCGGCGGCGCCCGGGTCGATCAGGTTGACCGTGCCGAAGCCCGGATTCGAGGCGTGGTGGTCGAGCACCAGCGCCGCACCGGCCGTCGACAGCCGGTCGGCCAGCGCACCGAGGCGCGACTCGCTGGCCGCGTCGAAGCAGATCACCAGGTCCGGCGCGGGATCGGCGTCGCCCGCCGGGACCAGGAGCTCCAACCCGGGCAGACCCCGCAACGGCTCGGGCACCTCCGGCGGCCCGGGAAAGGTCGCCTGCATCCGCTGTACGCCGAACTGACGCAGGCCCAGACCGAAGCCGAGCATGCTGCCCAGCGCATCGCCGTCCGGGTTGACGTGGCAGATCAGCAGCACGCGGGCGGTCGACGGGAGAGCACGGATCAGCGCCTCGGCCGCCGCCCAGTCCGCCTCGGACGGGCCGACGTCGACCGTCGCGGCGAGTTGGGCACCGGCGGCGCCCGTCACCGCGCCGCCCCACCCCGGGGGGTCTCCGTGGCGTCGGCGGCCACGTCGGCCTCCGCGCCCGTCTCGTCGTCCTCGTCCTCGTCCTCGACGCGGTACGGCTGCGCGTCGCCCGCGTACTCGGCGCGCGCGGCGAGGCGCTGCACCTCCGCGTCGGCGTTGCGGGCAGCGGCGAGCAGGTCGTCGATGTGCTTGACCTGATCCTGCACGTCGTCGAGGACGAACGTCAGCGTGGGCGAGTGCCGCAGCCCGAGCGCCTTACCGACCGTGCTGCGCAGCAACCCCTTGGCGCTCTCCAGAGCCGCCGCGGTGTCCGCCTGGGCCACCGCGTCACCCAGCACCGTGTAGAAGACCGTCGCGTCGCGCAGGTCGGCGGTGATCCGGGCGTCGGTGATGGTGATCATGCCCAGGCGCGGATCCTTGATCTGGCTCCGCACCACCGAAGCGACCAGCTCACGCACTCGTTCCGCGTGCCGGCGTACCTTGGCCGGATCAGACATCTCGCCACCTCCACGGCGTCCCGCTCCCGGCCGGCCCGGCGGCCCTGGAGGCCGCCGGCCGACCGGCCAACATCTCGAACACTACCTTCGCGGCGGCGCCGGTCGCCGGGCACCGCCGGCCCCGTGGGTCAGTCGTCGTCCACGCCGTACAACCGGCGTCGAACCGACAGCAGTTCGACCTCGGGACGGGCGGCCACCAGGCGCTCGCAGGAGTCGAGCACCTCGCGGACGTGCGCCGCCTCGGCGGCGACCACGGCCACCCCTATCTCCGCCCGACCGTGCAGGTCGAGCGCACCCACCTCGGCGGCCGACACCTCGAAGCGGCGCAGGGCCGCCACGATCGGCCGTACATATGATCTCTTGGCTTTGAGCGACCGGGAGTCGCCCGGCAGCAGCAGGTCGAAGACCGCGGTTCCGGTGAACATCGCCCCGGACGATACCGCCACCCCACCCCGCATGATCAAGGGGTTTACGCCGGTCGGCGTAAACCCCTTGATCAGCGTGTCACTGCCGGATCAGGCGCGAACCTTCTCCCGCATCTCGAAGGTCTCGATGACGTCGCCGACCTGGACGTTGTTGTAACCACCCAGGGTCAGACCGCACTCGAAGCCCTCGCGGACCTCGGTCGCGTCGTCCTTGAACCGCTTGAGCGAGGTGATCGTGAGGTTGTCCGCCACGACCGTCCCGTCCCGAAGCAGCCGAGCCTTCGCGTTGCGCCGGATGATGCCCGACCGGACGATGCAACCGGAGATGTTGCCGATCTTGGACGAGCGGAACACGTCGCGGATCTCCGCGGTGCCCAGCTCGGCCTCCTCGTACTCCGGCTTGAGCAGGCCCTTGAGCGCTGCCTCGATCTCCTCGATGGCCTGGTAGATGACCGTGTAGTACCGGATCTCCACGCCCTCGCGGTCGGCCATCTCGCGGACCTTGTTCGAGGCCCGCACGTTGAAGCCGATGATCGTGACCGGCTCGGACGACGCGCTGGCGAGCATGACGTTGCTCTCCGTGATCGCGCCGACGCCCCGGTCGAGGACCTTGAGCTGGACCTCCTCGGGGATGTCGAGGTTGAACAGCGCGTCCTCGAGAGCCTCCACCGAACCGGAGACATCGCCCTTGAGGATGAGGTTGAGCGAGGTCTTCTCGCCCTCCTTGAGCTGCTCCATGAGCGTCTCAAGGGTGGCCCGGCCACGGGAGTTGGCGAAGGACGCCGCCCGCCGCCGTGCCTGGCGCTGCTCGGCGATCTGCCGCACCGTACGGTCGTCCGCCGCGGCGAGGAACGTGTCACCCGCACCGGGCGGCGCGGTCAGACCCAGAACCATGACCGGACGCGCCGGACCAGCCTCGGAGAGCTGGTTGCCGTTCTCGTCGAGCATGGCCCGGACCCGGCCGTGCGCCCCACCGGCGACGATCGAGTCGCCCGCCCGCAGGGTGCCCTTCTGCACCAGCACCGTCGCCACCGCACCGCGACCCTTGTCCAGGTGCGCCTCGATGGCCACACCCTGCGCCGGCCCGTCGATCGGAGCGGTCAGCTCCAGCGACGCGTCGGCGGTGAGCAGGACGGCCTCGAGCAGCTCCTCGATGCCGATGCCCGGCTTGGCGGCCACGTTGACGAACATGGTGTCGCCGCCGTACTCCTCGGCGACCAGGCCGTACTCGGTCAGCTGCTGGCGGACCTTGTCCGGGTTGGCGTCCGGCTTGTCGACCTTGTTGACCGCGACCACGATCGGCACGTCGGCCGCCTTGGCGTGGTTCAACGCCTCGATGGTCTGCGGCATCACGCCGTCGTCGGCCGCGACGACCAGGATCACGATGTCCGTGACCTGGGCGCCACGGGCACGCATGGCGGTGAACGCCTCGTGACCCGGGGTGTCGATGAACGTAACCGCCCGGTCCTCGCCCTCGTGCGGGACGTGGACCTGGTACGCACCGATGTGCTGGGTGATGCCACCCGCCTCACCGGCCACCACGTTCGCCTTACGGATGGCGTCGAGCAGCTTGGTCTTACCGTGGTCGACGTGACCCATGACGGTCACCACCGGCGCACGGCTGACCAGACGCTCCTCGGCCACCTCCGCGTCGAGGTCGATGTTGAACTGCGCGAGCAGCTCGCGGTCCTCGTCCTCCGGGCTGACGATCTGGATGTCGAAGCCCAGGTGCTCACCCAGCAGGTGCAGGGTGTCGTCAGAACAGGACTGGGTCGCGGTGACCATCTCGCCCAGGTTGAACATCTCCTGGACCAGCGAACCCGGGTTGGCGTTGATCTTGTCGGCGAAGTCCGACAGCGAGGCGCCACGGGAGAGCCGGACGACCTGACCCTGACCCCGGGGAGCACCCGAGCTCATGGTCGGAGCCGACAGGTTGTCGAACTCCTGTCTGCGCTGCTTCTTGGACTTGCGACCGCGCGTCGGCCGACCACCCGGACGCCCGAAGGCACCCGCGGCGCCGCCGCCACGGCCACGACCGCCCGCACCCGGACGACCGCCGCCACCGGCCGGACCACCCGGACGGAAACCGCCACCGGGAGCACCGCCGCCGCCGCCGGGACCGCCACGGTAGCCACCGCCACCGCCGGCACCCGCGCCGCCACCGGGGCCGCCGCGGTAGCCACCGCCGCCGCCGCCACCGCCGGGACCGCCACGGAACCCGCCGCCACCGCCACCGGGACGGCCCGCGCCGCCACCGGGGCGACCCGCGCCACCGGGGCCGGGACGACCGGCGGCCGGACGCTGACTCGGCATGGACGCCGGGCTGGGCCGCGGCGGCATGGAGTTCGGGCTCGGCCGCGGCGGCATACCCGCCGGGCTGTTCGGCCGGGGGCCACCCGCGCCGGCGGCCGGGGGCCGCTGCTGCTGGCCGCCCTGGATGCCGAACGGGTTGTTACCGGCGCCACGCGCCGGCGGACGACCGCCGGGGCGGGCACCCGGACCCGGAGCCGGCGTGCTCGGACGAGCGGCCGGTGAACCGGGACGGGGCGGCATCGCCGCGGGACCCGGCCGAGGACCGGGCCGGTTGCCGTCGGCCGGGGGCTCCCGGCGGACGGGGTTGTCACGCTGCTGCTGGCGGGCTGCCTGCGCGGCCTTGACCGCGGCCTCCTGCTCAGCCTTCAGCGCGGCGGCGCGCGCCTCCGCGGCCGCCACCTCGATGTCGTGGGCACTCGCCGGCTTGGCGACCGGGGCCGCCGACTGCGGCGCACCGGGCACCGGACCCTTGGGCTTCGGACCGGGTACCGGCGCGGCCGGCCGCCGAGGCGGCATCGGCTTGGCCGAGACCCGGGGCGCGCCCGGGGTCGGGGACGGCGTCGGGGACGGCGTCGAAGCCGGCGTCGGCGCGGGCGCCGACGGGGCGGCCGGCGCCGAGGCACCGGCGGACGCGACGAATGCGTTCCTCAGCCGTCGGGCGACGGGCGCCTCGACCGTGCTGGACGCGGACTTGACGAACTCGCCCATCTCCTTGAGCTTGGCGAGAACGGTCTTACTCTCGACCCCGAGCTCTTTTGCAAGCTCGTGTACGCGGGCCTTGCCTGCCACTGCACTCCTCACTCCGAGGTCGTGCGGGCAGCACCCGCAGCGACCTCACTCGTGCACTTGAAGCCTGGTCATTTCAGGGACTTCATCGTGTGCTCATGTCGGTCGTCCTACCCTGCTAGCGACCCTCGCCCGGTCGGGCTGACCGGACGTAGTGGTTGGCGCATCGACGTGCTCTGCCAGCACACCGTGGTCGAGGACCTCGGTGATCCGCAGCGCTCGCCCGAAGGCGCGGCGCCGCACCGCCAGCGCGAAGCAGGCCGGATCCGGGTGCATGTTCGCTCCCCGACCCGGCAGCCTGCGGCGCGGATCAGGCCGGAGGCTGCGACCAGCCTCGTCCCTGACCGCGACGACCCGCAGCAATTCGCTGGCCGGCGCACGTTTCCGGCAGCCCACACAGGTGCGCTCCGGCTGCGCGCGTCGTACCACTGGAAGAAGTCTACCCCTAGCTGCCCGAGATCGCGCCGCCCGGCTCCGGCACCTGATCCGCTGCCCCCCGCGCCGCCGGAGCGATCTGCTCCGCGTCGGACCGAATGTCGATCCGCCAACCGGTCAACCGAGCAGCAAGGCGGGCATTCTGCCCCTCGCGGCCGATGGCGAGTGAAAGCTGGAAGTCGGGGACGGTCACCCGGGCGGCCCGGCCAGCCAGGTCCACGACCTCGACCCGCAGCGCCTTGGCCGGCGACAACGCGTTTCCGACGAAGGTGGCCGGGTCATCCGACCAGTCGATGATGTCGATCTTTTCGCCGTGCAGCTCGCTCATCACGGCACGCACCCGCTGACCCATCGGACCGATGCAGGCGCCCTTGGCGTTCACGCCGGGGGTGGTGGAGCGGACCGCGATCTTCGTACGGTGACCTGCCTCACGCGCGATCGCACCGATCTCGACGGTGCCGTCGGAGATCTCCGGAACCTCCAGCGCGAACAGCTTCTTGACCAGCGCCGGGTGGGAGCGGGACAGGGTGATCTGCGGCCCGCGCATGCCCTTGGCCACGTGCACCACCACGCACCGGACGCGCTCGCCGTGCGCGTACCGCTCGCCGGGCACCTGCTCGGACTGCGGGAGGACGCCCTCCAGCTTGCCCAGGTCGACGCTGACGATGCCCTTTTCGGTACGCGTCTCGTGCGCCTGCACCACGCCGGTGACCAGGTCACCCTCGCGGCCCACGTACTCGCCGAAGTGCACCTCGTCGGTGGCCTCCCGCAGGCGCTGAAGGATCACCTGCTTTGCGGTCATGGCGGCGATCCGGCCGAAGTCGTGCGGGGTGTCGTCCCACTCCCGCACCAGCGAGCCGTCCTCGTCCATCTCCTGCGCGTACACCAGGGCCGCGCCGGACTTACGGTCGATCTCCACCCGGGCGTGCGGCTCGGCGCCGTCGGTGTGCCGGTAGGCGGTCAGCAACGCGGTCTCGATCGCCGCGAGGATCGTGTCGAACGGGATCTCCCGCTCGCGCTCGAGTGCGCGTAGCGCCGCGAGGTCGATGTTCACCTCTCCTCGTCCTCCACATCATCATCGTCGTCGATGTCGTCTGCATCGTCGTACTCGTCGGTCTCGTCCGCTTCGTCGAACTCGTCCGGCTCACCCAGCTCGGCGAGGCGGGTGAACTCGACCTGAACCCGGCCCGGGCCCAGCTGGGCGTACGCCCACCGGGCCTCGCCGCCGTCGGTCTCCAGCCGTACGCCCTCGTCGTCGGCCCCGAGCACCCGACCGGTCACCTGACGGTCCCCCGAGGGCTGCTCGCCGCGCTGGCCGGGCAGCGCCGCGGCGCCCCGGACGGTGACCTTGACCAGTCGGCCCACGTTGCGTCGCCAGTGCCGGGGCAGGGTGAGCGGCCGGTCCACGCCGGGCGAGCTGACCTCGAGCTGGTACTCCCCGGCGACGATGTCGCCGTCGGCCTCCTCGGCCGCGTCCAGCGCCTTCGAGACCGCGCGGGAGACGTCCGCGACGGCGTCCAGGTCGATCCCGCCGTCCGCGTCCACGATCACCCGCACCACGTGCCGGCGTCCGGCTCGGGAGACCGACAGGTCCTCCAGGTCGTAGCCCACGCCGTTGACCACCGGCTCGATCACGGTCCGCAACCGGGTGCGCCGGGCCGCGAGATCACCGCCGCCGCGTGGCGCGCGGGGTTCCGCGCCGTCCCGGGGTCGACCCGTCGACCTGGTGGCACGGCCACGCTGCGTCATGTACGCACCCTTTCCCTGGTCGATCGGGACGTCGTCCCGCCATGCCGGCACGCCACCGGAGCGGACGCGCCGGTGGCTGCGCAGAGCGTAACGCGCCTGCCGGGCGGCGGGCCGGGCGGCGCACCGACGCCGGTGACGCCCGGACCCGACCTGATGGTGTTGACTTGCCCGGTGGGGATCGGCAGAACGACTCAGCGCGACCAGGTATTCGGACAATCTCGGCGAAAGCTCCTACGAGCCGGTGCTCTCCTGGCGCTCGGCGGCGCGATGGCGCCGCTGACAGGCTGTGATCTTTTCGACCGCGACGACGAGCCGACGCCACCGCCGGACCCGCTGCGGTCGATGGTGGACGAGTCACTGAGCCTCGTCGCGGCGTACCGGGCGAGCGCCGCCGCCCACCCGGACCTGGCCGACCGCCTCAATCCCATCGCCGAGACGCACACCGCGCACGCCACCGAACTCGCCCGGGTCGTCGGCATCACCCTGCCGTCCGCACCCGCCGTCGACCCGAGCGCCACCGCGGCCACCGAGCCGGCGGGCGCGCTCGCCGACCTTCGGGCGCGGGAGAAGGCCGCCCAGCAGTCCGCCACCGCCGCCTGCGCCGCCGCGCCCGCCGCACGGGCCGCGCTGCTCGGATCGATCGCCGCGGCGCGGGCCACCCACCAGGAGGCACTGAAGTGAAGCAGCCCACCGCCGAGGAGGCCCTCGCCGCCGCGCTCACCGCCGAGTACGCGGCCATCTACGCGTACGGGCGGATCGGGGTCCGACTCACCGGCGCGGTTCGCGACGCCGCGCACCAGGCGGAGGCCGCGCACCGACGCCGACGCGACGCGGTGGTGGTGCAGTTGAGCGCCGCGGGGGGCACCGTTCCACCGGGCCGGGCCGGCTACGCGCTGCCGTTCCCGGTCACCAACCGGGCCAGCGCCCTCCGGCTGGCCATCGAGGTGGAGGAGCGCACCGCCGCGCACTGGCGTGCCGCGCTGGCGTCCACCACCGGGGCCGACCGGGACCAGGCGCTGGCCGCCCTCGTCGAGTACGCCGTACGGGCCACCAAGTGGCGCAAGGCCGCCGGGGTGGCCCCGCCGACCGTCGCATTTCCCGGCCGTCCGAGCTGAACCGATCCGCCCCGGTTGCGGAGCCCATACCAGGTATGCATACTCCGTTGCCATGTCCATCCGTCACGGGCTGCTCGCCCTCCTCGAACGCGGCCAGATGTACGGCTACCAGCTGCGCGCCGCTTTCGAGGAGTCGACCGGCTCGACCTGGCCGCTGAACATCGGGCAGGTCTACACCACGCTGGCCCGGCTGGAACGGGACGGCCTGGTGCGCCCGCTGCCGGAGAGCGAGGCCGGGCAGCGCCCGTACGAGATCACCGACGCCGGCCGGGCGGACCTCACCCTGTGGTTCGCCACGCCGATCAGCCGTACCGACCGGCCGCGCGACGAGCTGGCGATCAAACTGGCCCTGGCGCTCACCACGCCCGGCGTGGACGTCCGCTCGGTGGTGCAGGCCCAGCGCAGCGCGACGATGCGGGCGTTGCAGGAGTTGACCAGGTTGAAGTACGGCAGCGACCGGCCGGAGGACCTGCCGTGGCGGCTGGTACTGGACTCGATGGTGTTCCAGGCCGAGGCCGAGGTGCGCTGGCTGGACCACTGCGAGAGCAGTCTGGTGCGGCATTCACCGGGCAGCCCTCCCCGACCGGGCGCTGGCGACGCTTCCGACGCCGCACGGTGGGCCGACGAGGAGGCGCGACGGTGAGCGGATCGGACGACGCGGTGCTCGACCTGCGCGCCGTCCACCGCACCCACGGGGTCGGCCCGGCGGCGGTGCACGCGCTGCGCGGTGTCAGCCTCGTCGTCCGGCCGGGCGAGCTGGTCGCCGTGATGGGACCGTCCGGTTCCGGGAAGTCGACGCTGCTGGCCCTCGCCGGCGGCCTCGACCGCCCGACCCGGGGCGACGTCCGGGTGGAGGGGCAGCCGCTGGGCGCGCTGGACCGCCGCGGGCTGGCGCAGCTACGCCGACGCCGCATCGGCTACATCTTCCAGCACCTCAACCTGCTGGGCAGCCTGAGCGCGTTGGAGAACGTCGCGCTCCCGCTGGAACTCGACGGCGTCGGCGGCCGGCGGGCCCGGGCGGCCGCCCTGGCCGCGCTGACCGAGGTGGGCCTGCCGGCGCTGGGGGACCGCTTCCCCGATCAACTCTCCGGCGGCCAGCAGCAGCGGGTGGCCATCGCCCGGGCGCTGGTCGGCGAGCGACGGCTGGTGCTCGCCGACGAACCCACCGGGGCGCTCGACTCGCAGACCGGTGAGGCGGTGCTGCACCTGCTGCGCCGCCGGGTCGACGCGGGCGCCGCCGGCATCCTGGTCACCCACGAGGCGCGGCACGCCGGCTGGGCCGACCGGGTGGTGTTCCTGCGCGACGGTGTGCTGGTCGACACGACCGCGCCCCTGGGCAGCGTCGATCAGCTCCTCTCCGGTAGCGACCGTTGACCCTGCGCCGGACGCCGGTGACCCGCGGCAGCGTCGACGCTCCGGTCGGGCCGCCGACGCCGCTCGAACCCGAGCGGCGGCGACGGTTCGCCGAGCTGACCGGCTCGTGGCGGGCGGCGCTGCGGATCGCCCGCCGGGAGTCACGACGGGCGCGACGGCGTACCGCCCTGGTGCTGGCGATGATCGCGCTTCCGGTGCTGGTGCTGGCCTTCCTGGCGGCGAGCTACGACATGGCCGAGCTGACACCGCGGGAACAGCTCGACCGCCGGCTCGGCGTCGCCGACGCGGAGCTGCGGTGGTTCGCCGACACCCCGGTCGTCCAGGACGAGTGGGGCGACACCTGGTACCCCCGTGACGACGGCCAGTCGGCGATGAGCCGTCCCACCACCGCCGACGAGGTGACCGCGCTGCTCGGCCCCGGCAGCCGGGTCACCGAGATACGTGCCGGCAGCCCGGTGACGGTGCGGGGCCCACGCGGCGACGAGACCCTCCAAGCCTGGATCCTCGACCTCACCGACCCGCTGGCCCGCGGTCTGGTGCGGTTCCGCTCGGGACGGGCGCCGCAGCAACCCGGAGAGGTCGCCCTGAGTCCGACGGCGCTGCGCCGGCTGGACGGGCGCCTCGGCGAGGCGGTGCCCACCGCCGACCGGGCCCGGACGTACACGGTCGTCGGTGTGGTCGAGTTCCCCGACGACCTCGGCCCGGTGATCGCGCTGCACCCGGCGGCCGTCGGCCGGGCCGATGCGCAGCCGGACAGCCGGTGGCTGATCGACGTGCCCGGCACCGTCGACGCGGCGATGGTCGCCCGACTGAACGAACGCGGAGTGGTGGTGGCGCGTCGCCACGTGCCGGCTTCGACGACGTCCTCCCGGAGCTTGATCGGGTACGTCGGGCCCGCCGACACCAGCGACCTGAGCACGATGGTGCTGATCGCCGGGCTGGGGTTGCTGGAGGTGGTGCTGCTGGTCGGACCGGCGTTCGCCGTCGGGGTTCGCCGTCGACGCCGGGACCTGGCCCTGGTCGCGGTGGCCGGCGGTGACGCGGCCCACCTCCGCCGGGTCGTGCTCGCCGACGGGGTGGTGCTGGGGGTGCTGGGCGCCGCGGCCGGGCTGCTGCTCGGTGTCGGCGCGGCATTCGCCGGACGTCCGCTCATGGAGCAGTACGTGTTCGGCGCCCGCTTCGGCGCGTACCGCTGCTGGCCGCTGGCCCTGGTCGTGCTCGGCGGGGTCGCGGTGCTGGCCGGAGTGCTGGCGGCGTTGGCGCCGGCCTGGACGGCGGCCCGGCAGGACGTCATGGCCGGGCTCGCCGGTCGACGGACCCCTCCCCCGCCCCGGGCCCGGGCGCTCGTCAGCGGACTGGCGCTGGTCCTCGGCGGGGCGGCGCTCGCGGCGTTCGGGGCCAGTCGGACGTCCCCCGCGGTCATCCTGGCCGGGCTGATCCTCGGGGAGCTGGGCCTGGTCTGTTGCACACCCACCCTGATCGGCGGGCTAGCCCGGCTCGGTCGGGTGCTGCCACCGGCGCCCCGGATCGCGCTGCGCGACGCGAGCCGTAACCGGGCCGCCGCGGCGCCGGCCATCTGCGCCGTGATGGCGGCGGTGGCCGGCAGCGTCGCGCTCGGCGGCTACCTGGCCAGCGACGCGGTCCGCGACGCACGTACCTATCAGCCGCTGCTGCCCACCGGTCACGTCCTGGTCAACCGCGATGACCCGGCGCTGCGGCCGGAACCGACGTTGGAGCAGGTCAGCACCGCCGCCCGGGAACACCTCGGTGCCAGCGCGGTCGCCCTGGTGCAGGGCACGGCCTGCCCGTCGGTGGGCGGCCCGGCCAGCTACTGCTCCGTGGTACCGGAACTCCCGCCGGATCACGCCTGCCCCTTCCAGCCCGGGGACAACCTGTCCGCGACCCAACGTCGGCAGGCGCTGGCCGACCCGCGCTGCCGGGACCGCGCGGCGGACTACTTCGGAAGCTACGTGCAGACGCTCGTGGACGACGGCAGCGCGCTGCCGCTCCTCACCGGCGCCGACCCGGCGGCGACCACCGCCGCGACCGCCGTCCTGCACGCCGGCGGCGTGGTGGTGACCGATCCGCGCTACCTGCACGACGGCCTGGTGACCGTGCAGGTGAACGAGGTGCGGGCCGGCCGGGACGAGGTGACCACCACGCGATGGGACCTGCCCGGGTACGCGCTGATGCCGACGAGCGGCCAGCCCCGCCTCCTGCTGTCCGCGACGGCAGCCCGGCAGCTCGCCCTGAAGCCGGTGTCGAACGGTTGGGTGATCGACACGTCGACGCCGCCCAGCCAACGTCGCCAGGACCGGTTCACCGCCGACCTGCGGGCCTTCGGAACGTTCTACCTCCAGGTGGAGCAGGGCGCCGCCCCCCGTGACGACTCGCCGCTGCTGCTGCTGCTCGCCGCCGCGGCCGGAGTGATCACGATGGGCGCGGCCGGGATCGCCACGGCGCTCGCCGCCGCCGAGGGCCGCGCCGAGCTGTCCACGCTCGCGGCGGTCGGCGCGGCCCCCGCCGTACGCCGACTGCTGGCGATCTGTCAGGCCGGGGTGATCGCGGTTCTCGGTTCGGTGCTCGGCATCGTGGCCGGTCTCGGCACGGCGGCGATCGTGCTGTTCTCGGCCAACCGGGAGTACGCGACGGCCTGGCCGGCGCTGGAGCCGTACCCGTACCTGGTGCCGTGGCCGGCGCTGGGCGTCCTGGTGCTGGTACCGGTGGTGGCGATGTTCGGCGCGGGCCTGTTCACCCGGGCCCGGCTGCCGATCGAACGTCGCCTGGACTGAGTCCTCGACCGCACGATCGGAAGCGGACCGTCCGGGGGTGCCGCCGGTGCGGGGCAACCGGCAGACTGATCCGCGTGTCAGCGCTCACCACCCTCACCCGCCGACTCGGCCACCACCGCTGGTTCGGGACCGCCGCCCGCTTGCTCGTACCCGCCGACCGGATCGTCGGCCGGCTCACCCGCGGACGGGTGGTCGCGCTTGGCCTGCTGCCGTCCCTGGTGATCACCACGACCGGCCGCCGGTCCGGCAAACCGCGCAGCAACCCCCTGCTCTACGTGCCGGACGGCGACGCGTACGTGGTGATCGGTTCCAACTGGGGGCAGACCCACCAGCCCGGTTGGGCGATGAACCTGCTCGCCGACCCGGCCGCCGAGGTGGACGTGAAGGGCCGCCGGCTCCCGGTGCGGGCCGAGCCGGCATCCGGGGCCGAGCGGGACCGTCTGTGGGACCTGCTCGTCGCCGAGTGGCCGGCGTACCGCACGTACGTCGAGCGGGCCGGGGGCCGTGAGATCCGCATCTTCCGGCTGGTGCCGACCGGGCGCGGCGGGCCGGCCAGCCCGCCGTCGGCTGGCTAGGCTGACGCCAGTCGCCCCAGGGGAGGTACGACCCGTGAGCGCGAGGAGTGAGCCGGTCCTACGAGCCCCGCAGTCGCGAACAGTGCTTGAACCGTGAGCGCGCTGGGTGACGACCGGCGGTGGCCGGTGGCGGAGCGGGTGGCCGAGGCGATCCAGCGACGTTTCCCGGCCGATGTGCTGGCGATCGCGGTCCACGGGCCCCTGGCGCACGGCGACGACGACGGTGGCGGGAACGGCGAGGTGGGGATGCTGGTGGTCACCTACCGGCCGGGGGGCGGGCCGCCGCCGGCGACCCGGCGGGTGGACGGCGTGCTGGTCGACCTGACCGTGGCCGCCGCCGACGACTACCTCGGGCAGGCGCGGATGCTCTCTCCGTTGTGGCCACTGACGGCCGACCGGTACGTCACCACCCGGTCGCTGTTCGACCCGACGAGCTGGCTGCGGACGTTGCGCGACGAGCACCTCGGCCGACTCGCCCGGGCCCGGCCGGCGGAGTTCAGCACGGCGGCGCGGCAGGCCTGGTACCGGGGCAGCGCCGCGCACGCGCGGGCGGCCCGACTGGCCGAGTGGTACGAGACCGACCAGGCGCTGCTGATGCTCGGTGAGGCGCGGTTGGCCGCGGCGACCGTGACCGGTCTGCTGGGCCGCACCTACTACCGCGATCCGGGTGACGCCGTGCGGCGTACGGGTCTGGCCGGCGCGGACATGACCGAGGTCGGTGCGGTACTGACCCGGCAGGCCGAGGAGCTGGCGGCGCGCGGCCGCCCGGTCGACGGCACGATCGACGATCTGCTCGGCGGTTGACCGGGCGTCACAGGCCGCCCTGCACTCCGATCAGCGAACCGACGAGGTAGGTGGCCCCGGCTGCCGCGGCGCCCAGGACGAGTTGACGCAGGCCGCTGGTCCACCAGGGCCGGTTGGTGAACCGGGCCACCACCGCGCCGGCGGCGAACAGCCCGAGCCCACCGACGGCGAGCGCCAGCCAGAGTTCGGTGGCGCCGAGCAGGTACGGCAGCAGGGGGATCAGCGCCCCCAGCGAGAAGAAGACGAACGAGGAGATCGCCGCCGCCCACGGGCTCGGCTGGTCGTCGGGGTCGACGCCCAGCTCCTCGCGGACGTGCACCCGCAGCGCCTCCTCCGGGTCGCGCCGTACCGCCTCGGCGACCTGCATGGCGAGGTCACGGGGCAGGCCCCGGGCCACCCAGGCGTCGGCCAGCTCGCGCGCCTCCGCCTCGGGGTGCCGTTCCAGCTCGCGCCGTTCCTTGGCGACCTCGGCGGCGACCTGCTCGTTGGCCGAGCGCACGCTGGTGTACTCGCCGAGCCCCATCGAGATCGCGCCCGCCACCAGGCCGGCGGTGCCGGTCAGCACGATGCTGTGCGGCGAGACGCCACCGCCGCCGACGCCGGCGATGAGGGCGATGTTGGTCACCAGGCCGTCCATCGCGCCGAAGACCGCCGGGCGCAGCCAGCCACCGGAGACGTCCGCGTGGTGTGCCTCGCGCAGGGCGGCGGGGGTGTCGGTCATGGAAGCGTCAGGATCTCGTGGCCGTCGTCGGTGACGACGATGGTGTGCTCGAACTGGGCGGTCCACCTGCGGTCCTTGGTGACCACGGTCCACCCGTCGTCCCACATGTCGTACTGGTAGGTGCCGAGGGTGATCATCGGCTCGATGGTGAAGGTCATCCCCGGCTCCATGACGTCCGTCGGCCGGGGGCTGTCGTAGTGCGGCACGTAGAGGCCGCTGTGGAAGGTCTCGCCGATCCCGTGCCCGGTGAAGTCGCGGACCACGCCGTAGCCGAACCGCTTGGCGTACGACTCGATGACGCGGCCCACCACGTTGATCTGGCGACCCGGCGCGACCGCGCGGATGCCGCGCATCATCGCCTCGTGGGTGCGCTCGACGAGGAGCCGCGCCTCCTCGTCGACCTCGCCGACGCAGAAGGTGGCATCCGTGTCGCCGTGTACACCGCCGATGTACGCGGTCACGTCGACGTTGATGATGTCGCCGTCGGTCAGGACCGTGGAGTCCGGGATGCCGTGGCAGATGACCTCGTTGATGCTGGTGCAGCAGGACTTGGGGTAGCCCCGGTAGCCGAGCGTCGACGGGTACGCGTCGTGGTCGCAGAGGAACTCGTGCACCACGCGGTCGATCTCGTCGGTGGTGACGCCGGGCTTGCAGTGCTCGCCGGCGAGCTGCGTCGCCTGGGCGGCGAGGCGGCTGGCGATCCGCATCTTCTCGATGGTCTCCGGCGTCTGCACGTGCGAGCCGTGCCACGGCTGCGGGCTCTTCTTACCCACGTACTCCGGACGGGGAATGTGGGCGGGCACCGGTCGCGTCGGAGAGAGCGTGCCGGGGGTCAGCGGCGCACGGACGGTCATGTCGCAAGCCTATCGCCGTGGGGGTCGGTGACCCGCGCCACGGCCGGTCGGGACCGGTTGTTGCCCCGCCAGGTCGGCTGTGCCATCGTGTCTGCGTGGATCAAGGGGGAGCACCACCCGTCTTCTCCGCCCGCGCGGAGATCGACGGAGAGCACCTCCACGTGCTGGTGACCGGCGAGGTCGACATGGCGACGGCCGACACGATGGTGCAGACCGCCCTGCGCGAGCCCGCCAGCCGGCTCACCCTCGACCTGCGGGCGGTGACCTTCTTCGACTCGGCGGCCATCCACGCGGTGGTCCGGCTCGCCCAACGGTTCTCGGGCACGCTCACCGTGCTGCCGTCCCGGCAGGTACGTCGTGTGCTGGAGATCTCCGGTCTGGGCGACCAGACCTGGCTCGACCCGGTCTGAGCCCCGGCCGCGCGCCGTCAGCCCTGCAACTGCCGGCGCAGCGTCACCTCGGTCCCGGCGTCGGTACGCCGCACCATCAGGTCACCCAACGCCTTGATCAGCGACAGTCCGCGCCCCCGGAAGCCGGAGTCGGTGGACTCCCGCCACTGGCCGGTGTCCCGCACGGTGGCGATCACCGTCCGGTCCTCGATGGCCACCTCCACGGTGATCACCGCCTCGGCGGGCTGGACGGGGTGTTCGATGGCGTTCGCGGCGGCCTCCGAGACCGCCACGGTCAGGTCGAACAGGTCCGTCTCGCCGACGTTGTGCGCGACGAGGAAGTCCTCCAGGCGCTTGCGGAGCACGCTCAGGCGGGTCGGGTCGGCCGGCAGCCGCAACGCGAACCGGTTCAGCTCCGCCGCCTCCACGGCGAGCACCGCCACGTCGTCGCGCCGCTGTCGCCCGGTCACCCGCTCGACGACCGTGTCGACCAGATCCGCCACGTGGTGGCCCGGTGCGGCCGCGTCGACCCGCAACTGTGCCAGCGCGGCGTCGATGCCGAGGTGACGGTCCTCGATCAGCCCGTCGGTGTAGAGCAGCAGTCGGTTGCCCGCCCGCAACTCACCCTCGACGGTCCGGTAGGTGGCGCCGGGGATGGCGCCGACCGGCGGGCCGAGCGCACGGTCGTGCAGGAACGCCACGTCGTCTCCTCGGATCAGCAGGGGGGACGGGTGACCGGCGCTGGCGTAGCGCAGGCGACCGGTACGGGGGCTGAACAGCAGGCAGACCACCGTCGCGAACGACGACTCCTCGGTGGACACGACCAGCCGGTTGAGCCGGGTCAGCGACTCACCCGGGTCGAAGCCCTCCAGCAGGTACGCCCGCAGCGCGTTGCGCAGCTGGCCCATGGCCGCGGCGGCCTGGACGCCTTTGCCGACCACGTCGCCGATGACCAGCACCAGGTTGTCGCCGTCGAGCACGAACGCGTCGTACCAGTCCCCTCCGACCTCGACGTCGGCGCTGCCCGGCAGGTAGCGGCTCGCGACGACCGCGCCCGGCAGTTGGGGCAGCGTCCTCGGCAGCAGACTGTGCTGCAACGTGGTGGCGATGTGGTGTTCGGCCTCGTAGAGCTGGGCGTTCTCCAGTCGGACGCCGACCAGCCGAGCCAGCTGGGTGAGCGCGGCCTCGTCGGCCTGCGCGTCGTCGTCGGCGGCCCGCCAGACCCGCAGCTCGCCGAGCTGCTCGCTGCTGGTCCCGGTCAGCGGGGCCACGAAGGTCGGATCGGCGGCCGTGTCACCGCCAGCGTCGGCCTCGAACCGGGAGCCGGCCGCGCTGACCACGACCCGGGCCGCCTCGGCGAGGCTCAGCGCGTGTCGGGCGGCGACCTGGAGCACGTCACCGGTGGACCGGGCCGTGTTGACCGCCACCGCCGCGTCGGCCAGCGCCCGCAGACGACGGATGATCTGGCGGCGTAGCTGACCCAGCTCGACGTTGGCCCGGACCCGGGCGATCAGCTCCTGCCCGGAGAACGGCTTGGTCAGGTAGTCGTCGGCGCCGGCGGCGAGGCCGGCGACCGCCTCCGCGGAGCCGGCGCGGGCGGAGAGCAGCACGATCGGCACATCACGGGTACGGGGGTCCGCGCGCAGCGCGCCGACCAGACCGAACCCGTCCAACCGGGGCATCATCACGTCGCTGAGCACCAGGTCGAACCCGCCGTCGCGGGCCAGCGTCAGGGCCGCCAGACCGTCGCTGGCAGTGACCACCTCCCAGGATGGCGAGAGCAACCGGGTGACGTGCTCGCGCAGGTCGGCGTTGTCGTCGACGACCAGGATCCGGCCGCTCGGGGCGACGTCGGCCGGCTGCTGGCCGGCCTCGCCGGTGGCGTCCTCGGCGGCCCACAGGGCGGTCTCCGCCACGAAGAGCCGGGCCTGCTCGGGCTCGCCCGTCGGCAGGGGGGCGAACGCGACCACCCGGTCGGCGGGCAGGTGATCGGACCCGAACGGGACGGTCACCGTGAAGGTGCTGCCCTCGTCGACCCGGCTGGTCAGGCCGACCGTACCGCCGTGCATCTCGACCAGCTCACGGACCAGCGCCAGCCCGATACCGGTACCCTCGTGGGTACGGGAGCGCGCCCCGGGCACCCGGTGGAAACGCTCGAAGACGTGCGGCAGTTCGTCCGGGACGATCCCGACGCCGGTGTCGACGACATCCAGCCGGGCGAGATCGCCGTCGGCCCGGACCCGGACGCGGATCTCGCCGTCGAGGGTGAACTTCACGGCGTTCGACACCAGGTTGAGGACGATCTTCTCCCACATGTCCCGGTCGACGAAGACCGGCGCGGGCAGCGGCGGGCAGTCCACGACCAGCCGCAGGCCGGCGCGTTCGGTCGCCGAGCGGAAGGTGCTGGCCAGTCGGGCGGTGTAGTCGGCCAGGTCGGTGGGTTGGTAGCGGGCCGCGAGCCGGCCGGACTCCAGCCGGGAGAAGTCGAGCACGGTGTTGACCAGCTTGAGCAGCCGCATCGCGTTGCGGTGCATCATGACGAGCCGATCGGTGTAGGTGGCCGGCAGTTCCGGGTCGGCCAGCATGTCCTCCAGCGGGCCGAGCACCAGCGTCAACGGGGTGCGGAACTCGTGGCTGACGTTGGCGAAGAAGTTGGTCTTCGCCCGGTCCAGCGCGGCCAGCTCGGCGGCCCGGGCGCGCTCCTGCTCGTACGCCCGCTGGGTGCCGACCGCCCGGGAGATCTGCGCGGCCACCAGGTCGAGGAAGTCGCGGTACTCGTCGCCGAGCGGCAGCAGGCGGGCCACGCCGACGACCAGCGCGCCGACGGTCTCGTTGGTCGCCTTCACGGGCAGCACGAGCGCCACGTCGGAGGCGTCGGCCGGTCGCTGCGCGACCAGGTCGCGCAGCCGCACGGTGGCGGAGGCGCCCTCGGCGACCAGTTCGGCGAACATGGTCGGTGGGGCGTCGACCGCCGCCGGATCGACGCCGCTGGCCCCGGTGAGCCGGAACTCACCGGTGTCGTCGGCGAGGTAGATGAGCGCGAAGGGCACGTCGGCGGAGTGTCGGCCGAGCACGTCGGCGGCGGTCCGGCCCAGCTCGCCGGCGCTGCTCACGTCGGCCAACTCGGCGCCCAGTTCGGACAACGCTCGCAGTCGGCGTTCACCGACCACCCGGCCGGTGGTCTCGTTGACGATGCAGTAGACGCCGCTGACCGAGCCGTCGGCACCGCGGATCGGGTCGTACGAGACGTCGAAGTAGGTCTGCTCGACGAAACCGGAGCGGTCCAGCAGGAAGGGGTGGTCGGCGCCCCGGTAGGAGAGCCCGGTGCTGCGGACGCCTTCGAGCAGCGGACCGAGGACGTCCCACGTCTCGGCCCAGTGGTGTCGGGCCGGTCGACCGAGCACGTGCGGGTGCTTGCTGCCGATGGTCGGCCGGTACGCGTCGTTGTAGAAGGCGAGCTGGTCGTCACCCCAGAACATGACGATCTGCGCGCTGGAGGAGAGCATCATGCCGACCGCGCTGGCCAGGGCCACCGGCCAGCGGGACGGCCCGCCCAGCGGCGCGGTGGACCAGTCGAGGGCGCGGAGCCGTTCGCCCAGCTCACCGCCGTTCGCGAAGGCGGCGGCCAGCAGCGGGGGGATCTCGTGGCCGTCCGCGAAGGAACGCCCCGCGTCCGCGCCCCCCTGGGCCGAGCTCATGCAGCCTCCCCCGCTTCGGCCGTACCCCTCAGCCGTTGATCTCCACGCGCCGTGCTCCGACTTGTACCCCGGCGGACCAGCAACGTAACGCATGACGACCCGTGGACGCTGGTTACGTGCACTCCGGTGGTCGCCGACCCGACGGCACGGGGGCGGACGCGGCGCACCGACGGGGGCGCACACGTGTCCTGAGCACTCAGAAGACCGGCAATCCGTCGATGCTCGCGGCGTTCTTGGTGGCCCGGTAGGTCACCAGATCATCGGCCGTGCGACGGGAGTGTGAGGTGAGTAACAGGTCGCGTTCGGCGCGGTAGTCCATCAGCGGCACCGCGTAGCCGCAGGAGTCGCTGACCCGCTGCACGTCGACGGTGATGACGGCCCGGACGGCGTGCACGTCCGGTGGAGCGGGAAACTCGGCGAGACGGTCGGCGAAGCCCGCCTCGGTCACCGCCACGGTGTGGCCCCTGCCGTGCAGGCGCACGATCTTCGGCGGCCCGTCGAATGCGCAGAACATCAGCGTGATGCGGCCGTTGTCCCGCAGGTGGGCGATGGTCTCCGCCCCGCTGCCGTGATAGTCGAGGTAGGCCACCCGGTGCGGGCCGAGGACCACGAAGGTGCCCGTCATGCCCTTCGGTGAGACATTGACATGCCCCTCGGAACCGGACGGCGCGGTAGCCACGAAGAAGACCTGCTGGGCCGCGATGAACTCCCGCAGACGACCGTCGATCTCCGGATAGACCTTGCCCATGCGCTGATCCTCCCATCGCGCGGCCCACGCGGCGGGGGCGACCTGCGTCACAGCGCCGGTGACTCCGTCCCGCGTACTCCCTCGTCCTGATCATGCACCGGCGGGCCGGCCCCCCGGGCGGCCCGGACCAGCGCGGTGATCGGGAGTGGGTCCGGCTCGTTCTCCGGATGCCACTGCACGCCCAGCACGAACGCGCGATCCGGATCCTCCACCACCTCGATCACACCGTCGGCCGCCCAGCCGGTCACCGTGAGCCGGCCCGGGGTGGCGACCGCCTGATGGTGGTACGAGTTGACCTGCTCGACCCCGGCCAGGGTCCGCGCCGCGAGGCTGCCCGGCGCGAAGCGCACCGGGTGGGCGCCGTAGACGCCCGGCGCCGGCCGGTGCGCCTCGGAGCCGAGCACGTCCGGCAGGTGCTGGTGCAGGGTGCCGCCGTAGGCGACGGCGAGCAGCTGCATTCCCCGGCAGACCCCGAGCACGGGCAGGTCGGCGGCGAGGGCAGCCGCCAGTAGCGTCAGCTCACCGGCGTCCCGGTCCGGCCGGTCCTCGGTCCGCGGGTGCGGTTGTTGGCCGTACCGCCCCGGGCCCACGTCGGCGCCCCCGGCCAGCAGCAGCCCGTCGAGGACCGCCAGCACGTCGGCGTCGGCGTCGTCCGGGGGCAGCACCACCGCCCGGCCACCGGCGGCGGTCACCGCCCGCACGTACGCCTCGGGCACCAGGACCGCCCGCACACCACGCCAGACGGCCCAGTCGACGGGCTCGGCGTACGCGCTGATCCCGATCAGGGGCCTCTTCAGGACCACTGGTGTTCGCGACTGCGGGGCTCGCAAACCCGGCTCACTCCTCGCGCTCACAGCGGAGTGACGTACGCGCCGGTGATCCCGCCGTCGACGACGAACTGCGCGGCGGTCATGAACGAGGCGTCGTCGCTGGCCAGGAAGGCCACCGCGGCGGCGATCTCCTCCGGCTGCCCGAAGCGACCCATCGGCACGTGCACCAGCCGGCGGGCGGCCCGCTCCGGATCGGCGGCGAACAGCTCCAGCAGCAGCGGGGTGGCCACCGGTCCGGGGCAGAGCGCGTTGACCCGGATGCCCTCGCGGGCGAACTGCACACCCAGCTCGCGGGTCATCGCCAACACCCCGCCCTTGCTCGCGGTGTACGCGATCTGCGACGTCGCCGCCCCCATCAAGGCCACGAAGGAGGCCGTGTTGATGATCGACCCCTTGCCCTGCCGCCGCATGTGCGGGATCGCGTACTTGCAGCACAGGTAGACGCTCGTGGTGTTGACCCGCAGCACCCGCTCCCAGGCGTCCAGGCCGGTGTCCAGGATGGAGTCGTCGTCCGGCGGGGAGATGCCGGCGTTGTTGAACGCGATGTCGACCCGGCCGTGCCGCTCGGCCACCCCGTCGAACAGGTCACGTACCGCCGCCTCGTCGGCGACGTCGGTGCGGACGAACTCGCCGCCGCACTCCTGGGCGGCCTTCTCGCCGGCCGCCGCGTCGATGTCGACACAGACCACCCGCGCCCCCTCGGCGGCGAACCGCCGGACGGTGGCCAACCCGATCCCGCTGCCCGCTCCGGTGACCACGGCCACCCGGTCCTGCAACCGACCCTGCACTGGCCTCACTCCTTCGTCGCGATGAACACGTTCTTGACGTCGGTGAAGGAGTGCAGCGCGTCCGGGCCCAGCTCACGGCCGAGTCCGGAGCGCTTCATCCCGCCGAACGGGGTCCAGTAGCGCACCGAGGAGTGCGAGTTGACGCTGAGGTTGCCCGAGTCGACGGCCCGCGCCATCCGCAGCGCGCGCCCGACGTCGCGGGTCCAGATCGAGCCGGAGAGGCCGTACTCCGTGTCGTTGGCGAGCCGCACCGCGTCGGCCTCGTCGTCGAACGGCAGCACCGAGACCACCGGCCCGAAGATCTCCTCCCGCCAGTGCCGGTCGGCGGGCGAATCGGCCAGCAGCACGGTGGGCGCGTGCCAGAAGCCGGGACCGTCCGGGCACGAGCCGGTGAAGGCGACGTTCGCGCCGGTCACGTAACTGGCGACGCGGTCCCGTTGAGCGGCGGAGATCAGCGGGCCCATCTCGGCGGTGACGCGGGACGGGTCCTCGACCCGGACGGCGCGTACCGCCGGTTCGAGCAGTTCCAGGAACCGGTCGTACACCGGTCGTTGGACCAGGATCCGCGACCGTGCGCAGCAGTCCTGGCCGGCGTTGTCGAAGACCGCGCCGGGCGCGGTCGCGGCGGCGGTCTCCAGGTCGGCGTCGGCGAACACGATGTTGGCGCTCTTGCCGCCCAACTCCAGGGTGAGCCGCTTCACCTGCGCGGCGCAGCCGGCCATGATGCGCGTGCCGACCTCGGTGGAGCCGGTGAAGCAGATCTTGCGAACGGCCGGGTGGCTGACGAACCGCTCCCCTACCACCGCGCCCTCGCCCGGCAGCACGGTGAACACGTCCTCGGGCAGGCCGGCCTCGCGGGCCAGCTCGGCCAGGCGCAGCGCGGTGAGCGGGGTCAGCTCGGCGGGTTTGAGCACCACCGTGTTGCCGGCGGCGAGGGCCGGGGCGAAGCCCCAGGCGGCGATCGGCATCGGGAAGTTCCACGGCACGATCACGCCGACCACGCCGAGCGGTTCGTGGAAGGTGACGTCGAGGCCGCCGGGTACGGGGATCTGCCGGCCGGTCAACCGCTCCGGCGCACCGGCGTAGTAGTCGAGCACGTCGCGGACGTTGCCGGCCTCCCAGCGGGCGTTGCCGATGGTGTGCCCGGAGTTGCGCACCTCCAACAGGGCCAACTCGTCCAGGTGCGCGTCGACGACGGCGGCGAACCGCCGCAACAGCCGCCCCCGATCCCCCGGCGCAACCTCCCGCCAAGCCGCAAAGGCCTTCGCAGCCCGCGAAATGGCAACATCCACGTCCCCCACCGAAGCCCCGGCAACCTCCCGAAACCCCACCCCGGAAGCCGGATCAACAACCACCGTCACGCCCGCACCGCCCCCTCGCCCCATCCGCGCGATCTTGCACTTTCGGTGCCGACATTAGCCGTGAGTTGCTCCAAATCAACGACACAAAGTGCAAGATCGCGGCGGAGGACGGCCCGAGGGCTAGAGGCGTTCGAAGCCACGGGTCAGCTCCCAGTCCGTTACCGCCGCGTCGAAGGCCTTCAGCTCCACCTTTGCCTGGTTGGCGTAGTGGGCCATCACCTCGTCGCCGAACGCCTCGCGGGCCACGTCGGACGCCTCCCACAGGGTCAGGGCGTCGCGCAACGTGGTGGGGACGCGCTCGGCGTCCGGGTCGTCGTACGCGTTGCCGGTGCACTCCGCGCCCAGCTCCAGCCCCTGCTCGATGCCGTGCAGCGCGCCCGCGACCAGCCCGGCGATCGCCAGGTACGGGTTGACGTCGGCGCCGGGCACCCGGTTCTCCACCCGCATGCCCTGGCCGTGACCGACCACCCGCAGCGCGCAGGTGCGGTTGTCGACGCCCCAGCGAAGCGCCGTCGGGGCGAACGAGCCCGGCTGGTAACGCTTGTAGGAGTTGATGTTCGGGGCGAAGAGCAGGCTGAACTCCCGCATGGTGGCGAGCAGCCCGGCGAGCACCCGCTGCCCGGTCTCGCTGAGGTGCGCCGGCCCGTCACCGAGCATGGCCGAGGCGCCGGACGCGTCCCGGAGCGAGAAGTGGATGTGGCAGGAGTTGCCCTCCCGCTCGTTCGGCTTGGCCATGAAGGTGATCGACATGCCCTCCTGGGCGGCGATCTCCTTCGCGCCGTTCTTGTAGATGACGTGGTGGTCGGCGCAGGCCACCGCCTCGTCGTACCGGAAGGCGATCTCGTGTTGGCCGAGGTTGCACTCGCCCTTGGCGCTCTCTGGCGTGAGCCCGGCACCGGCCATCTCGGTGCGGATCCGGCGCAGCAGCGGCTCGACCCGGGCGGTGCCGAGCAGCGAGTAGTCCACGTTGTACTGGTTCGCCGGGGTGAGGTCGCGGTAGCCGCGCCGCCAGGCGTCCTCGTACGAGTCGCGGAACAGCACGAACTCCAGCTCGGTGCCGGCGTACGCGGTCAGACCGTGCTCGCCCAGCCGGTCCAGTTGCTTGCGCAGGATCTGCCGGGGGGAGGCGACCACGTCACCGGAGCCGTCCAGCCAGGCGAGGTCGGCCAGCAGCATCGCCGAGCCGGGCTGCCAGGGCACCCGGCGCAGGGTGGCGAAGTCCGGCACCATGGCGAAGTCGCCGTAGCCGCGCTCCCAGCTCGACATCGCGTACCCGTCGACGGTGTTCATGTCGACGTCCACCGCCAGCAGGTAGTTGCAGCCCTCGCTGCCGCCCTCGACGACCTGGTCGAGGAAGAAGGGCGCGTGGAACCGCTTGCCCTGCAACCGGCCCTGCATGTCGACCAGGGCCAGCACCACCGTGTCGATCTCGCCATCGTCGACGGCGACCCGCAGTTGTTCCAGCGTGAGCGGCGCTTTCCTCATGAGCGGGCCTCCATCACCAAGGTCTACTGGCAAACCGGATCACCGTCAATGCCCCCGATCACCGCCGCGGATGCAAGGAAGGGCCCCTTGTTATCGGATTTTGTTGAACAAGGGGCCCTTCCTTGCACCGCAGGGTGGTTCAGGCGCCTTCGGCGGGCGTACGCGCGGACCGCTCCTCGACGGTACGGACCGGGCCGGTGAACCACTTCCGGGCCGAGGCGTACCACCAGACGGCCACCACCAGCAGCACCCCACCGACGGCCAGCGGCGCGTAGTTCACCGCCGACCAGGTGAACTCCTCGTTGCCGGGCACCCCGGCGGGCACGATCGGCAGCACGAAGTACACGGCGATGACCGCGATCTCGATCACCGCGATCCAGCCGAGCAGTTTGTACTTGCGGCCGAGCGTCCACGGCCCGGGGACGAACCGGTCGCCCATCCGCAGCCGCAGCGCGATCGGGATGAGGAAGGACAGGTAGAGCCCGAGCACCGCGACGGAGACCACCGCGTAGAAGGCGATCGGGATGCCGGCCGAACTCTCGTAGAGCGCCGGCAGGGTGAGCACCAGCCCGGCGATCGTGGCGCCGATGATCGCGTTGACCGGCGTGCCGTTGCGGTCGACCTTCGACCAGAGCCGCCAGCCCGGTACGGCCCGGTCGCGGCTGAACGCGTACGCCATGCGACTCATCGACGTCACGCAGCTCATGCCGCAGAAGAACTGCCCGATGGTGGAGATGATGATGACGATCTTGAAAAAGACCGGGGTCAGCGCGGACTCGAAGATGGCGCCGGAGAAGCCGCCGGCGGCGTTGACCGCCTCGACGTCGGTGGCCGCGAACAGGAAGGCCAGCAGCAGGATCCAGCCACCGACCGCCGAGTAGAAGATCGACTGCCAGAGTCCCTTGGCGGCGGCCTGGGACGCGCCCCGGGTCTCCTCGGACACGTGCGCGCAGGCGTCGAAGCCCGTGATCGTGTACTGGGTGAGCAGGAAGCCCAGCGGCAGCACGTAGAACCAGAACGTCAGGCCGCCGGTGTCACCGTCGCCGAAGCCCGAGTTGTTGAACCGCTCGGTGAACACGAACTGGAAGCTCTGGTGGTTGTCCGGGACGAACACCAGGATGGCCACCACGACGGCGGCGCCGGCCACGTGCCACCAGACCGAGACGTTCTGGAGTACGTCGATGATCCGGTGCCCGTAGATGTTGATGAGGCCGTGCAGCGCCAGGATGATCACGAACAGGACGAACGCCTGCCGCAGCGTGCCGGCCCACCCGTCGAAGAGCGCCGACAGGGTGAGGTTGAGGAAGGTCGCGCAGCCGTAGTCGACCGACGCGGTAACGGCGACCAGGCCGATGAGGTTCAACCAGCCGGTGAACCACCCGTGCGCCGGACGACCCATGGTCGCCGCCCACCAGTAGATGCCGCCGGCCGTCGGGTACGCCGACACCAGCTCGGCCATGCAGAAGCCGATGATCAGGATGAACAGTGAGATCAGCGGCCAGCCCCAGGAGATGGCGACCGGTCCGCCGTTGTTCCACGCCTGGCCGAAGGTGGTGAAGCAGCCGGCCAGGATAGAGATGATCGAGAACGAGATGGCGAAGTTGGAGAAGCCGCTCCACTTGCGGCGCAGTTCCTGCTTGTAGCCGAGCTCGGCGAGTCGTCGGGCGTCGTCGTCCATCGGTTGCTCTGCGGTCGGAACGGGCGTCGTGGCCACTGCGCACCTCCCTGAGGTGGTTCCGTCAACGAGTGCGCAAAGTGTCGTCCCGTTGATCACGGCCGGTCAATACGTCACGGGTACCGTCCCGCTAATCCCGTTGCCACCGCACACCGGACGACCGCATGCTGTTACCCGTGACCAGGCCCGATCGCGACGGGCTCCGCCGGGCGCTCGGCAACGTCCGGCACATGGTGGCGCGGGGCGCCGCCTCTCTCTCGCGTACGGCCTCCCGCCGTATCCGACCAAGGCGCCCCGCGCCGCCGCGCCCGGCCTTGCCAGGGCTGTTCGGACCTGTCCCGAACGCCGTCCACCGTTGCCCCGGTTGATCCGGCGTCCCCATCGTGGAGTCATCCGGCCGACCTGATTCGGGCCGGCACACGACCGGGAGGACCCCATTGCTGCGAAGGATCTCAACCATCGCTCTGGCCACGCTCATGCTGTTGCCCGTCGGCGCGACGGCGGCCCAGGCGGGCAACGCCGCCGCGCGGACCGCCGCCCTCTACGAGATCGTCGTTGAGACCACGAACGGCTCCGCGACGGCGTACCTGGATGTCTACAACGCCTGGGAACTGTCGGTCTGCGACGACGCGAAGGACGGCTACCGTGCGAAGGCGGAGATGAAGATCGTCCGCACCGGCCAGATCATCGCCAAAGCCGAGGCCGCCAGCGGCGTCAACACCTGCGACGGGGGCAACTACGCCTACCCCACGCCCAGTGTGAACGACACCGTCCGGGTGACCGTGTGGGTGCAGGACGGCACGACGGGCAGCCGCCGGTACACCGCCTCCCAGGACTACTAGGGCCTACGCCCCTGAGGGGGTGCCCGGTCGGCTGACCGGGCACCCCCTGTCCCGCCGGGTCCTGACGTCAGCCGGGAAGATCGACCACCACGCCCGGTCGGGCCACGGTGACCGGTCCCGCGTACGCCTGCCGCGTCGCGGCCATCGCCGCCTCCGGGTCCGTGCCGGGCCACAGGTGAGTCAACAGGACCGCTCCGGCGCGTGCCACAGCCGCGTAACGGCCCACCTCGGCGGCGCTCGACAGGGATCCGACCTGCCGGTCCGGGATCTCGTCGACGTACGTCGCGTCGGCGATCAGCAGGTCGGCGTCGCGGGCCAACTCGACAAGCGCCGGGCTGGGCCCGCTGTCACCGGTGTACGCCAGCGCCGTCCCGCCGGCGGAGATGCGGGCCCCCGCATTGGGCACCCAATGCGGCAGCGACCAGGTCCGCACGGTGAACGGACCGACGTCGAGGTCGTCGCCGGGGGTGAACTCGTGCAGCTCGTACGCCGTGTCGAGGAGCCCCGACTCGTCGATCGCGAGCAGCGCATCGAGACTGCCGGTGGGCGCGTACACCGGCAGCGCCGGAGCGGATCGCTCGGCCAACGCCCTGGCCCGCAGCAGTGGCTGGAGGTCGGCGCAGTGGTCGGGGTGGCCGTGGCTGACGTACACGGCGTCGACCGCCGAGGCGGACAGCCGGGTCAGCAGCGGTTGCAGGGTCGCGTAGCCGGGATCGATCAGCAGCCGGAAGCCCCGACGCTCGACCAGGAAGCCGGCACAGCCCTGGTCGGCCGAGGGCCAGGCGCCGAGACCGCCGAGCACCACGATGCGCACGCGATCGACCCTAGTCGCGGTGGTGACGCCACACCGGCCCGATGTCGTCCGACCGGGGTGGCGGATCAGGTCAGCAGGAGGCCGCCGACCCAGAGGGCGCCGATGGTCAGGCCGGCCAGGAACTCCACCAGCATGGACAGGCCGACCGCCTTGAGGGCCTGCACGGTGGACGGCCAGGCGAGCCGGTTGCTGCCCAGCCGCAGCCGCTCGGCCGCCCACACCCCCAGGACGAAACCCAGCAGCAGGCCGACCACGGGGATCACGAAGAACCCCACCAGCCCGAGCGCACCCCCGGCCAGCAGGGACGACGTCGGCACGCCGGTCCGCTTGAGGTTCCGACCCGGCCAGAGATACTTCACGATCATGCCGCCGACCGCGACGAGCGTGGCGGCGGCGAACACCGCCCACCCCGCGAGGCCGGCCCCGCCGAAGATCGCCCAGACCAGTACCCCGCCCCAGCACAGCGGGAGCGCCGGCAGGCCGGGCACCACCACACCCGCCAGCCCGGCCACGATGGCCAGCGCGGCCACCACGGTCACCACCGTCTGCGAGTCGTTCAGGCTCACGCCGTCGCCTTCCGTCGGCACCACGCGGACCGGACCGGTCCGCCGCTCACGCCGTCGCCGTCCGTCGCCGGCCAGCCCGCGCGCCTCACGCCGTAGCCTGCCGGAGCCGAGCCGTGATGTCCTGCGCGGGCACCGGCGCGCCGAAGTACCGCCCCTGCCCGGTGTCGCAGCGCAGGGCCCGTAGCCGCTCCGCCTGCACGCCGGTCTCCACCGCCTCGGCCGTGACCCACAGCTCCAACGCGTGCGCCAACCTGACCAACGCGTCGACGATCCGCTCGTCGCGGTGGTCCGCCGCCTCGTCCGTACCGTCGGCGCGGATGCCCTCGACGAACGGTCCGGCCAGTTTCAGACAGTGGATCGGCAGCCTCCGCAGGTACGCGAGGTTGGAGTAGCCGGTGCCGAAGTCGTCGACCGCGAGTCGGACGCCCAGCGCCGCGAGCCGGTGCAGGCTGCGCAGCGGCTCGCCCGCGCTGCCCATGACGGCGCTCTCGGTCAGTTCCAGTTGCAGCAGCTCCGCCGGCAGACCGCTGGTGGCGAGCGCGTCGGCCACCGTCGCGACGATCGCCGGGTCGTCGGCCTGCCGGGCGGCCAGGTTGACGCTGACCACGACCCGCGCCGCGGGGAACTCCCGCCACCACCGTTCGGCGTCGCGGCAGGCCTGCCGCAGCACCCACTCGCCGAGCCGGACGATCAGACCGGTCTCCTCGGCGAGGCCGATGAAGTGATCCGGACCGATGAGACCCAGTTCCGGGTGCTCCCAGCGGACCAGCGCCTCCACGGCGAGCATCGTGCCCTCCAGCAGCGACACGATCGGCTGGTAGTGCAGCACGAACTCACCCCGGTCCAGCGCGGCGGGCAGTCCGGCGACCAGCGCCGAGCGGGCGAGGTCACGGGCGCTGCGCTCCGGGTCGTACACCGCCCACCGACCCCGCCCGGCCGCCTTGGCCCAGTAGAGCGTCGTGTCGGCGGCTTTCATCAGCTCCGAGGCGGTGGTCTCCGCGGCCGGGCAGTCCACGATCCCGACGCTTGCCGAGACCGCCAACTGCTGGTCGCCGACGTGTACGGGCGCGGCGACGGCGGCCAGCGCGGCCTCCGCCACGGCCACGGCCTCCTCGACGTCACCACCGCCGTCGACCAGGATGACGAACTCGTCGCCGCCCATCCGGGCGACCAGGTGACCCCGGTCGGCGACACACTCGGCGAGCCGCCGGCCGATCGTCACCAACAGCCGGTCGCCGAGGTCGTGGCCGAGGCTGTCGTTGATGGTCTTGAAGCCGTCCAGGTCGAGGAAGCACACCCCGACCCGTTGGCCGGGGGCGGCGGTGTCGAAGACCCGGCCCAACGTCTCGAAGAACAACGTCCGGTTGGGAAGCCCGGTGAGCGGATCGTGCAGCGCCTGGAAGCGCAGCCGCTGTTGGAGCTCGTACCGCTCGGTGATGTCCTCGATCATCGCGACGGTGAACCGTGGCCGGCCGTCGTCGTACCGGATCAGCGACACGGCCAGATCCGTCCACACCACGCTGCCGTCCTTGCGGTAGTAGCGCTTCTGGACCCGGGCCGAGTCCTGCTTGCCCTCGATCAGCTCCTGGTACAGCTCCCACATGCCGGCGGCGTCGTCGGCGTGGAACAGCGCCGCCACGTTGATCCGGCGCAGCTCCTCGATCGAGTAGCCGAGCATCTCGGCGAAGGCCGTGTTGACGTCGATGATCTGCCCGTCCACCCCGGCGATGCCGATACCGATGGCGGCGCCCGTGAAGACCGCCCGGAAACGCGCCTCGCTGTCGCGCAACGCCTGCTCGACCTCGTCCCGCGCCTGCCACGCCGAACGGGCGATGCGCTCCTGCTGGGCGAAGGTGCGGTCGCGCAGGGCACGGGCGAACCCGGCCGCCAACGCGCCCTGCGCCGCCGCGATCCGGTCGCCCAGATCGGCGGGTCGACCGTCGACCAGCACCCGGGCGGGGAAGTCGTCACCCAGCGCGCGCAGCGACCACTCCAACGCCCGGGGCTCGGTCAGGTGCGCCTCCACCAGGGCCCGCCCCACCTCCTCGGCCGGACGGGCGCTGAACGGCTCGGCTCGCACGATCTCCGCCAGCCGGACGGTGTGCAGCAGCAGCAGCCGCTCGGTCTCGGCCGCGCTGAGCGGCACGAAACCGATGCGGCGTACGACACGGGCCCAGTCAGCGGCGTACGCCTCGACACCGGTCCGGCCGACGTCGACCCCGGTGGGGTCCGGGACGGCGGCCACGGGGTCAGCCGGCGGGCTGGTCGTACCGGGCGACGCCGCCGAAGGCGCCGAACCGCTCGGGGTGCTCGTCGACGTCCTCCGGCGAGTCGGGGCGCCACAGTGGCATGTGCACGACACCCGGTTCGAGCACCGTCCAGTCGCCGAAGAAGCCGGTGACCTGCGCGCGGGAGCGCAGGGTGATCTCGGTGTCGGTCCGAGAGGAGAGGCGCTGGGCGTCCAGCATCTCCTGCGGCTGGTCCTCGAAGGTGGAGTGCGAGACGACCAGGAAGCTGCCCGGCGCGGCGGCGGCCCGCAGGGTCGCCAGGATCTCGTCGGGACGGTCGGCGTCCGGAACGAAGTGCACCACCCCGGCCAGCAGGATGCCCATGGGACGCCCGAAGTCGATCAACCCGAGCCGTCGGGTCTCGGCGAGGATCCGCTCCGGCTCGCGCAGGTCGGCGTGGATCACTGCGGTCAGGTCGTTGCCCGCGAGCAGTTCCCGGCTGTGCGCGACCGCCACCGGGTCGATGTCGACGTAGACGACCCGGGCCTTCGGGTTGGCCGCCTGAGCCACCTCGTGCACGTTGCCCACGGTCGGGATGCCGGAGCCGATGTCGAGGAACTGGTCGATACCGGCGTCGAGCAGCGCCCGGACGGCCCGGCGCAGGAAGTCGCGGCCGGAGCGCATGGTGGCCGCGAGGTTCGGGGTCATGCTGGCGATCTGCTCGGCCAACTGCCGGTCGATCTCGAAGTTGTGCGCCCCGCCCAGGAAGTAGTCGTACACCCGGGCCGCGCTCGGCCTGGTCAGATCAATCTCGGTCGGCAGTGCGTCCGGCATCGGTGTGCCCCCCAGTTCGTCGCCACGGCGCGAGGCGGCACCGGCGTCGACGGGCGTACGCGGCCGCCGGCCGACCCCGCGGGTCGTGTGGTGTGGACCACTCTAGGCCGCCGGCCACCGCGTACGGGAGATCCCCTCACGTAACTTTCCGCACTCAGGCGGCGGATTCCAGCAGCAGCGAGATGCCCTGACCGACACCGATGCACATGGTGGCGAGCGCCCGGCGGCCGCCCCGGCGGCGCAGCTCCAGCGCGGCGGTGAGAGCCAGCCGCGCACCGCTCGCGCCCAGCGGGTGCCCGAGCGCGATCGCGCCCCCGTTGGGGTTCACGTGCTCGGCGTCGACGGGCAGTCCCAGTTCACGCAGCACCGCCACGGACTGCGCGGCGAACGCCTCGTTCAGCTCGACGACGTCCACCGCGGCCAGGTCGACGCCGGTCCGGTCGAGCAGCTTGCGGGTGGCCGGCACCGGGCCGATCCCCATGATCCGGGGCGGCACGCCCGCCGTCGCCGCGCCGACGACGCGGGCCAGCGGGGTGAGGCCGTACCGCCGCACCGCGGCCTCGCCGGCCACCAGCAGGGCCACCGCGCCGTCGTTGACGCCCGACGAGTTGCCGGCGGTCACCGAGCCGCCGTCGCGGAACGGCGTGGGCAGCGCGGCCAGCTTCTCCAGCGACGTCTCGCGCGGGTGCTCGTCGACCTCGATCAGTCGGGTCTCCCGACGGCCGGCGGGAACGGACACCGGGACGATCTCCTCGGCGAACCGGCCGTCGGCCTGCGCCTTGGCGGCGCGCTGCTGCGAGCGGTACGCGAAGGCATCCTGCTCGGCGCGGTCGACGCCGTACTCGGCGGCCACGTTCTCCGCCGTCTCGGGCATCGAGTCGATCCCCCAGCCGTCGCGCATCAGCGGGTTGACCAGCCGCCAGCCCAGGGTGGTGTCGTACATCTCGGCGGAGCGGGAGTACGCCGAGGTCGCCTTCGGCACGACGAAGGGCGCCCGGCTCATGCTCTCCACCCCGCCCGCGATCACCAGCTCGGCCTCCCCCGCCACGATGGAGCGGGCGGCGGTGGCGAGGGCGTCCAGGCCGGAGCCGCAGAGCCGGTTAACCGTGCTGCCCGGCACCTCTTCGGGCAGCCCGGCGAGCAGCGCCGCCATCCGGGCCACGTTGCGGTTGTCCTCGCCGGCCTGGTTGGCGCAGCCGAGCACGACGTCGTCGACGCGGGCCCAGTCCACCGACGGGTGCCGGGCGACCAGCTCACGGATCACGTGGGCGGCCAGGTCGTCGGGGCGGACGCCGGCCAGCGCGCCCGCGTACCGGCCGATCGGGGTACGGACACCGGCCACCAGGTATGCCACGGTCATCGCGAGTCCTTCGGGGGTGGGAAGGGCGGGGGTGAGGGCGTCCAGCGGGTCGCGGGGGACTCCCCGGCCGCCAGGATATCCACGCTCGCAGCGGATAGGTTGGCGGCATGGCCCGGGCCCAGTTCAGCGCAGAGACCAGCCGTGGCGGCGCGTTCGTCCGTCAGCCCAACCGGTTCACCGGTCGGGTCACCGCCGACTCGACCTCGCCTCCCGGCGGCGGTCCGGACGAGCAGGACCGCTGGCCGTTGGAGGCCGGCCGGTACCGGCTCGTCTGGTGCCGTGCGTGCCCGTGGGCGCACCGGGCGAGGATCGTGCGTGGCCTGCTCGGGCTGGACGACGCGATCTCGCTGGGCACCGTGGACCCGATCAGGGACGAGCGGGGTTGGGCGTTCGCGCTCGACCCGGACGGCTTCGACCCGGTCCTCGGCGTCCGTTTCCTCTCCGAGGCGTACCTGGCCACCGACGAGGACTACACCGGCCGGGTGACCGTGCCGGCGCTCGTCGACACCCTGACCGGCCGGGTGGTCACCAACGACTACCCCCAGCTCACCCTCGACTTCTCCACGCAGTGGCGGTCACTGCACGCCCCCGACGCCCCGGATCTGTACCCGGTCGCGCTGCGCCCCGAGATGGACGCGCTGATGGCCGAGATCCACACCGACATCAACAACGGCGTCTACCGGTGCGGCTTCGCGACCTCGCAGGAGGCGTACGACGAGGCGTTCCGGGCGCTCTTCGCCCGGCTGGATGTGCTCTCCGAGCGGCTGGCCGGCCAGCGCTACCTGATGGGGGACGCGATCACCGAGGCGGACGTGCGGCTGTTCACCACGCTGGTCCGCTTCGACGCGGCGTACCACGGGCACTTCAAGTGCAACCGGAACAAGCTGACCGAGATGCCGGTGCTCTGGGCGTACGCCCGGGACCTGTTCCAGACGCCGGGTTTCGGCGAGACGGTGGACTTCGACCACATCAAGCGGCACTACTACGGCACCCACCGGGAGATCAACCCGACCGGCATCGTGCCGTTGGGTCCCGACGAGTCCGGCTGGACGACGCCGCACGGACGTGGCTGAGCCGGGTCGGGCCGGCACCGCCACGACGCCTCCCGGCCACGGGGGCCTGGCCCGCCGGGTCGCTGGGTCGGCCGCCGCCGGCTGCGCGGTGGCCGGGGCGGTCGCGGTGACGGTCGCGGTGGTCGCCGGTCCCGGTCCGGGCTTCACCGGGTACGTGAGCGAGGCCGGTATCGCCGGCAGCGCGCACGCCGTGACGTACCGGATCGGGGTTCTGGCTCTTGCCGGCGCGTTGCTGCTGATCGCCGCGGCGCTGCCGCCCGGGGTCCGGGTCGCGCCGGCGCTGCTCGCCAGCGGCGCGGTGCTCACGGCGGTCTCCGGGGCGGTGACCTGCTCCGCCGGATGCCCGCTACCGCCGTTCGAGCGGACGACGGTCGCCGACCTGGTGCACGGCGGCGCGAGCATCGCGGCGACGGCGGCGGTGGTCCTCGCCATGGTGGCGTTGGCCGTGTCCGGGCCGGCCGGACCGGTGGTGCGCCGTCTGGCGGCGGTGACGGCGGCGCTCGCCCTGCCTCTGTGCGCCACGATCGGCCTGGCCATGCTCGTGGTCGGCCGGGGCTCGCTGGTCGGCGTGGCGGAGCGGGTGGTTCTCGCGTTGGCCGTGCTGTGGGGCGTGGCCACCGGCACGGCCCTGGCCCTGACTTGCCGCCAGCAAAGTCTGTAAGGAGCATCACGAGCATCACACCTTGCAGATCGAACTTATCGGCGTATCGTCGACCAACGATGACCAATGTCTGGGGCCTCACCGTCCGCCTGTATGTCGATCTCCGACTGCAGGCCAGCGGCGTCTGTCCGGCGTAGCCGTCCTCCACACGCCTACCCCGACCAGACCACCTCACTTGGACATCCCATGCCCTTCGGCCTGCGCAAAATTCCCTTCTCCGTGCAGATCCTGCTCGGCCTCGTACTCGGCGTGGCACTCGGCTTCCTGGCCCGCGCCAACGACGTGAGCTGGCTGACCAGCACCCTGCACACCGTCGGCTCCCTCTTCGTCCAGCTCCTCAAGCTGGCCGTACCGCCGCTGGTCTTCACCGCCATCGTGGTCAGCGTGGTCAGCCTGCGCGGCGTGGCCAACGCCGCCCGGCTCGCCCTCAAGACCCTCATGTGGTTCGGCATCACCGCGCTGATCTCGGTGAGCATCGGCATCGGCCTCGGCCTGCTCGTCGACCCGGGCCGGGGCGTGACCCTCGACCTGGGCGGCGCGGCCGCACCGAAGAAGACCGGCTCGTGGACGGACTTCCTCACCGGCATCGTGCCCACCAACCCGGTCGGCGCGTTCGTCGAGGGCAACGTCCTGCAGATCGTCTTCCTCGCCGTCGTCATCGGCGCGGCGGCCCTGCTCGTCGGCGATGCCGCCGAGCCGTTCGTGGCGCTGAACCGCTCGCTGCTGGAGATCGTGCAGAAGGCCCTCTGGTGGGTCATCCGGCTCGCCCCGATCGGCACGCTCGGCCTGATCGGCAACGCCGTCGCCTCGTACGGCTGGGACCTGCTGGCTCCGCTGGCGAAGTTCACGACCGCCGTCTACGTCGGCTGCGCCATCGTGCTGTTCGTGGTCTACCCGCTGGTGCTGATCCTCGCCGGCCGACTCAACCCGCTGCGCTTCTTCGCCGGCGCCTGGCCCGCGATCGAGCTGGCCTTCGTGTCCCGCTCCTCGGTGGGCACCATGCCGGTGACCCAGCGCTCCGTCGAGCGCCTCGGCGTGCCCCGCGAGTACGCCTCGTTCGCCGTGCCGTTCGGCGCCACCACGAAGATGGACGGCTGCGCCGCGATCTACCCGGCCCTCGCCGCGATCTTCGTGGCCCAGGTGTTCGGCGTGCAGCTCGGCCTCACCGACTACCTGCTCATCGCCTTCGTCTCGGTGGTCGGCTCGGCGGCCACCGCCGGCCTGACCGGCGCGATCGTGATGCTCACCCTCACCCTGAGCACGCTGGGCCTGCCGCTGGCCGGGGCCGGCCTGCTGCTCGCCATCGACCCGATCCTGGACATGATGCGCACCGCCACCAACGTGGCCGGGCAGGCACTGGTGCCGACCGTCGTCGCCGCCCGGGAGGGCACCCTCGACCGGGCCGCGTACGACTCGGCCGGCCGACGTGACCTCACCGAGCCGGAGACCGTGGCCGCCGACACCCGCCCGGAGCTGAACCCCGTACCCGCCTGACCCGTTCTTCCACGGCGACGGACCCCTCGACAGCGGGGTCCGTCGCCGTACCGAGAGGATGAGCACATGAGTTCCCTGTTCACACCGCTGGCCCTGCGTGGGGTCACCCTGCCCAACCGCGTCGCCATGGCACCGATGTGCCAGTACTCCGCCGGCCCGGACGGCCTGCCCACCGACTGGCACCTCGTCCACCTCGGCACCCGCGCGATCGGCGGGGCCGGACTGGTGCTGACCGAGGCGACGGCCGTGCTCCCCGAGGGTCGGATCTCCCCGCAGGACACCGGGCTCTGGTCCGACGCGCACGTGGACGCCTGGCGGCCGGTGACCGCGTTCGTCGCCGCGCACGGCGCGGTGCCGGCCGTCCAGCTCGCGCACGCCGGCTTCAAGGCCTCCACCTACCGACCGTGGGACGCGGGCAACGGCGGGGTGCCGGACGCCGAGGGCGGTTGGACGCCGGTCGCCCCCAGTGCCGACCCGTTCAGCCCCAGCTACCGGACGCCGACCGCGCTCGACGCGGCGGGCATCGCGGGCGTCATCGACGCGTTCGCCGCCGCCGCCGAGCGGGCCCTCGCCGCCGGCTTCGCCGCCGTGGAGGTCCACGCCGCGCACGGGTACCTGCTCAACGAGTTCCTGTCGCCGCTGACCAACCACCGCACCGACGCCTACGGCGGTGACCGGGCCGGCCGGATGCGACTCACCCTGGAGGTCGCCCGCGCGGTACGCGCCGCCGTCGGCGAGAGCGTGCCGGTCCTCACCCGGATCTCCGCGACCGACTGGGTCGAGGGCGGCTGGACCGTCGAGGACAGCGTGGTGCTCGCCGGGGAGCTGGCCGCCGTCGGCGTCGACCTCGTCGACACCTCCTCCGGGGGCGTCAGCACCGAGCAGCGCATCCCGCAGCTCGGCCCCGGCTACCAGGTGCCGCTGGCCGCCCAGATCCGCCGCGAGGCCGGCGTACCCACCGGCGCGGTCGGCCTGATCGTCGAGCCGGAGCACGCCGAGCAGATCGTCGCCAGCGGCGAGGCCGACCTGGTGCTGCTCGGCCGGGAACTGCTGCGCGACCCGTACTGGCCGCGCCGCGCCGCCGCCAAGCTCGGCGTCGCGTACAGCGGCCCCGCCCAGTACGCCCGCGCCTGATCCGAACGCGGTACGGGCGGCTGTCGATCCGGACAGTCGCCCGTACGCGCGTTCAGCCGGCGAGGTGCGACCAGTCGCCCTCCAGCTCGCGCCAGGTGCCCTGGGCCACCACCGTGCCCTCCCCCAACACCACCACGTGGTCGGCCCGGACCAACGCGGCACGCTTGGCGGTGGAGCCCACCACGGTCACGCCGTGCGCCCGCAGCGCCTGCCACAGCGCCAGCTCCGTCGTGACGTCCAGCGCCGACGACACGTCGTCCGCGACCAGCAGTTCGGTACGCGGCGCCAGCGCCCGGGCCAGGGCCAGGCGCTGAAGCTGCCCACCGGAGAGCCGGGTGCCCTTGTGCCCGATGAGCAGGCCCAGCCCACCCCCGGCGGCGGCCAGGTCGTGGTCGAGCTGGGCCGTGCTGACCGCGTCCGCCGCGTCCACCTGGTGGCCGAGCGCGATGTTCTCGACCACCGTGCCGGACAGCACCCGGGGTAGCTGACCGACGTACCCGACCTGGTTCGGGCGTAGGAACAGCTCGGGCTCGGTGACCGTGTCACCGTTCCACCGCAGCTCGCCGGTGTGGTGCACGATGCCGGCCAGCGCTCGCAGCAGCGAGGACTTGCCCGCTCCGACCGGCCCGACGACCAGCACCAACTGCCCGCGCTGGACGGTCAGGTCCACGTCGCGCACGGCGACCGTGCCGTCGGAGTGCACCACCGAGAAGCCGCGCAGTTCCAACCGGCGCAGTGGGCGGCGGGGCGGCGGCGTCGGCGCGGGCGCCGTGCCGCCGGCCAGGTCGACCGCCGGAACCCCCATCGAGTACGCCCCCACGCCCGTCATCGCCACCGTCCGCCGGGTCCACACCCGCGCCGACGGCAGTTGGGAGATCAACGACGCGGTGGTCCAGGCGAACCACCGGGCCGCGCCCAGCGTGGAGACGGCCACCAGCACCGCGCCGGCCGACAGTTCGCCGCCCAGGTAGAGGGCCCACGCGCCGATCGGCAGCAGCCCGCTGGCCACCGACGGCGTCGAGCGGGACCACACCTGCACGGCGATCTCCCGGCGCTGCCGGTCACTGCGCAGCACGTCCAGGTCGGACAGGTGACGCAGCACCGCCGACGTCGCGCCGGCGAGCTTGACCGTCCGCGCCGCCGACAGCGCGGAGACCAGCGCGGTGGCGAAGGCGGCCCGCGCCGCGACGGTCGCCCGCGCCGCGCGCTCCAGCTTCGGCCCGAACAACGTCGCGGCCAGGCCGGAGACCACCATCGTGCCGAGGAAGAACAGCCCCGGTACGACGCTGCCGGTGACCGCCGTCATGGCCACCACCAGCACCACCGCCACGGTCTGGTCCAGCACGTTGTCAGCGAGCTGCACCACCCGCTCGGTGTCGCCACCCTGGGCCACCACCTCCGCCGGGCTGTGCGAGCTGACCCGGCGAGGGCCGGTCTGGCCGTGCACCAGCCGCAGACCGATCCGCAGCATCTGCCGCACCCACCAGTGCGGGAACCACACGTGCGTGTAGAACGGCAGCGGCAGGGTGACCAGCAGCCCGGCCACGATGCCCAACGCCGGCAGGTACGGACTGCCGGATCCGTCGACCAGGTCGGCCCACAGCCACGGCAGCAGCGGACCGTCCAGCCCGAGCAGGCTGAGCCCGAGGAACAGGGCGATCGCGGCGGCTCCGTACCGGGGATCGTTGGTGCACAGCCGGATGATCTCCCGGAAGGTCCGCGCCGGCGGCGTCGGCGGCAACGGCGGCGGGTCGGTACGCGACGCCGGACCGCCCCCCGCCGCCGCATCGACCGAACCGGCCGTGTTCGGGTCGGCCGTGTCCCGACCGGCCGTGTTCGGGCCGGTCAGGAGGTCGGTGCCCGCCGTGTTCGGGCCGGTCAGGAGGTCGTCGTCGGCCGTGTTCGGGCCGGTCAGCAGGTCGGTGCCGCCGCCGGTGCGGGACGCCGACGCCCCGCCGGCGTAGACGGCAGCGTGACTGGTCGCCAGCAACTCGGCGAACCGCGTCGACGTCTCCAACGGACCGGCCTCGACCACCGCGCCGTCGGCGAGCACCACCACCTCGTCACAGCGACGCACCGAGGAGAGTCGGTGCGCGATGACGATGCCGATCCGGTCGCGCAGCAGTCGCTCGGTGGCCCGCTGCACCCGCGCCTCGGTCACCGGGTCCAACCGGGCGGTGGCCTCGTCGAGGATCACCACGTGCGGGTCACGGACCAGGATCCGGGCGAACGCCACCAACTGCTCCTGGCCGGCGGAGAGCACGTGCCCGCCCTCCCCCAGCCGGGTCGCCAACCCGTCGGGCAGCTCGGCGATCCAGCCGGCCAGGCCCAGTTCGTCGAGCGCCCGCGCGGCGGCGTCCAGCAGGTCCGGGTCGTAGAGCGCGACGTTCTCGGCGAGCGTGCCGGCCACGATCTCGGTGCGCTGCGGCACCAGCGCCACCCAGCGGCGCAGTTCCTCCACGTCGAGGTCGCACAGGTCGGTGCCGCCGAGGAAGACGGTGCCCGGCGGCACGTCCACGGCCCGGGTGAGCACCTTCGCCAGGGTCGACTTGCCCGACCCGGTACGCCCGATCAGGGCGTACGAGCGCCCCCGCGCGAAGGTGAGGCTGAGCCCGCGCAGGGCCGGACCCCGTCCACTCTCCGGGCCGCTCACCTCGTACCCGAACGTCAGGTCCCGGATGCGCAGGTCACCCTCGACCGGGGTGGCCCCGCCGACCGGTTCCTGCCGAACCTTCTGGAGCAACTGCACGCGGGCCCACGCGCCGAGAGCCTCCTGTAGTTCGGGCACCATCCGGCCGACGTGTTCCGCGGTGGCCCCGAAGGCCAGGGCGAGCAGCCAGATGGCGGTGAGCCGGGCGGCGTCGACCCGGCCGGTGGCCAGGGCCCAGGCCCCGCCGAGCACCACCGCGCCGACACCGACCCGGATCGTGGCGGTGGCGACGGTCGCCACCTTGGCGGAGAGCACCCAGACCCGGTGGCCGCGGGACAGCACGGCGGCGGCCCGCCGGGCATAGAGCCGCAGCACGTACGGCTGGGCCAGGCTGGTCCGCACGTCGTCCTGGCCGTGCACCGCCTCCTCCATGACGGCGGCCAGGTCCGACCAGGCCTCTTCCTCGATCATCCGGGCCGGACCGATCCGTGCCGTGGGCCGGCGCAGCCCCACCCCGAGCACCACGGTCAGCAGCAGCATCGCGATGCCGGCCGGCCACCACACGGCGAGCGCGACGACCATCGACAGCAGACCGACGCAGAGCCCCTGAGCGAGCCGCGAACCCTGGTTACGAACCGCCGACGCCACCTGGTAGACGTCCCCGTCGATGCGGTCCAACAGCTCGCCCACCGGGGTGGCCTCAAGGCTCGGCAGATCCTGCCCGAGCGCGACCCGGCAGAGCCGCCGGCGGACGTCGGCGGACCAGTCGGCGGTCAGCCCGGCCATCACCAGGCTCACCACCAGGTCGCTGAGCACCACGGCGGCCAACGCGGCGGCGAGGACCGTGAAGGAAACGGCCGACCGGTGTACGAGCACCGCGCCGGCGAGCGCGGACGCGCCCGCCTGACCGGCGGCGCCCAGCACGATCAGGATGGCCACGAGCGTCATACGGCGTGGCGAGGTGTCCCACAGATCACGGAGCAGGCGCATGGAAAGTTCCTCCGGACGTGGGTGGCGGAACACCCAGCGTGCCGGCAGCTCCCCGGTCCCTTCAACCGATTTAACCGCCCCTGAGCAGGACATCCCCCGATGCCCGGTGCGCCGACAACGGGGCGCGAGATCCGCAGGCCCGGCATCGACATGATCGACTCGACATCGCCGATCTGGGGGTATCAACCGGCCTCGGACACCCCAACTTCGGCGTTCTCGTGTGGATCACCGCCCAGCCGCACCCACGACGACGACGACCACCACCACCACCACCACGCGCGTCGTTCAGGCGGTATGTCTGAATCATGAGGCATGTAGGCAGTGGCCGGGTCTCCCACGGTCGGGGATCGTGACACACCGGGGCTCGTAGCCGCCGAACGAACGATCGCAGGAGCGCAGGTCGCGGCCCGGAGCCCGCCGGGTCGGACCCCATCACCTCGCGTCCTTTGCTCTGCTTCAACCCAGGAAACACCCGGTGTCCGATTATCGGACGGCAGGTGTTTCCTCGGCTGAAGCAGAGCAAAGGCGGGTCACCGCCCCTCCGGCCCTCCGGGAATGACCCCGAGCCGCCGGTCGTTACACCCGGTCCCGACGCGACGAGCCCCGCTCACCGCGGATCGTCAGCCCTGGGAATGGCCCCGGCCGGCAGGTCGTTACACACGGACCGGCCACCACGAGCAACCCGCCCCGCAGGCCGCCAAGCCGCCGGGAATGGCCCCGCCCCCCGGGTCGTTACACACGGACCGGCCGCCACGAGCCCCCCGCTCGCAGGCCGCCCCCCAAAGACTTTGAGCGCCCGGACGAGGTGCTGACACCCCGCGTCACCTGATCCCCCCGAACGGTGACGTGTGGGTGTTTCCTACCCCCGAAGGAGCAACCCTGATGAACACGATCATCCGCAAGAGCATGCTGTCCATCGCTGGTCTCGCGTTCACCGGTGGCGTCTTCGCCGGCCCCATCGCCGCCCACGCCAACCCGGTCGACGCCAAGCCCGCCACCGCCGTCGCGGTGCAGACCACCGCACCCAAGCCGCAGGGCGACCAGTCGCACATCACCCTCAACGACGAGCAGACCGCCAACGCCAAGGCCATCATCGCCGCGACCAAGAAGGCGGGCCTGCCCGAGCGGGCCGCGGTCATCTCCATCGCCACCAGCCTGCAGGAGTCGAAGCTGGAGAACCTGGGCCACCTCGGCGACGCCAACGACCACGACTCGCTGGGTCTGTTCCAGCAGCGCCCGACCTCCGGTTGGGGCACGCCCGAGCAGATCACCAACCCCGAGTACTCGACGACGGCGTTCCTCAAGGGCCTGCGCCAGGTCGACCGCTGGCAGGACATGCCGCTGACCGACGCCGCCCAGACCGTACAGGTCTCGGCCTACCCCGACGCCTACGCCCAGTGGGAGCAGCAGGCCACCGACCTGGTCGGCCAGTACTGGAACAGCTAAGAGATCACCGATGGCCGGCACCCCGACACGGGTGCCGGCCATCGCCGTACTCCCCGCAAGACCGCCAGGATCTGCTTCAGAAGAGGACCGTGGCGAGCGTGCCGACCGGTTGGAAGCCGCAGCGTTCGTAGACTCGGCGGGCCGGGAGGTTGAAGTCGTTGACGTACAGGCTGACCGTGGGAGCGACCCGGGCCAGCGCGTCACGTACCACGGCGGCCATGGCGGCGGCGGCGATGCCACGGCCCCGCCATTCCGGGGCGACCCAGACGCCCTGGACCTGGGCGGTCCGCTTGGTCACGACGGCCAACTCCGCCTTGAACACGACCTTGCCGTCGACGAACCGGGCGTACGCGCGGCCGGCGCGGACCAGGTCGTTGACCCGGCGTCGATAGCTACGTCCGGCGTCCTCGGCGAGCGGTGAGACGCCCACCTCTTCGGTGTACATGGCGACCGCCGCCGGAAAGAGTCGGTCGACCTCGCCGGAGCGGACGCGGCGTACCTCTGGATCGGCCGGAACGGCCGGCGTCGTGTCGGTGGCCAGCAGCGGCTGGTTGGGGCGGACGTCGCGGGCCGGGCCCCAGGTGTGCGAGAGCCGGTCCCAGAGGGCGAGGACGGCGTCCGCGCGGCCGACGATCGAGGAGCAGAGCCGGTCTTCCCCGGCGAGCAGGTCGGCGAAGGCGGACACGGCGGCGTCGCTGGCGAGCACCGGCGTCAGGTTGCCGCCGAGCCAGCAGAGTGATTCGAGGTTGCGCCGGGCGCCGTACCCCAGGATCCGCCCCTCGGCCCGCCACCAGGACAGTCCGCGCGCGGCGATGCGCTCGGCGACCTGCGCGCCCGCGAACGGGTCACGGTCGAGCAGGCGCTCGACCGCGCGGCGCTCCGATTCCCCCAGTTGCCGTACCGGCACCGTAAGCACGACTACCAGCCTGCCAGATCGACCCCTCGCCCCGCCGGCCGAGTGGCGAGGTGGACCGCAAAGGGCCGAATTGCTTGCCGTGACTTGTCGGCGATGCATTGCCGATATATCGTTGATGCATCAGCGACAGTACGTAGAGGAGGAGAACCCGATGCGGTTCCATCGACAGCACCACCCGATGCACGAGGCCCGGATGCGGGGCTTCGGCTTCCCGCCGGTCCCGCCCGGCCCTCACGAGCACGGCCACGAGCACGGCGGGCGCGGACGAGGACGCGGGCACGGCCGCGGCAGGGGGCGACGTCCCAACGTCCGTGGCGCGGTGTTGGCCCTGCTCACCGAGCGGCCGATGCACGGCTACGAGATGATCCAGGAGATCGACTCCCGCACCGGCGGGGCCTGGCGGCCCAGCCCGGGTTCGATCTACCCCACGCTTCAACTCCTAGAGGACGAGGGTGTGATCGCCGCCAGCACCGAGGAGTCCAGCGGCGGACGGAAGCGGTTCACCGTCACCGAGGACGGTCGGGCCGAGGCCACCGCCGCCGCGCAGACGCCGCCCTGGGCGGACGTCGCCCAGGACACCGTGAGCAGCTGGCACGACATCCGCGACTCCGGCGCGCAGGCGATGAACGCCCTGCGGCAGGTGATGATGAACGGCACCGACGACCAGCGTGAGCGGGCCGCCCAGGTCCTCGACGAGACCCGACGCAAGCTGTACGCGATCCTCGCCGAATCCGACTGAGCTGCGCCGGAACGACTGCGCGCCGCCCCCCGAGGGGAAACGGCGCGCCAGAACGAAAGCGGGCCGCTCCCCGAGGGGGAACGGCCCGCTTCGTCGAACTGGCTCAGTGCACGGTGACCGTCGGGCCGGTGACCAGCCCGCGCAGTTCCTCGGGCAGCTCGGCGCCCATCTCGTCGGCGATGCGCAGCGCCTCTTCGATCAGCGTCTCCACGATCTGGCCCTCGGGCACGGTCTTGACGACCTGTCCCTTGACGAAGATCTGGCCCTTGCCGTTGCCGGAGGCGACACCGAGGTCGGCCTCGCGGGCCTCGCCCGGACCGTTGACGACGCAGCCCATGACGGCGACCCGCAGCGGCACCGGCAGCCCTTCCAGGCCGGCGGTGACCTCCTCGGCGAGCTTGTAGACGTCCACCTGGGCACGACCGCAGGACGGGCAGGAGACGATCTCCAAGCCGCGCTCGCGCAGGCCGAGGGACTCCAGGATCTGGTTGCCGACCTTGATCTCCTCGACCGGCGGGGCGGAGAGCGACACCCGGATGGTGTCGCCGATGCCCTCGGCCAGCAGCGCGCCGAAGGCGACCGCCGACTTGATGGTGCCCTGGAAGGCCGGCCCGGCCTCGGTGACGCCGAGGTGCAGCGGGTAGTCGCACTGCTCGGCGAGCTGCCGGTACGCGCGGATCATCACGACCGGGTCGTTGTGCTTGACCGAGATCTTGATGTCGCGGAAGCCGTGCTCCTCGAAGAGCGAGCACTCCCACAGCGCCGACTCGACGAGCGCCTCGGCGGTGGCCTTGCCGTACTTGGTGAGCAGCCGCTTGTCCAGCGAGCCCGCGTTGACGCCGATCCGGATCGGCACGCCGGCGTCCCCCGCCGCGCGCGCGATCTCCTTGACCTTGTCGTCGAACTGCCGGATGTTGCCCGGGTTGACCCGGACGGCCGCGCAGCCGGCGTCGATGGCGGCGAAGACGTACTTGGGCTGGAAGTGGATGTCGGCGATCACCGGGATCTGCGACTTCTTGGCGATCGCGGGCAGCGCCTCGACGTCGTCCTGGGACGGCACGGCCACCCGGACGATCTGGCAGCCGGACGCGGTCAGCTCGGCGATCTGCTGGAGCGTGGCGTTGATGTCGGAGGTGAGGGTCGTGGTCATCGACTGCACGGACACCGGCGCGCCGCCACCGACCGGCACCGAGCCGACCATGATCTGGCGGCTGGCCCGGCGGGGCGCGAGCGGCGGGGGCGGCACAGCGGGCATGCCGAGACTGATAGCGGTCACTTCAGCACTCACCTTGGGAAGAGCGTGATCGGGTTGATGACGTCCGCGGTGATGGTCAGCAGCGTGAACACGCCACCGATCAGGATCACCGCGTACGTGAAGGGCATCAGCTTGAGATAGTCCACCCGGCCCGGGTCGGCCCGGCCGATCCGGGCGTAGAGCCAGGAGCGGGCCCGCTCGAACCAGGCGATGGCGATATGGCCGCCGTCCAGGGGGAGCAGCGGGAGCAGGTTGAACACGCCGATGAAGAAGTTCAGCGAGATGAAGAGCAAGACGAACATCAGCCAGGCACCGTGGGCGACCGCCTCGCCGCCGAGCCGGCTGGCCCCGACCACGCTGATCGGGGTGTCCACGTCACGTTCGCCGCCGGTGATGGCGGTCCACAGCGCGGGAACCTTCTGCGGCAGCCGCTGCAACGCCTGGACGGTGCCGACGGCCAGCCCGCGGGTGAAGTCGCCGGTGGCGCCGAACGCGGCGACCGGACCGTACGTGACGAGGTTCGGGGTGGTGATGGTGAGCCCGACGCCGAGCGCGGCGACCGGACCGACGGTGCCCTTCGGGTTGTCGAGCGGTGGACGCTCCGTCTGAGCCAGCACGGTGCTGGTCTCGGCGGGCTGGCCGTCGCGGACGTACCCGATCTTCACGGTCTCGCCCGGCTTCAGCGCGCGCAGGCCGGTGAGCATCTCACCGTAGTTGTTGACCGGCTTGCCGTTGAGTGAGGTGATCCGGTCGCCGTCGCGAAGCTGGGCCTGGGCCGCCGGGCTGGCCGGGTCACCCGGGGCGCAGGCGCGCTGGTCGATCTTCGGCATCACGCAGTCGGAGAGCGCGATCACCGCCGGCTCCTGCCGGACCTGCGCGTCGTTCGTGGGGAACTTGGGATTGGGCAGGCCGAGGGTGACGGCCGCCAGCCAGATGGTGACGAGCGCCAGCGCGAAGTGGGTGATCGAGCCCGCGGACATGACGATCGTGCGTTTCCACACCGGGAACCGCCACATCGCGCGCGGCTCGTCGGCCGGGTCGACGTCGTCGTCGTTCGGCGTCATCCCGACGATCTTGCAGAAGCCGCCGAGGGGGATGCCCTTGAGTCCGTACTCGGTCTCGCCACGCTGGAACGACCAGATGGTGGGGCCGAAACCGACGAAGTACTTCGTGACCTTCATCCCGAACGCCTTGGCGGTCAGCATGTGACCCGCCTCGTGCAGGCTGACCGAGATGAGAATGGCCAGGGCGAAGAGGACCACCCCGAGCAGGTTAGACATCAAGCTCCTTCCACCGAACCCGCGATGATCTCCTGCGCGTGCGCGCGCGCCCACGACTCGGCCACGAGCACGTCCTCGACGGTACCTGGTTCGTCGAAGTCCGGAGCCTCCTCCAACACGCGTCCGAGGGTGTCGACGATGCCGAGGAACGGCAGCCGCCCGGCCACGAACGCCGCCACGCACTCCTCGTTCGCCGCGTTGTAGATCGCCGGGCGGCAGCGTCCGGCCTCCCCGGCGGCCTTGGCGAGCGCCACGGCCGGGAACGCCTCGTCGTCCAGCGGCGCGAACTCCCAGGTGTGCGCTGCCGTCCAGTCGACGGCGGCGGCAGCCTCGGGCACCCGGTCCGGCCAGCCGATGCCGAGCGCGATCGGCAGCCGCATGTCCGGTGGGCTGGCCTGGGCGATCGTCGACCCGTCCACGAACTCGACCATCGAGTGGATCACCGACTGCGGGTGCACCATGACGGTGATGTCGGCGTAGGGCACGTCGAACAGCTCGTGCGCCTCGATCACCTCGAGCGCTTTGTTGACCATGGTCGCCGAGTTGATCGTGACGACCGGCCCCATGTTCCAGGTTGGGTGCGCGAGCGCCTGCTCGGGTGTGACCTGCGTCAACTCGTCGCGCCGCCGCCCCCGGAACGGGCCACCGCTGGCCGTGACGATCAGCCGCCGCACCTCGCCGCGCGACCCGGACCGCAGACACTGCGCGAGCGCCGAGTGCTCCGAGTCGACCGGCACGATCTGCCCCGGCCGCGTCACCGCGGCCTTGACCAGCGGGCCGCCGGCCACGAGCGACTCCTTGTTGGCCAACGCGAGAGTACGACCACCGCGCAGCGCGGCCAACGTAGGAGCGAGGCCCAGCGAGCCGACCACCCCGTTCAGCACGACGTCGCAGGGCCACTGCGCCAGCTCGGTCATGGCGTCCGGGCCGGCCACGATCTTGGGAAGCTTGAAGTCTCCGGTAGCCCAGCCGCGCCGGCTCGCCTCGGCGTAGAACGCGAGTTGCAGGTCCTGCGCGGCGGACGCCTTGGCCACCCCGACCGCCTCGACGCCCAGCTCCAGGGCCTGCGCGGCGAGCAGCTCGACGTTGCCGCCACCCGCCCCGATCGCCACCACCCGGAACCGGTCCGGGTTGCGCCGGACGATGTCGATGGCCTGTGTGCCGATCGAACCGGTGGACCCGAGCAGAACAAGATCGCGGGGGGAAGTCACCGGGCCATTCTCCCCCACCGCCGCTGTGTGCCCGCTGGGAGCCTCAGCCCACCCCGCCCGCCGCCGCCGGCCTTGATCGACACGAGTTCGGCGATCTCGGGGTATCCGCAGCTCCCGGACACCCCCACCTCGCCGAACCCGTGTCGATCACGGGCGTGCGGGCGTCACCCCTCCGCGCCCGACTGGTCGGGTGCTGCCTCCTCGCCGAGCAGATCGGCCGGGTCGATCGAGAACTCGAACGGCTCCCGCATGACGAAGCGCGTCCCGGCCGCAGCAGCGGCCACCGGCCGGTACTCCCCCTCGGCCAACTCGTACAACGCGATAGTGGGGACCCGATTGCGCAGGTCGACCCGGAGGAAGAACGGCACTCCGGCGGCGGCGTACTCGCGCGGCCGGTCGATGATGTCTTTGCGCCGGTTCCCGGGAGAGACGATCTCCCCGAGCAGCACGGCGTGGTCGATGGCCATGGTCGTTCGGCCGCCACCAGGCGCGTCGAGGATGACGATGTCCGGGATGAACAGGTCCTGGCCCGAGACGATGTTCGTCTCAAGGTAGAGCCACAGCTTGGCCCGGCGGGCGGCCTGCTTGAGGTGGAACGCGAGGTCCAGTTCCGCGTCCTGATGGTCGTACCCGGCATGTGGTGTCACGATCACGCTTCCGCTCAGGACCTCAACCTTGGGGCCGTTGGTCTCCGGCAACAGGTCGAGGGCGAGCTGCGCGGTCCACGGCTCGTCGTGCCACCGCAGCACGTCGAACGACGGCTCGGTGTGCTGCGGCGCCGGCTCCGGCGCGAACGCTGCCTGGGCCATCCGGGCTCACCCCCTCAGCGGACCATCATGCTCAGCTCAGCCTAGCCACCGCAGCCCGCGCAGCACGCCATCGCACACCGAGTCCGCCACCCAATTGGCTCGTGGTCAGCCGCACTGGTCCTGATACACGGACCGAGCGGGCACCACACCGTCGCCGTAGTTGGTGGCGAGGGCCGTAGCCCACCCGTCCGGGACGGTCCAGCCGGAAAAGGCGAACGGGACGTACGACTCCAACGCGCCGGCCGCATCCAGCATGGGGCCGAACTGCTCCTGCCATTCGTGGCGGATCGCCTCGGTGGGGAACCCCCGGAAGACCGCCACTTCGGGATCCCGCTCACCCCAGCACCCCCACTTGCGGGACGGCCCGGTGACCGCGATGACGTTCGCTGAGATCGCGATCGAACCGAAGATGTCGCTGGCGGCCTCGTGACCGATCAGCGCCCAGTAGTCGTCCTCGCTGGCCTCGACGGACAACGACAGGGCCGGGTACGACCCATAGTCCGACAGGTAGTACGTGTCGCAATCCGGCTCAAGGACCAGCAGCTCGACGCGCTCGTCGCCATGCCAGCGGGCCATCGCACAGAGCGCCGGCCACATCTCCGGGTCGAGGACCGCGTCGAACTCACCGAACAGCGATTCCCCCTCGATCTCCCGGAAGACCTGGGCAGGCAATCTGACTGATAGATCGAAGGTCGCTGCACAGCGGGAGTGAACGTTCAGGTAGGTGTGGTGATCGGTCACGACGGGCCCCTCCCCGGAGATCCCCCAGCATGCTGCCCCACCGGCGCCGAGAGGCACGAAGATCAACACCATATCGCCGACCTGGCGGTATCCCCGCTCCCCAACACCCCCACAGAGCGGGTACGGCGAGGCAGAGCCCGGTCGCGACGACACCCAACGTGATTCTCAGCCTTCCGCGAGCGAGCCGGCCTTGATCATCGCATGGGCTGGTGTACCGCCGTGAACTGGACGAACGCGGCCCAGGCCGCCTCGGTGAAGGTCAGCGCCGGCCCCGGCCGGTCCTTGCTGTCGCGTACGCCGACCGTCTCGGCGAAACCCGCCACCTCGACGCAGTTGCCCTCGCCGCCGGACCGGGTCGACGCGCGCCAGACTCCGTCACGCACCATCGGTCATCTCCTTCGCTATGGCCGCGATCAGCTCACGGGACTCGTCGGTGCTGAGCGTCCGCTCACCGAGGGAGCGCCACGCATCCTCGTAGATCTCAATCTCGTGGGTCTTGTCAAGGTAGACCGCTCCGCACGGACCGTCCATGTAGATCGTCGTCGGCTCCGGCTCGCGCACGTCGGACGGGAAGTCGAGCATGGTGAAGGTGCCGGCCTGCGCCCAGCGCACCAGCCCGGCGTCGAGCGGCAGCACCCGCACGGCGATGTGGTGTTGCCGCGACGACACCACCAGCGAGTCCAGTTGCCGGGCCATCGCCACGCGATCCCGCAACGGCCGGCGCAGCACCGCCTCACCCAGGATGACGTCGAGGCGCGGAGCGCGCGGTATCGCACGGGCGATCAGCGTGCACGCCCCCGTGCAGCGACCGGACGGCGAGCGCTGCCGCAGGGACGACGCCCGGCACCCGTGTCGACTGCACCGTTGGGGCCGCCGCGTCCTGCAGGAGCGCGGCCTGACCGACGAGCAGATCCAGACGCTGGTGGACGGAGGAACGGTGGTCCTGCCATGAGCATCGCACCCGGGCCCCGCTGGATCATCCACCTGCCGACCACGCTGACCAGCCTCGACGAGGTCACCGCCCTGGCCGTGGCACTGCGCGACTCGCTCGGTCACCTCGCCGTCGTCGACTTCGGCGAGACCACGCTCAGCGAGGAGGACGCGCAGTTTCTGCGTACCCGAGTGTTCTGTGACGCCCGGCTCGGCGACGCCCGGCCGGTGCCGGCGGCCCGACGCCCACGACGGCCCCTGCGCAATGGCGATCGACTCGGGTTCATGAAAATCGGGGTGTCCGCGGCCGGCGGACACCCCGATTTCATTGAAACCGTGTTGATCAAGCGGCGGGTTAGCCGCCGTTGATGACGAACTGCGAGCCCGGCTGGATGACGATGTTGCCGTCGGCCGAATTCGTGATGGTCACGTTCGTCAGGTTGGCGTTACCGCGCGCGCCGCTCATCGCGAGGATGCCGGCACCGTTGTTCGACTTGTCGATCCGTACGTTGGTGATGGCGACGTTCGGCATGTTGCCGCCGCCGTTCTTGAACTGGATGCCGTCGAACGTGGAGTCGACGATGTCGGTGTCGCGGATGGTGACGCCGGTGATGTCCCGGGTCGAGGGGAACAGCGTGATGGCGCCGAACTCCTGGTCCTCGTTCCAGAACGCGCCGCCGGTGCGGTAGAGCCCGTTGTTGGCGATCAACGTCGTGCCGGAGAACGGCAGCGGGTCGTGGTCGGTCGCCAGCATGATGCCCGGGTAGTTGGCGGTGTCGTAGATCAGGTTGTTCTCGATCGAGTTGTCGTAGCCGCCGTAGATGGCGATGCCGTTCGCCCGCCACGGGAGCTGGATGGTGTTGTTGACGAAGTGGTTGTCGTGCGCGATGTCGACGCTGCGGTCCTTGACGTACGGGTTGGCCCAGACGGCGAGCGCGTCGTCGCCGGTGGTCCGGAAGGACGAGTTGAACACCCGCGAGTTGCGCGTGCCGTTGCTGAAGTTGATGCCGTCGGCGTACGTGTCGCGGATCCGCATGCCGCTGAACTCCAGCCCGTCGGCCGGCCCCCACAGGTCGGGGATGTTGTCGTAGTCGCGGCCCACCCAGACGCCGACGTTGGCGTGCTCGATCCAGACGTTGCTGATCTTGGTGCCGGTGCCGAAGCGACCGTTCAGACCGACGCCGCCCTCACCGTTGCCGTCACCGCCCCGGATCCGGCCCGAGCCGAAGATGGCGATGTCCGAGATCTGGGTGTTCTTGTCGATGTCGAAGCCGAAGTTGCCCTCGTGCGGGTGGTTGATGCCGCCCACCACGTTCTGCGGCTCGGTGAGCGTGTAGAGCTGCGAGTGCCACATGCCGGCGCCCCGGATGGTGACGTTGCTGATGCCGACCTGGTTGTACATGCCCCGGTTCAGCGGGTCGTCGGTCAGGATCTTCTGCTCCTGCCGCCACTGGCCGGCGGGGATCCAGACGCAGCTGATGACGCCGTTCTGGTCGTCGGTCACCGCCCGCTGGATGGCGGCGGTGTCGTCGAGCCCGTCGTTCGGGACCGCGCCGTACTGGGTGATCGAGGTGCAGCCGGCCGGTTGGCTCAGCGGCGGGGCCACCTGCTCCAGGTCGATCATGTCGATGACGTAGAACGAGGCGGTGTCGCCCGAGTCGCGCTGCAACTTGAACCGGGTGCCCGCCGGGTACGACTGCGACAGCAACGCGTTCGACTCGTCGAAGAGCCGGCGGGCGTCGGCCTGCGGGGTGTTGGTCAGCGCCTCCGGCCCGTCGGTGTTGCCGTAGAGCCAGCTGTGCTTCGACGACAGGGTCAGCTTGCGGGAGAACACGTCGTTGACGTAGAGGCTGATGGTCGCCTCGATGCCGCCGCCACCGGGCGCGTCCGGGATGGAGTTGCGCACCACGATGGCGTTGGCCTGGTTGGCCGAGGTGAACTCGACGAACTGGCCGGTGCCGGTGAGGCGTACCGACTTGCGACCCGAGGACTCGCTGGCGAAGTTGGTGTGCCCGAAGGTACGCAGCGGGTCGGTCTCCAACAGCGTGCCCGAGTAACGGCCGGCCTCCGCCTCGTACGAGACGTACGGCACCGCCGCGCCGCGTCCCACCACGATGGACTGGCTGAAGGTGTTGTTGCTCTCGTTGGTCTCGGCGACCACGTTCGTGGCGTCGGCGGTGGCGGTGATGGTCGCACCGCCGCTGGTGGCGGTCCAGCTACCGCTGACGGCCACGGTGGCCGTCGCGCCGGCGGCGATCGAGGCGGTGTTCGTGTTTAGTGTGGTGCCACCCACCACCAGCCGGGTGACGGTGGTCGCGCCGGTCGCGGTGGTACCCCGGTTGCGGACCGCCACGGTGAAGGTGACGGACGCCCCGACGGCCGGGTTCGGCGGGTTCGAGGCGATGCTCAGCACCTGGAGGTCGGGCCCCGGCGCCTGCGCCACCACCAGCGGCGACGCCGCCGTGAGGCTGTTGTTGCCGTTGTTCTGCTCGACGACCGTGTTGGTCGGGTCGACCACCGCCGACACGGCGTAGCTGCCCATCGGTCGCGTACCGGCGTTGAACGACACCGTCGTCGACGCACCGGCGGCGAGCGCGCCCACCGTGGCGCTGCCGACCAGCGCCCCGGCCAGGCTGAAGTTCACCGTCGTGGCCGCCGCGGCGGCGGTGCCGATGTTCTGCACGACGGCCGAGAGCGTGATCGCGGAGACCTCGCTGGGCGACGTCGGCGACCAGGACAACGAGCTGACGACCAGATCCGGGTTGGGGGCCGGCGTACCGCAGACCTCCAGCTCGGCCACCTGACCGGACGGAGCGCCGGTGTTGCCGGTGAACCGCAACTGCACGTCCGCCGTGGTCGCGCTGACCGGAATGGTCACCGTGTTGACGCCCTGGACGAACTGGTAGGCCGCCGCCGACACCAGGCTGGTGTACGACGAGGACGCCTGGTCGCGGCCGAGGACCTGGATCGTCTGGGTACGGGTGCCCCAGGACGAGTCGGGGTTGAGCTTGACGGTGACGCCGGAGATCGAGTGGTTCGCGCCGAGCGCCACGGTGAGGTTCTGCGGGTAGCTGGCCGCGCCCTCCCAGTAGGTGCCGAGCTGCCCGTCGTTCGCCTTGTCGGGGGTGAAGGTGAAGGTGGAGCCGCTCGCCGTCATGCTCTTGCCCTGCGCCACGTTCGTGCAGGCCGGGGGGTTGCTGCCGGTCCGGGTGACGGTGTTGCTGTTGCCGGACAGGTTGCCGGCCCCGTCGCGGGCGCGGACGTAGTACGACACCGTCGCCGTGGTCGGCTGGCTGTCCTGGTACGTGAGCACGGTGCCCAGCGTCGCGATCAGGCTGCCGCCCCGGTAGACGTTGTAGCCGGCCAGGCCACTGCCACCGGAGTCGGTGGAGGCGCCCCAGGTGAGCGTGATCGTGCTGCCCGACGTGCTCTGCGACAGCGTCCCCGGCACGCTCGGCGCGGTGGTGTCGCCGCTGCCGGTGCGGGTCACCGTGTTGCTGTTGCCGGAGACGTTGCCGGCGGCGTCGCGCGCCCGGACGTAGTACGACACGGTCGCCGTGGTGGGCTGCGTGTCGTTGAACGTGGTCACGGTCCCCACGGACTGGAGGAACGCGCCGTTGCGGTAGACGTCGTAGCCGGCGACACCGCTACCGCCCGAGTTGTCGGTGGACGCGACCCAGGCGAGGCTGATGGTGGTGCCCGACTGGGTGTACGAGAGGTTGCCCGGCGCGCTCGGCGCGGTGGTGTCGGGGGTGGTGCCGCCGCTGCCGTACACCTCCAGCTCGGAGAGCTGCCCGGCCGGCCAGCCGCTGTTGGCGGTGATGGTGATCCGGACGTAGCGGGTGGCGGTGGCGCTGAAGTTGATCGTGGCGGTGCTGCCGCTCGCCGGGTTGAAGGTGTACGTCTGCGACCCGGCCAGGTCGGTGAAGGACGAGCCGTCGGCGCTGCCCCGCACGCTCAACGTCTGCGTACGGGTGCCCCAGCCCGAGGTCGGCAGCTTCAGCACGACCTGGTTGACCGACTGCGACGAGCCGAGGTCGACCTGCACCCACTGCGGGAACGCGTTGTTGACGCTCTCCCAGTAGCTGCCCGCGTTGCCGTCGACGACCTTCGACGAGTCGTAGACGTCGGCGTGCCCGCTCTCCTGGGTGGGACGGCCCTGGGCGAGGTTGGTGGCCGCCGCGGCGACGGCGCTGCTGGCGGCGGCCGGTTGGTCGGCGGGGCGGGCGGCGGAGGCCGGAGTGGCGAGGGCCGGGTTCGCGAGGGCCGTCGCGATCAGCGTGGTCGCGACTGTCGCCGCCACCATCCTGAACAGTGTCGCTCGTCGTCTCATGACTGTCCTGTCGTCGGGGGACGGTTGCCGCGGGCGGGGGTGACCACGGTGGGGTGGGTGGCGGTGCGTCGCCGACCGGTGAGGCGGGCCGGCGTTCGAGGGGTACGACCATCAACGGGCCTCCCCAGGAGGCCCGTTGAATCTTCCGCGAGCATGCACAGAACCGTGCATGCGTTTGTCTAGTTCTTGCGTAACTTTGACCAAAGGTTACTGACGTGCTACGGGAGCGTCAATACTTCGACCACCGTGACTATTGACGGAGTTGCCCACTCTTGGCGCACCTCCCTCCACGCACAAATCGGGGAAGGTGCCACCCCCGACGACTGGAGGCGAAACCTTCCCCGAAGCTGTACGGATCTTGCGTCAGGTGATTCCGGAACGATCAGGCCGCTGGGGCCGCCAGGACGAAGGTCTCCAGCACCTCACCGCCGTACCAGTCGGTGCGTTGGCCCACGTGCGCCATGCCGAGTCGTCGGCAGACCGCCATCGACGGCTCGTTGCCCGGCGACACGACCGCGTAGATCTCCGGGGTTCCGGTGGCGAACTCCCGGACGATGAGCGCACGCGCCGCCTCGGTGGCGTAGCCGTGGCCCCACGAATCCGGGTGCAGGTGCCAGCCCACCTCGATGTCGTCGGTGAGCCGACTCTCGTCGCGCCCCGGCAGCGGCTTGAGCAGCGCCGTACCCGCCACGACTCCGGTCTCGCGTACCTCGATCGCCCAGGTGCCGTACCGGCCGCCGTCTGCGGCGTGCCGGTCCCGCCACATCCGCAGCCGCTCGGCGGCCTGACCCGGCTCGGTCATCGGCAGACCCGGTGACACACCCAACCAGCGTGTGATCTCCGGGCGCGAGTAGATGTCGTAGATCCGGGCCAGGTCCGCCGCTTCGTCGGTCCAATCGCGCAGGATGAGGCGTTCGGTGGTGACAACAGTCATGACCGGCGATCTTAAGGAGTGACCGCCCCGACGACAGGGAAGGAGAAGCCGATGGGCAGCGGTTGGCAGCGCGCGAAACGGATCACCAGTGCCGCGTTCCGTCCGGTGCGCGGACGCGACCTGTCGCTGCACGCCGCGGCGATCACCTTCTACGGGGCGATCGCGGTGGTCCCGGTGGCGCTGCTGGCCCTCTGGCTCACCTCGCTGATCGCGGGCGCCGATCGGGTACGCCGGCTCACGTCGTACGCCGTCGAGGCCCTGCCGACGGCGATCGGGGCGCCCCGGGCGGTGGCCGCGCTGGTCGACGCCGGGGTGCAGTTGACCCCGCTGCTGGCCCTCGCCTCACTGCTGCCCGCGTCGCTGTACGGCGAGGGGCTGCGCCGGGCGTTCGTGTCGGTGGCGGCGCCGCGCACGGACGAGCACCTGGTGGGGTGGCGGGGTCGGCTGCTGTTGCTGCCGCTGCTCGCGCCGGCGCCCGCGCTGCTGCTGTCGATCCTGCTGGCGTTGCCGCTCACCACCCGCCTGGTCCGCCAGGGCGGCTGGGTCGGCGCGCTGGGCATCGTGCTGTCCTTCCTGGCGGTCTGGCTGGTGCTCACACCGGTGCTGGTGTGGGTGTTCCGGGTGGTGGGGCCGGCGTCGCCGGACTGGCTCTCCACCCTCGCGATCGGTTCGTTCACGGCGGCCAACCTCTCCGGGTTCCTGCACGGCTTCGTGCTGTTCGCGTCCCTGCCGCTGGACCTCGGCGTGCCGTTCGGCGGCTTCGACCCGATCGGCGCGGGCGTCGCCGTGCTCCTGTGGCTGTACGTGTTCCACGTGATCGTCCTGGCCGGCTACTCCGCGACCCTGGCACTGTCGCGTTGGCGTGCCCAGCGGCCGAGCTGATCACGCGCTGGCGAGCGCTTCGGTGGGGGTGAGGCGGGCGGCGCGGATCGACGGGTAGACGCCCGCCGCCATCCCGACCAGCATCGCGCCGGCGATGCCGCCGGCCACCGAGGTCACCGGGATCGTCGGCGGCCAGCCCTGGTAGCTGGCGTACCCGACTGTCGCGAGCACGCCGAGCACCGCTCCGGCGGCCCCGCCGAGCACGGACAGCAGCACCGACTCGGTGAGGAACTGCACCCGGATCTGGCCCCGGTTCGCGCCGAGCGCCCGGCGCAGGCCGATCTCCCGGCGGCGCTCCAGCACCGAGATGACCATGGTGTTGGCCACCCCGATCCCGCCGACCAGCAGCGCCACGGCGGCCAGCCCGAGGAACAGCGCGGAGAACGTGTTCTCGGTGGCCCGCTTGGCGGCGAGCGCGTCCGAGGGGCGGCTGACCTGGATCAACCCGGGCAACTGCGGGTCGAGGGTGGCCGGCAGCACGGCACGCACGTCCTCCAGCGCGGCCTCGCGGGCCCGCACGTACACGACGGTGGGATGCCCGTCGAAGCCGAGCAGGTTCCGGGCCGCGTCCCAGCCGACCAGCACCGACCGGTCCAGGTCGGGGGCGATGGGCAGCGGATCGAGTACGCCGATCACGGTGAACCACCGTTCGCCGACGAGCACCTGGGGCGGCCGGACGGGGTCGACGGTGGCGAACCCGAGCCGACTCGCGGCCACGTAGCCGAGGACGGCGGTCGGCAGCCGGGCCGTCCCGTCGTCCAGGAACCGGCCGACGCGGACCCGTCCGTTGACGGTGTCCAGCAGATCCGGGCGCGCGGCGAGGGTCGTGAGTCCCGACGTGTCGTAGCGGTCCACCAGGTCGTTGCGGCGGACCGCGACGTGGGTGTTCGCGACCGCGCTCACCGTCTCGACGGGCCCGATCCGGTCCACCATCGCCACCGACTCCGCCGGCAGCAGCACGGGTGGGTCCTGGTCCGGCACGGGTTCGGCCCGCAGCAGGTTGGTGCCGAGAGCGGAGAGCTGGTCCATCAGGTCACGTTGGCTGGACGCCGGGATGCCGACCACGACGATCATCGTGGCGATGCCGATGGAGATGCCCAGGGCGGACAGCGCCGCCCGCATCCGCCGGCTGGTCAGCCCGAGCAGACCGAGCCGGAGTACGTCGCCCGGGGCGAGCCGGGGCGGCCGGCCGCCGGGTGCCGCTGTCGGTGTGGTCATCGGTGGGTCCTGTCGAGGGTGTCGGAGACGATCCGCCCGTCGCGGATGTCCACCTGCCGAGGGGTACGGGCGGCGAGGTCCCGATCGTGGGTGATCATGGCGATGGTGGTGCCCTCGGCGTGCAGGCTCAGCAGCAGCGCCAGGACCGCCTCGCCGTTGGCGGTGTCCAGGGCGCCGGTCGGCTCGTCGGCCAGGACCAGCGCCGGGTCGTTGACCAGCGCCCGCGCGATGGCGACCCGCTGGCGTTCCCCGCCGGAGAGCTGGTGCGGCAGGTGGTCGACGCGGTGCGCCAGGCCGACCCGGGCCAGCGCGTCGATGGCCGTACGACGACGGCGACGGCGGGGTACGCCGGCATAGAGCAGCCCGGTGGCGACGTTCTCGGCGGCGTCGAGCCCTCCGACGAGGTGGAACTGCTGGAACACGAAGCCGAGCCACCGTCCCCGCAGCGCGGAGAGCCGCCGGTCGGACAGGTCCGTCACCTCCTGCCCGGCGACGCGTACCCGGCCGCTGGTCGGCAGGTCGAGCGTGCCCATGATGTTCAGCAGGGTCGACTTGCCGGACCCGGAAGGTCCGACGATGGCGAGGAGTTCTCCCGCGCGTACGGTCAGCGAGACGTCGTCCAGGGCGGTGACGCCGCCCGGGTACGTCCGGCGCACCCCGTCGAGTTGCAGGACCGGTTCGGTGTACGCCGGGATCATCTCGGTCGGCGCGTCCCGGACCGGGAAGGGGATGACCGTACTCATGCGGCGGTCACCACCGTGAGTCCCTCGGTGACACCGTCCCCGCTGACCTCGACGAGCCCCCGGGAGAACATCCCGGTCTCCACGGCCACCAGCCCGCCGTCGGGCAGTTGGAGGGCGTGCCCGCCCTCGCGGAGTGCCACCAGCGCGCCGACCGGTACGGCCAGCACACCCTTGCGGGCGCTCGTGGTGAACGTGACCTGGACCGACGCCGCGTCCAGCTTCACCACGTCCGCCGCCTTGGCCGGCGTCACGAGGACGTTCACCTTGGGCGGGCTGGTCTGGCCCGCCCCGGAGTCCGGACCGCCGCCATCGACGGTGTGCGAGATCGAGGCGACCCGGCCAGGGCTCTCGGTCGTGTCGGGCAGGGTGATGGCGACCGTGGCGCCCACCCGGATGCTGCCGACCTCGGTCGCCTCGACCGCGACGGTCACCAGCTTGACCTTCTCGGTGACGGCCACCAGTTCACCGGCGGCGGGATCACCGGGCACCGCCTTCACCGCGCTGACCCGGACCGGCCCCGGCAGCACGACGGCCTGCCCGACCTCGATCCGGCCGGTGGGTTGCAGGTCGAGCGCCTGCTGCCACTTCTTGATCGCGGCCACCAGGGTCTCGGTGAGCAGGGACTGTCCTGCGGGGATCTTCGTGCCGTCCTTGGCCCGGGTCGGCCGCGTGCCGGTCTGGTAGCCGAGCGCGGCCAGGTTGTCCGACACGACGCGCACGTCGCTGCCCACGAGACCGGGCTTGTCGAGCGTGCGGAACAGCGGGACGTCGCCGAAGAGCACCGGTACCGGCTGGTCGTTGACCCAGTAGATCGGCTTGCCCCGGGCGACCGTGTCACCGACCTTGGGCAGGCGGGTGACGACACCCTCGCCCGTGCCCTTGACCACGCGCTCCGGGCCGAACCCCAACGTGCCGTCGAGCGACCGGCTGTCCGACAGGTCGGTGCGGGTGACCGTCGTCGTCGTCAGCGGCGGCGGGGCGCTCGCCGCGTCGTCCGCGCCGGCACGCCCCAGCGTCAGCACCGTGACGCCGGCGCCGACGACGGCCAGCGTCACCGTCACCAGGGCCGCCATCGCCAGCTTATTTCTTGCCACGGAACGCCTCCATCGTGCATTCCTTGTCCGCCTTGTCGTACGCGGCGCCCACCAGACCGCCCGTCGCGTCCTCGACGTCGTCGTACGTCCAGCCGGAGCCGTCCGGCAGCGAGTGGATCTTCATGCCGCGCCCGCGCAGGCACTGCACATAGTCGTTCCACTGGATCACGTAGTTCGGGTTCTTCTCCTCGTCCAGCTCGGGCGGCTGGAGGGGGAGCTTGTCGGCGCACGCCACGTACGCCGCCTTCGGCTCACCGCTCTGGTCGAGGGAGATGATGCCGCTCCCCTTGGGTGCCCCGGCCGAACGTTCCTTGTTCTCCCTGACCCCGTGGTCGCGCAGGCAGTAGTTGTACGTGTTCCAGAGCCGCTGCTTCTCGTCCTCGTTCATGTCCAGGCGCAACTGCGGACGCCCGGCCGCCACGGCCGCAGCACCGGCGGACGCGCTCGGCGCGGCGGAGCCGGTGGCGAGGGAAGCGACGTCGGCCGTGCCCCCGGCGTCGGACTTCTCACCGCCGCAGCCGGCCAGAACCGTGGCGAGGAGGGTGAGCGCCGCGAACCCGACGCGTCGTGGTGCGTTCGTCATGCCGGCAGCCTCACGGGGAGTTGTCAGAGACCTGTCAGGAAGCAATGCTCATCCGGTAGCCCCAGCTCACGGGCAGCGCCTGCGACGGCCGGTGACCCGTACAGTCGCTGCCGTGAGCGCGCGGGTGCTGATAGCCGAGGACGACGAGAAGCAGGCCGAACTGGTCCGCCGCTACCTGGAACGCGAGGGGCACACGGTCGTCGTCGTCGGCGACGGGCGGGCCGCTCTGGAGCACCTGCGCCAGCGCCCGCCGGACCTGCTGATCCTCGACGTGATGATGCCGAAGGTCGACGGCCTGGACGTCTGCCGCATCCTGCGCCGGGAATCCGACCTACCCGTGCTCATGCTGACCGCCCGCGCCACCGAGGACGACCTGCTGCTCGGCCTCGACCTGGGCGCCGACGACTACCTGACGAAGCCGTACAGCCCACGCGAGCTGGTGGCCCGGGTACGGACGCTGCTGCGCCGGAGCCAGCGGACGACGCACGCGGCCGACCCGGTGCTGCGGGTCGGCGACCTGCACGTCGACCCGATCCGCCACGAGGTACGCGTCGACGGACGACGCGTCGAGTGCACGCCGGGCGAGTTCCACCTGCTCCAGGCGATGGCCGCCCAGCCGGGACGGGCCTTCACCCGGGACCAGCTCCTCGGCCACCTGCACGGTTTCGACAGGTACATCACCGGCCGGACCGTCGACGTCCACGTGATGAACCTGCGCCGGAAGATCGAGGCGAACCCGCGCCGACCGACCCGACTGCTGACCGTGTACGGCGTCGGCTACAAACTCGTCGAGGAGAGCCACCATGCGGCGTGAGGTGCCGCTGCGCCGCAGCCTGCTGCTCCGGTTGCTCGCGCTGGCCGTCCTCATCGCCGTGGGCTCGATCGCCGCCACGGCCTGGCTGGCCGTCCGCACCACGACCGGAGCGATCCGGCAGGAACAGGGCCAGGCGCTCGCCGACGACGCCCGCATCTACGACACCCTGATCGGTTACGCGGCGACCCACCCGAGCTGGGACGATGTCGACACCGCCCTGCGACCCCTCGCCGAACAGGTGGGTCGACGCATCACACTGACCACCGAGTCGGGCACACCACTCGCCGACTCGGCGCCGCAGGCCGGTCCGCTGCCCACCAAGCCCTCCGCGACCATCGACGCGCTCGCCGTCGACACCACCCTGGCCCCGGGCTCCCCCGCGGCCGTCGACGCCGCGCGCATCGACCCCCGCGCCGCCGGCCCGTACCTGCTCCCGCCCGACGAGCGCCGCACGCTGCTCGACCGGGCGGACCAGGCCGTGCTGTGCCTGCGGGTACGGCCCAGGATCGCGGCCGTCGTGGCGGAGGGGCCGAGCGGCCGACCCCGGATCGCCACCCCGGGCACGGACCTGAACGACAACGCCATCTGCGGCCAGGCACGCGAGGAACTGGCGGCCCCGACGGCCACCGAGCGCAAGGCGCTGGCGCAGCTCAACGCGCTGGTGAACACCTGCCTGGCCCGGCGCAAGATCGCGCCGGTAAACGTCGACCTGGACTGGACCTGGACGACGAGGTCCGCCCCCGCACGGCAGACCCGTGGCGCCACCGAGGTCGACGAGGACCAGAGCCAGGCGGTCAACGCCTGCGTCGGCACCAGCCGGCGAGAGCAACTCCTCCCGTACGTCGCCCCGGCGGCGACCCTGTTCGTCTCCGATCCGGGCGGTCGGCCCACCACGACCTTCGATCTGTCCCGCGCCAACCAGGCCCGCATCGTGGCGGTCGCCGGTCTCGTGCTGCTGGTGACCGTGGGTGTCACGGTGCTGGCCGGTGTCCGGCTGACCCGGCCGCTGCACGCGCTGACCGGGGCCGCCCAGCGGATGCGCGACGGCGACGGCGCGGCCCGTGTCCGCGTCACCGGCCGGGACGAGATCGCCCGGCTGGCCGAGGCGTTCAACGACATGTCCGAGCGACGCGAACGCCTCGAACAACTCCGTCGCGCCATGGTCAGCGACATCGCCCACGAGCTACGCACCCCGGTCACCACCATCCGGGGCTGGTTGGAGGCCGCCGAGGACGGCGTCGCGCCGCTGGACCGGAGGTTGGTGTCGTCGCTGCTGGAGGAGGCGACGTTGCTGCAACACGTGATCGCCGACCTGCAGGATCTCGCCGAGGCGGAGGCGGGCGCGCTGCGGCTGCACCCCGAGACGGTCTACCTCGCCGACCTGCTGGGCCAGGTGGCCGAGGCGTACCGCGTGCAGGCCGACCGGGCCGGCGTGACGCTGTCGGTGCTCCTCGACGCCGACCCGCAGGTGTACGCCGACCCGGTGCGACTGCGGCAGGTCGTCGGCAACCTGGTCGGCAACGCGGTACGCCACACTCCGACCGGCGGCAGTGTCACGATCAGCGCCGGGGCGGCCGACGGGCAGGTGACCATCGCCGTCGCCGACACGGGCAGCGGCATCAGCGCCGAGCATCTGCCCCGGGTGTTCGACCGTTTCTGGCGGGCGGAGAAGTCCCGCAGCCGGCAGACCGGCGGCAGCGGCCTGGGCCTGGCCATAGTCCGCAAGTTGGTGGAAGCCCACCAAGGCACGGTCCAGGTCGAAAGCACCCCCACCAAAGGCTCGACCTTCACGGTCCACCTCCCCACCCACCCCCGTTGATCAAGAGGTTCGCGTCATCCGGACGGCGTTTCCTGACGCGAACCTCTTGATCACCGGGTTGCCGCGGGCGGTGGTGGGGGTGGTGGGACTAGGCTGCGGCGGCATGAGTGGTGAGATTCCCAGCCGGGTTGACGTCGTCATCGTCGGGGCCGGGCACAACGGTCTGGTCTCCGCGGTTCTGCTGGCGCGCGCGGGTCTGGACGTCCTCGTGGTCGAGGCCGCCGACGTGATCGGCGGCGCTACCCGCACCGAGAACCCGTTCCCCAAGGTGCCGGGGCTGCGCCACTCCACCGGCTCGTACCTGCTCGGGCTGATGCCACCGGAGCTGCTCGCCACCCTCGACGTACGCATCCCGGTGCTGCGCCGCGACCCGCACTACTTCCTGCCCACACCGGGTGGCCTCGGCTCGCCGTACCTGCTCTTCGGCAGTGACACCGCCGCCACCCGGGCGCAGCTCACCGAGTTCTTCTCCCCCGCCGACGTGGCCGCCGACGACGCCATGCAGGCCGAACTCGCCGCGCTACGCGAGGACCTCGCCCCCGCCTGGCTGGCCGAGCCCATGAGCGTCGAGGAGACCGCCGAGCGGCACGTCCGCCCGGCACTGCGGCAGGCCTTCGTCGACCTGGTCCGCGGGTCGGTCGCCGACTACCTGGCCCGCTTCGAGTTCCGCTCCGAACTGCTGGTCAGCATGTACGCGGTCACCGACGGCCTCTCCGGCCTCAACGCCGGCCCGGACGACCCCGGGACGGGCCACAACTTCCTCGTGCACAACATGTGCCGGCTGCCCGGCTCGGGTGGCACCTGGATGATCGCCGAGGGCGGCATGGGCACCGTCTCGCGGACGTTCGCCGACGCCGCCCGCGCCGCCGGGGCCACCATCGCAACGGGTACGCCGGTGAGCGCGGTGACCCTCGACGGCGGCGCGGCGAGCGGAGTGGTGTTGGCCGACGGCCGGGAGGTCAGCGCCCGGGTGGTGCTCGGCGCGTGTGATCCGTACCGGCTGATGGAGCTGTTGCCCGACGGCGCGCTCCCGGCGCGACTCGGCGATCAGATGGCGGCGGTCCGCCGGCCCGGCACCACCCTCAAGCTCAACCTGGCGCTGCGCGGCCTGCCCCGCTTCTCCTGCCTGCCGGCCGACGCGCCGAGCCCGTTCGGGTCGACGATCCACCTGCTGCCCGGCTCCGCGTCGCTGGTCGGCGGGGACACCACCTCGCCGATGGCCGCGCTGCGCGACATGTGGGCGGACGTGCAGGCCGGGCGGCTGCCGGCCGAGCCGACCATCGAGTGGTACCTGCACACCACCGTCGACCCGTCGCTCTCCGACGCGGCCGGGCACCACTCGTCGGCGCTGTTCGTCCAGTCGGTGCCCTACGAGCTGACCGGCACCACCTGGGACGCGGAACTGCCCGGCTACGTCGACCGACTCGTCGAGATCGTCGAACGGTACGCCCCCGGCACCGCCGACCTGATCGCCGACGCGGTGCCGCTGCCGCCGCCCGGCATCGAGGCCCACTTCGGCATCACCGGTGGGCACATCCACCACGTCGACAACACCGTCTCGTTCACCGACCGGATGCCGTACGCCACCGGCATCGACGGCGTGTACGCGGGCAGCGCCGGCTGCCACCCCGCCGGCAGCGTGATCGGCGCGGCCGGCCACAACGCGGCCCGCCGGATCCTCGCGGACCTAGGTCGGTGACTCGGCCCGGCGCGCGTACGGGCGGAGGTCACCCGGGCCGCCGATGAGATAGAAGCCGACCAGCAGGAGGTACGCGCAGAGGCTCAGGATCGGGTCGACGAAGACGGAGGCGAAGGCGACCAGGTAGAGCACGGGCTTCAGCCGTATCCGCCGTGCGATCGCCCGAGCCAACCGGGGATCCAGGTCGGCGTGCAGAAGCCTGGCGCGACGGGCCCACCACCAGCTCAGGTTCACGAAGATCGCCTCACCGAGCACGGTGCCGAGGTAGAGGGCGGCGGTCAGCCGTTGCTCGGTGGCGCTGCCCCGCAGGTTGTCCGACAACAGGTCGGCCGTGAACGGGATGGTGGCGATGAAGAGCAGCACGAGCAGGTTGAGCACCAGCAGCATCTGATCGACCCGGACCACGTACCGCCAGATGTTGTGGTGGGCGATCCAGACCTGACCGGCGATCCCGAAGGTGATCACGTACGCCAGGTAGGACGGCCAGGCGTGGGCGAGGGCGGCGGGAAGCTCCCTTCCGCCCTCGCGGGCCGGGCCGGTCTGGAGCAGTTCGACGGCCATAACCGTCAGGACGACCCCGAAGACCCCGTCACTGAACGTCTCGACCCGCGCCGCGTCCCGGGCCATCTCCCGACCGCGCCCGTACCGGTAATCCTTCCGCGCGTCCGCCCCTGCCACGCCCGCCCCGCTCTCGGTGGTGCGTCTCGCGCGCACCCCCTCCCGCGATCTTGCACTTTCGGTCGCCGTTGCGGGGCGATTGCGGTGGTTTGCTCCCACCGAAAGTGCAAGATCGCGGAGCGGGAGGGGTCAGCTCAGGGCTTCTCCGGCGGGGGCGGGGGTTTCCGCGTCGACCCGGTGGGCTCTCACCTTGTGGCCGACGCTGGTCAGGCAGCGGCCGCTGGGCAGGTCGAAGCGCCAACCGTGCAGCTGGCAGGTGAGCTGGTCACCCTCGACGATGCCGAAGCGGGTCAGATCCGCCTTCAGGTGCGGGCAGCGCCGCTGCACCACCCAGTCGCCCAGCGTGATGTCCTCGGCGTCGGTGCTGCGTTCGTGCTCGTCGTACCAGCCCTCGGCGTACTGGAGCCGCTCCTCGGACAGGCACTTGAAGAACGCGTAGACGAACTCGTTGTACTGGCCGATCCGCGCCGCCGAGAACCGGCAGGACAGGAAGAGCGAGTTGACCCAGTCCACCTCGTCGATGAAGAGCAGGTGCTCGATCAGCGACCGCTCGGTCCGGAACCGGTACCGCACCTTCTCCTCGGCGTACGGCCGGACCTCCTTGCCCGGGAAGTCCACCACGATGGATTCGACGCTCTCCCCGTCGTACCCCACCAGGTCGAAACGGACCGGGCCGCCGACCCCCTTGGCCAGGTAGATCGACTCGTCGAGCAACGGCTCGATCCGGCTCTTCATCTCGCCGAGCACGTCCACCTCGGGGTGCCGCCAGGATGCCTTCTCCGCCTCGATGATCGGGCGCTTACGCTCCCGCATCTCCTCCAGGTGGGCGACCTTGTTCGCGAAGAACTCCTCGACCGGCACCGGGTGGGTGGTGCTGGCGCCCTCGGTGGTGACCTCGGCGACGCTGCCCGGCAGCAGCACGATGCCGTTGGTGCCGCCGACCTTCGCGTACTCGCTGAGGAAGACCGACTGGTCGGGGAAGATGTTGCCCTCGTCGCCGTGGATGTCGTTGAACTGCCACAGCTCGTCGTCGAGGAAGCACGGCGGGCCGGCGATCGGGAAGACGTGATCGGCCTTCAGGTCGTCGATGTACCGCCACGTCCGGTCGAACTGCCGGTCGCGCTTCTGCTTGCCGAACGCGGTCTTCGCCGCCTGCGGCAGCTCGTAGACCATCGGGTACCAGATGGCGCCGGAGAACTGGAGCAGGTGCGCGTGCACGTGCCCCAGCTCGGCGAAGACGCTCAGGTCGGTGGGGCGGGCGTCGTTCTGGTTCAGCAGCCGCACCCCGTCGTACTCGACCCAGAGCGACGAGTCGCCGATCGGGCCGTCGGTGGGGCTGGTCAACGCCTGGATCATGATCTTCAGACCGCCGGGCAGCTCCACGACCTGCTCGTTGGGCGCCTTCAGGAACTTGGTGAAGCCCAACGCCCGGAACTCGTCCTCCATCTCGGAGGTGGGGAACTCGGGAAGCAGAACCGTGGCGTCCTTCGAGATGTGGTCCCGCAGGTGCTTCGCGTCGAAGTGGTCCCGGTGCAGGTGGGAGACGTACAGGTAGTCGACCTGACCCAGCGTCTCCCAGTCGAGCAGCGAATTGTCCGGGAAGGGGAACCACGAGGCGAAGTAGGCCGGATTGACCCACGGGTCGCACAGGATGCTGCCCGCGGCCGTGTCGATCCGCATGCTGGCGTGCCCGGTTCCGGTCACTCGCACCGCACAGTCCCCCTCAAACAGACAATCAGGTGTACGCCAAACGCTACCGGAGTGAGTCTGACGGCCACCCCTCGACGCCCGTAGAGCCGTCCGGCCTGGGCGGGCAGGGCTGCATGGGCGGGAAACCCCCACCGCACCGCCCCGGGCGGGAGGCGTGCCAGACTAACCAAAGATCCGATCGCGAGGGAAGGACCGACAGTGGCAGGAAGCGAGCCGGTAACGTCGCCGGACCAGCACAAGCCCGGGCACCGCAAGTCGGGGCGCATCGGCGCCGTGCTGTCCGCGCTGGCGCTGGTCGTCATGGCGTTCTGCGGCAACCACGAAGGCAGGGTCGAGGACATCTGGCTGGTCGGCCTCGCCGCGCTGCTGCTGGTCATCGTGATCGGCGATGCCGTGCTGCGGCGCAACGGTCTGCGCTCCTGACCCAGCCGTCCGCCGGTCGACTGGCCGACAAACGCCGAGGGCCCGCCCCCACCCGGGGACGGGCCCTCGTTCGTGTACGCGTCCGGGTCAGCGCCCGAAAAGGATGTCCTGCACGTCCTTGAGCGCCGCGTCGACCTCGGCCTCGAAGTAGCCGCCGGGCACCAGACCGAACCGGAGCGTGTCCAGGTCCTTCGGGTCGACCGGCATCGGGTTGCGACGCTGCATGCCGCCGAGCAGGGACTCGAAGAACTGGTCCACCTGGTCCGGGTCGTACCCGCTGCCGAAGCGACGGACCTGGAACCGGCGGCGGATCTGGTCGACCCGGTACAGGTCGCTGCCGGGCGGGCCGGCCATCGGCGGACCACCCATCGGCGGACCGGCGACGGCGGGCGGACCGGCCATCGGCGGACCGCCGATGCCCTGCTGCGGCATCGGCGGCGGACCCGCCGGGCCGCGCCGCAGGTCACGCAGGTCACGCTCGGGCATCCGGATCTCGGCGGTCATGTCGGCGCGGGCACGCCGGCCGGCCTCGAAGCCGTCGAAGCGTGGCTCCTCCGGCGGCGGGTAGCCACCGGACGCTCGCGGACCGTCGGGCGGGCCGTACCCGCCGGGCATGCGCTGATCATCCGGTGGACCGTAACCACTGGGCATGCGCTGGTCATCCGGCGGACCGTAACCACCGGGCATCCGCTGATCGTCCGGCGGACCGTAACCACCGGGCATCCGCTGATCGTCCGGCGGACCGTAACCACCCGGACCGGCCGGCAGGCCACGCGGCGGCAGGCCGTGCCCACCCATCGGGCCGCCGGGCCCCATCGGGCCGGGACCGCCTGGGCCGGGGCCGGGGCCACCAGGGCCAGGGCCGCGCTGCGCGTCGTAGCCGCCCCGGGGGGCGTCGTACCCGCCGGCGAAGGCGCCGGTGGGCTCGTCGTACCGGCCGTAGCGGTCGGCCGGCGGACCGGCCTGGGCGGGCATCGGGCGGGGAGGCATCGGCTGCGGCATGCCGCCACGGTCGTCGCGCATCGGCGGACCCATCCGGTCCGGGGGACCCATCCGGTCACCCATCCGAGGATCGCCGCCGCGTCCGGCGCTGTTGCGCTCCTCCAACTCGGCCAGCTGTCGCTCGACCCGGTCCAGGTGCAGGTCGACCTGCCACTCGTCATAGCCGTTGAACCGGACCCGGAAGACGACGTCGTGGACCTCCTGCGAGGCGACGGGCGCACCGACCTGTCGGCCGTCGAGCGTCGCCTCGACCCGGTCGAGGAAGGCGTCCACCTCGTCGACCTTGTATCCCCGGCGAACCGCCTTGCGCCGGAAACGCTGACCCTGACTCGCCACTATGTCTCCTGGTGTCGTTCGCCACGCCCGGTCACGCCGGTGCCTCTTCGGCGCGGTCGGTGAAGGTGTCGGTGTCCTCGGCGGCGGCGAGCTGGCCACACGCGCCGTCGATCTCGCGACCCCGGGTGTCCCGTACGGTGGTGGAGACTCCCGCGTCGCGCAAGCGCCGGACGAACTCCCGCTCGACCGGCTTCGGGCTCGCGTCCCAGCGGCTGCCCGGGGTCGGATTGAGCGGGATGAGGTTCACATGCGCCAACTTGCCGGCCAACAGCCGCCCGAGCAGGTCAGCTCGCCACGGCTGGTCGTTCACGTCTTTGATCATTGCGTACTCGATGGACACGCGACGGCCCGTCCGGGCGGCATAGTCCCACGCTGCGTCCAGCACCTCGGCTACCTTCCAGCGCTGGTTTACCGGCACGAGTTCGTCGCGCAGATCATCATCGGGCGCGTGCAACGACAGCGCAAGAGTCACAGAGAGGTCTTCGCTGGCCAGTCGGCGGATGGCCGGAACCAGGCCGACCGTGGAAACGGTGATGTGCCGCTGGGACAGGCCGAGCCCTTCCGGGGCGGGGCTGACCAGCCGACGGATCGCCGCGATGACCCGGTTGTAGTTGGCCAGCGGTTCGCCCATGCCCATGAACACGACGTGCGACAGCCGCGGCGGTGAGCCGGCGACCGCGCCGGAGGCCGCCACCCCGGCCAGGTAGACCGCCTGGTCGACGATCTCGGCGGTGGACAGGTTGCGGGTCAGCCCGGCCTGGCCGGTGGCGCAGAACGGGCAGGCCATGCCGCAGCCCGCCTGGCTGGAGATGCAGACCGTGACCCGGTCCGGGTAGCCCATCAGCACGCTCTCCACCAACGCGCCGTCGTGCAGCTTCCAGAGCGCCTTGCGGGTCGCGCCGTCGTCGCAGGCCAACTCACGCACCGGCGTGAGCAGCGTGGGTAGCAACTCGTCGGCCAGGCGCGCACGGGTCGCGGCGGGCAGATCAGTCATCGCCTGCGGATCGCGTACCAGCCGCCCGAAATAGTGGTTGGAGATCTGCTTGGCACGGAACGCGGGCTCGCCCAGCCCGGCGACCAGCGACTGGCGGCCGGCCAGGTCCAGGTCAGCAAGGTGCTGCGGTGGCATGGAGGCCCGGCGTGCGGTGGGGGCGTCCGAGATGGCGGGGATCAGCGGCAGACTCGTCATGGCCGGTCCAGTGTGTCACGCCTGAAGCCTTCGGCACCCGTCCGGAGGTGTCGAACCGGCCCCCGGCGTCGGTCGGCAGCGCTCCGGCCATGGTGACGCATGCCTCACCCCACCAGCGGCACGAAGATCGCAAGCAACAGGTAGGCGGTCGGCACCGCGAACAGGATCGAGTCCAGCCGGTCCATCAGGCCCCCGTGCCCCGGCAGCAGGTTGCTCATATCCTTGATACCGAGATCCCGCTTGATCATCGACTCGGCGAGGTCGCCGAGGACCGCCGCGCAGGAGACGGCCACCCCGAACACCGCGCCCCACCACGGCGCCAGGTCGAACATCAGCCACAGCAGCAGGGCGCTGCCCAGCGCCGCCGCGGTCACCGAGCCGGCGAACCCCTCCCAGGACTTCTTCGGGCTGATGGACGGAGCCATCGGATGCCGGCCGAAGGAGACCCCGGCCGCGTACCCGCCGGTGTCGGAGAGGACCACTGCGATCAGCGTGGCCAGGATGCGCAGCCGACCGTCGTCGGGGGCCGCCGCCAGCAACGCCGCGAAACCCGCGAGGAACGGCACGTAGACGGCGATCAGCGTGGCGGCGGTCAGATCCCGCTGGAAGCCGGACGGGCCGTCACCCAACCGCCAGATCATCGTGCCGAGCACCGTCACCAACAGCCCGAGGCTGAGCGCGTCCGGGCCGGCGAACCAGGCCAGACCCACGGTCAGGACACCACCGGCGAGCAGTGGCACCAGCGGCGGATGAGCGCCGCTGCGCCGGACCGCCCGGGCCATCTCCCAGATGCCGATGGCGACGGCGGCGGCGATCACCGGCAGGAACGCCGGCGGATAGACGGCCAACGGCACCACGATCAGCGCGCCCAGGGCGAGGCCGACACCGATCGCCGCCGGCAGGTTGCGGCCGGCTCGTCCGGTACCCACCTGCTGTGTCGCCGGTCGGTCGACGCTGGCCCGTCGGCGTCCCTTCGGCCGCCGACCCACCGGCGGCTCCGGGTCGGTGATCGGGTCGTCGTCCGGCAGGATCTCGGCGCCGATGGGCGCGAGCTGCGCCGTGGGGAAACCGGCATCGTCGTCGTAGCGCGGCCCGTCGTAGCGCGGGTCGTCGCCGTTGTCGTAGCGCGGTGGAGCGTCGCGGTCGTCGTAACGGGGCCCGGCGTCGCGGATGTCGTAGCGCGGCGGAGGGTCACCGGCCGGTGGGCGGTCGCCGTAAGGACCCCGGTCGTCGAAACGGTCCCGGTCGTCCGGGCGGACGGCCCGACCACGCTCGTCGTACGGGTCCGGTGACTGCGGCTCGGCGTACGCGCGGCTGTGGGGCTCGGTGTACAGCTCAGGCCCGGCGGCCGGACGGCGGCTCCACTGGCCGGCCTCCAGCTCCTGCTCGGGCCAGGGCAGGGCGACCGGGCGCTCCGGCCGATCCCAGCCGCGCGGCTCGCCGCCGTAGGGGTCGGGGCGGGACATCACGCACCGTGTCGGAGCGCGAGTGCCACCACATGACGCAAGACCACAAGCATCCCCTACAAGCGCGACTGTTCCTCTGGCTCGACCGCCGTGACGGTCGTTCGATTCCCGGTGTTCACCGCCCGGTGACCGGGAATCCTGCCGAGCCTACTGCACTCCCCGGCGAGGCGAGGCGGACGCTGGCCCGCCCTTCGGCGTACGCCTCCGGCGCCGACCCCTCTCTTCACGTCCTTTGCACTGCTTCAGCGGAGGCGACAGTCGATGTCCGGATACCGGACGCGAGGTGTTGCCTCCGTTGAAGCAGAGCAAAGGGGCCACGACAGGTCCGCGGGGCCCGGCTGGTCGCGGGTCTGGCCGCAGGGATGGACCCGGAGAAGGGGCGAGGCCCGCCCCGTTGATCGGGTCGGGCCTCGTCGTGACGAGCCGGCGGTGGTCACACCTCCAGCAGCTCGGTCTCCTTGTGCTTGACCAGGTCGTCGATGCTGGCGACATAGCGCTGCGTCAGGTCGTCGAGTTCCTTCTCGGCGCGGCGGCCGTCGTCCTCGCCGGCCTCGCCGTCCTTGACGATCCGGTCCAGCTCCTCCTTGCCCCGGCGGCGGACGTTCCGGATGGCCACCTTGGCCTCCTCGCCCTTGTGCCGGGCCACCTTGATCATGTCGCGGCGGCGCTCCTCGGTCATCTGCGGGAGCAGGATGCGCAGCTGGTTGCCCTCGTTGTTCGGGTTCACCCCGAGGTCCGAGTCGCGGATCGCCTTCTCCATCGCGTTGATCTGCGAGTTGTCGTACGGCTTGATGATGGCCATGCGCGGCTCGGGAACCGCGATGGACGCCATCTGGGTCAGCGGCGTGGGCGTGCCGTAGTAGTCGATGATGACCTTGGAGAACATGGCGGCGTTGGCGCGACCGGTGCGGATGGCGCCGAACTCCTCCTTGGCGTGCTCGACAGCACGCTCCATCTTCTCCTCGGCCTCGAGGAGGGTGTCGTCGATCACCGGTCTCCTCGCCTCCTTCTGTGCTCGTCGTGGGCTCTGCTGAAAGTCGTCAGGCTCAAGCGGTGATCAGGGTGCCGATCTTGTCGCCACCCACCGCGCGGATGATGGTGTCGTCACCCTGCGCGCCGAAGACCAGCATCGGCAGGCCGTTCTCCATGCAGAGGCTGAACGCGGCCGCGTCGGCCACCCGCAGGTTGCGGCGCAGCACCTCGGAGAAGGTGATCGAGTCGAGCTTGCTGGCGGTCGGGTCGATCCGCGGGTCGGCCGTGTAGACGCCGTCCACGCCGTTCTTGCTCATGAGCACCACGTCGGCGCGGATCTCCAGCGCCCGCTGGGCGGCCACGGTGTCGGTCGAGAAGTACGGCATGCCGGCGCCGGCGCCGAAGATGACCACGCGGCCCTTCTCCAGGTGCCGGATCGCCCGCAGCGGGATGTACGGCTCGGCGACCTGGGCCATCGTGATGGCGCTCTGCACCCGCGTCTCGATGCCCTCCTTCTCCAGGAAGTCCTGCAACGCGAGGCAGTTCATCACGGTGCCGAGCATGCCCATGTAGTCGGCACGAGCGCGGTCCATCCCGCGCTTCTGCAGCTCCGCGCCGCGGAAGAAGTTGCCCCCTCCGACCACCACCGAGACCTGCACGCCGCGGCGGACCACGGTGGCGATCTGGCGGGCGATGGCCTGCACGACGTCCGGGTCGACGCCGATCGCACCCCCGCCGAACACCTCACCGGAGAGCTTCAGCACCACCCGACGGGCCCGCCCGGGCGGCGGCGCCGTCGGGTCGTCCACCGCCAGCGTCCGGTCACTCACAACCTGCGTCATCCGCCCCGCCTTCCCCACGCGCACGCCCCGGGCGAGGCGTTACCGCGAACCTGCCGCTGCCGACCCTATGTGACGAGGAGGCCGCGGTGCCTGTCACGTACACCGGCGGCCTCCTCGTTCGACGTCTCCTGCCCACGGGCGCGCGTGGCGCCCGGTGGCGGCTCAGGCCTGGCCGACCTCGAACCGCACGAAGCGGGTCACCTCGATGCCGGCCTCGGCCAGCACCTGCTTCACCGACTTCTTGTTGTCCGCCACCGACGCCTGCTCGACCAGGACGTAGTCCTTGAAGAAGGCGTTCACCCGGCCCTCGACGATCTTCGGCAGGGCCGCCTCGGGCTTGTTCTCCTCGCGGGCGGTCTGCTCGGCGATGCGCCGCTCGGACTCGACGACGTCGGCCGGAACCTCGTCACGGCTGAGGTACTTCGGCCGCATGGCCGCGATCTGCATCGCGACGCCGCGGGCGTCAGCGTCGCCCGCCTCGTCGCTCTTACCGGTGTACGACACCAGCACGCCGACGGCCGGCGGCAGGTCCTGGGCCTTGCGGTGCAGGTAGACCGCGGTGGTGCCCTCGACCTTGGCGAACCGGTTGAGCACCAGCTTCTCGCCGATCTTGGCGGACTGCTCCTGGATCAGGTCCGCGACGACCTTGCCGTCCAGCTCGGAGGCGAGCAGCTCCTCGGCGTTGGTCACGCCGGAACGCTCGCCGTGCTCGACCAGCTGCTGGGCCAGCGCGATGAACGACTCGGTCTTGGCGACGAAGTCCGTCTCGCAGTTGAGCTCGAGCAGGGCCTTGCCGGAGTGGGCGACCAGACCGTTGGCGGCCGTACGGCCAGCCCGCTTGCCGACGTCCTTCGCGCCCTTGACGCGCAGGATCTCGACGGCCTTGTCGAAGTCGCCCTCGGCCTCGGTCAGCGCCTTCTTGCTGTCCATCATGCCGGCGCCGGTGAGGTCGCGGAGCTTCTTGACGTCCGCGGCGGTGATTTGGGACATGGCTCTCTCTTCGATGTTGAGTCGGCGTGTGGATGGTCAGAGGTGCCGGTTACCCGGAATCGGGCCGAACGTGCCCGTCGTACCGTCGCCGCCCGCCGTCAGTGAAAACGGACGGCGGGGCGGCGACGATGCGATCACTCCGCGGTCGCGGCCGCCGGCTGCTCGGTGGCGGCCTGCGCCGGCTGCTCGGCGGCGGGCTGCTCGGCGGCGGCAGCGGCCGGCTGCTCGGCCGGGGCGGCCGACTCGTCGGCCTTCTTCGGCTCCAGCAGCTCGCGCTCCCACTCGGCCAGCGGCTCGTCGCTCGCGACACCCTCGGGCTTCTCGTCCCCGCCCCGGCGACGGCCGGAACGCGCGATCAGACCGTCCGCGACGGCGGCGGCGACGACCTTGGTCAGCAGCTCGGCCGAGCGGATGGCGTCGTCGTTGCCCGGGATCGGGAAGTCGACCTCGTCCGGGTCGCAGTTGGTGTCGAGGACGGCGATCACCGGGATGCCCAGCTTGCGGGCCTCGTCGACGGCGATGTGCTCCTTCTTGGTGTCGACGATCCAGACGGCGGCCGGCAGCTTCTGCATGTCCCGCAGACCACCCAGGGTGCGGGTGAGCTTGATCTTCTCGCGGGAGAGCTGCAGGGTCTCCTTCTTGGTGTAACCGGCGGCGGTGCCGCTCAGGTCACCAAGGGCCTCCAGCTCCTTCATCCGCTGGAGCCGCTTGTACACCGTCTGGAAGTTGGTCAGCATGCCACCGAGCCAGCGGTGGTTGACGTACGGCTGACCGACCCGGGTCGCCTGCTCGGCGATGGCCTCCTGGGCCTGCTTCTTGGTACCGACGAAGAGGATGCTGCCACCCTCGGCGACGGTCCCACGCACGAACTCGTACGCCTTCTCGATGTAGTCGAGAGTCTGGCGCAGGTCGATGATGTAGATGCCGTTGCGCTCGGTCATGATGAAGCGCTTCATCTTCGGGTTCCAGCGCCGGGTCTGGTGCCCGAAGTGGACACCGCTCTCCAGCAGCTGACGCATGGTCACGACGGCCATGGTGTGGGTACTCCTCAAGATCCCTGGTTGTCACGCCCGGCCGGTGGCCGGGCGTCCTGGCGCCTGGTCGCCGGCCCATGGTGGACCCGATCAAGATCGGGACCAGGGAGGCCGTCGCTACACGACGATTCGTGAAGAGGGCGCGCGAGGTCGACCGCGCGAGGCGGTCGCCAGTTGGCCAGTGTACGCCCCTCCCCGGTTTCGGCGTGCCGGGGTGCCGCGCGGGGCGGACGGCGGCGGGTCAGCCGGCGGCGAGCGCCGCGGCGACGAAGAGCACCAGACCGACAGTCAGGTACGCCGTGGGAGGGCGCAGCCAACCCCGGCCACTGTCGGAGAGCGCGAGTCCGCCCGTCCTGAGCCCGTACAGCCCGGTTGCGAAGATCGGCAGCCCGGCGACCAGGCAGATGCCCACCACGACGTTGCCCGCGTCCACCGGGTCGCCCGTCACACCGGCCAGCAACACCCGCAGCGCGGGGATCTCGAAGATCAACGTCAGCAGGGCGAAGAGGGCCGCCAACGCCGGCCGGCGGGTCCGGTAGACACCGTCCGGCGCGGCGGAGTACGCCGGTGCGTCGCCCCCGCTCGGGTCGGGGCGGGGGCCGATCCCCGGCATCGGGCCGGTCGGCATGTCCAGCGGATGCGGGTGCTCCCCGCTTCCGCCCCGGGTCGGCTCGACGATCGGGTAGCCGGCGAGCGGGGCGGGCCGGCTCTGCTCAGCGGTGAGTGGGACAGGGTGGCCCTGCTCGGCGAAGGCAGCGGACTGGCCCGGTTCGGCGGGTCTGGTCTGCCCGGCGAGCAGAGCGACCGCGGGTACGGCGTCCGCGATGGTTGCCGGGGGGAGGTCCCGGGCGCTGTCCGGCATGGCCGTGGTCGGTGACTCTCGGGCGGCCCGGCGGCCGGGCAGCTCCCCGGAGATCTCCGAAGGGTCCCGATCCGCCCGGCGCGAGCGGGTCGCACGGTAACCGTCCGCGTCCGTACGCATCTCACCCAGCGGGTCGACCGCTCCGAACCGCCCCGAGTCGGCCTCGGCGGTACCGAACCGCCCCGGCTGGGCCTCGACGGCGCCGAAGCGCCCGGAGTCCGCTTCCGGCGCACCACCGAAGCGGGTCGCGTCGAGTGCGCCCAGACGGGCGGAGTCCGGCTCCGACGCGCCGCCGAAGCGGCCCGCGTCCAACGCGCCCAGGCGGACCGGGTCGGGCTCGGGCACGCCGCCGAAGCGGACCGGGTCGGGCTCGCGGCGGCGGCCGACGCCGGTGTCCTCGACGGAGCGGGCGTCCTCGACGCCGCGCTGCTCGGGGATCTCGCCGTCGCGGTATCGCGGTTCACCCGCGCCGCGCCACTCGGGCTCGCCGTACCCGCGCCCCCGCTCGTCGGGGTACCAGCGCGACTCCTGATCTTCCGGAAAGCTCCGTCGTCCGTCCACGTCAGGCACCGTATGCGACGGGCCGTGCCCGCGCCATTTCGGCCCGGCCGGGTTGATCGACACCGCCGCGCGCCTTAGCACAGCAGGGGCTTGATCGTCCGGTCGTCCACAGAGCGACCATCATCCACAGGCGGGCGGTTCCGGGGTCGCGGTCCTCGTGCGCCGAGGGGCACCGTCGCGGCCATGACGAAGCGGAACCAGGCGGTCGGCGCGTACGGCGAGCGGTGCGCCGCCCGGCACCTGAGCGAGGCGGGACTACGCCCGATCGTCCGAAACTGGCGCTGTCCGGAAGGCGAGATCGACATCATCGCCTGGGACGGGCCGGTGCTCGCGTTCTGCGAGGTGAAGACGCGTCGGGGCGACGCGTTCGGCCCACCGGCCGAGGCTGTCGTACCGGCCAAGGCCCGCCGCCTGCGCGGCCTCGCCGCACGCTGGCTCGCCGAGACCGGCACGAACGCCGACGAGGTGCGGTTCGACGTGGTGTCGGTACGTCTGCCCGACACCGGTCCCGCGCGGGTCGACCACGTCAAGGGCGCGTTCTGAGATGTGCCGACGAACGGGGGACGCGTCATGAGCTACGCGAAGGTGCTCTGCGTGGGGTTGGTCGGCGTCACCGGCCATCTGGTCGAGGTCGAGGCGGACCTCGCCGCCGGCCTGCCGGCGGTGGTGATCTCCGGCCTGCCGGACACCGCCCTGCACGAGGCCCGCGACCGGGTCCGGGCGGCCGTCGTCAACTCCGGCCAGCGGTGGCCCAACCGGCGCATCACGCTGAACCTGCTGCCCGCGACGCTGCCGAAGTTCGGCTCGGCGTTCGACCTGGCCATCGCCGCCGCGCTGCTCGGCGGCTCCGGCGAGCTACCGCTGCTGCCACTGGAGAACGTGGTGATCCTCGGCGAGCTGGGCCTGGACGGGACGGTCCGGCCGGTGCGCGGCGTGCTGCCGATGGTCGTCGCGGCGGCCCGGGCGGGCATCGACCGCGTGATCGTGCCGACCGACAACGCCGCCGAGGCCGCCGTCATCCCCGGCGTACGGGTACGGGCGGTGGACACGCTGCACCGGCTGGTCACCTTCGTCCGTGACGGCAGCCCGCTGATCGAGCCACCGACGGACACCCCGGCGCCGATCACCGGCGGCCCCGACCTCGCCGAGGTCGCCGGACAGCAGATGGGCCGGCGCGCGTTGGAGGTCGCCGCGGCCGGCGGGCACCACCTCGCGTTGCTGGGCCCGCCGGGGGCCGGCAAGACCATGCTGGCCGAGCGGTTGCCGTCGCTCCTGCCGGAGCTGGACGACGACGCGGCGCTGGAGGTGACCGCCCTGCACTCGGTCGCGGGGCTGCTGCCACCGGGTGGTCGGCTCCTGCGTCGTCCGCCGTTCCAGGCGCCGCACCATACGGCGACGATCCCGTCCCTCGTTGGCGGCGGTTCCGGACTGGCCCGACCCGGGGCGGTGTCGCTCGCCCACCGCGGGGTGCTCTTCCTCGACGAGGCCCCCGAGTTCAGCAAGGGCGCGTTGGAGGCGCTGCGCCAGCCCCTGGAGCACGGCCGCATCCAGCTCAGTCGCAGCGGTGGCGGCACCGAGTACCCGGCCCGGACGCAGCTGGTGCTGGCCGCCAACCCGTGCCCGTGCGCGAAACCGTCCGGCGACGCGTACTGCGAGTGCACGCCGGTGGCCCGCCGCCGCTACCTGGGCCGGCTCTCGGGGCCGCTGCTCGACCGGATCGACGTGCAGGTCCGGCTGATGCCCGTACGAGCGGCGGAGCTGATGGCGTCCGGAGGTGACGTCGAGTCCTCGGCCACCGTCGCCGCCCGGGTCGCGGCGGCGCGCGGCGCGGCGGCCACCCGCTGGGCCAGCCTCGGACGGCGACTCAACGCCGAGGTGGACGGTCCGTTCCTGCGCCGCCCGCCCTGGCGACTACCGGCGCCGGTCACCGCCGAACTGCGCGCCCGGCTCGACTCCGGCTCGCTCTCGGCGCGCGGCTTCGACCGGGTGATCCGGATGGCCTGGACCATCGCGGACCTCGACGGTCGGGACCGGCCCGACCGTGAGGACGTACGAGAGGCGACCCAGCTACGGACAGGAGAGACGGCATGAGCGCCGACGAGCAGAGCAGGCTGGCCCGGGTGGCGCTGACCTGGCTGGCCGAGCCCGGCACCCGCGCGGTGCACGCGCTGGTCCAACGGCTGGGGCCGGTGGCGACGCTGGATCTGCTGCTCGACGGCGGCAGCCCCGACCGGCGGCTGGCCTCAGCGGTGACCGCCCGGATGTCGACCGGCGACGCCCGAACGGTGGCGGCCGAGGCCCTGGACCGGGCGGATCGGCTCGGCGCGCGTCTGGTCACGCCGGACGACGACGAGTGGCCGGCCCGGGTCGCGGACCTCGTCGGGCTGCGGCTGCCGGACCTGACCCGCCGCGTGGACGCGGAGACCGCCCCACCACTCTGCTTCTGGGTACGCGGCGCGTGGCCGCTCGGTGAGGCGCTGGAGCGCTCGGTGGCCGTGGTCGGCGCGCGGGCGGCCACGGCCTACGGCCAGCACGTGGCCACCGACCTCGGGTACGGGCTGGCCGAGCGGGACTGGACGGTCGTCTCCGGTGGCGCGTTCGGGATCGACGCCGCCGCCCACCGGGGCGCCCTCAACGCCGAGGGCCGCACCGTGGCGGTGCTCGCCTGCGGGGTGGACCGGCCGTACCCGATGGGCAACACCGCCCTCTTCGACCGGATCGCCGACACCGGGCTGCTGGTCAGCGAGTGGCCGCCGGGCGCCGAGCCACTGCGGCCCCGGTTCCTGATCCGCAACCGGGTGATCGCTGGCGGCACGCTGGGCACCGTCGTGGTGGAGGCGTCGGCGCGCAGCGGAGCGACGCAGACCGCGCGGCGGGCCATCTACACCGGTCGGGTGGCCATGGTGGTGCCCGGGCCGGTGACCTCGGCGATGTCCGTCGGCGCGCACGAGTTGCTGCGCGAGAACGACAAGGCCCGACTGGTCACCGGCGTCGCACACGTGCTCGAGGAGGTGGGCCGGATCGGCGCGGACCTGGCCCCGCTGGCCCGTGGCCCGCAGCGGCCGACCGACGACCTGGACGACGACGCCCGGTCGGTGCTGGAGGCGTTGCCCCGCCGGGGCGCACGGGGTGTGGACACGCTCGCCGCCCGCGCCGGCCTGGACGTGCGTACCGCGCTGCGCAAACTGTCACTGCTCGAAGAACTGTCCATGGTGGTACGACGGGACGACGGCTACGCCCTCGCCCCGGTCGACAAACCCAAGGGTCCCGCCGACAGCCGGTAGACGCGGCCTCCGACGTGGCCGGCGGAGCAGAACCCTCGGCCGTACGCTGGTGCCGTGCCTGCTGCCAGCGAAGGTGCGCGTGCCGCTCGGCGGACCGCATCCGTGCCGCCGCGAGAGGCGTGGCGGCCGTGAGCCGGTCCGCCCGGGGCACCCGGGCCACTCACCAGAACCTGCCACCGCCACTGCGGGACGCGGTCGACGACTTCGCCGGGCACCTTTCCCAGGTCCGCAACCGGTCGGAGCACACCGTCCGCGCGTACGTCACCGACGTGGTCGCGCTGCTCGACCACGCGGTGCGGATGGGTTGCCGAGACCTGGGCGAGGTCGACCTGTCGGTCCTGCGGAGCTGGTTGGCCCGGCAGCGGACCACCGGCGCCGCCCGTACGTCGCTGGCGCGTCGGGCCGCCTCGGCACGGGCGTTCAGCGCTTGGGCACACCGCGCCGGGCTGCTCGCCGCAGACGTCGGGGCCGCGCTGGCCAGCCCTCGCGCGCACCGGGAGCTGCCCGGCGTCCTGCGCGCCGACCAGGCCGCCGCACTGCTGGAGGCACCGACCCGGCACCCGACGACCACGCCCGGCACAGACGGAGAACCCACGACGGAGGGGGCAGCCGACGCGGCGGTGGCGCTGCGCGACAGGGCGCTGCTGGAACTGCTCTACGCCACCGGCGTACGGGTCAGCGAGGCGTGCGGGCTGGACGTCGAGGACGTCGACCACGCCCGGCGCGTGTTCCGGGTGTTCGGCAAGGGCCGCCGCGAGCGGTCGGTGCCGTACGGCGTGCCGGCGCAGCGGGCGCTCGACGAGTGGCTGCGGCAGGGCCGTCCCGCGCTGGTCGCCCCGCACTCGGGCGACGCGCTGCTCCTCGGGGCCCGTGGCGGTCGGCTCAATCCGACCACGGCGCGTCAGATCGTCGGCGGGTACGCCGAGGCCGCCGGCCTGCCCCGGACGAGCCCGCACGGGCTGCGCCACTCCGCCGCCACCCACCTGCTGGAGGGCGGCGCCGACCTGCGCGCAGTGCAGGAGCTGCTCGGCCACTCGTCGCTGGCCAGCACGCAGATCTACACCCACGTGTCGGTGGAGCGGTTGCGCGCCGCCTACCGCCAGGCGCACCCCCGCGCCTGATCACTGGCGGGGAGGCCGGACCGCCCGACGGTTACGATCATCCAGTGAGCGTCCCGCAGCCTCCCGAGCCGATTCCGGGCGCCCGCCTGCTGTTCTCCCTGGACCCGGCGGTCAGCCACCTCAACCACGGCTCGTTCGGCGCGGTGCCGATCGGCGTGCAGCGCGCCCAGCAGCGACTGCGCGACGAAATGGAGGCCAACCCGCTGCGCTTCTTCACCCAGGGGCTCGTCGACCGGATCGCGCACACCCGGCGGCACCTCGCCGGCTTCCTCGGCGCGGACCCGGAGGGCAGCGCGCTGATCGGCAACACCACCACCGGCGTCGCCGTGGTGCTCCAGTCGGTGGGCCTGCGCCCCGGTGACGAGGTGCTCAGCACCGACCACGGGTACGGGGCGGTGAGTCTGGCCATCGCGCGGGAGTGCCGCCGTACCGGCGCGGTCAGCCGGGTGCTGCCCATTCCGCTGGACGCCGGCGACGAGCAGATCGTGCAGACCATCCGGGCCGGCCTGCGCCCGGGACGGACCCGGCTGCTCGTCGTCGACCAGCTCACCTCCGCCACCGCCAAGCTCTTCCCGACCGCCGCCATCGTGGCGGTGGCCCACGAGAACGGCGTGCCGGTCCTGGTGGACGCCGCGCACGCACCCGGCATGCTCGCCACCACGGTCGCCAGCATCGGCGCCGACTTCTGGGCGGGCAACCTGCACAAGTGGGGATACGCGCCGCGCGGCACCGCTCTGCTGGCGGTCGCCCCGCAGTGGCGCGAGCGGATCGAGCCGCTGGTGGTGTCGTGGGAGCAGGAGTCCGGTTTCCCGGCCCGGGTCGAATGGCAGGCCACCCTCGACTACACCTCGTGGTTGGCCGCGCCCGCCGGGCTGTTCACGCTGCGCAGCCTCGGTGTCGACCGGGTACGGGAACACAACGCCGCGCTCGCCGCGTACGGCCAACGGGTGGTGGGGGACGCTCTGGGGGTGCCCCCCGCCCAACTGCCCGACCCCGGCGGACCGGGGGTGTCGCTGCGTCTCATCCCGCTGCCGGCCGGGACGGGCACCACGATCGACGCCGCGCGGGCGTTGCAGACGCGCATCGGCGAGCGGCTCGCCGCCGAGGTGGCGGTGATGAGCTGGAACGGCCGTGGGTGGCTGCGGCTCACCGGTCAGGTCTACAACACCGCCGACGAGTACGAGCGGCTGGCCACCCGGTTGCCGGCGCTGCTCGCCCAACGCTGACCCCGCGCACCGGGTCGAGCGGGAGGAGCCGCACCGGGCCGAGGCCGAGCAGGGCGAGCGGATCCAGGTACTCCTCGCCCCGGCGCAGGCCCCAGTGCAGGCACGCGTCTGCCGGGCAACCCGGGTGGCCGGGCAGTAGTTCGCCAAGCGGCCCGCCAGCGGCGACCGCCTGACCGGGGCGTACCCCGGGTTGCACCGGCTCGTGAGTGGTTCGGAGCCCTCCGGCGTGCCCCACGGTGACCACCGGCCGGCCGGCCACCAGACCGACGAAGAGGACGGTACCCGGCCCGGCACTGCGGACCACGGTTCCCGCCGAGGCGGCCAGGTCGACGCCCCGGTGGCCGGAGAGCCACGGCTGCGGTGGCGGGTCGAAGCGGCGCACCAGTCGCGGTGGCCCGTCGAGCGGCCAGCGAAAGCGCTCGGCGGGAGCGGGAGCGGGAGCGGACGCCTCGAACGCGATCGGCACGGTCGGCGTCGGTGGCTGGCCGGGCACCGACGCCACGAGCACCGCCAGACCACAGAGCTGCACGATCAGAGCGAGGGGGAACGCCGCGCAGAGCAGCACGGTACGGCGGATCGAGGCGAGACGGGTGGCGGATGGCGATCGCATGCCGGCAGCCTCGGCCCGGAGCCGGGTCGTCCGCCAGCCCGGCCACCGGAGCTGTGGACAACAGACGCCCCTGTGGACGACCACCCGGAGGCGCCGATGATCTGCTATGCCGCGCTGAGGAGATGCGGGTCAGGTCACCACCACTCTTCGTTGGAGCCGGTCTCGTAGTCGTACTCCTCGACGTGGTCCCATTCCTCTCCGGTCACCTTCTGATAGGCGTTCGACGGGACGTCGAGGATCGAATCCGCGTGCGCGGCCGCGACGGTCGTGAAGCGGGCGAACGCCGCCGGATCGGCGAGCACAGCATCGAATGCCGCAGGCCCCGCCACCACCACCGCGCAGCGCGCGTACAGGAAGCCGTCCTCAGTCAGTTGATCAGCGCCCGGTGGGACCGCCTGAGCGAGCACCCGACGGTCCAACTGATAGAGCTTGAATGCGAGCGTCTCGGCAAAATTGATGATCCGCTCCACCGGCTCGTCCGACAGCATGGAGGTCAACCGCTCGTACGGCCGGTCGTCCTGGACTTCGGGCTGGCCGCCCAGCACCGCAACGAGCCGCCAGAACTTCTCATCTGCAAGCATCGAATCCCCAACCCATCATCGGTACGGCCGGACTGACGCCAATTCTCGTGCCCGTTCTCCGGCGCAGGCGCAAGGCCTAGGCTGGGCCGCGTACGGCGGGTGCCGCCGTCTGTTCCGGGGAGGCCGGCATGACCACTCTTGACGATCGGACGACGTCCCGCGCGGGCGGCGCCGAAGGTTCCGGCCCGACAGTCGCGGACGTGAGCGGCCCGTCCCGGCTCGCCGAGCCGGACGAGGCGATCAGCGCCGACGAGTTGCAGTTGGCGGCCCGCAACCACGGCCTTCCGCTGGAGGCGCTGCGCTACGACGTCACCCCCGCCGGGCTGCACTACCTGCTGATCCACTACGACATCCCGGAGCTGGACCCGGCGACGCACGCGCTCACCGTCGGCGGGGCGGTCGGGCGGCCGTTGACCGTCGGTCTGGCCGAGTTGCGGGAGCGGCCCCGGGTCACCCACCGGGTCACCCTGGAGTGCGCCGGCAACGGACGCGCCCTGCTGCACCCCCGGCCGGTGAGCCAGCCGTGGCTGGTCGAGGCGGTCGGCAACGCCGAGTGGACGGGTACGCCGTTGGCGCCACTGCTGCGCGAGGCGGGCCTCGGCCCGGACGCGCTGGACGTGGTCTTCACCGGGGCCGATCACGGTGTCGAGCGCGGGATCGAGCAGGACTACCAGCGGGCGCTGCCGGTGGCCGACGCGCTGCGCGATGAGGTGCTGCTGGCGTACGAGATGAACGGCGCTCCCCTGCTGCCACAGCACGGCGCTCCGCTACGGCTGATCGTGCCGGGCTGGTACGGCATGGCGCACGTCAAGTGGCTGCACTCGATCGAGGTGCGGACCACGCCGTTCGACGGCTACCAGAACGCGGTGGCCTACCGGCTGCGCCGCGACGCGGACGACCCGGGCGAGCCGGTCACCCGGATCGAGCCGCGTGCCCTGGTGCGTCCACCGGGTTTTCCCGACTTCATGACGCGCCGCCGGGTGCTGCCGGCGGGACCGTGCACGGTGGACGGTCGGGCCTGGTCGGGGCACGCGCCGGTGGTGGCGGTGGAGGTGAGCGTCGACGGCGGGGCGAGCTGGGCGCAGGCCGAGCTGGACCCGGTGACGGGTGGGGAGTTCGCCTGGCGACGGTGGCGGTACGAGTGGACGGCGACGCCGGGCCGGTACGTGCTCAGCGCACGGGCGACCGACGCGTCCGGGCGGACCCAGCCGGTCGAGCAGCCGTGGAATCGTGGTGGCTTCGCCAACAACCTGGTGCAGCGCGTCGAGGTCGTGGTGCCCGCCGAGTGACCGCCACGGGTGGGGGCCCGTGGCGCGACAGGAGCGCGGTCAGCTGCCGAAGCCGGAGTCGGCGGGCAGGGAGATGTCGGGCTTCTCCAGCTCTTCGACGTTGACGTCCTTGAAAGTCATCACTCGGACGTTTTTCACGAAGCGGGCGGGACGGTACATGTCCCATACCCAGGCGTCGTGCATCTCGACCTCGAAGTAGACCTCGCCGTCGGAGTTGCGCACGTGCAGGTCGACCTGGTTGGCCAGGTAGAACCGACGCTCGGTCTCCACCACGTAGGAGAACTGGCGGACAATGTCGCGGTACTCCCGGTAGAGCTGCAGCTCCATCTCGGTCTCGTACTTCTCGAGATCTTCCGCGCTCATCGCACTCCGCCTTCCATGACCACATCTTCCCCCACGGGCGTCGAAGGCCGAGGCTGCTCGCCCAACGCCACGCCGACGGTACCCCCTGACGCCCCGGAGTGCCCCATCGGCTCGTCCGAGCCCGGGTCGACCGGTCGCCGGGCGCGCGGTGGCCGGCCGTCACGGCCGGAGACCGTGGCGACATTGACGTACGAGAAGCGGTGTTCCCGGCACGGCCCGTGCTCGCGCAGCGCCGCGCTGTGCTCCGGGGTGATGTAGCCCTTGTGCTCGGCGAAGCCGTACGCCGGGTACACCCCGTCCAACTCCACCATGATCCGGTCCCGGGTGACCTTGGCGAGCACGCTGGCCGCCGCCACGCAGGCGGCGACCCGGTCGCCCTTCCACACCGCCAGCCCCGGCACCCCCAGGCCGTCCACGCCGAAGCCGTCGGTCAGCACGTACTCCGGTCGGGTGGTGAGCGAGGCGAGCGCCCGCCGCATCGCGGCCAGGTTGCACACGTGCAGCCCTCGGGCGTCGACCTCGTCGGCGGGGATGATCACCACGGCGTACGCCAGGGCACGGTCGACGACCTCGGCGTACACCCGTTCCCGGCTGGCCGGGGTGAGCAGCTTGGAGTCGGCGAGCCCGTCGATCTCGCCGCGCCGCCCCTCCGGGAGCACGGCCGCGGCGGCGACCAACGGTCCGGCGCACGCGCCCCGGCCGGCCTCGTCGGCGCCGGCCACGTGCCGGAAGCCGCGCCGCTGCAACGCCCGCTCCAGCGCGTAGAGCCCGGCCTCGCGACGAACGACGGTGCGCGGCGGGGTCAGCACGACGCCTCGGCGGCCGGCGGCAGGAGCCGGGCCAGCAGGTCGGGCAGCTCGGATGGGTAGTACCGCTCGCCGCTGGCGGCCAACTCGGCGGGCCGCCACCAGCGGTGACCGGCGATGCTGCGCCGCTCGACGTCGTTGAAGCCGACGGTGTCGACCTGCCACGAAGGAACGCGGAGCAGGAAGAAGTCCTGCTCCTGGCGGTACCAGTCGCCGTCGAACGGGAACTCGGTGGCGTCGGACCAGACCGGCTCCCCCAGCTCGGCCGGATCGACCCGCAGCCCGGTCTCCTCGGCCAACTCCCGCGCCGCGCCGGACGACGGAGACTCGCCCTCGTCGAGCCCGCCGCCCGGGGTGAACCAGTAGCGGTGTTCCGGGCGGGCCGGATCGAAGCCGTGGAACAGCAGGATCCGGCCGGCCGCGTCGACCAGCAGCACCCGCGCCCCGCGTCGAAGGGTGTAGGAACGGTCGGCGCTGTCCGCCGCCGGACCCGTACGGTCGCTCCTCACGGTCACCGCACCAGCCTGCCAGACGGGCGGCCGATCGCCCATGCCCCCGTCGCCCTACGGCTTGGGAATGCCGTCGAACTGGTCGGGCACGGTCAGCCAGGTGGCCCGGTTGACGGGCCAGAAGACGGTGAACGCCCGCCCGACGACCTCGCTCTCGGGGATGGTGGCCTCGGTGATGTTCTGCCCGGACTGCTGCCAGTGCTCCAGGGAGTCACCCGAGGCGGACCGGTGGTCGCCCATCACCCACAGCCGACCTTTCGGCACGGTGATGTCGAACTCCTGGTCGGCCGCCTTGTCCTGGACCCCGTCGATGGAGAAGATGTACGGCTCGTCGAGCGACTTGCCGTTGATCATCAGGCGCTCCTGCGGGTCGCAGCAGACCACGTGGTCGCCGCCGACGCCGATCACCCGCTTGATGAAGTCCTCGCCGTCGGGGTTGCCACTCCACTCGGTGGGGGCCTTGAACACGATCACCTCGCCGCGGTGCGGTGACCGGAAGTCGTAGACCAGCTTGTTGACCAACACCCGGTCATCGATCTTGAGAGTGTTCTCCATGGACGGGGACGGGATGAAGAAGGTCTGCAGCACGAAGGCGCGGACCAGCACCGCGACCAGGATCGCCACACCCAGCAGGATCGGCAGCTCCTTCCAGAAGGAGCTACGCGGCTTGTCGGTCTGCTCGTCAATCACGCCAAGGAGCCTACGTTGCCGGGCCGGACGTCACCGTCCGGAACGCGCGGGAACCCCTCAGCGCGACCGTCAACGGGAGTATCAGCAGCACACCGCCCTGCGGGGACGGGCGGGTCGGCGGCACACCGGACGAGGCCGTGGCCGGCGCGGCCACGTCGTCGAACGTCGCCGGCACCGACAGCGCCGCCCAGCGCGACGAGGGCCAGACCACCATGAACGCCCGGCCGACGACGTTGTCGATGGGCACCGGCCCCTGACAGCGCGCGTCCTGGGAAACCTCGCGGTGGTCGCCCATGACGAAGATCTGACCCGGGGGTACGACCACCTCGTCGAAGCGCCGCGAGCGGCACTCCTGCGGGTTGGGCGGCAGGTCCAGTGGCGAGTCACGCAGCACGTACGACTCGTCGAGCGGGGTCCCGTTCACGGTGACCCGGCCCTGCGAGTCGCAGCACTTGACGCGGTCGCCGGGCACGCCGATCACCCGCTTGATGAAGTCCTTCTCGCCGGGGCGGCTCACCCCGACCAGGTCCCCGACGGTCCGGGCGAGCTTGCCGGCGAACCCGGGCTCCGGCTGCTGGTCGACCTGCGGCGCCCACCGGTCGGTGCCCCGGAACACCACCACCTCGCCGCGCACCGGGTCACGGACGTCGTAGACGACCTTGTTGACCAGCACCCGGTCCCCGATCAGGAGGGTGTCCTCCATCGAACCGGACGGGATGAAGAACGCCTGGAGCAGGAATGTGCGGATCAACACCGCGAGGCAGAAGGCCACCACCAGCAGCAGTGGAAGCTCCTGCCAGAGGGGCATCTGACGCCGGGTGCGGCGAACCCGCCGGCGCCACGGATCGACAGTGCCGTCCTCGTCAAGCGTCTGCACCACGCCACTCCCCGGTCCGCAGAAACACCACCGCCCGGGAGCCTCGTCGAGGCTCCACGGGCGGTTGTGGACGGCTGCCCGCCTCGTGGGCGGGGCCACCGCCTGGCTGCGCCCGTACGACCAGGGTAGTGCGGTCCGGTCGGTACGGCATACGCGCAGCTCAGGCGGCGTGGCGAGCGGGAAGTCAGCTGGGCTGCTTCTCCCGCTTCTCCTTGATCTTGGCCTTCTTGCCGCGCAGCTCGCGCAGGTAGTAGAGCTTGGCGCGACGCACGTCACCGCGGGTCACGACCTCGATCCGGTCGATGCCCGGGCCGTTGAGCGGGTAGGTCCGCTCGACACCGACACCGAAGCTGACCTTGCGGACCGAGAAGGTCTCGCGCAGACCGTCACCCTGGCGGCGGATCACGACGCCCTGGAAGATCTGGACACGGGACCGGTTGCCCTCGACGACTCGGGCGTGCACCTTGACGGTGTCACCGGCCCGGAAGTCGGGAAGGTCGGTCCGCTTCGACTGGGCGTCAAGGGCGTCCAGGATGTTCATCGCTGCGTCCTCGTAAGGCTCACGGCGCACCGTCACTCGGTGCGCGGGTGGGTGATTCTGATCCCCGGGTGGTGATCGGCGGACCGACCCCGGTCGGGGATCCTCGCAGCCGCCCACGGGCGCGGACGGATGCGGCAACCCCCCTACTTTGCCACATCCCCCGGTGGAGGTTGAAATCCGGCCTGGTCCAGGGCCGCGATGTCCCGTTTGTCGAGCCGATCGGCCGGCAACGCGGCCAGCAGGTCCGGGCGTCGGGCCGCCGTCCGCAGCAGCCCCTCCTCGCGCCGCCAGCGCGCGATCTTGCCGTGGTCGCCGGAGCGGAGCACGTCCGGCACGTCGTGCCCGCGCCAGCTCGGCGGCTTCGTGTAGATCGGCGCCTCGAGCAGCCCGTGCGCGTGCGACTCCTCGTCCAGCGAGCCGGCGTTGCCCAGCACCCCGGGCAGCAGTCGGGTGACGGCCTCCAGGACGACCAGCACGGCGACCTCGCCGCCGAAGAGCACGTAGTCACCGAGCGACACCTCGGTGACCGGCATGCGGGTGGCGGCGTGCGTCAGGACCCGCTGGTCGATCCCCTCGTACCGGCCGCAGGCGAAGAGCAGGTGCGGCTCGGCGGCCAGCTCGTGGGCCATGGCCTGGGTGAACGGCACGCCGGCCGGCGACGGCACCAGCAGCCGGGGCGGCGCGGCCTCGGCCGGGGCGAGCGCGTCGAGCGCCGCACCCCACGGCTCGGGCTTCATCACCATCCCCGGGCCGCCGCCGTAGGGGGTGTCGTCGACCGTGCGGTGCACGTCGTGGGTCCAGGTCCGCAGGTCGTGCACGGCAAGCTGGAGTACGCCGTTGGCCCGGGCACGGCCGATCAGCGACAGGTCCAGCGGGGCGAAGTACTCCGGGAAGATCGACACGACGTCGACGCGCATGCGGGGTGGTCCTAAAGATCGAGCAGTCCGGCCGGCGGGTCGACGATGACGCGTCCACCGGCCAGGTCGACCTCCGGGACGATCGCCCGGACGAACGGGATCAGCGCGGTACGCCCCTCGGGCCGCCGCAGCACCAGCAGGTCGGACGAGGGCGCGTGGTCGATCCGGGCGACCTCGCCCAGACGTTCGCCGGACGGGGTGACCACCGCCAGACCGACCAACTGGTGGTCGTGGAACTCCTCCGGGTCCTCCGGAGGCTCGACGTCGGCGCTGTCCACCACGAGCAGGGTGCCGCGCAACGCCTCGGCGGTGTTCCGGTCCAGGATCCCGTCGAAGGCGACGAGCATCCGGCCCTGGTGGAACCGGGATTCCTCGATGGTCAGCTCGGCCGGAACGCGGAACACCACGCCCGGTCCGTCCGCCGGCACCGGCGGCGGAACCGCCCCCGGCTCAGTGCGCAGCACTGTACCGGGGGCGAACCGCGCTTCGGGCTCGTCCGTCCGCACTTCCACGGTGACCTCACCGCGGACACCGTGCGGCTTACCGATCCTTCCGACGACGAGTTGCATCAGTACGAGTCGACGATGTCGACGCGTACTCCGCGCCCACCGATGGAGCCGATCACCTGACGCAGCGCCTTGGCGGTCCGGCCGGACCGCCCGATCACCGTGCCGAGGTCCTCGGGGTGCACGCGGACTTCCAGCCGCTTGCCCCGACGGGAATCGACCATCCGGACCCGGACGTCGTCCGGGTGGTCGACGATGCCCTTGACCAGGTGCTCCAACGCGGGACGCAGCGGCATGTCAGGCCTGCTCACCGGCGTCGGCAGCGGGGGTCTCGGCCGGAGCCTCGGTCGCCGGGGCCTCAGCGGCCGGCGCCTCGGCGGCCTTGGCGGCCTTCTTGGCCGGCTTGGCCGGGGTCTCCGGGGCCAGCCCGGCGGCGGCCTTCGCCTCGGCCTCGTACGCCGCCTTGCGGTCGGCCCGCTCGGGGGCGACCTTCAGCGGCGGCGGGGCCGGCAGGCCCTTGAACTTCTGCCAGTCACCGGTCAGCTCCAGCAGCCGCTGCACCGCCTCGCTCGGCTGGGCGCCGACGGACAGCCAGTACTGGACCCGCTCCGACTTGACCTCGATGACCGAAGGGTCCTCCTTCGGCTGGTACACCCCGACGAACTCGATCGCCCGGCCGTCGCGCTTGGTGCGGGAGTCGGCGATGACGATGCGGTACTGCGGGTTGCGGATCTTGCCCATCCGCAGGAGCCGGATCTTTACGGCCACAGTTGTTTCGCTCCTGTTGCGATCTCACCAGCCCACTACGGGCGGTGTGCATGGGTGAGCGCCGACCGGCACAGTGGGGTTGGGCCGGAGACAACTCGGTGGACTGGCGACGCGCCCGGGTTAGAGGGCGCCGGACGCGCGCCGGATACCAGCGACCTATTCTGCCAGATCCGACGCCGATCGTTCGCATCGGACCCGGAGACCACGTCACCGGTGATCCGGAACACCTCTCAGCGCACCGGCGGGCGATCCCACCCTAGGGGCAATTTGTCCGGCACGTCCCAATCTGCGGGCGGGGTGAAGTCACACCAGGTGCCGTCGAACGGGAACACGCCGGCCTCGGCGAGCGCGATCACCCGCTCCCCCTCGGCCCGGACCGCCTTCTCGTCGGTCACCCAGTAGTCGTCGCCGAAGGCGAGCCGCTCGACGAACTCGTCCTCGTCCTTCCACTGCCAGCTCAGGTCCGGACGCACCACCACGTCGAGGTCCTGGTCCACCACGTCGACGCCGGCCACCGAGCCGTCGTCCCAGCGGACGCCGGGCTCCTCCAGGTTGACGTACCAGTGGGCGAACCGACCTTGCGCGTCCCGGAACCACCACACCGAATGCGCCGCGCCCGTGGGCAGGAACTTCAACAGCGGCGGACCGTTCCAGTGGCCGTGCGCCAACCGGTACGACGACGAGACCCACTGGGCGAACGGCATCGCCCGCATGTTCAGCCCCGCCTCGGTGACCTCGTGGGCCACGGGCGAGTCCCGGGCGATCCACACCAGGAGGCCCCGCTCGTCGTCGCTGACCACCCGCCCCGGGCGCACCCAGCCGATCCGGCCGTGCCGCACGTTGCGGTGCATGATCAGCCGACCCGGCGCAAACCGCACGGCAACACCTCCGGACTGCAAGCAGGGGACCCTTCCTCTACCGCAGGCGTTAGGAAGGGGTCCTTCCTAACGTCTCAGTAAGCGCGGGCGAGGATGGCCACCAGGTCGGGCTCGTCCTCCGAGTCCGGCACCGAGCCGTCGGCCCGCAGCAGGCAGCGCACCGTCACCCCCTGGCCGTTCGCCTCGGCCTCGCCGGCCACGCCGACCGCCGACCACGGCACCATGGCCCAGCCGGTCGCGGCCGCCTCGATGGCCTCGGCGAGGGTCGACACCTCGACCGTGCGGGACTTGCGGTGGGCGAGCGCCTGGTCGTGCAGCACCTGCTGGTCGGCCTCCAGCGCCGCGAGGACCGCGCCGACCACGTCGGCCACCGGCGTCGGAGACTTCGATCCGTCGGTACGACGAACCACCGTCGCGTTACCGACGGCCAGGTCGCGGGGGCCGACCTCGACGCGTACCGGATAGCCGCGCAGCTCGGCGTCGACGGCCCGGCGGCCGAACGCGGTGTCGGTCCGGTCGTCGAGCGCGACCCGGACACCGGCGTCGCGCAGGCCGTCGCGCAGCTTCGCCGCCGCCTCCGCGACGCCCTCGCCGTCCTTGACAACCATGATGTACGCCTGGATGGGCGCCAGCCTCGGCGGCACCCGTAGGCCGTTGTCGTCGCCGTGCGCCATGATCAGCCCGCCGAGCATCCGGGTCGACGTGCCCCAGGAGGTCGTCCACGCGTGCTCGCGACCGCCCTCCTTGGCGGAGTAGCTGATGTCGAACGCCTTGGCGAAGTTCTGGCCCAGCTCGTGGCTGGTGCCCAACTGGAGCGCCTTGCCGTCGCCCATCATGCCTTCGCAGGTGTACGTGGCGGTCGCCCCGGCGAAGCGCTCACGGGCCGTCTTCAGGCCCACCACCACCGGAATGCCGAGCACGTTGACCATCAGGTCCTCGTACGCCTCGTGCAGGATCCGCCGCGCGTACGCGCGGGCATCCTCGCGGGTGGCGTGCGCGGTGTGCCCCTCCTGCCAGAGGAACTCGCTGGTCCGCAGGAAGATCCGCGGGCGCAGCTCCCACCGGACCACGTTGGCCCACTGGTTGAGCAGCAGCGGCAGGTCCCGGTACGAGTCGATCCACTTGGCCATGAACTCGCCGATCACAGTCTCGCTGGTGGGGCGCACCACCACCGGCTCGGCGAGCTGCTTGCCGCCACCGTGGGTGACGACCGCCAGCTCCGGCGAGAAGCCCTCGACGTGCTCGGCCTCGCGCTTGAGGTAGCTCTCCGGGATGAACAGCGGGAAGTACGCGTTCTCCGCGCCGGCCGCCTTGATCCGGGCGTCCATCTCGGCCTGCATCCGCTCCCAGATGGCGTAGCCGGCCGGGCGGATGACCATGGTGCCGCGGACCGGGCCGTTGTCGGCCAGCTTCGCCTTGGCGATCAGGTCCTGGTACCAGCGGGGAAAGTCCTCCGCACGGGGAGTGAGCACGCGTGCCATGACCGCACATCCTATGCGCCAGGTGCGGGGCCGCCGCGCCCGGGAGGCGTCGACACCCCCACCTGCCGGCATTCGCGCCCCACGCCCCACGCCCCACGCCCCACGCCCCACGCCCCACGCCCCACGCCCCACGCCCCACGCCCCACGCCCCACGCCCAAGATCCCCGATGTTGCTGCCTCAGACGCGCCGGAAGCAGCAACATCGGGGGTCTTGCGCGGATCTTGGGTGGCAAGATCGCGCTACAACCAGGATGTAGTGGGATCCCGCGAGGTCGAGACCACTACATCCAGGATCGGGCGCGATCTTGCACGGCCCAGCGCGCCCCAGACTGTCTGGGCCCGCCCGTGATCCCCGCCCGGTCGGTCCAGATCGGTGCGAGGGAGTGGCCAGCACGGCCCAGCGCGCAAGACCCAGCGCGGCCAGCGCGGATACGGCCACCGCGCAAGGCCCAGCGCAGACGAGTCAGCGCACCACTCGGCCGCGCAGGATCGTGCGGGACGGGGCACGGACGACCCGCAGGTCGCGGCGGGGGTCCTCGGGGTAGACCGTCAGGTCGGCCAGACCGCCTTCGACCAGCCCCGGAAAGCCGAGCCAGTCCCGGGCGCCCCAGGAGGCGGCGGCGAGTACGTCCTCGGCCGACATGCCGGCCCGCTCGTGCAGCAGCAGCATTTCTTCGGCGGCCAGCCCGTGGTCGATGCCACCGCCGGCGTCGGTGCCCACGTAGATCGGCACGCCCGCCTCGTGGGCGGCCCGTACCACCTCCGGGAAGCGGTCGCGCAGCGCGAGCATGTGTTCGGCGTACCCGGGGAACTTGGCTCGCGCCTGCTCGGCGATTCCGCCGAAGGTCGCGATGTTGATCATTGTGGGGACGAGCGCCGTGCCCTGGCGGGCCATCTCGTCGATCAGGTCGAGGCTCAGGCCGGTGCCGTGCTCGACCGAGTCCACACCGGCACGCACCATGATCTCGACGGCGGACTCGGAGAAGGTGTGCACCGCGGCGCGTACCCCGGCGTCGTGCGCGGCCCGCACGGCGGCGGTGAGGGTGTCCGCGTCCCAGGCCGGCGCGAGGTCGCCCACGCCCCGGTCGATCCAGTCGCCGACCAGCTTGACCCAGCCGTTGCCGGCCTTCGCCTGGGCGGCCACCGTCGCGGCCACATCGGCGGCGTCGACCTCGACGCCGATGTCCCGCAGGTAGCGCTTCGGCGGGGCGACGTGCCGGCCCGCGCGGGCCAGTCGCGGCAGGTCGGGTTCGTCGTCCAACTCGGGGTACGGGTACGGCGAGCCGGCGTCCCGGATCGCCAGCACCCCGGCGTCCCGGTCGACGTGCGCCAGCTCGCGGGCCTGGTCGAGCGAGGTGATCGGGGCCCCACCTCGGGCGATGCCGATGTGGCAGTGCGCGTCGACCAGCCCCGGCAGCACGAACCCGCCGTCGACGACGGTCTCCGCGTCGGGCACCGGGGTGAAGGTCACCCGGTCGCCGACCAGCCAGAGGTCCCGGACCTCGTCGTCGGGGAGCAGCACACCGCGCACATGAAGAGCCATGCGCACAGTCCTACCGGATCACCCCTCGTCGGGGGCGAGCAGGTCGTTCTTCCGGCTGGTCAGCGCAGGCAGGTCCACCGAGACCTTCCACGGCCGCTCGGTGACGAACAGGTCCTCGGTGTGGGCCACCTGCTCGTACTCCCGGTTGGCGCCGAGGGCGTACTCGGTGAGCGTGACGCGGTCCTGGAGCGGGGGCTGTGTCCATGACATCTTCCATCGGCGGGGCAACATCACCCTAAGCGCCGGATCAGTCGCCTGCCGTCACCGACACACGTCAGCGCGGGCCCTTGTCGCCGCCCTTGCCGAACTTGTTGAAGTCGATCTTCGGAAGCTTGAAGCCGGGCGGGAGGCCCTGGCCAGCGGCCAGATCGTTCGGGTCCATCCCCGGCGGGAGCTGCGGCATGCCACCCGGGAAGCCGGCCGGCATCCCGGCGCCGGTACGCGGACGACCGCCGCCCTTGGTGCCCTTGCGCTTGTTCTTCGGGCTCTTGGTGGCCTTGCGCCGGCCGCCGCCGGGCAGGCCCATCATGCCGCCCATCTGCTTCATCATCTTCTGCGCGTCGGCGAAGCGATTGAGCAGCTGGTTGACGTCCATGACGGTGACACCGGAGCCGTTGGCGATACGCGCCCGGCGGGAGCCGTTGATGATCTTCGGGTTGGTCCGCTCACCCGGGGTCATCGACCGGATGATCGCGGTGACCCGGTCGAAGTGGCTGTCGTCCAGCTCGGCGAGCTGGTCCTTCATCTGCCCCATGCCCGGCATCATGGCCAGCACGTTGGCGATCGGGCCCATCCGCCGTACCGCGATGAGCTGGTCGAGGAAGTCGTCCAGCGTGAACTGCTCGCCGCCCATCAGCTTGGCGGTCATCTTCTCCTTCTGATCGGAGTCGAAGGCCTGCTCGGCCTGCTCGATCAGAGTGAGGACGTCGCCCATGCCGAGGATCCGGCTGGCCATCCGGTCGGGGTGGAAGACGTCGAAGTCCTCCAACTTCTCACCGGTGGACGCGAAGAGGATCGGCTGCCCGGTGACCTCGCGGACCGACAGCGCGGCACCACCACGGGCGTCGCCGTCGAGCTTCGAGAGCACGACGCCGGTGATGCCGACGCCGTCGCGGAACGCCTCGGCGGTACGGACGGCGTCCTGACCGACCATCGCGTCGATGACGAAGATGACCTCGTCCGGCGAGACGGCGTCGCGGATGTCGGCGGCCTGCTGCATCATCTCGGCGTCGATACCGAGTCGACCGGCGGTGTCGACGATGACGATGTCGCGGGCGGCGCGCTTGGCGTGCTCGATCGACGCGCGGGCCACCTGCACCGGGTCGCCGGTGCCGTTGCCGGGCTCCGGCGCGTACACCTCGACCCCGGCCCGACCACCGAGCACCTGGAGCTGCCCGACCGCGTTGGGGCGCTGGAGGTCGGCGGCGACCAGCAGCGGCTGGTGCCCCTGGCCCTTGAGCCAGCGGGCCAGCTTGCCGGCGAGGGTGGTCTTACCGGAGCCCTGGAGGCCGGCCAGCATGATGACCGTGGGCGGCTGCTTGGCGAACTGGAGCCGCCGCCCCTCGCCGCCGAGCACGTTGATCAGCTCTTCGTTGACGATCTTGATGATCTGCTGGGCCGGGTTGAGCGCCTGGGAGACCTCGGCGCTGCGCGCCCGCTCCTTGACGGCCGCGATGAAGCCCTTGACCACCGGCAGCGCGACGTCCGCCTCCAGCAGCGCGAGGCGGATCTCGCGCGCGGTGGCGTCGATGTCGGCGTCGGTGAGCCGTCCCTTGCCGCGGAGCTTGGTGAAGATCCCGGACAGGCGGTCACTCAAGGTGTCAAACACGCGAACATCCCGTTTGTCAGTGTTCCGGCGGGCACAACGCGGCCGGCACTGCGGAGTCCGGCCACCGCTAGGGTAGCCGCCCGGCCGCACGGCCGCTGGCGGCCCGGCCTCACCCCGAGACCAAGCCCGATTGGTACGCGAAGACGACGAGCTGGGCCCGGTCCCGGGCGGCCAGCTTGCCCATCGCCCGGCTGACGTGTGTCCGGGCGGTCGCCGGGCTGACCACCAACCGGGCGGCGATCTCCTCGTTGTTCAGTCCCTCCCCGACCAGGCCCACCACCTGGCGTTCCCGGTCGGTGAGCGTGTCCAGTCGGGGGTGCGGACGGGGTGCCCGCGACGGCCGGTTGGCGAACTCCCGCACCACCCGGCGGGTCACCGACGGCGACAGCAGCGCCTCCCCCTCGGCGACCAGCCGGATCGCGCGCAGCAGCTCCGGCGGCCGGGTGTCCTTGGTGAGGAACCCGCTCGCGCCGTGGCGCAGCGCGTCGAAGACGTACTCGTCCAGCTCGAAGGTCGTGAGCACCACCACCCGCGTACCGGTCAGGTCGGGATCGGCGACGATCCGCCGGGTCGCCTCGATCCCGTCGATGCCCGGCATCCGGATGTCCATCAGGACGACGTCCGGCCGCTCCCGCCGGGCCAGCTCGACCGCCCGTAACCCGTCGGCGGCCTCACCGGCGAGCGCCAGGTCGTCCTCGCTCTCCACCAGCGCGCGCAGCCCGAGGCGGACCAGGTCCTGGTCGTCGGCGATCAGCACCCGGATCACGGGGACGGCTCCACCGGCAGCCGGGCCCAGACGCGGAACCCGCCCGCCGGACGCGGTCCGACCGTCAACTGCCCGCCCAGCGCCGCCACCCGCTCCCGCATGCCGGCCAGCCCATGTCCCCCCTCCTGGCCGTGACCGTCGGCGCGGCCGTGACCGTCGGCGCGGCCGGCGGGCAGCTCGGGTTCGTCGGCTGCGTCGAGCCGACTTGGGACGCCGACGCCCCGATCGGTGACCTCGACCGTCACCTCGTCGGCCCGGTAGGCCACGGTCACCTCGGCACGCGCCACCCCGGCGTGCCGCAGCACGTTCGTCAACGCCTCCTGCACCACCCGGTACGCCGCCAGGTCGACCGCCGCCGGCAACTCCCGTGGGACACCGGCCAGGCGCAGGTCGACGGCGAGACCGGCGCCCGCCAGGCGGTCGCGCAGTGCGGGGAGCCGCGCCAGACCGGGCACGGGCTCACGCTCCGCGCCCCGCCGCACCGCACCCAACGTGACCCGCAGCTCGTCCAACGCCTCCCGGCTGGTGCGGCTGATGGCGGTCAGCGCGATCTCCGCCTGCTCCGGCCGCTTCGGCAGCAGGTGCAGGGCGATGTCCGCCTGCATGCTGATCGCGGCCAACCCGTGCCCCACCACGTCGTGCACCTCCTGGGCGATGCGCAACCGCTCCTCGTCGGCCTGCCGCCGACCCTGCTCGGCGCGCTCACGGGCCTCCTCGGCTCGGGTACGGGAGGCCGCCTCCCGGCTGACCCGCACCACCACACCCACCGCGAACGGTACGACCACCCAGGCCGACGCGGGGAGCACTCCGGTCCAGCCCGGCGCGGGGCCGCGCGAGGCGAAGACATGCGCCAGCAGCACCACGAACGCGCCGCCGCTGGCGAGCGCCGCCGGACGCACCGGAAGTCCCACCGCCACGGTGTACACCGCGAGCAGGAACGCGAGCAGAATCGGCCCGTACGGGTAGCCGAGCACCAGGTACGTCGAGGTTGCCACGCTGACCACGGCGAGGGTCGCCACGGGAGCACGCCGTCGAAGGAGCAGGGCGAGAGCGGCGAGTGCGATAAGTGCCCGGCAGAGGGCGTCAACCGGCATCGAGCCCGGCTGGTTGTCCCCGGCCAGGTCGGTGGCGAGCAGCCCGAACACGAGCAGCGCCAGGACGAGTACGGCGTCGACCGCCGCCCCCCGCCACCTGGTCCATCGCATGGCCGTCATTCTGCCCGCGCGAACGCCACCGGGCGTGCGTCCGCAAGCGGCACCGCGGCTACGCCCCCGGACGTACCCGTCGACTCCGGATCGCCGAAGTCGGGGTATCCGGGGTGGGTTGATGCCCCCATCTCGGCGAACTCGTGTCGATCACGCCGAATTACCCGGTCAGACCGCGGCGAGGACGGCGGCCTCCAGGCGGGCCCGGGTGGCGTCGTCCGGCCAGCCGCCCACGAGGTAGAAGGCGTCGACGACGTCCGCGCCGAGGGTCGAGATCCGTGCGGCCCGGACCAACGCGCCCGCCTCGTCGAGCGCGCCGGCCACCCGGTACAGCAGCCCGGCGGCGTCGGCCGCGCGAAGTTCGAGCAGGACGGCGTCGGTGGCCGCCTCGCGGTGCCAGACGACCCGGGGGGCGGCGCCGCTGCCCCGGGCGGCGAGCGCACGACCCCGCAGCCGTTGGGTGACGGACACGTCGCCGGCGACCGCGCGGCGCAGATCGGCGCGGAGCGGGACCGGGTCGGCCGGTAGGCCGTAGCGGGGTTGCACCCGGCACTCGACGAGCGCTCGGCCGTCGACCACGGAGGCGTCGGCGGAGAGCACCTCCAGTCGGTGCAGGGCGAGGCAGCCGGCCACCGTGGCGAGCAGTCCCCGCCGGTCGGCGGCGGCCACCGCCACCCGGTCTCCGGTGAGGTGGACGACCGGCAGCGGCCCGGCCAGCAGCGCCGGGTCCGGGGCCGGCGGCTCGGGCAGCACACCGGTGTCCAGGGCGGTACGGACGCGGGCGACCAGTTCGGCGACGAGTCGGCCCTTCCAGTCCGACCAGGCGGCCGGGCCGGTGGCGGCGGCGTCGGCGCGGACGAGGGCGTGCAGCAGATCGAGCGTGCCGGTGTCGCCCACCGCCCCGGCGACCGACGCGATGGTCACCGGGTCGGCGAGGTCCCGCCGGGTGGCCACGTCCGGCAGGAGCAGGTGCAGCCGGACGAGCGTGCCGATCAGCGCCACCTCCGGTGCGGGCAGCCCGACGCGGGTCGCCACCGTCTCGGCGAGCGGCACCCCGACGGTGCTGTGGTCGCCGGGCAGGCCCTTGCCGATGTCGTGCAGCAGGGCGCCGAGCAGCAGCAGGTCGGGACGGTCCACCTCGCGGGCGTGCCGGCTGGCCTCGTGGGCGGCCTGTACGAGGTGCCGGTCGAGGGTGTAACGGTGCACGGGGTTGTGCTGGGGCAGGCTGCGCAGCCGGGTCCACTCGGGCAGCCAGCCGTCCACCAGCCCGTACCTGTCACAGGTTTCCCAAGCCGGCACCAGACCGGGACCGGCGCCCAGCAGCGTGGTGAGCGCGGCCCGGGCCTCGGCCGGCCAGGGCGCGGGCAGCGGAGGGCAGTACGCGGCCAGCCACTCGCAGGTGGCCCGCGCGATCGGCAGCCGGGTGGTGGCCGCCGCGGCGGCCACGCGCAGGGACAGGCTCGGGTCGGGACGTGCGCCGATCGCCGTCCGGGCCAGCACCAACTCCCCGTCGTGCTCGACCACGTCCCGGGCCACGGGCCGACGTACCGGGCTGCCGTTCCCACCCCGGGAGCGGCCCGAGCGCAGCCGGTCGGCGGCGCGGAAGGCGTCGTCGAGGGCGTGGCTCACCGTGCGGGCGTCCCCGGCCACCCGCCGCAGGAGGGCGTCGCCGTCCTCTAGCCCGAGCAGCGCGGCGACGCCGTCGCGTTCCTGGGCGACCAGTCGGTCGACGCGGCGGCCGACCTGCTGGTGCAGGGCGTCGCGCGTGTCCAGCAGCCGCAGGTGGGCGGCGCGGACGGCGGGGCGCAGCGCGTCGGTGATCCCGGCGGCGGAGATCGCGCGCAGCAGCCCCACGTCGCGCAGTCCGCCGGCGGCCTCCTTGAGATCGCCTTCGAGGAGGAAGGCCAGCTCGCCGTGCGCCTGCCAACGGGCGACGGTGATCTCACGCAGACCCGGGAGCTGCCGCACGGCGGTCCGTCGCCAGTGGTCGGCGGCGGTGCGGGTCAGGGCGTCGGCCAGGGTCTGGTCACCGGCCACCAGGCGGGCGTCGAGCAGCCCGAGGGCGACCTTGACGTCGTCCTGGGCCACCGAAAGGGCCTCGGAGACGGTCCGTACGGAGTGGTCGAGGCGCAGCCCGGCGTCCCAGATCGGGTACCAGACCTTGGCGGCCAACTCGTCCGTGCCGGGCACTCCGGCGTGCAGCAGCACCAGGTCGAGGTCGCCGTAGGGGGCGCACTGCCGTCGCCCCAGGCCCCCGACGGCCATCAGCGCGACACCGTCGCGCGCGGGCAGCAACCCCCGCAGGAACTTGTCGTACGCGGCCGCCCGCCCCACCCGGGCGGCCTCCCCGATCCCCCCGGGTACGCCGACGACCTCGTTGATCAAGAGGTTCGCGTCACCGTTCTCGGCGTTGCCTGACGCGTTCTTCTTGATCAACGAGGTCATGTCGTCGTGATCCGGATCAGAGGGCGTCGAGGCCGCGCTCGCCGGTACGCACCCGGACGACCTCCTCGACACCGGTGACCCAGACCTTGCCGTCGCCGATCTTGCCCGTACGGGCGGCGCCGACGATCGCGTCCACGATCTTTTCCACGTCGATCTCGTCGGTGAGCACCTCAACCCGGATCTTGGGCAGGAACTCGACCGTGTACTCGGCACCCCGGTAGACCTCGGTGTGCCCCTTCTGCCGTCCGTACCCCTGGACCTCACTGACGGTCAGCCCGGCCACGCCCAGGGCGTGCAGAGCTTCCTTCACCGCGTCCAGCTGGTACGGCTTGATGACCGCGGTCACCAGCTTCATGTCCAACCCCTCCATCTAAGGAACGTTAACCGGCGACCTTGGCGCTGACCGGCTCGGTGGACTCGGTCTCTTCAGCGGCGGTGCTCGACGCGCCGCCGGGGGTGCCGATGCCGGCCATCGCGAACGCGCCGCCCGTGCCGCCACCGGACGGGGACAGGTCGTAGCTGCTCTCGGCGTGCTCGGCGATGTCGATGCCCTCGACCTCGGCCTCGTTCTTGACGCGGAAGCCGATCGTCTTCTCGATGACGAAGGCGAGCACCCAGGCGATGCCGAACGACCACGCGGTGACGATCAGACCGGCCAGGGCCTGCCGGCCGAGCTGGGTCACGCCGCCGCCGTAGAACAGGCCGTCGGACGCGCCGACCACGTCGCTGATCGCGGCGTTGACCGAGTTGGTGGCGAACAGGCCGAGCCAGAGCGAGCCGATCCAGCCACCGACGAAGTGCACGCCGACCACGTCGAGCGAGTCGTCGTAGCCCAGCTTGTACTTCAGGCTGACGGCGAGGGCGCACACGATGCCGGCGACGATGCCGAGCAGGACGGACGCCCACGGGGCGATGAAGCCACAGGCCGGGGTGATCGCGACCAAGCCGGCGACCGCGCCGGACGAGGCCCCCACCATGGTCGGCTTGCGGTCCTTGATCCACTCGACCGCGATCCAGCCGAGCACCGCGGCAGCGGTGGCGAGCTGGGTGTTGATGAAGGCGAGACCGGCGACCCCGTCGACGGTCAGCTCCGAACCGGCGTTGAACCCGAACCACCCGAACCACAGCAGACCGGCGCCGAGCGCGACGAGCGGGATGTTGTGCGGCTTCATGCCCTCGCGGGGCCAGCCGAGACGCTTGCCGAGCACCAGGGCCACAGCCAGGGCCGCCGCACCGGCGTTGATGTGCACCGCGGTACCGCCGGCGAAGTCCAGCGCGTGGATGTCACCGCCGATGATGCCGCCGCCCCACACCCAGTGGGCGACCGGGAAGTAGACCAGGGTGGCCCAGCCGAACGCGAACAGCAGCCAGCCGGCGAACTTGGCCCGGTCGGCGATGGCGCCGCTGATCAGCGCGACGGTGATCACGGCGAAGACCATCTGGAAGGCCATGAACACGTAGAGCGGGATGCCGATGCCGCTGGGGTTCTCCGTCGTGGCGCCCCACAGGTCGGTCTCGGCGAGGAAGGTCTTGGTGCCCAGGTACGCGCCCGGGTCGCCCCAGAAGCCGTTCACGTCGGTCCCGAAGGCGACGCTGAAGCCGTAAAACCACCACAGAATAGAGATGAGCCCGATGGCGGAGAAGCTCATCATCATCATGTTGAGTACGCCCTTGGCCCGGTTGAGGCCGCCGTAGAACAGCGCCAGTCCCGGGGTCATGAGCAGCACGAGCGCGGTCGAAACCAGCAGCCACGTAGTATTGGCGCCGTCGATCGTCGGTGCTTCAGGCACGCTGGCCTCCTAAAGGTGAAGTCCTCCTTCGCGGCTTTCCGGGGCAGCGTCGCCCGTAGGCCGGTTGCGCGGAAGCTTTGTTGCCGGCTGTTTCACCCAGGGTCCCGTGCGGGTTTCCAATTCGTGACGGGTTGTTTCGTACGTGTCACGGAGTCCGCACAGTCGGCAGCATGGACAATGGTGGATCGTTCGGACGGCGTACGTCGATGGCTGACCGGCCAGGCCCATCGACCGGTCCGCTTGACGGGCCCGGCCGAGCATCGACCGGTCCGCGCTCAGCGGAGGGCGTTCTCCAGAGCGTGCCGCTCGTAGTCGAGCAGCCGCAGATCCCGCATCGGACGCCGCAGGTGCCCCTTGTGCACGATCCGGACGAACGCCGGCTCGCCGGCGGCGGCCATCCGGCGGATGCCCTCGACGTGGTCCACGATCCGCTTGCGGATGGTGCGGATCAGTCGGTGCCGGTCCCGCGGGATCAACCCGTACGCGTCGGCGAAGAGACGCAGCCGGCGCGGCCGGTCCGGGTGCTTCCAGCCCAGGGTGATCGAGTCCCGGTCGGCGAAGATCGGCACCCACGTCCACGCCGCGTACGCCACGTCGTAGATCCGCGCGCCGGGCGAGGCGAGGTCGAAGTCGATCAGCCCGAGGGTGCCGTCCGGACGCCAGATCACGTTGTGCGGGGCGGCGTCGTGGTGGCAGATCACCTCGGTGTCCGGCGGCGGAGGGCCGAACGAGCGCCAGACGGCCCCGGCCGGCGGGGCGAAGCCGTACTGCGCGTCGTGGAACATCCGCAGCATGGTGGCGACGGTGACCAGCGCCTCGTCGGTCACCCAGTGCGGGGCGAGCGGGTACTCCCCGCACTCCCCCTCCAGGTACGACAGCACCTCACGGTTGCGTTCGTCCATCCCGAGTGCCCGGGGAGCGCCGGTGAAGCCGACGTACTCCAGGTGCCGGAGCAGGGCGTGCACGGACGGGGTCCACGGCCCGGCGTTGCGACGGACCGTGTCGCCGACCCGGACCACGGTGCTCACGTTCCCGCCGTGCAGCGGGATCTCCTGCGAAGTCACGTACGGTCTCCCGAGGCGCTGCGAGGAATGGCCGGGATCACGCCAGCCCGCGTACGCGCGATCGTCACTGGTCACCCGAGACTACGCGTCCCGTCCAGCGGGCTCGGTGCCCAGCAGCGCGTCGACGAACTGCGCCGGGTCGAACGGCGCGAGGTCGTCCTTGCCCTCACCGAGGCCGACGAGCTTGACCGGGATGCCGAGCTTGCGCTGAACGGCGATCACGATGCCGCCCTTGGCGGTGCCGTCGAGCTTGGTCAGCACCACGCCGGTCACGTTGACCACCTCGGTGAAGACCCGGGCCTGCTCCAGACCGTTCTGACCGGTCGTGGCGTCGAGGATGAGCAGCGTCTCGTCGATCGGTCCCTGCTTCTCCACGACGCGTTTGACCTTGCCCAGCTCGTCCATCAGGCCGACCTTGTTCTGCAGGCGACCGGCGGTGTCGATGAGCACCGTGTCCACGCCGGTGTCGATGCCCCGCTTGACCGCGTCGAAGGCCACGCTGGCCGGGTCGGCCGCCTCGGGGCCCCGCACGGTCTCCGCGCCGACCCGTTCGCCCCAGGTCTGCAACTGGTCGGCGGCGGCGGCGCGGAAGGTGTCGGCGGCGCCGAGCAGCACGGTACGGCCGTCCGCGACCAGCACCCGGGCGACCTTGCCGCAGGTGGTGGTCTTGCCGGCGCCGTTGACGCCGACCACCAGCACGACCGCCGGCACGCCGTCCTTGGGGGCGGTGCGCAGCGAACGGTCCATGCTCGGGTCGAGGGCGTTGACCAGCTCGGCGGCGAGCAGCGCGCGCAGCTCACCGGCCGAGCGGGTGCCCAGCACGCGGGTCTGCTCGCGCAGCCGGTCGACGATGTCGCGGGTCGCGTCCACGCCGACGTCGGCGGTGATCAGGCTGTCCTCGATCTCCTCCCAGACGTCCTCGTCGAGATGGTCGCGGGCGAGCAGGCCGAGCAGGCCCTTGCCGAACACGTTCTGCGAGCGCGACAGGCGGGAGCGGAGCCGGACCAGCCGCCCGGCGGTCGGCTCGGGGACCTCGACCTGCGGTTCGAGCACCGGCGGCGGCTCGACCAGGACACCGGTGGACAGATCGGACTCCGGTGCCTCGACCGGCGGACCGGCGAGATCCTCTTCGGCCCGGGTGTCGACCTCGGTGCGCGGAAGCGGAGGCTCGGGCCGCCGCCGCAGACGGGGCACGACCAGCCCGACTGTGCCGGCGATCAGCACACCGAGCAGGACCAGAGCGAGGACGAGATATTCGGCCATGCCGGAATCCTGTCAGATGCCGACGACGGCGTCCCAGCCACCGCACCCGGCCGGTGTCCGGAAACCGGCGGTAGGCTCGCGTCATGCCCGCCGCACACCTCCTGATCGGCCCACTTCTGCGGCGAGTGGTCGACACCCGGGCGACGATCTGGGTGGAGACCGCCGCGCCCGCCGTGGTCACCGTCCGCACCGCCGACGGCGCCACCGGCACCGCGCCCACCTTCTCGGCGTACGACCACCACTACGCCCTCGTCGTGGTGGAGGGCCTCACCCCGGACAGCACCACGACGTACGAGGTGCTGGTCGACGACGAGCTGGTGTGGCCCGTGGAGAGCAGTGGCTTCCCGCCCAGCGTCATCCGTACCCGGGCGGTCGACGACCTGGACCAGCCGGTCAACCTGATCTTCGGTTCGTGTCGGGAGACCACCCAGCACGCCACCACCCGCAAGCTCCCGCCGGACGCCCTGGACGCGTACGCCCGGCGGTCGATGGCGGACCCGGAGTCGAACCCGCTGCCCGACCTGCTGGTGCTCCTCGGTGACCAGGTGTACGCCGATGTCACCTCACCGACCGTGCGCCGGCTGCTGCGCCGACGCCGTCGGCGGCCGAAGGGCGCTCCGGCCGACCAGGTGGTGAGCTTCGACGAGTACACGAAGCTCTACCTGGAGTCGTGGCGTGATCCGGAGATCCGCTGGCTGCTCTCCACCGTGCCCAGCGTGATGATCTTCGACGATCACGAGATCATCGACGACTGGAACACCTCGGCGTCGTGGCGTGCCGAGATGCGCGAGCAGCCGTGGTGGGCCGAACGGATCGGCAGCGGGCTGGCCTCGTACTGGGTCTACCAGCACCTGGGCAACCTCGCTCCGGACGAGATCGCCGCCGACCCGGTCTACGCCAAGGTCGTCGCCGCCGAGGACGCCACCGGCGTGCTGCGCGAGTTCGGGCACCGGGTCGACCAGGAGGCCGACCTGGCGCACGACACCGAGCGCTGGCGGGCCGTGCAGTACCAGTGGAGTTACGCGCTCGACCTGGGGCGTACCCGGCTGGTCATGCTGGACAACCGGTGCAGCCGGGTGCTCGAGCCGGGCAGCCGCGCGATGCTGCCGCCGGGTGAGTGGTCGTGGTTCCTGGACCAGGCCCACGGCGTCTACGACCACCTCGTGGTGGGTGCCTCGCTGCCCTGGCTGCTGCCCCAGGGCATCCACCACATCGAGGCGTGGAACGAGAAGCTGGCCGACTCGCGCCGACCGTGGGTGGCCCGCACGGCCGAGAAGCTGCGCCGGGCTCTCGACCTGGAGCACTGGGCGGCGTTCCGGCGGTCCTTCGAGGCGCTCGGTGAGACGTTCGCCCGGATCGGCACCGGCACGCCGAGGGAGTCCGGCGCGCGGGTCGGCGCCGGCCCGGCGTACGCCCCACCGGCGTCGATCAGCGTGCTCTCCGGGGACGTGCACCACTCGTACGTGGCCCGGGCCCGGTTCGCCGACCCCGCGGTGGTCACGCCGGTGCACCAGCTCACCTGCTCGCCGATCCACAACCAGGTGCCGGCCGGCATCCGACCGCTGATGAAGATGGGCTGGTCGTCGGGTCCGGCGGGGGCCACCCGGGCGCTGGCTCGCTCGGCGGGCGTCCGGCGGCCGGGGGTGCGCTGGCGCAAGCTGGCCGGGCCCTACTTCGGCAACGCGGTCGCCACCCTGACCCACCAAGGCCGGCAGGCCGATGTGGTGATCGAGGGCACCACCAGTGACGGGCACCTACGCCCGGTGATGAGCCGCCGCCTCTCCGGCGACGGGTGACCGGGCCTCGCCGTACTCTCTAGGCCGTGAGCGAGCATCAGCCGGAGCCGATCCGGGCCGTCGAGCACGAGCTGACCGCGCTGCTGCGTCGCGGGCGGGCGGTCTCCTGGGAGATCGCCCGCGAGGTGCACCCGACCCTCGAACCGAACACCTACGGGCTGCTGCTCTGGTTGCGGCGCAGCGGGTCGATCCGGCTGACCGAGCTGGCGGCGCGGCTCGGCGTGGGCAAGGGAACGCTCAGCCGGCAGATCAACGGGCTGGAGGCGCTCGGCCTGGTGCACCGCGAGCCGGACCCGAGTGACCGGCGGGCGGCGCAGATCAGCCTCACCGAGGAGGGGCAGCGACGGTTCGACGTCGCCCGGTCCGCCCGGTTGGGCGAATTCCTCCGCGCGCTCGACGACTGGCCGACCCGGGACGTCGAGGAGTTCGCGCGGCTCCTCGGCCGCTTCAACGATTCCTGGAGATGACCCCCCGAGGCGGGGAATGTCGCCACCCCCGGGCAAGTTGTTGCTTGAGGCAACCAATACGTACGGGCTGGAGGCACCACACGATGAGCCAGGCGACAGCGTCCCGAGCGCCCGCCGTCGACATGACCCACCGGCAGATCCTGGAGGCCCTCTCCGGACTCCTGCTGGGCATGTTCGTCGCAATCCTCTCCTCCACGGTCGTCTCGAACGCGCTGCCGCGGATCATCACGGAGCTGCACGGCGGGCAGTCCGCCTATACCTGGGTGGTCACCTCGGCGCTGCTCGCGACCACCGCGACCACCCCAATTTGGGGCAAAATGGCCGATCTGACCAGTAAGAAGACACTGGTCCAACTCGCCCTGGGCATCTACGTCCTGGGCTCGGTGCTGGCCGGCCTGGCGCAGGGCACCAGCGAGCTGATCGCGTGCCGGGTGCTCCAGGGCGTCGGCGCCGGTGGCCTCACCGCCCTGGCCCAGGTGATCCTGGCGACGATCATCGCGCCGCGCGAGCGGGGCCGCTACAGCGGCTACCTGGGCGCCGTGATGGCCGTCGGCACCATCGGCGGACCGCTGATCGGCGGCGTGATCGTCGACACCTCGTGGCTCGGCTGGCGCTGGTGCTTCTACGTCGGCGTGCCGTTCGCCATCGCCGCGCTGGTCGTGCTCCAGAAGACCCTGCACCTGCCGGTGGTCAAGCGCCGGGCGCAGATCGACTGGTGGGGCGCCACCCTGATCACGGCGGCGGTCTCGGTGCTGCTGATCTGGGTGTCCCTGGCCGGCGACCAGTTCGCCTGGGCGTCCTGGCAGACCGTCGCCATGGTCCTCGGCGCCCTGCTCCTCGGCGCGCTCGCCATCCGGGTGGAGACCCGGGCCGCCGAGCCGATGATCCCGCCGCGGCTGTTCCGCAACCGGACGATCACCCTCGCCGTCGTCGCCAGCGTCGCGGTGGGCGTGGGCCTGTTCGGCGCGTCGATCTTCCTCGGCCAGTACTTCCAGATCAGCCGGGGCGAGTCCCCGACGATGGCCGGCCTGATGACCCTGCCGATGATCCTCGGCCTGCTGGTCGCCTCGACCGTGGGCGGACGGATCATCACGAAGACCGGCCGCTGGAAGCGGTTCCTGGTAACCGGTTCGGCGCTGCTCACCGTCGGCTTCGCGCTCATGGGCACCCTGCGCGCGGACACCAGCTACGCCCTGCTCAGCGTCTACATGCTGCTGGTCGGCGTCGGCCTCGGCCTCACCATGCAGAACCTCGTCCTCGCCGTGCAGAACACCGTCGGCACGCACGAGCTCGGCGCGGCCAGCTCGGTGGTGGCGTTCTTCCGCAGCCTGGGCGGCGCGATCGGCGTCTCCGCCCTCGGCGCGGTCCTCGCCCACAAGGTCAAGGACTACACCGCCGACGGACTGTCCCAGCTCGGCATCCCGGCGTCCAGCTCCGGCAGCGGCGGCACCCTGCCCGACGTGCACACCCTGCCCGGTCCGCTGCGGGCGGTGGTGGAGGCCGCGTACGGCCACGGCGCCGGTGACATCTTCCTGGCCGCCGCCCCGTTCGCGCTGATCGCGTTGATCGCCGTGCTCTTCATCAAGGAAGTGCCGCTGCGCCAGCACAACGCCGGCCCGGTTTCCGGCGCGGGCGAGCGGGAATCGAATCCTGTCGTAGGCGCCGGCGCGGTCCCGGCCGGCGAGCAGAGGTGAGGTAGAGCCATGGGCGTGGGAGCACCGGACCGCGAGGAGTACGGCCCCCGGGTCAGCTCGCTTCCCTTCGAGCGCGGCACCGACGGCCCGAGGGTGATCATGGTGGGCGTCGACGGCACCCGTACCTCCGGGCGGGCCGGCTCCTACGCCGCAGGGCTGGCCCGCCGACAGGGCGCCGCGCTCGTGGTGGTCTTCGTCAGCTCGGCGAGCGGCCTCACCTCCCTGGTACCCGGGATGGACGCCGGCGCGGTCCAGCGCACCCACGACGAGCTGGCCGACGAACTGCGCCGGGAGTGCCGACGCGGGGCCGAGCAGTTGGGCATTCCGGTGACCCTGCTGTGCCGACGCGGCGACGCGTACGCCGAACTGTGCGCGGCCGCCGACGAGTTCCGGGCCGACATGGTCGTGGTGGGGGCGTCCGAGCAGGCCGGTCACCGGCTGGTCGGCTCGGTCGCCACCCGGCTGGTCCGCAAGGGGCACTGGCCCGTCGTCGTGGTGCCCTGAATAACCCGTCGCGGACCGTCACACGTCCCGGGCAGGATGCGCGCCATGACGTGGACCGCACCGGAGATCACCCGGACCCCCGAACCGTACGTCGGCGACGAGCGCACGATGCTCGACGGCTGGCTCGACTACCACCGGCAGACACTGCTGCTCAAGTGCGCGGGCCTCACCGAGGAGCAGTTGCGCACCCCGAGCGTCGAGCCGTCCGGGCTGACCCTGCTCGGCCTCGTCCGGCACCTCGCCGAGGTGGAGGCGTGGTGGTTCCGGGAGAGCTTCGCCGGCGAGCGGGTCGACTACCCGTACTTCACGCCCGAGAACCCGGACGCCGACCACGACGTGAGCGCCGCCGACGCCGAGGCGGACTTCGCCACCTTCCACCGGGAGGTGGCACTGGCCCGCGCGGCCGCCGCCGGGCACTCCCTCGACGAGACGTTCATCGAGGTCGGCGCGAAGAAGCGCACCTTCAACCTGCGCTGGGTGTACGTGCACATGATCGAGGAGTACGCCCGGCACAACGGCCACGCCGACCTGATCCGGGAACGCATCGACGGCGTCACCGGCGAGTGAGCGCCGCTCAGTAGTCCAGGGCCGCCCGCAGGTAGCGCAGGTCGGCGTGGCCGCCCCAGCGGTGCGCCGACAGCCCGGCGGACCGGGCGCCCCGTACGGCCCAGTCCTCGTCGTCGACGAAGAGGACCCGGGCCGGCGGGGTGGACAGCGCCTGGCAGGCGGCCTGGAAGTACTCCGGAGCGGGCTTGTGCACGCCGAGCGTGGACGAGTTGACCACCACGTCGAACTCGCCGACCAGGCCGAGCGCGGCGAGGTCGGCGTCGAGCAGGTCGGTGGCGTTGGTGCCCAGGCCGACGGGAATGCCGGCGGCGCGCACCTCCCGGACGAAGTCCAGCACCTCGGTGTCCACCTCGCCCCGGTAGCGCTGCCACTGCTCGACGGCCGCGCGGGCCCGGTCCGGCCCACCCGCCGGCTCGGCGAGCGCGTCGGCCACGCTGCTCACCCAGTCGGCGTGACTGACCTGGCCGGTGAGCACCGGCTGGAGCCTCCCCCACTGCATGGCGATCTCGGTGAGCACCCCCTCGGAGAGGCCGTACTCCCGCTCGACACCGGCGGCCACCGCCGGATCCCAGCGGCGCAGCACGCCGTCGAAGTCCAGCAGGAGCGCCTTCGCCCGTTCCCGAGCCACTACCCGTTCTCCTCGCCGCGGCCGGGCCGCTGGTCGTCCTCGTCGGCCCGGTTGAGCCGTTGACTGATCACCTGGGTGACCCCGCTGCGCATGGTCACCCCGTAGAGCGCGTCGGCGATCTCCATCGTCCGCTTCTGGTGCGTGATGACGATCAGCTGACTCTTCTCCCGCAACTGTGCCAGCAGCGTGATCAGCCGGCCCAGGTTCACGTCGTCCAGGGCCGCCTCCACCTCGTCCATGATGTAGAACGGGCTGGGCCGGGCACGGAAGATCGCCACCAACATGGCCACCGCGGTCAGCGACCGCTCGCCACCGGAGAGCAGCGACAGGCGCTTGATCTTCTTGCCCGGCGGCCGGGCCTCGACCTCGACGCCGGTGGTGAGCAGGTCCTCGGGGTCGGTGAGGATGAGCCGGCCCTCACCCCCCGGGAAGAGCACCGTGAACACCTGCTGAAACTCGCGCGCGGTGTCCTCGAAGGCGCTGGCGAAGACCTCCAGGATCCGCTCGTCCACGTCCTTGACGACGGTGAGCAGGTCCCGTCGGGTGGCCTTGAGGTCCTCCAACTGCTCGGAGAGGAACTTGAAGCGCTCCTCCAGCGCCGCGAACTCCTCCAACGCGAGGGGGTTGACCTTGCCGAGCAGCGCGAGTTCGCGTTCCGCCTTGGCGGCCCGTTTCTCCTGCACCGGCCGCTCGTAGCGCACCGGCTCGGGCACCGGCAGACCGTCGCGTTCGGCGGCGGCCACGTCGACCTGGGTCGGTGGGACGAGCTGGCTCGGGCCGTACTCGGCGACGAGGGTCTCCACGTCGAGCCCGAAGTCCTCGGCGGCCTTCGCCTCGAGTTGCTCGACCCGCAGCCGCTGCTCCGCGCGGGCCACCTCGTCACGGTGCACCTGGCTGGTCAGACGCTCCAGCTCGGCGCCGAGACGCTTGGCCGCTCCGCGTACCTCCTGAAGCTCCGCCTCGCGGGCGGCGCGTTCGCGCGCCACGGCGTCGCGGTGCTGCTCGGCCGTCGCGATCGACGTGGTAAGCCGGGTGAGCGCCGCGCGGGCCCCGCCCGCGACGGCCCGGGCGATGCCCGCGCCCCGGGCGCGCGCGGCCCGCCGGGCGGCGGCGCGCTCGCGCGCGGCACGCTCCGCGGTGGCCTGCCGGGCGAGCGAGTCGGCCCGGCCGGCGATCGAGGAGACGCGCTCCTCGGCGGTACGCACCGCGAGCCGGACCTCCATCTCGTTCTGCCGGGCCTGCGGCACCATGGCGGCGAGCTGGTCCCGCTCCTCGGTGGAGGGCTCGGCGTCGACCGGGGTCTCCTCGGCCAGCCGCAGCCGCTCCTCCAACTCGTCGAGCGTGGCGAGGTCCCGCTGCCGGGCCGCCTCGGCGCGCGCGTGGGACTCGCCGAGCCGGTCAGTCTCCGCCTTGGCGGAACGGGCGGCCGCCCCCAGCTCGGCCAGCCGGCGGGCGGCGGCGTTGCGGTGGCTCTCCGCCTCCCGCTTCTCGGCGGCGGCGTGCTGCACGGCCTCCTTCGCGGCGGTCACCTCGGCGCGCGCCTCGACGAGCTGGTCCCGCAGCTCCGCGCCGGTCCGCTCGGCGGTGAGCCGGTTGGCGCGGGCCTCCTCGACGGCCGCCTGCACCTCGATGTAGCTGGGCGCCTTGGCCGACCCGCCGGCCGCCGCGTACGCCCCGACCACGTCACCGTCCGGGGTGACGGCCCGTAGCTCGGGGTTGCCGGCGACCAGTTCGGCCGCCGCCGCGAGATCGTCGACCAGGGCCACGTCACGCAGCGCCCGGTGCACCGCAGGACGGATGTCGGGCTGGCACTCGACCAGGTCGGGGGCCCAGCGGGCGCCGTCGGGCAGCTTCGGGCGCAGCGTGTCGGCCGATCCGGTCATGCCGGGTCCGGCGGGGGTGCCGACCAGCAGACCGGCGCGCCCGGCGTCGGAGATCTTGAGCAGCCGCATCGCCTCGACGGCCTCGTCCACCCCGCTGACGGCGACCGCGTCGGCGAGACCGCCGAGCGCGGCGGCCAACGCGGCCTCGTGTCCGGGCGCGACGGTGAGCAGCCCGGCGAGGCTGCCGAGCAGGCCGGGAACGTCACCGGCGCGGGCGAGCAGCGCACCGGCGCCGTCCTTGCGCCGCAGGCCCAGCGCCAGGGCCTCCTCGCGGGCCTTCCAGGTGGCGGCGTCCTTCTCCGCGGCCCGCTCGGCGTCGGCCAGCGACCGGACGGCCGCCTGGGCGCGCTCCTGGACGGCGAGCGCCTCGGCGTGCCGGGCGTCCAGGTCCGCGTTGTCCCGGTCCGCCTCGGTGGACTGGGCGGCGACGGCGTCCAGGTCGGCCTGCGCCTGTTCGGCGCGACCCAGCGCGTCGGCGTGCGCGACGGCGAGGCGTTCGATCTCCTCACCGGCGCTGGTGGTCCGGGCGCGGGCCGAGTTGACCTGGCCGGTGAGGCGGGCCAGGCCCTCGCGTCGGTCGGCGATGGCCTTGGCGGCGGCGACCAGCTCGCGTTCGGCGGCGGCGAGCTGCCGTTCCAGCTCCTGGCGGTGCTCGACCGCCTCGGCCAACCGGATCTGGTCGTCGGTGAGCGCCGCGCGCAGCTCCTCCTCCTGCTCGCGGACGCGCTCGGCCTCGGCCTCCAACTGGTCGGGGTCGCGGCCGGGCCGTTCGTCGTCACCGCTGGCACTGAGGTGCCGCAGCCGCTCGGTGGCGAGCTGTTCGATCGAGCGGAAGCGCTCCTGCAGCGCGGACAGCTTGTACCAGGTGTCCTGCGCGGCGGCGAGCAGCGGCGCGTCCTCGGCGAGGGCGGCCTCCAACTCGCCGAGCCGGCCCTGCACCTCGGCGTGCTCCCCCTCGATCTGCTCGCGACGCTCCCGCAGCGCGGTCTCGTCGGCGATCTCCCGGTCGAGCGTGGTCCGCAGGGTGGCCAGGTCGTCGGCGAGCAGGCGCAGGCGGGCGTCGCGCAGGTTGGCCTGGATGGCGGCCGCCCGGCGGGCCACCTCCGCCTGCCGGCCGAGCGGCTTGAGCTGACGGCGCAGCTCGGCGGTGAGGTCGGTGAGCCGGTTCAGGTTGGTTTGCATCGCGTCGAGCTTGCGCAGCGCCTTTTCCTTGCGCTTGCGGTGCTTCAGGACGCCGGCGGCCTCCTCGATGAACGAGCGGCGGTCCTCCGGCTTGGCGTGCAGCATGCCGTCCAGGCGGCCCTGCCCGACGATGATGTGCATCTCCCGGCCGATGCCCGAGTCGGACAGCAGCTCCTGGATGTCGAGCAGTCGGCAGGTGTTGCCGTTGATCTCGTACTCGCTCTCGCCCGAGCGGAACATCCGGCGGGTGATGGAGACCTCGGTGTACTCGATCGGCAGCGCGCCGTCGGTGTTGTCGATGGTGAGGGTGACCTCGGCGCGGCCCAGGGGGGCACGGCCGGCGGTGCCGGCGAAGATGACATCCTCCATCTTGCCGCCGCGCAACGCCTTGGCGCCCTGTTCGCCGAGCACCCAGGCGATGGCGTCGACGACGTTCGACTTACCGGAGCCGTTCGGGCCCACCACGCAGGTGATCCCGGGCTCCAGCTTCAACGTCGTGGCGGAGGCGAAGGACTTGAAGCCCCTCACCGTCAGGCTCTTGAGATACACCTTCTCGATCCTCGTCCGGTGGCCGCCGTACCGTCGCCGGCTGCGGGGACCTGGGTGAACCCGCAGACTAACCCGGTGACGGCACCCACCCGGCACGCGACCCGCCCCGGGCCGTGCCGACGGCCCGCGCTCGCCCGTGGCGGAGGAGACGACGCGCTGTCGTTCCGGCGGCAATGGAAAGGCAAAGACCTTTCATGATCAGAATGCGGTTCGACACGTTCTGCGATAACTGCGAGAGCGCTTGACGCGAGGCCGGGCTACAAGATCATAAATCGTCGGCCGCGAAAGGGGCCGGACAGCGTTGCGCGCCGGCACACGGGTGTCGGCGCGCATTTTTGCGGTGGTGCTGCGATTCAGTTTTCCGACCCCGAAGATCAGGTCAGCGCCGGCTCGGCGAGACGGAGCAGGTCGTCCGCTTCCGCCGCAGCCGCCGCGAGCCGATCATTGTCGGCACGCAGACGCGTGATCTCGAACTCCAGTGCCTGAACCCTGGAACGCAGTCGGGTGACCTCGTCGAGCAGACGCCGGTCGGGCGCTGCACCTACGTGGCCGTAGAGGGCCTTCGCCATGCTGACTCCTTGATATGCGCTGCCGGAAAGGCCGGCCAAGCGCGCGCCCATTAAGTACGCGGCTGTCATTCCAGGTGTATCTGGGCATGACCGGGCGCGACTGGCGACACCTATATATTGAGCCGCAAACCCCTCCTTCGTCAAGTTCTCGCAGGCCGTAGATCATCTCCACGTCGACCTGTCCACTTGTCGGGGGGGCTGCCGCAAGGCACGGACACGCTCTGTCCGGACGCCTTTACTGTACGCCCGTATTCCCGGAAGTCACCGCCTTGGCGTCCGACTTCCTCTTAACTCTTCCTTAGCCACGTTGCCGCAGGTCGCGGGCGAGTCGTAGCGTCACCCGGGCCAACAACCGACCCCGTGGAGGCAGAGGCGTGTACGGCTGGACCGACCCGATGGACCCGAACGGCGCCGCCCGGCGCGCCGAGCGGCCGACCGACGAGCCGGACTGGCTGACCGACCGCCCGGAGCCCCGCTCGGCGTACCTGTTCGGGGACGACCCCGACCAGCCCGCTGACGAGTGGCACGCCGCCGAGCCCTCCCCCCGCTGGGAACCCGCCCCCGTGGACGCGCCGACCACGAGCTGGCCGGAACACGCGCGGGGCGACGAACCGACCGGGGACACCCGGCCGACCGAGGTCACGGACGGGTGGCGCGCCGGGACCGACGCGTACACCACCGGAGGCCGGAACACGGCGGCCGCCGGTGACGGGCGGACCGGCACCGGGCGGCACCGCTCGCCGCGGAACTGGCGTCGCCCGCTCATGATCGGCGGCGCGGCCGCGACGGCCACCCTCGTGGTGAGCATCGGCGTCGGCGCGCTCGCGATGCCCGGCGGCGACGGCACGGCCGACGAGCCGACCGCCGTCGACGACACCGTCGCCGCCGCTCCCGCGGTCCCCACCGAGCAGGCGACCAGCGACGCCCCGGCCCCACCGTCGGCGACCAGCTCGCCCAGTCCGGCACGGCCGAGCCCGTCCCCGAGCAAGGTCGTCAAGCCCACCCCGGCCTCGTCGCGGACCACCGCCACGTCCCGCCGCAGCGTCGATCGCAGCACCGCTCCGAGCACCGCAGGCGGCACCGTCAGCGATCAGGCCCGCGAGGTGGTGGACCTGGTCAACGCCGAGCGGGCCAAGGCCGGCTGCAAGGCGCTGAGCATCGACGACAAGTTGATGACCGCCGCGCAGCGGCACAGCCAGGACCAGGCCGACCACAGCAAGATGACGCACACCGGCAGCGACGGCAGCGACACGGGCGTCCGGCTGGACCGCGTCGGCTACGCGTGGCGTACCTACGGCGAGAACGTGGCGTGGAACCAGAAGACGCCGGCCGCCGTGATGGATGCCTGGATGAACAGCTCCGGGCACCGCGCCAACATCCTGAACTGCGCGTTCACCGAGATCGGCGTCGGTATCGCCAGCAGCGACGGGCCGTACTGGACGCAGGTCTTCGCGGCGCCGCGCTGAACGCGCGTCGTCCGCGCCCCCGCGCTCGTTGACCCGGTTGGGTACGCCGGGGTGGACGGTGGCGTGCCGGTGGGGGCGGCGACGGGCCGCCCGGGACCCGGGAGCTGCCGATGCGGATCCGGCCACGGCGGCGTCGCGCCGCACCTGCGCTGCGCCGGATCGTGTCGGCCGCCGTCGCGCTCGTCCTGGTGCTGCCGGCGTACGGCTGCCGACGCGAGCTGATTCCGCCCGGCGCGCCCACCCCGTGGCCGGCCGCCCAGTCCCGCCACTGGCAGTGGCAGTGGCAACTCGACGGCCCGCTCGACGAGACGGTGGAGGCGGACGTCTTCCTGCTCGACCCGGTGGCGACCACGGCGGCGCAGACGGCCGAGCTGCGCGCACGGGACCGACGGCTGATCTGCCAGGTGGCGGTCGGCTCGGTGCGCCCGGCCGACCCGGACGCCAGCCGACTGCCCGCCGTCGTGCTCGGCGCCCCCGGTCGACAATCCGGCAGCCGGTGGCTGGACGTACGGGCCTGGGACGCGCTGGAGCCGGTGCTGGCCGACCGGTTCCGGCTGTGCCGGGGCAAGGGCTTCGGCGCGGTGGCGCTGGCCGACGCCGACGGGTACGGGCACCGCAGCGGTTTCCCCCTGGGCTTCGACGACCAACTGCTGTTCAACCGCCGGCTGGCCCGCCTGGCCCGCTCGCTGGACCTCTCCCCCGGGCTGGTCAACGACGTGCCGCAGCTCGCGGCCCTGGCACCGGACTTCGACTTCGTGGTCAACGAGGAGTGCGTCCGGCTCGACCAGTGCGCCAAGCTGCTGCCGTTCGCGGACGCCGGCAAACCGGTCTTCCACGTCGAGTACGTCGGCACGACCGACGAGTTCTGCGTCACCACGGTCGGCTACGGCTTCGCGTCGATCCGCAAGGACCGGGAGTTGGACGCCTGGCGGGAGCCCTGCCCGCTGCCGTGACCGCCCGGCGCCCCCGTGCCCGCCGATAAGACACGTGCCGGGCCGCTGGTCGCGGCCCGGCACACGGTCGGCTGCTCAGGAGACGGGCACCAGCTCCGGGGCGGGCGTCGGCGGATCGGTGGGAGCGGGCTCCGGACGGCGGCGCAGGAACCGCGGCGCCCACCAGTTCGCGTCCCCGAGCATGGTCATCAGAGCCGGCAGCACCACGCCCCGGATGATCGTGGCGTCCAGCAGGATCGCCGCCGCCAGACCGATGCCGAGCTGCTTCATGTCGATCGTGCTCAACGTGGCGAAGATCGAGAACACTCCGACCATCACGATCGCCGCGCTGGTCACCACCCCGGCCGACGACGTGATGCCGTACGAGACCGCGTCCCGGTTGGACATTCCGGCCCGTACCCCCTCGCGGATCCGGCTCACCACGAACACGTGGTAGTCCATCGAGAGGCCGAACAGCACCACGAACAGGAACAGCGGCAGCCAGGAGACGATCGCTCCCATCGAGGTGAAGCCGAGCAGCCCCTCGGCCCAGTCACCCTGGAAGACCAGCACCAGCAGCCCGTACGCGGCGCCGGCGGAGAGCAGGTTCAGCACGATCGAGCTGGCCGCCACCACGACCGAGCGGAAGGTGAGCGTCATGACGAGGAACGTGAGCACCAGCACGAAGCCCATCACCAGCGGCAGCTTGTCGCGGACGTGCGCCGCGTAGTCCTCGCTGTCGGCCACGCTGCCGCCCACCGCGTACTCGATGCCGGGGATGCCCCGCAGCTCGGCCGGGACCAGGTCGGCGCGCAGCTTCTCCAACGACTGCACCGACCGGTCGTCCCGGCTCGCGTACGGGGTGGCGACGTCCAGCACCGACACCCGCCGGTCGGCCGACACCTTGATCTTCGGGCCGTCCGCCTCGGTGGGGGCGAACAGCGGATCGGCGGAGGCGCGGGCGGCCAGGTCGGTGAGGGCCGCCCCGACCCGGTCGGCCTGGTCGGCCGGCGCGCGGACGGCCACCACGTGATTGGTGCCGGTGCTCGGGAAGGCGGCGGTGAGCCGGTCGTACGCCTGCATGGCCGGCGTGGTGCGCGGCAGGTCCTCCATGCCGGGGAACTTCAGCTTCATGCCGAGCGCCGGCGCGGCCAACGCGAGCAGCAGGCCGACCGAGATGACGAGCGTCGCCACCGGCGCCCGCAGCGCGGGACGCAGCACCGTCGGCCAGAGCCGGGGCGTACGCGCCTCGCCGTGCCGTCCCGTGCGCGGCGCGGTGAGGCGCCACAGCAGCGGCACCCGGGGACGGTCGACCCAGCGGCCCAGCCGGGCCAGCAGAGCGGGCAGTACGGTCAGCGAACCGGTCACCGCGACGGCCACCACCAGGATCGAGCCCACGGCCAGCGACGAGAAGACGACGTCTCCGGCGAGGAACAGCCCGGCCATCGCGATGATCACCGCGACCCCGGAGACCACCACGGCATGCCCGGAGGTCTCCGCGGCGATCTCCACCGCGTCCAGCCCGGAGCGGCCCTTGGCGCGTTCCTCCCGCTCTCGGCGGATGTAGAACAGCGAGTAGTCGACCCCCACCGCCATGCCGATTAGCAGGATCACCGGTGACGTGGTGTCGGTGGCCGGAACCAGGTGCGAGGCGAGCGTGGACAGACCCATCGCCGCGGCGACCGACGAGAGCGCCAGCAGCACCGGCACGCTGGCCGCGATCAACGCGCCGAACGCGATGATCAGAATGGCCAGGGTCACCGGCAGGCTCAGCAGTTCGGCCCGCTCGAAGTCCTTGCCGAGGGTGTCGTCCAGCGCCTGACCGATCGACGGCCCGCCGACCTGCTCGACGCGGAGCTGCGGGTGCGCGCTCTGCACGCCGGCGGTGGCGTCCCGCAACGGCTGCACCCGGTCGGACGCCGTCTCCGGGTCACCGGACATCGTGATCGGCAGCAACAGCGCCGACCCGTCCCGCGCGGTGACCGGTGGGCCGACTTCGGCAACCCCGGTGACCGTACGCAGCCGGGCGGCGGCATCGTCGGCCGCCGCCTTCGCCGCGGCCGGGTCCAGGGTGCCGCCCCGGGCGGTGATGAGGACGTTCTCCACGGCCGGGTCGTCGAAGGCACCGCCGTCGATGATGAGGCTCGCCCGCCCGGACTCGCCGATCGCCTGGTCACCGCTGGTGGCTTCGCTGAGGCCGGCGGCGTTGCCCCCGACGAAGCACACCGCCACGAACACGATCCACATCGCGATCGCCCGCCACGGATGCTCGGCGCTCCAGCGCGCCATCCGCACCGTCACCGGTCTGCTGCCCATCAGTGCCCCCCTGTCACGTCGACCCCCTGTCAACGGTGCTGACGTTAGGGGCGTGACGAGGCGGTCACATCGGGGAACGGCCCCCGTCCGCCCCGGAGTCCTCCGACCGGGGGTGGCGGGTCCGCCGGGCGGGCATCAACCCGCGATTCGGGCGTACGCCGGGGAACTACCCGGAGCGTCCGGCCGCGACCCGCCGGCACCGACCCGGAGCCGACTCCGGGTCATCCCCGAAGGGCACCCCGAGGGCGGGGTTGGCAGCGCGGGCAGCTGTACGAGGAGCGGTTCATGAACGACTCCCGCCGGATCGGCGTACCGCAGCGCCGGCACGGCTCGCCCTCGCGGCCGTACGCGTTGAGCGCGCGGTCGAAGTAGCCGCTCTCGCCGTTGACGTTGACGTAGAGGGCGTCGAAGCTGGTGCCGCCCTCCTTGATGGCCTCGGCGAGCACGTCCCGGACGTGGCCGAGCAGTCGCTGGGCGGCCGGGCCGGTGAGCGCGTCGGTGGGGCGGGCGCCGTGCAACCGCGCACGCCAGAGCGCCTCGTCGGCGTAGATGTTGCCCACCCCGGAGATCAGCGTCTGGTCGAGCAGGGCCCGCTTCACCTCGGTCCGCCGGCGTCGCAGCGCGGTGACGAACGCCGCGTCGGAGAACTCCGGGTCCATCGGGTCACGCGCGATGTGCGCGATCTCGGCCGGCAGGTCGGCGCCGCCCTCGCTCACCGCGAGCCCGCCGAACGTGCGCTGGTCGACGAAGCGCAACTCGGGCCCGTCGTCGGCGAACCGGAACCGGACCCGCAGGTGGGTCTCGTCGGGAGTGCCGGGCGGCTGGAGCAGTAACTGACCCGACATGCCGAGGTGCCCGACCACCGCGTCGCCGCTGTCCAGCGGGAGCCACAGGTACTTGCCGCGCCGCCGGACGTCCAGGATCGTCCGGCCGGCGAGCACGTCGGCGAAGTGCGCGCTACCGGGTACGTGCCGCCGGACGGCACGCGGGTGCCGGACCTCGACCGAGTCGATCCGTCGGCCGGTGACCCACTGGGCCAGCCCCTGCCGGACGGTCTCCACCTCGGGCAACTCAGGCACGACGGGACCCCTGCTCCTGCGCCACGTCGGCCGGCATGACCTGCGCCAGGTGGTCGGCCACCTCGGTCTGGGCCGCCTGCTCGGCGCGCTCCAGCGGCCCGGCCGCGTCGCCCCGGTCGGCCGCACCGCGCTCGTCGGCTGCGGTGTCCCGGTCGGCCGCGCTGTCCTGGTCGGCCTGCTCGTGCTGGTCCGAGAGCATCCGCCAGGCCGCCTCGGCGGCGCGCTGCTCGGCCTCCTTCTTGCTGCGCCCCTCCGCGCCGCCGTACCGGTTGCCGGCCACCACGACCCAGGCCGTGAACGTCTTGAGGTGATCCGGTCCGGTGCCCTCGATCCGGTACTCGGGCACGCCGAGGCCGAGCGCGGCGGTCAGCTCCTGCAGGCTGGTCTTCCAGTCCAGGGCGGCGCCCCGGCCGGCCGACTCGGCCATCAGCGGGTCGAAGAGGCGGTGGATCACGATCCCGGCGGTGTCCAGCCCGTACTGCAGGTAGATCGCGCCGAGCAGCGCCTCCAGCGTGTCGGCGAGGATGCTCGCCTTGTCCCGGCCACCGGTGGTCTCCTCGCCCTTGCCCAGCAGCAGGTACGCGCCGAGGCCGTCCGGGCCGAGCCCACGGGCCACGTCGGCGAGCGCCCGCATGTTGACCACGCTCGCCCGGAGCTTCGCCAACTGTCCCTCGGGCAGGTCCGGATGGTTGTGGAACAGGGCGGTGGTGATCACGACGCCGAGCACCGAGTCGCCGAGGAACTCCAGTCGCTCGTTCGTCGGCAGGCCGCCGTTCTCGTACGCGTACGAACGGTGGGTCAGCGCGCGTTGCAGCAGGTCCGGTTCCAGGCTGACGCCGAACGCGGCTTCCAGGTGACCGACGGACGCCCGCCGCCGCTTGTCGTTGCTCATGATGTGCGTACCTCGGTGTCGGTGGGGCGGTCGGTGCGGTCCGTCGCGGCGTCGCCGTCGAGCAACGCGGAGACCAGATCGGTGGCACGCCGCCGCCACAGGTGGGCGGCGAGGGCGATGCCGGAGGCGACGTCGGCGGCCCGGGCGGAGCCGTGACAGACGACGACGGTCCCCGCGACGCCCAGCAGGGCCGCCGCGCGGGGAGCGCCACCCTCGGCGGGTGGGCCGCCGGCCATGGCGTACGCGCCCTCGATCGCCTTGAGCAGCACGTTACCGGTGAAGCCGTCGGTGACCACCACGTCGGCGCGCGCGCCGACGGCCACGTCGTATCCCTCGACGAGGCCGACGTAGCGCGCCCCGCCGGGCAGCGGTTCGACGGCGAGCAGGGGGTCGGTGGCCCGGCGTACCCGGTCGCCCTTGCCGGCCTCGGTGCCCACCGAGAGCAGGCCGACCCGCGGCGCGGCGATCGAGTGGGCCACCGCGGCGTACGCGGCGCCGAGCACGGCGTGCCGGGCGAGGGTGGCGGGGCGGGGTTCCAGTGAGCCGCCCACGTCGAGCAGGACCACCGGCCCGGCGACCGCGGGCAGGGTGGCGACCAGGGCGGGTTGGCGGATCTCCGACCAGCGCCCGAGCCCGAGTACGGCGGCGGTGACGGTGGCACCGGTGGCGCCGGCGGAGACGAGGGCGTCGGCGGTTCCGTCGCGGACGGCGGTGACGGCGGCCCGGACGGTGCTCTCCGAGCGGGCGGCACTGGGATGGTCGGCCATGCCGACGGCGACACGGACCGGCCGGACCGTGATCCGGGCCCGTTCGGCCGGGGTGAGCGCAGCGATCAGCGCGTCGGCGACCTCGGTCGGGCCGACGAGCAGCAGGTGCAGATCGGGGTCGGCGCGCATGGCCCGCAGAGCGCCGTCAACCACGACGGCGGGAGCGTCGTCCCCGCCGAGGAGGTCAACGGCGATCCGCGCGGTGCCCGGCTCCACCGGGACGCCGGCCGGAGTGGGCCGGGCGTCGGAGGGAGCCGGGGCACCGGGCGAATGCCAGGATGCGCGCGCCGCCCGACCTGGGGTCGGGGGCGTCACTCGGCGTCCAGGTCAGACCTCGAGAACCTGGCGGCCGTTGTAGGTGCCGCAGACGGAGCAGGCGGCGTGCGGCAGCTTCGGGGACTTGCACTGCGGGCACGCGACGGTCGCGACCACGGTCGCCTTCCAGTTCGCCCGGCGGGACCGGGTGTTGCTGCGCGACATCTTGCGCTTCGGGACGGCCACGGTTCTTACTCCTCTGTAACGGTCATTTGCGACAGGCCCGCCCAACGCGGGTCGATCTGCTGGTGACTGTGGTCGGCCGGCAGATCGTCCCAGTGCGCCCCACAGTCGGGGCACAGTCCTGGGCAGTCCTCCCGGCAGAGCGGGTTGGTCGGCAGCGTGAGCACCAACGCGTCCCGCAGCGCCGGCTCCAGGTCGATCAGATCGCCCTGCATCCGGCCCACCTCGTCCTCGTCGGTCGTGGCGTCCGTGGTGCTGTTCTCGTACGCGTACAGCTCCTGGATCGTCACGGCCATCGATTCGTTGATCTCGCGCAGGCAGCGCCCGCACTCGCCCCGGACGGGACCGGTGATGGTCCCCGAGACGAGCACACCCTCGGACACCGACTGCAACCTCAGATCGAGGTCGAGGTCCGCGCCCTCCGGTACGGCGATCAACTCCACACCGAGGTCCACCGGTGCCGGCACGACCCGCTGGACCTCACGCAACGCACCAGGGCGGCGCGGCAGGTCTCTCGTGTCGAGGACCAGCGGCGACCTGGGGTCGAGTGTCGATGGCGAGTGCTTGGGCATAGTAAGACTCCGGCCGGTGAGAGGCCGACAAAAAAGGTTACCTGGGCGACCGCCCGGCCGTCGAACCGGGGGCGACGCCTGAGGCGCGAATGTCGGCTGGTGAGGTGCCGCTCAGAAGGGTAGCGGGCGTTCCGCCTCATCCCCACCGAAGGTGCCGATCTCCCGCAACGCGTGCATCTTGTCGCGGCCACGCTCTATCGAGGCGAGGGCCCGGGTGAGGAACTGCTCGAAGTTGGCCAGCGCCGTGTCGACGTAGTCGTCGACCTCCTCACGCAGGCGCTGCGCCTCGGCACGGGCCTCGGCGATGATCCGGGCGCCCTCGTGCTCGGCCGACACGGTGATCTCGTTCACCGACACGAGGCGGGCGTGTTCTGCCTCACCCTCGCTGATGATCCGGTCCGCCTCACGCTTGCCCGCGTCCATGATCTTGTCGCGTTCCTCCAGGAGCGCGGCGGCGCGACGCAGGTCGGCGGGGAGGTCCGCACGCATCTCGTCCAGAGCGGCGATCACCTCGCCCCGGTCGACCATGCAGTTGTTCCGCGACATCGGGACGGAGCGCGCCTGCTCCACCATGGCGATCAGTTCGTCGATGCGATCGAGCGGGTCCACCGGTACCTCACTCCTGTCGTTCGTCGGCCGACCTCCATGATGCGGGCTACGGCCGGTTTCCCGCTGTGCTCATCATGGCGTGCCCGCCCCACCCGATCCCCCACCACCCCAACCCGGCGCGTCGCGGCCCGGTCACTCCCCGCCTGCACCTCGCCGATCTTGCGGTTTCTGTCGCGGCAAACCGTTACGAAGAGGGCAGAACGGCGACCGAAAGTGCAAGATCGGCGAGGGAGGCGGCGGCGCGGGGTCAGGGGCGCAGGCGGGCCTGGAGGGCCTCGCGGACCGGGTCGGGGACGTGCGCGGAGATGTCGCCGCCCCACTTGGCCACGTCCTTGACGAGGCTGGACGAGAGGAACGAGTAGAGCGGGTTGGTCGGCATGAACAGCGTCTCGACGCCGGCCAGCCCGATGTTCATCTGGGCCATCTGCAGCTCGTAGTCGAAGTCGCTGACCGCCCGCAGCCCCTTGATCAGAACGCTCGCCTGCTGGGCCCGGCAGAAGTCGACGAGGAGCCCACGGAAAGACTCGACCCGTACGTTGCCGTACGACGCGGTCACCTCGCGGAGCATCTCGATCCGCTCGTCGACGGTGAACAGGCCACTCTTGGACTGGTTCACGAGAACGCCGACGATCACCTCGTCGAACAGCCGGCTGGCGCGGCCGATGATGTCGAGGTGTCCGTTGGTGACCGGGTCGAACGAGCCGGGACAGACCGCACGTCTCATGATCGGCGACCGTACCAAAGGGTGGTCTCGCCGTACCGGCGACTGCGCTGCGGGGTGATCCCCTGCACCCACTCGAAGTCCCTGGTCCGGCGCGACCGCTCCACCACCACGAGGGCGTCGGGCGCCAGCCAGCCGCCGTCGACCAACGTCGTCAACAGCGCGGTGATCTCCGCGTCCGGCACGGCGTAGGGCGGGTCGGCGAAGACCACGTCGTACCCGCCGCCGTCCGGACCGGCGGCCAGCACCGTCGCCACCTTGCCGGCCACCAGGCGTACGGCGGCGCCGGCTCGCAGGGTCGCCACGTTCTCCCGGATCACCCGGGCGGCGCGCGGGTCGGACTCCACCAGCAGGACGTGCCCGGCGCCCCGGGACAGGGCCTCCAGCCCGACCGCGCCGGAGCCGGCGTACAGGTCGGCGAAGCGCGCGCCGTCGAGGTCGACCTCGGACTCGACGGCGCTGAAGAGCGCCTCCCGGACCCGATCGGACGTAGGCCGGGTGCCGGCGCCGGGCGGCGCGGCGATCCGCCGACCTCCGAGCGTTCCGGCCACGATCCGGGTCACCGTCTCCTCCTGCTCATGGCCACGACGCTACGCGATCAGCAGGGCTCGACGACGGACACGGTCGGTACCGCCACGCAGACCATGTGATCACTTCTCGTATATCAATGATCTCAAGTTCATAACATCAGTCTTAGCAAATCCTGAGCACTGTCTCACGCGAGGCGATATCGCTAGGGTCTGCCGGGTGCCGGCGACAACCCGCCGGCCCACGGCTCGGGAGGGCGCCTCTCCGAATCGGACGTGCGGTGACCGTCCACCGTCTCTCCCGTGCCACACCCCTGACGCTTCAGCACTCCAGGAGTACCCGTGATCCGTCCCAAGCTGTCGCTCCGGCGACCGCTGGCCATCCTGGGAGCCGCCATCGTCGGCCTCACCGGGGTCGTCGCGGTGGCCGCCCCAGCCAGCGCGCACCACACCACGATCAAGGCCACCGTCGACTGCGACCGGCAGACCGGCGAGCGCGTGATCACGTGGAACGTGGAGAACAGCGAGCGCGACAAGGCCGTGACGCTCCAGCGGGTGACCGCGGAGCCGGCCACGCCGGTGAACGTGCCCGTCGAGGGCGCCAAGGCGGTGCCGCTGCAGGGCTACGTCATCAAGAAGGCCGGCTCCGTGCAGGCCGTCCAGCGGGTGCCGGGCAACACCGCCAGCGCCAAGCTCGTGGTGTTCGGCAAGTGGAAGAAGAACGGCCAGGAAGCCACCAACGACGGCAGCATCACCATCCCCGCTGACCAGTCCTGCGCGCCGGCCCCGAAGTGCGTCGAGCTCGACAAGGCCAAGTACAGCCACACGTTCGACGGCCCGAAGGGCACCGCCACCGTCAAGCTCGACGGTGACCTGCCGCTCTGCGGCGAGGGCAAGCAGTACTTCACGCTGGTGTCGTACTTCGCGCCGCGGCCGCAGTTCGCCACCCCGCAGTACGTCTACGGCACGCCGGACAGCGACTTCGTCAGCGCCACCCAGACCGAGATCACGCTGAACGTCGAGATCCCGGACTGCCACACCCAGGTCGACCTCATCTGGGGCGACAAGGACCAGGTCATCGACGAGATCGTCGACGGCGGCAAGCGCTACGACAACAAGAAGCTCGGCTCGCCGGGTGCCCCGGGCAACCGGTCCAAGGGCCCGCAGGGCTGGTACAACGGCGGCAGCAAGAGCTGCGCCACCCCGGCCTCGACCTTCGCGTCCAACTGCGACGGTTCGGTCGCCGTGTCGCTGAGCAACGACGGCAAGATCAGCAAGTACGCCGTCGAGTTCGAGGTCAAGGGCGAGAACGGCTTCACCAAGAAGGTCTCCGTCGCCCCGGGCAAGGCCGACACCAGCATCGTGGTGCCCGCCGCCGACGCCGGCAAGATCGAGGTCCTGGTCGACGGCAAGGTCATCGAGAACGGCACCTACTCGTGGGCGCGCCCCGAGGACTGCCCGCTGCCGGCCGTCACCACCAAGGCCGACTGCAAGGAGTTCGCCCTCACCGTCACCAACCCCGAGGGTGGCCAGCCGGTGAAGACGACCTTCACCTACGGCGACAAGACCGAGACCCGTACGGTCGCGGCCGGCGCCTCGGAGACGGTCACCTTCAAGGCCGGCAAGGCCGAGTCGGCGCTCGTCGCCCTGCCGGACCTGGACCTGGAGCTGGAAGCCGTCTACACGCCAGAGGGCAACTGCGGCGGTAGCGGTGGCGGCGGCGAGGACGAGCCGGGCCTCCCGGTCACCGGTGCGGCGGCGGGCGGCATCGCCGCCGGCGCGGTCGCCCTGCTGATCGCGGGCGCGGTGCTCTTCGTCATCGCCCGTCGGCGTCGGGTGACCTTCACCGCCTGACCTGACCTGAGCTGAAGCCCGAGGGCGCGTCGACCACCCGGTCGACGCGCCCTCGGTCGCTTCCGGGGGCAGCGCCTGATCGGTCCAGTGTGCTGGCAGCTGGAGATTGCCTAGGCAGGGCCCTGCGGGTCATCCTCTGATCTGATCAACGTCACACCCGCCACCAAGCGGTCACAGCCGGGGCCAACCAGACCAACTCTGGCGGTCTGGCCGTCGAGAAGACGAGTCAGTCGACCAGCGGGGCCAGTTATCATTCCGACCGTCAAGGCCGAGGCGTTAGCAGGGCTACTGAGCCTTTGCCCCGCACGCACGACACCGCCCTCGGCTCGTACGGTGCAGACCACAGAATTTTCACGAAGGTCCCGTACGTCGAGTATCCGCAAGCTCTCTCGACTCTCTCCTCCGAGAACCGGTTGGACCGCGAGCGCCGGTTTGGCAATCTCGAAGGTGCCGCGTACCTCGTCCGCACTCAGTTCAGGCATGACGAAGTTCAAGGCACTGAGATGAGCATGGAAGTCGTCAGGCAGCGCAACGTCATATATGTCCACCAGTTCCGCCGCGATCCGCGGCCAGACCCAGACGCCGTCGGTCAAGACGCTCTCCCCGCCCGGGACCATCGGGCCGGCCGGAGTCAGCGGATCACGAATGTCGCCGGGCACGACCACTAGTGGCAGCCCAGCGCGAAGGTACGCCACGACAAGCGACTTGTCACCGCTCGTGGAGCGTCGGACGTTTCTGAGCTTCACGCCCTCGCCGATGACATATCCGAGGTCTTCGTAGAAGCCGAAGTATCTCAGTCGTCGAGGAGCCACGAGTCACCCTCCATTCATGTCCCAGGGCTCGCGCAGCTGACGCATACACCCTCCAGCCACTCGATCTTCCATTCGGAAGTTCGGAACAACGTGGCGAGCTCGTCCTCATCTCTCGCCCAGGAATCGCCGCCATCAGAGGGATTCTCGAGGTCATCCACGAGATACACGTAGAACCCGCCGGTGACGTCCCTGTCGAAGTGGACGTGCAGGAAGTAACCCTCACTCTCGCCCGCACGGATCCGGCCGAATCTATTCAGCGGAATCTCCGACATACTTCTCCCCCGGCGAGCAGAGTTTCGACTCCACAACCTACGTTCCGAGACGGTCGGGTCAGCCCTTCTCCAGGTACTCCGCGCGGTCCTCGTCGACGAGCGCCGCCACCGACGCGGCCAGCGCCGGGTTCCGGGCCAGCTCCGGATCGTCCTCGATCAGGGTGATCGCCTCGGCGCGGGCGTCGCGGATCAGGTCGGCGTCGCGGCGCAGCGACAGCAACCGCAGGTGCGAGCGGTGCCCGGACTGGGTGGCACCGAGCACGTCGCCCTCGCGGCGCTGCTCCAGGTCCAGTTCGGCGAGCTTGAACCCGTCGCTGGTGGAGGCCACCGCGTCCAGCCGCTCCCGCGCCGACGAGCCTTCGGCCGCCTCGCTGACCAGCAGGCAGAGTCCGGCGGCCGCGCCCCGGCCGACCCGGCCCCGGAGCTGGTGCAGTTGCGAGACGCCGAAGCGGTCGGCGTCCAGCACGATCATCACGGTGGCGTTGGGCACGTCCACACCCACCTCGATCACCGTGGTCGCCACCAGCACGTCCAGGTCACCGGCGGCGAAGGTACGCATCACCGCGTCCTTCTCGTCGGCCGGCAACCGACCGTGCAGCACCCCGATCCGCAGCCCGTGCAGCGGTCCCTCGGCCAGCAGCGGCGCCACCTCGGTCACCGCCAGCGGAGGCCGCCGACCGTTGTCGTCCTCCGGGGGCGGCTCCTCGTCGGACACCGGACCGTCCCCGATCCGCGGGCACACCACGTACGCCTGATGGCCGGCGGCCACCTCCTCGCGCAGCCGACGCCACGCCCGGTCCAGGAAGGCCGGCTTCTCGGCGGCCGGGACCACGTGCGAGGCGATCGGCGACCGGCCCCGGGGCAGCTGCGAGAGGGTGGACACCTCCAGGTCGCCGTAGACGGTCATCGCCACGGTGCGCGGGATCGGCGTCGCCGTCATCACCAGCGTGTGCGGCGGCTGGTCGGCCTTGGCACGCAGCGCGTCGCGCTGCTCCACGCCGAAGCGGTGCTGCTCGTCGACCACCACGAGACCCAGGTCGGCGAAGTCGACGCCCTCGTAGAGCAGCGCGTGGGTGCCCAGCACGATGCCGGCGGCGCCGCTGGCCACCTCGCCGAGCGCCCGGCGGCGGGCCGCCGCGCCCAGCGAGCCGGTGACCAGCTCGACCCGGGTGGCGTGGTCGGCGGAGTCCAGCTCACCGGCCCGGCCCAGCGGCCCGAGCAGGTCGAGCATGCCGCGGTAGTGCTGCGCGGCCAGGACCTCGGTGGGGGCCAGCAGCGCGGCCTGCCCGCCCGCGTCGACCACCTGGAGCATGGCCCGCAGGGCCACCACCGTCTTGCCCGATCCCACCTCGCCCTGCAACAGGCGGTGCATCGGGTGCGCGGCGGCCAGGTCCTCGGCGATCTCCGCGCCCACCTCGCGCTGGCCGGCGGTCAGCTCGTACGGCAGACGGGCGTCGAACGCGTCCAGCAGCCCGTCGGCGCGCGGCGGCCGGGGCCGGGCCGGCCAGTCGGCGGCCCGGTGCTTGCGCTGCACCAGCGTCAACTGGACGGCGAACGCCTCGTCCCACTTGAGCCGCCGTCGCGCCCGGTGCAGGGCCTCCTTCGTGGACGGTCGGTGGATCTCCCGCAGCGCCGCGCCCAGGTCGACGAGGTTGCGGCTGGCCCGGACGGCGGCCGGCAGCGGGTCGTCCGGCGGGGTGAACGTGTCCAGGACGACCCGTACACAACGGGCGATGACCCAGGTCGGTACGGCAGCGGCGGCCGGGTACACGGGGATCAGCGCGCCCGCGAACTCCTCGATCTCGTCGTTGACCGCCGCCTCGCCCTCGCCGCCCTCGCCGAGCAGGACGTACTCCGGGCCGTTGAGCTGCCGTTTGCCCCGGAACTCGGTGACCTTACCGGCGAACAGCCCCCACCGGCCGGGCCGCAGCTCCCGTTCGCGCCACGCCTGGTTGCCGAAGAACGTCAGCGTCAGCACACCGCCGGAGCCGTCGCCGACGGTCACCTCGAGCAGGTTGCCCCGGCGCTGGCGCATCGGCCGCACGGCGGTGCGTTGCACCTGGGCCAGCACGGTGACCTGCTCCCCGACGTCCAGCGACCGGATGTCGGTGTGCTCGCCACGCTCGTCGTAGCGGCGCGGGAAGTGGTAGATCAGGTCGCCCGCCGTGTGCAGGTCGAGCTGGGAGGCCAGCGCCTTCGCCGTCTTGTCGCCGACGAGCTTCTTCAGCGGCGTGTCCACCGTGGCCGGCTCACTCATTCGACCCCCACCAGGAGCGGATAGAACGGCTGACCGCCCGGGTACGCCTGCACCTCGACGAACGGCCAGCGTCGCGCGACGTGCGCGCGGACGGCATCGGTGAGCCCGACGGGGGCGTCCACCCCGGCGAGCAGGGTGACCAGTTCCCCGCCACCGCCGAGCATCCGGTCGACGACGGCGGCACAGGTGTCGGTGAGGTCGGTGCCGATCAGGTGCACCTCGCCCTCGACCAGCGCCAGCACGTCACCGGGACGGCAGGGGCCGGCGACCGTGAGCGCCTCGCGGCTGGCGTGGCAGACCTCGGCGTAGCGGCAGGCCCCGGCCGCCTCGGCCATCGCGATCACGTCGTCCTCGAACCGGCGGGCGCCGTCGCGGACCGCGAGGGCAGCGAGGGCCTGCACCGGCGAACGGGTCGGCACCACGCTCACCTTGACGCCGTGCCGGCGCGCCTCGCCGGCCGCCGCGCTGGCGACCGCCTCCGTGTTGGGATCGTTCGGCAGGACGACCACCCGGGCCGCCCCGGTGCCGCGCACCGCGGCCAGCAGGTCACCGATGGACGGGTTGCCGCGCACCACCGTCGCACCCTCGGCGGCGAACAGCTCGGCGATCCCGGCGCCGGTGGCCACGACAACGGCGGCCCGGCCGTCCTCGGGCGGACCGCCGGCCGGCTCCGGCTGATCGGCGAAGCGGGTCACCGAGATCCGGTACGGACGGCCGGCGGCGATCCCCGCCTCGACCGCCGCGCCCACGTCGTTGACGTGCACGTGCACGGTCCAGGTGCCGTCCGGCTCGCGTCCGTCACCGACGACGACCAGTGAGTCGCCCAGCGCGTCCAGGGTGCGGCGCAGCGCGGCCACCGCGTCGGCGCGGGCGTCGAGCAGGTACTGCACCTCGTAGGCGTACTCCTCGGAACCGGTCTCGCGCGCGACGGTGGCCGCCGGACGGGCGGTGCGCGGCGGCGGCGCGGGTGGGGTGGCGCTCTCCCCGGTGAGGACCTCGACCAGGGCGTCGAGCAGGACACAGAGCCCGCGTCCGCCGGCGTCGACGACGCCCGCGCGGGCCAGGGCCGGCAGTTGCTCGGGGGTACGGGCCAGGGCCTCGGCCGCCGCCCGCGCCGCGTCCCGGGCCACCACCGCCAGGTCGTCGCTGCCCGCCTGCTCGGCCCCCGTGGCCGCGGCGGCGACGACGGTGAGCAGGGTGCCTTCGACGGGACGGCCGACTGCCGTGTACGCGGCGGTGGTCGCCGCCCGCAGCGCGCCGGCCAGGGCCCGCCCACGCACCGCCGGCACGCCGACGACCGCGTCGGCGAACCCGCGCAGGATCTGCGAGAGGATGACCCCCGAGTTGCCCCGCGCGCCCAGCAGCGCGCCCTGCGCCATCAGCCGCAGCGCGTGCCCGTGGGCGGTCGGGCCGCTGTCGGGGAGGGTGTCCAGGTCCATCGACAGGGCCTGCTGCGCCGAGGTGAGGGTGAGCACCAGATTGGTGCCGGTGTCGCCGTCGGGCACCGGGTAGACGTTGAGCTGGTCGATCTCGCCCTGGTGACGCTTGAGCGCGACCAGCCCGCTCGCGCACCAACGGCGGACCGTGGCGGCGTCGAGGGTGTCCAGCACGGGCAGAAGCCTACTGGCGCGCGCCGACACACGTCGGACTCGTCCGGCGTGTCCGGTTGCGCCGACGCCCGACGGGGCCCACCCTCCCGGCCCGCACGAGCGGGATCCGCCCGCCAGGTACAGTTGCCGCCGGAACCACCCCCGTCACCCGGCGGGCCGGCCACCAGCCACTGAGCGGTGGGGCGGCTGCTCCGCGGGTCAGGGCGGTTGGTCACCTCGGCGGGGCATCGGGTAGGCTGACGCGGTTGCCCGGGCAGCACCTGCCGGCGACCTCATGAACGTTTCAATCCCAGGAGTATCCCGTGGCTAGCGTGTGCGACGTCTGTGGCAAGGGACCGGGCTTCGGCCACAACGTGCCCTGGTCCAAGAAGAAGACCAACCGCCGCTGGAACCCGAACATCCAGTCGGTGCGCACCCCGGCCGGTGGTGGCAACACCAAGAAGCTGCAGGTCTGCACCTCGTGCATCAAGGCCGGCAAGGTCACCCGCGCCTGACGCGGCAGCACCAACTCTTCTCGTTCGGCTCAGCCGGCGGGCCCTGCGGCCCGCCGGCTCTGTCGTGTCCCTGCCCGGCTTGACGCCGGCCGCTCAGAGGGTGCGGCCGAAGGAGACGCAGCCCTCCGCGTCCTTGTAGAACCCGAAGTTGGGAATCCGGTCATAGCCGGCGGACGCGTACATGGCGATCGCCTCGGGCTGCTTGTCCCCGCACTCCAGGACCACCCGCTTGCGGCCGTGCTCCCGGGCTGAGCGCTCGACGGCCGCGAGGACCGTGCGCGCCACTCCGCGTCCACGCGCGGTCGGCGCGGTGTACATCCGCTTCAGCTCGGCGGTGTCCACGCCGTGGCTGCGCCAGCCGCCGCAGCCGACCGGCTCACCGGCCAGGTAGGCGACGAGGAACGCGCCGTCCGGCGGCTCGAACTCGCTCGCCGCCACCGGCGTGTCGTCGCCGGTGCCCCCGTACCGGGTGGCCAGGTCGGCCAACGCGGCCTTGATCAACTGCTGCGCCACCGGCGCGTCGAACCGCACCAGCCTAATCTCGATCTCACTCACGGTATCCAGCGTACGGCCGCCGTCGTGGCCTCATCGGAAGTGGTCCCAGCCCCGGGGCCCGTCGTAGGCGCCGCCGTCGACCGTCACCCCGACACCGTCCGTCACGGTGCCGATGGGCCGCCACTGCGGCGGCAACGCCACCGTCGGGGGGAAGGTCGCGGCCAGCGCGTGGTCCTCACCACCCGCCAGGATCCAGGTGTACGCGTCGACGCCGAGCGCCTGCGCGGCATCCGCCATCTGCCGGGGCACCTCGAAGGCGTCGCGGCGCACGTCGATCGCCACACCGCTGGCCCGCGCCACGTGCCCCAGGTCGGCGAGGAGCCCGTCCGAGACGTCGATCATCGAGGTCGCGCCGAGCTGGGCGGCCTGCGGCCCGGCCGGGTAGGGGACGTTCGGCCGCCGGTACGCCTCGACCAGCAGCCGGGGAGTGCGGAAGCCGCGACTGAGCACGGTCAGCCCGGCCGCCGCGTATCCGATGCGACCCGCCAGGGCCAGCACGTCGCCGGGACGGGCGCCGGAGCGCACCACGGGCGCCCGGCCACCGAGGTCGCCCAGCGCGGTGACCGCGATCGTCAGGGTGGGGCTCGACGACATGTCCCCGCCCACCACGCTCGCCCCGACCGTGGCGGCCTCCGCGGCCAACCCGTCGGCCAGGTCCTCCGCCCAGCTCGCCTGGAGGTCGGCGGGCATGCAGAGGGCGACCAGCAGAGCGGTCGGGACGGCGCCCATCGCCGCGACGTCAGCCAGGTTGGCGGCGGCGGCCCGGTGACCGACGTCGCGCGCCGACCCCCAGTCCCGCCGGAAGTGCCGCCCGTCGACGAGCACGTCCGTGCAGGCGACCACCCGGCCGTCCGGCGCGGCCACCACCGCCGCGTCGTCACCCGGCCCGAGCACCGTCGTCGGGCCCATCGACAGGCGGGCGGTGACCCGCCCGATCAGCCCGAACTCGCCGATTCCGGCCACGCTGGCGGCACTGCCGGCGTTCGACCCGTTCTGCCCGGCACCGCCGCGCTCGCTCACCGCTGCTCCTTGACCACCGATAGGGATCAGACCTGGTCCGTAAGGTAGTTTCACCCTTCGGGCCGCCTTCGGGCGGCGACGGACGGAGGTCGAGTCGTGGTACAGGCGTACATCCTCATCCAGACCGAGGTCGGCCGCGCACGGGACGTGGCGGGTCTCATCGCGGACATCGCCGGCGTGGTACGCGTCGACGCCGTCACCGGGCCGTACGACGTGGTCGTCCTCACCGAGGCGAACACCGTCGACGAGCTCGGCAAACTCATCGTCAGCAAGGTGCAGATGGTGCCCGGCATCACCCGCACCCTCACGTGTTCGGTGGTGCGGCTGTAAGTGGACGAGATGACGACCCCCTCGGCGGTTCGGGACGACGGCGAGCGGGAGCCGGCGGAGACCTCGCCCGAGCCGGCTGAAGGTACCCGCGCGGACGCCGACCCGGACGCCGACGCGCCGGCCGGCCGGGACCGGACCGTCCGGGGAGCGGCCCTGCTCGCGACGGTGATCGCACTACCGGTCACGCTGCTGGTGGCCGTGCTGGCCTTTGCCAAACTCGCCCCGGAGACGCCGGCGGCCGCGCCGAGCCCGTCCGCGAGCGCCACCCGGGCACAGTCCAGCGCGCCGGTCGAGATGGCCGCGCCGGCGCTGGCCGAGCGCCCGGCCACGGTCTGCCGGGCGCTGCTCTCCCAGCTCCCGCAGACCATCCGCGACCTGACCCAGCGTCCGGTCACGGCGGGCCCCGAGCAGAACGCCGCGTACGGCGACCCCGCGCTCACCGTCGCCTGCGGAGGCGCCGAGCCGACCATTCCGGCCACCGACGAGGTCTGGGTGGTCAACCGGGTCTGCTGGCACCCCGTCGAGGAGACCGACATGACGGTCCTCACCACCGTCGACCGGGAGACGCCGGTTACGGTCCGGATCCCGCGCTCCTACCCGCAGCCGTTGCAGTGGGCCGCCCCGATCTCCAGCGCCATCGTGGCGTCGGTCCCCTCGGGCGGCGCCGTCCCCGCCGGCTGCCAGGGCTGACGCGCCGACGCGTGGCCCGTACGACGGGCCACGCGTCGAGGACGTCCTCGGCTCAGTGCAGGCCGACGCCGCGCCGCTGGGCGGTACGGATCAGCCGGCTGACCAGCTTGGGGTACTCCAGGCCGGAGGCCGCCCACATCCGGGGGAACATCGACGTCGGAGTGAACCCGGGCATCGTGTTGATCTCGTTGAGGTAGACGTCCAGGTCCGGGGTGACGAAGAAGTCGGCCCGGGCCAGGCCGGCGCAGTCCAGCGCGGTGAACGCGCGGATCGCGTACTCCTGCACCTGGCGGGTCACCTTGTCGGGCAGGCCGGCCGGAATGTCGTACTCGCAGGAGTCGTCGAGGTACTTGGCCTCGAAGTCGTAGAAGTCGTGGTCGGCGACGACACGCACCTCGGCCAGCACGGACGCCTCGGGGGTGCCGCCGGCCTCGCCCTCCAGCACACCGCACTCGATCTCGCGGCCCACGATCGCGGCCTCGATGATGACCTTGGGGTCGAACTGCCGGGCGGTGGCGACCGCCTCGTCGAGCTTTGCCCAGTCGGTGACCCGGGTGATGCCGAACGAGGAGCCGGCGCGGGACGGCTTGACGAAGACCGGCAGGCCGAGCCGCTTCTTGTCCTGCTCGCTCAGCGTCATCCCGTTGCGCAGCACCGCGTACGCGCCGACCGGGATGCCCTCGATGGCGCAGAGCTTCTTGGTGAACTCCTTGTCCATCGCGGCGGCGGAGGCGAAGACGTTCGCCCCCACGTAGGGGATGCCGGCCATCTCGAGCATGCCCTGGATGGTGCCGTCCTCGCCGTACGTGCCGTGCAGCACGGGGAAGACCACGTCCACGTCGGCCAGCGCCCGGGGGCCCTCGGTCGGGTCGAGCACCATCAGCCCGTTGCCGGTGGGGTCGGCGCGCAGCACGATGTCCGCGCCGGACTCTGCGGTGATCTCCGGGAGCTGGCGGGCGTCGATGGCGAGCTGGGCGGGATCGCCGCTGGTCAGCACCCACTGGCCGGCGCGGGTGATGCCGACCGGCACCACCTCGTACTCGTCGGGGTCGAGGGCGCCGAACACGCTGCCGGCGCTGACGCAGGAGATGCCGTGTTCCGGGCTGCGTCCGCCGAAGACGATCGCCACGCGGGTCTTGCCTGGGGTGGTCACTCCGGTCACCTCTTCGTACGCGACTGCGGCTGATCGTGCTCGCCGGTGGCGCTCACCCGGTTGACCTTACTGTGCGTGGCGATCAGGCGCGGCGATACCCGGCGAGCCACGACGCGACACGGCATTCGGTCAACAGAGCATATACGGTGTGTGACGGAATGGCGGGGTCGAATCAGTCCCGGGAGTGCCGGCGACCGACCGCGATCACCTTGACCCGCTGCCGGCCGGCCCGGACCATGCCCAGGGCCATGAAGGCGCCGGCGATCCGGTCGGCGGCCTCCCTGCTGCTCGCGCCCACCACCTGGCGGCGACGCTCGGGGGCGACCCGCTCGTTGCGGTCGATGCCCTCGACGGGACGCACGTCGGTGAGCACGACCAGGAAGCGGGTCATCCCCGAACCCCGCGGCGCGGGGGCGGAGACTTCGGACCGGTACGCACGTCGTCCCCTTCCGGCGGTCGGGCACGGGCGGCACGCGGCGATCGGGTACGGGGGAGAAACCCGATCGCCGCGCGCCCTATCCCCTCCGGTCGCTCACCACCACCGTCGCCACGACAACCGGCGGTGAGGACGCGATAACAGATTGACACGTCTACAGCCATGAATGCAACTCTCATCGGCCATCTCTCATGTACCCGTTCCCGTAAATGTGTGCGACCATCGATGCATGGCCCCCAAGACCGCCCGTGCCCGCCGACTCGGCATCGCCCTACGCCAGTTCCGGGAAGCCGCCGGGTTGACGCTGGAGTCCGCCGCGGACGAGATCAACAGCACTCGCAGCACCCTCTCGCGCTACGAGAACGCCCAGACGCTGGTCAGCCCGGCCACCGTGCGCGCCCTGCTCACCTCGTACGGGGTGAACGCCGAGGAGGTGGCCGCCGCGGTGCAACTCGCCAAGGACGCGCGCAAGCCGGGCTGGTGGGTGTCGTACTCGTACCTGCTCGACCCGCGCACCATCGACTTCATCGCGCTGGAGGCGGAGGCCACCGCCATCTCCAACTTCGAGCCGTCGGTGGTGCCCGGTCTGTTGCAGACCGCCGACTACATCCGTGGAGTGATGCGCGGCGGCCCGCACACCCTCGGCGACGAGCTGGTGGAGCAACGGGTGAAGGTCCGGCTCGACCGCCAGCAGCGGCTCACCGCCGACACCCCACCCATCCTCGACGCGATCATCGACGAGGGCGCGCTGCTGCGCCCGGTCGGCGACGAGTCGGTGATGGAGGGCCAACTGCGGCACCTCGTCAAGATGGCCGAGCTGCCGAACATCACCGTCCAGGTGATTCCGCTCGCCGCCGGCTACCACCGGGGCACCCGTGGCTCGCTGCACATCCTGGAGTTCGCCGATCCGGAGGACCCGATCATCGCGTCGGTGGAGACCGTCGCCGGTCAGATGATCCTCGACCGGGCGGGCGAGACGCGTACCTGCACCAAGATCATGGAGCATCTGCGCAGCGTGGCGCTCAGTCCGGCGGACAGCCGGGCGATGCTCCTGTCAGTCCTGAAGGGACGGTAGGAGACCGATGACACCGACGATCTCAGCGGCGTTGGCCGCGGCGGCGTGGCGCAAGAGCAGCCGTAGCGGCGACGAGGGAGCCTGCGTGGAGGTGGCCGCGATCCCCCGACTGGTGGCCGTCCGCGACTCCAAGGACCCGGCCGGCCCGGCCCTGCTGTTCCCCCCGGCGGCCTGGGCCACCTTCGCCCAGGCCCCACCGCGCCGCTGACCAACCAGTAGGACCCGCGCCCCGCCGACCGGGCTGAACACGGCCCGGGACGCGGGGCGCGGCCAGGTGGGAAGTCAGGCGACCAGCGGGCGGGGCTCCGGCGCGGCACGTACGGCCTCCAGGGCGGCGATCGCCACGCCACGGGCGCCGGCCATGTCGCGGTCCGGCACGAGCGCGAAGGTGGCGACGGCGGCCTGCTCCGCGCGGAGCACGGTGTGCTCGCGGACCGTCGCCAGGAACCAGTCCCGGAATGCCGGCGCGGCCTCCACCACACCCCCACCGACGAAGTACGCGTGCGGGTCGGTGAAGTTGGCCGCCAGGGTGAACAGACGGCCCAAAGCCATCGCCTGCTGGGTGAAGAGGTCCCGGGCCAACGCGTCACCCCGCTCGCCGTAGCCCCGCACGAGCTTCGCCGCCCGTGCCACCGGCTCGGCCGCGAGGGGGTGATCGGGATACCGGGCCAGCCAGTACGGCAGCAGGTTGCGCTCGATGCCGGTCAGCGAGGCGATGCTCTCGACATCACCGGTGAAGCCGCAGGCGCAGGTCGGCTCCGACTGCTCCGGGCCGAGCAGGCCGCCCAGCGGGATGTGCACGTGACCCAGCTCGCCGGCCATGCCGGCGGCGCCGGCGATCACCCTGCCGCTCTCGACCACCCCGCCGCCGAGGCCCGTGCCGACGATCGCGGAGACCGACGACCGGGTCATCGCCTCGTCACCGAAGTACACGTGGTGGGCGTAGAGCGCCGCCGCGTTGCCGTCGTTGTGGTAGACCACCGGCAGCCCCAGTCGACGCTCCAACGCGCCCCGGACGTCGAAGCCACGCCAGGCCGGCTGCGAGAAGTTGGTCGAGCCGCGCGACGAGATGACGCCGGTCGCGCTCGCGGGACCGGGGGTGTCGAGCCCGACCGCCCGAACCAGCTCGCGGGGGACGCCGGTCTGCGCCAGCGCCCCGTCCAGCGCCCGCGCCAGCGCCTCGATCGCCGCCTCCGGGCCGGCCTGCACCTCACTGGGGATCTCCAGCAGGCCGTCGACCAGGAAGCGGCCGTCCACCGTCAGCACGGTGGCGTTGTTGCTGGTGCCACCGTTGTCCAGGCCGACGACCACCGGCACCCCTGCGCTGCCCACCGCAACCGCCTCCCGCCCTCATGAGTGTGAGCCGAGGCTAGTGCCAACCCCGCTCCCCCGCCACGCCCACCCCACACCACCGCCACCGCGCCACCGCGCCACGCCCGGCACCAGCCCGCACCGAGCCCTCGGCGAGGAGCGGGGGTGCTCGGATCGTCCTTTGCTCTGCTTCAACCCAGGAAACACCTGACGTCCGATAATCGGACAGCGGGTGTTGCCTGGGTTGAAGCAGAGCAAAGGACGCGACACAGCAAGTGGCGCCGAGACGCCGAGACACCCGAGACACCCGGGAAACACGAGAAGGCACGAGAAGGCACGAGAAGGCACGAGAAGGCACGAGACGCACGAGACGCCGCAGACACCGAGGCGCACGAGCGGCTCAGCGACGCCGCCACCGCACGGGCGCTACCGGGTTCCGCGTCCGCCACGGTGATGGCAGCAGGGGGCGGCTCAGCTCGGGCGGCGAGCCGTCACCGCGGTGGCGTCGAGGTCCTCGTCCGTCCGCACGGTCGGCAGCAGGCCCGCGGCCTCGAACGACCGGCAGAGATCGTCCACCTGCGTCTCGCCGGCCTCGACCACCAGGTGACCGCCCGGGGCCAGCCAGGTCGCCGCCTCGACGCCCACCCGGCGCAGCACGGCCAGCCCGTCCGGCCCCCCGTCGAGCGCCACCGGGGCCTCGTGCAGCCGTGCCTCCGGCGGCATCAGGGCCACCGCGTCGGTCGGCACGTACGGTGCGTTGGCGATCACCAGATCGAGTCGCCCCCGCCAGCGCCGGGGCAGCGGGGCGAACAGGTCACCCTCGTACACCTCGGCGGCCAGCCCGGCGAGGTTGCGCCGGGCGCACGCCACCGCCACCGGGTCGATGTCGGCGGCGGCCAGCCAGCGCGGCGCGAGCCGATGCGCCAGCGCGACGGCGGCAGCCCCGGAGCCGCAGCAGAGGTCGAGCACGGCCGGGGCGGGGCCGGTCAGCTCGACCGCGACGTCGACCAGCAGGGCCGTCCGGCCGCGCGGCACGAAGACGCCCGGGTCGACGGCGATCCGCCGGCCGCAGAACTCCGCCCAGCCGAGCACGTACTCCAGCGGCTCACCGGCCACCCGGCGGTCGGTCAGCTCGGCCAGCGCTACCGGATCGTCGGTGGTGGCGAGCAACAGCTCGGCCTCGTCCTCGGCGTACACGCAGCCGGCGGCGCGTAGCTGGCCCACCAGGGCCGACCGGTCGATCGGCGGTGACTGCACTCAGGCCCCCGCGCTGGCGTCCAGCGCGGCGGCGATGTCGGCCACCAGGTCGGCCGTGTCCTCGGCGCCGCAGGAGAGCCGGACGAAACCGGGAGCGGTGTCGTCGCCCCACTGGGCGCGCCGGTCAGCGGTGGTGTGCAGACCACCGAAGGAGGTGGCGGCCGCCACCAGCCGGGCGGCCTCGACGAAGCGGGCGACCCGATCGGCGTCGCCCAGGTCGAACGACAGCACCCCGGGCATCCGGCGCATCTGCGCGGAGGCCACCGCGTACGCGGGATCACCCGGAAGCCCCGGCCAGCGCAGCCCGGTCACGTCCGGACGGGCCGCCAGCAGGTCGGCGACGGCGGCAGCGTTCGCGCTCTGCCGGGCCAGCCGCAGGTCGAGGGTCGCCAGCGACCGGTGGGCCAGCCAGGAGTCGAACGCGCCCGGCACCGAACCGGTGCTGGTACGCCAGAGCGTCGCCGCCTCCATCACCTCGGCGGACCGGCTGGCCAGGTAGCCGAGCAGCACGTCGGAGTGGCCGGTGAGCGCCTTCGTGCCGGACGCCACCACCAGGTCCGCGCCGAGGTCCAGTGGACGCTGCCCGAGCGGGGTGGCCGTGGTGTTGTCGACCGCGAGCAGGGCGCCGGCGGCGTGCGCCCGCTCCGCCAGGGCGGCCACGTCGACCACGTCCAGGCCCGGGTTGGCCGGGGTCTCCACCAACACCAGCCGGACACCCTCGAACGACGGGTACGGGCCGACGGTCGGCACGAAGAGCACCCGTACGCCGATCGTCTCCAGTACGGCGGTGGCGAACGCCCGCACCGGGAAGTACCCGTCGGAGGGCAGCACCACGGTGTCCCCCGGGCGCAGCAGGGTGAACAGCGCCGCCGTGATGGCGGCCTGACCGCTGGCGAAGACGCGGCAGTCCCCGCCCTCCAACTCGCCCACCGCGGCCTCCAGCAGCCGCCGGGTCGGGTTGTCCGGGCGGCCGTAGCCGTTCGGCGACGAGCCCTGACCCTCCCGGGGGTCGAGGTGGTACGGCGCGGCGAACACCGGCCCCGGCAGGAACGGGTCACCCGGTGCCGGCTCCGGCAGGCCGGCGCGTACACAGCGGGTGCCGTCTCCCCACTCGCTCATCAGGTCCTCACTCGTACGACTCGGGCTTGGCGGTGCGGCTCATCAGCGCCTGGACGGCGAGACGCGGGTCCATCCCCTCGTGGCAGATCCGTTCGACGTGCTCGGTGATCGGCATCTCCACGCCGTGCGCCCGGGCCAGGTCGCGGATCGCGAGGCAGCTCTTGACTCCCTCAGCGGTCTGTCGCGTGGCGGCCTGGGCCTGTTCCAGGGTCTCGCCCCGGCCCAGGTGCTCGCCGAAGGTGCGGTTCCGGGCCAGCGGCGACGAGCAGGAGGCGACGAGGTCACCCATGCCCGCCAGGCCGGCGAAGGTGATCGGGTCCGCGCCGAGCGCCACGCCCAGTCGGGCCGTCTCGGCCAGCCCTCGGGTCATCAGCATGGCCCGGGTGTTGTCGCCGAAGCCCATCGCCGTGGCGATGCCGTACGACAGCGCGATCACGTTCTTGACCGCGCCGCCCAGCTCGCAGCCGATCACGTCGTCGTTGGTGTACGGGCGCAGGTACGGCGTCCGGATCGACGACTGCACGAGCGTGGCCCGGTCGGCGTTCGTACCGGCCACCACCGTGGCGGCCGGCTGCTCGGCGGCGATCTCCGGGGCCAGGTTCGGGCCGGAGACCACCACCACCCGGTCCGCGGCCACCCCGGCGGTCTCCACGATGACCTCGCTCATCCGCCTGGTGGTGCCGAGCTCGATGCCCTTCATCAGCGACACGAGCGTCGAGTCCGGGTGCAGGTGCCGGGCCCACTCGGCGAGGTTGCCGCGCAGGGTCTGCGACGGCACGGAGAGCACCACCACCTCGGCGCCGGTGATCGCCTCGGCGGCGTCGGTGGTGGCGGTGACCCGGGACGGCAGCAGCAGGTCCGGCAGGTACTCGGGGTTGCGACGCTCGGTACGGATGCTCTCGGCCACGGGGGCCCGGCGGGCCCACACCGTCACGTCCCGGCCCGCGTCGGCCAGGATCTTGGCGAAGGCGGTGCCCCAGGAGCCGGCACCGAGCACCGCGACGTGGCCGCTCATGCCGCTTCGCCCTCAGGCCGCCCGGCGGACGGTCGGGCCGGCCGTTCCCACAGGGGTGGCGGGGTCCCGCCCCGGATCTCGGCGAGCATGTCCCGCAGCCGCAGCATGATGGCGTCCGTCATCTCTTCGAGGGTTTCCCGGGTCGGTGGCGCGTCCGCCCAGCGGCTGAGGTCGACCGGCGCGCCGGCGACCACGGTCACCGGGATCCGGGGGCGTGGGTTGAGCCGGCTGGTGCGCGGGTCGAAGATCCGCTCCGGCCCCCACATCACCACCGGCACCACGGGTGCGCCGGTGGCCAGCGCCAGCCGGGCGGCGCCGGTCTTGGCCTTCATCGGCCACAGCTCCGGCTGCCGGGTGGTGGTGCCCTCCGGGTAGATCACGACCGCACCGCCCTCGTCGAGCGCGGCGACCAACGCGTCCAGCGAGCGGACCGCCTCGACGCTGCCCCGCTCGACCGGGATCTGCCGGCAGCGGTGCAGGATCCAGCCGACCACCGGCACCCGGAACACGCTGGCCTTGCCCAGGAACTGCGGCCACCGGCCGGAGTCGTAGACGAAGTGCGCGGAGACCAGCGGGTCGGCGTGCGAGATGTGGTTCGGCACGATGATCACACCGGCGTCACCGGCGAGGTGTTCCTGGCCGCGCCAGGTCCGCCGGGTCCAGACGGTCATCACCGGCTTGACCAGCCCCACGGCGAACCGTTGCCAGAACCCCAGCCTCCGCCGTGCCACTGTGCCTCCTCGTCGCGCCCCGACCACACGCGCGCGCCCCACCCGCGACACCCGCAGCGGAAATCATGCCTGCTCGCCCCCGGTACGGCCAGCGAGGGTCCCGTCGTCCGGCTGGCAGGATTGCGGACGTGAGTCAGCCGAGGTGGGCCGTGGTGGTGCCGGTGAAGCGTCTGACCGTCGCCAAGAGCCGGCTACGGGGCGCTCTGCCCGGCGTACCCCATGAGGAGCTGGCGCTGGCGCTGGCGGCCGACACCCTCCGCGCGGTGCTGGCCTGCCCGGCGGTCGCCGAGGCCCTGGTGGTGACCGACGACCACCGGGTGGCGCGGGCGGCGCGGGCCGTCGGGGCGCGGACGCTCGCCGATCTGCCGGACGCCGGCCTGAACGTCGCGTTCCGGCACGGCGCGGCACAAACCCCGACGCGGTGGGTGGTCGGGCTCACCGCCGACCTGCCGGCGCTGCGCCCGGACGAGCTGGCCGCCGCGTTGCTCGCGGCGCAGCGCGACCCCGAGGGGGTACGCCGGTTCGTCGCGGACGCGCCCGGCACGGGGACCGTGCTGCTCGCCGCCCCGCCGGGCGTCGACCTCGACCCCCGGTTCGGGATCGACTCGGCGGCGGCGCACGAGGCGAGCGGAGCGCTGCCGCTGACCGGCGACTGGCCCAGCCTGCGACGCGACGTGGACACCGCCGGGGACCTGGCCGACGCCGCCCGCCTGGGTCTGGGACCGCGCACGGCCGCGCTGCTCGCCACGGTCCGCCCGGCGCGCGCCACGAGCTGAGGGCGCCGGCCGCGCAGCCCGGGGGTTACCCCGCCGGTGTACGGTGCCAGCATGCAGGGCACGGTGGCCAGCTACGACGCGGCGACGCGCAGCGGTGTCCTGCTGCTCGACGACGGCACCGAGCTGCGCTTTCCCGCCCGGGCGTTCGACGCCTCCGGCCTGCGGCTGCTCCGGCTCGGCCAGCGGGTGCGGATCGACACCGATCCCGACGGTGAGGTCGTCCGGGTGACATTGCCGACGATGAACTGAGTTGGCGGGGCCAAGTTCATTTTGCGTTAACTCGAATCGGGTGATTATGAGCGGGTGAGCACCCCTCGCGAGCACCCGGTCACCCCGCCCGCCACCGATCCCCGCAACGGCGCCCGCATCCGCGGCACCGACGGTCGTTTCCGCCCGTCCCGGGCCGAACGGGCCGGCGCCGCCCGCGCCGACACGCTCGCCGACGACCCGGGGGGCGCCTCCTCCGGGCTGGACGAGGTCCTCGACCCCGCCGTCACGACCACCGAGACGGACGGCCCGGCGGCCGGTGGGGTCCAGCCGGGTTCGCCCTCCGCCGGGGACGACGAGCAGGCACCGACCCCTCCCCCGCTGCCGGAGGACCGCTTCCTCAACCGGGAGCTGTCCTGGCTCGACTTCAACGCGCGGGTGCTCGCCCTCGCCGAGGACCAGCGCACTCCCCTGCTGGAGCGGGCCAAGTTCCTGGCGATCTTCGCGAGCAACCTGGACGAGTTCTACATGGTGCGGATCGCCGGTCTGAAGCGGCGGCTCTCCGCCGGCCTGCCGGTACGCGGCGGCGACCGCCTCCCGCTGCGCACGCAGCTCGAACTGATCGCCGAACGGACCGCCGAGCTGGGCGCCCGGCACGCCGCCTGCTTCGTCGACGACGTGCTGCCGAAGCTGGCCGACGAGGGCATCCGCATCCTGCGCTGGGGCGATCTGGGCGACGGCGAACGGGAGCGGCTGCGCACCTACTTCCGGGAGCACATCTTTCCGGTGCTCACCCCGCTCGCGGTGGACCCGGCGCACCCGTTCCCGTACATCTCGGGACGGTCGCTGAACCTGGCGGTGGCCGTCCGCGACCCGGACGGCGGCTCCGAGCTGTTCGCGCGGGTGAAGGTGCCCAACAATGTCCCGCGGTTCGTCCGCGTCGACCGGGACCAGCCGGGCGTACGGATGCTGCCGGTCGAGGACCTGATCTCGGTGCACCTGGGTCAGCTCTTCAGCGGCATGCAGGTGGTCGAGTGCCACCTGTTCCGGGTGACCCGCAACGCCGAGGTGGAGGTCGACGAGGACCGCGACGAGGACCTGCTCCAGGCGCTGGAACGGGAGCTGGCCCGCCGCCGCTTCGGTCCGCCGGTGCGGCTGGAGGTCGCCGCGTCCATCTCCGACCACATGCTGGAACTGCTCGTCCGCGAATTGGACATGGACGACCAGGACGTGCTGCGGGTGCCCGGCCTGCTGGACCTGTCCGCGCTCTGGCAGGTGTACGGCGAGGCCGATCGCCCGGACCTGAAGGACCCGCCGTTCGTACCGGCCACGCACCCCCGGCTCACCGAGGGTGAGGTGCCGCGCAGCGTCTTCTCCACCCTGCGCGACGGGGACATCCTGGTGCACCACCCCTACCACTCGTTCGCGACGAGCGTGCAGCGCTTCATCGAGCAGGCCGCCGCCGACCCGAACGTGCTCGCCATCAAGCAGACGCTCTACCGGACCAGCGGTGACTCGCCGATCGTGGACGCGCTCGTCGACGCGGCCGCCGCCGGCAAGCAGGTGGTGGTGCTGGTGGAGGTGAAGGCCCGCTTCGACGAGGTGGCCAACATCGGCTGGGCCCGGACTTTGGAACGCGCCGGCTGTCACGTGGTGTACGGGCTGGTGGGGCTCAAGACGCACTGCAAGACCGCGTTGGTGGTCCGGCAGGAGGGCAACCAGATCCGCCGGTACTGCCACATCGGCACCGGCAACTACCACCCGAAGACCGCGCGGCTGTACGAGGACTTCGGCATGCTCACCGCCGACCCGGAGATCGGGGCGGACCTCACCGACCTGTTCAACGTGCTGACCGGTTACAGCCGGCAGACCGCGTACCGGCGGCTGCTGGTCGCCCCCCAGGGCATCCGCAGCGGACTGATCGAACGGATCGAACGGGAGATCGCGCACGTCCGCCTCGGCATGCCCGGCCTGGTCCAGTTCAAGGTCAACTCCCTGGTCGACGAGGGGGTGACCGACGCGCTGTACCGGGCCTCCCAGGCCGGCGTCCACGTCGACCTGCTCATCCGGGGTATGTGCACGCTGCGTCCGGGGGTGCCGGGGCTGTCGGAGAACATCCGGGTGCGCTCGATCCTGGGCCGGTTCCTGGAGCACTCCCGCATTTTCCGCTTCGGCAACAACGGCGAGGCCGAGTTCTGGATGGGCTCGGCGGACCTGATGCACCGCAACCTGGACCGGCGGGTGGAGGCGCTGGTGCAGGTGAGCGACCCGATCGCGCGAGCCGAGCTGGACCACGTGCTGACCGCCGCCATGAGCCCGGACGTCGACGCGTTCGAGCTGGCCGGCGACGGCACCTGGACCCGGCGTACCGGCGGCGACGAGACGTCCCGCGTACATCTCCAGGAACTGTTGCTGCGCCGCGTCGGTGGCACGGCCGGCTGAGCGATCACCGCCTAGGCTGAGCTGATGGTCGAAGAGGAGCAGAAGTACGGGGTGGACGACACCTTCGTGCTACCCGACCTGTCCGCCACCGCACCGGTCGGCGGCCGGGTCCGGGCGCTGCCGCCGGTGACGCTCGTCGCCCGCTACCTCGACACGGTCGACCTGCGGCTGGCCCGCGCCGGGGCGTCCCTGCGCCACCGCGACGGGGACGAGCCGCCGTGGACGGTGAAGCTGCCCACCGGCCCGCCCGGCGTCCGACACGAGATCTCCCGTCCCGGCCCGGCCGGTCAGCCGCCGCCGGAGCTGGTCGAGCTGGTCATCGCCCTGCACCGGGGTACGCCCCTGGCACCGGTCACGGTGGTGCGTACCGTCCGGCACGCCCACGAGGTGTGCGCCGAGGACGGCACGGTGCTCGCCGAGGTGGTGGACGACCGGGTGCGCGTCCTCGACGACGCCGGCGCCACCACGGGTGAGTTCCGCGAGGTGGAGGTCGAGCGCAAGGCCGGCGACCGCGACCTGCTGGGCCGCATCGGCGCGGTGCTGCGCGACGCCGGGGCGCGGGCCGGCTCGTTCACCCCGAAGCACGTGCGGGCGCTGGGGGCGGCGGCACAGGCCGAACCGGACCTGGTCGCACCGGGCGAGCTGGCCGACGACCCGAGCGCCGGGGAGGTGGTCACCGAGGCGGTCCGCAAGGAGGTACGCCGGCTACTGGCGCACGATCCCCTCGTCCGGCTGCACAACTCCACCGGCGACGGTGACAGCGCCGTACACCAGATGCGGGTGGCCTGCCGACGGCTGCGCAGCGACCTGCGGACCTTCCGTCCACTCGTACGTCGGAGCTGGGCCCGTCCCCTGCGCGACGAGCTGCGCTGGCTGGCCGGGGTGCTCGGCGGGGCGCGCGACGCCGAGGTGCTGCGCGAGCGGCTGCGGCGCACCGCGACCGCCGACCCGCTCAGCCCACTCGACGCGGACGCGGTGGACCGGCTCGACGACGCGCTCGCGCAGCGGCAGCGGCAGGCGCTCGCCGCCATCGACGAGGCGCTGCGCTCCCCGCGCTACCTGGCCCTCGTGGACGCCCTCGTGCTGGCCGCCCGCGCGCCCCGGCTCACCCGGCGGGCGGCCACCCCGGCGGCCCGGACGCTACCGAAGCTGGTGGCCCGCCCGTGGCGGCAGCTCACCGGCCCGGAGGGCGTCGACGGGCTCGGCCCGCTCGCCCCCGACGACCGCTGGCACGCCGTCCGCAAGCAGGGCAAACAGGCCCGGTACGCGGTCACCGCTGCGGTCCCGGCCGTCGGCAGGGACGCGCGGCGGCTGGCCCGCGCGTTGGCGCGCGTCCAGGACGTCCTCGGCGAACACCAGGACGCCGCGGTGGCCGCCGAAACCTGGCTCGCCCTCGCCGCCCAGCATCCCGGCGACCACGGGATCGCGGTCACCGCCGGGCGGCTGGCCGAGCGGGAACGCGACACGGTCCGTCGGATGCGGGCCCGGTTCCCCGACGCGTGGCACCGGGCGACCCGGCGACGGCGGACCAGATGGCTGCCGTGACGGGCATCCGGGCCGCCGGCGGGGTCTGCTGGCGACCGACCGACGACGGCGTACGGGTCTGCGTGGTGCACCGCCCGCGCTACGGGGACTGGACGCTGCCCAAGGGCAAGCTGGAACCGGGCGAACACCCGCTCGTCGCGGCGGTCCGCGAGGTGGCCGAGGAGGCCGACGTGCGGGGCGTACCGCAGGTGCGACTGCCGTCGGTGCGCTACCGCAGCGAAGGACAGGACAAACTGGTCGACTACTGGTCGATGCTCGCCGTCGCCGAGGGGGGTTTCCAGCCGGGCACCGAGGTCGACGACATCCGGTGGCTGACCGTCGACGACGCGATCCGGCTGGTCAGCTACCCGCACGACACCGAGGTGCTGGCCGCGTTCGCCACGCTGCCGTCGGTGACCGCGACCGTCGCGCTGGTCCGGCACGGGCACGCCGGCAAGCGGGCCACGTGGACCGGTCCGGACACCGCCCGGCCGCTCGACGACGAGGGGTGGGCCCAGGCGTACGCGCTGGCGCCGCTGATCGCCGTGGTCCGGCCGGCCCGGTTGCTGTCGGCGTCGGCACGCCGCTGCGTGCAGACCCTGGACCCGGCCGCCGCGCTGCTCGACCTGCCCATCGAGGTCTGCGGCGACCTGGACGAGCCGCAGCCGGGCCAGCAGCTAGACGAGCGGGTGCTGGCGACCGCCGCGCGGGTGCTGGAGTTGGCCTGCGCCGGCGGGCAGGTGGCGGTGTGCAGCCAGGGCAAGGTGCTGCCCGGCGCGTTGGAGCGGCTGACCGGCCGCGCCGACGGGGACTTCATCACCCCGAAGGGCGGCGGTTGGCTGCTCGCCTTCGTCGGCGACCGACTGCTCGCCACCGATCGCCTGTGACACAGGCCCTAGCGGGGCGGCAGGGTGACGGTCACCGCCACCGGCAGGTGGTCGCTGGCCTCGCCACGCGGCGCGACCGGTTCCGCCGCCGTCAGACCGGGTGAGACGAAGACGTGGTCGATCTGCTGCCGGGGGTCGTCGGCGGGGCTGGTCGCCAGCGGCCGGGCGGCCGCCAACGCGTCCACCAGACCCGCCCCCGTGAACTGGCCGAACGCCTCGTCACCCGGCTCGGTGTTCAGGTCGCCGGCCACGACGAGCGGGCGGCCCGCCGCGTACCGGATGGCGAAGTCGGCGACCGCACGGGCCTGGACCACCGGTCCCCGGCCGGGCGGCGGCTGGAGGTGGGTGCTCACCACGGCGGTACGCACCTCGTCGCCGAGGTCGAGGGTCACGGCGAGCGCCTGCGCGCCGGTCGGCGCCCCGACGGCCGGCAACGGCAGGGACTCCGGCGCGGTGACCGGCCAGCGGCTGAGCACCGCGTCACCCCACACCGGGTCGGCGGCCGGCCCGAAGACGTACGGCATGCCGAGCCGGTCGGACAGCAGGTCCAGCGTGTCGTGGCCGCCGTTGAGCAGCCACCCCCGGTCCACCTCGCTGAGCAGCACGACGTCCGGGCGCTGCCGGTCGATCGCGGTGGCCAGTCCGGCCAGGTCGAACCGGCCGTCCAGGCCGAAGCCCATCCGGATGTTGTACGCCACCACCCGCAACCGTTCCGGCGGGCCATCCCGGTTGCTGGCCACCGGAAGTTCCTCGTTGACCAGCGGTGCGAGCAGGGCCAGCGCGGTCACCACGGCCGTGGTCGGCAGGGGCGACAACGGTCCGGGGAGCCGGCGGCCGATGGGACGGGCCGTCACCGCCACCACGGCGACCACCCCGGCCACCACCACCGGCACGGCGGCGTTGGGGTAGCCGAGGTCGTAGGCGGAGTAGTAGCCGATCGAACCGACCACGAAGACGAGCATGCCGGCGGCCACCGCGTACCCCCGGCGGGCCGCCGCCCGCCGTCCATCGCCCGCCTCGTCCGCCCGGACCCGGTCGGGGCCGGCGCTCTCGGTCCGGCCCACGTTGTCGGTCTGGCCGGCGCTGTCGGTCCGGCCGGCGCTGTCGGTCCGGCCGGCGCTGTCGGTCCGGCCGGCGCTGTCGGTCCGGCCGGCGCTGTCGGTCCGGCCGGCGCTGTCGGTGAGGGCCAGGCAGGCGCCGAGGCCGACGGCGCTGAGCAGCATGGCCGCGACCAGCAGATCGCCACGGTCGAGGGCGAAGAGCACCGCGCCCGCCAGCAGGGCCACCGGCCCGAGTGGGCGGGTCCACGGCCGGGTCGAGCCCGCCAGCGCGGCCAGCAGGAATCCGGCGACCGCGACCGGCACCGCCGCCAGGCCGAACAGCGGCGAACGGGCGACGGCCCCATCCGCTTGCAGGTATGACATCCCGGCCTGTGCCAGGGCCGGCGCGAGGGCCACCATGCCGGACAGCAGCAGGGTCGGCCCGAACAGCAGCCACGATCGGGCCCCGCCGGGACCGGGCGGCGCGGCGGGCAGGGCGGCGTCGAGCAGGAACAGCGCCACCGCGACGACGCTGAGCAGCCAGGCCGCCCAGCCGCCGCGCCAGACGAGGTCGTAGGTGTCCAGCAGCGCGTGACCAACGGCGTTGACCGCCAGCCCGAGCGCCAGCCCCGGCACCGGGCGGTCGGTGCCGGCGGCGACGCCGACCAGCCACACCAGCCCGGCCATCAGGCCCGCGGTGGCCAACCAGAGCTGCGGGCGGCCGCCGGGGGTCGCGGTGAGCGCGAGCCGGGCCACGGCCAGCACGACGGCCGCGGCGACGGTCACCGGGCGGGCACCGAGCCGACGGACCAGTGCCGGCGCGCCCAACGCCAGGACGAACCAGCCGAGCGCGAACGCGCCCATCAGCTCGGCCGGAGTGGAGGCGGCCTGCCCGAAGATGGTGATGATGCCGGGTAGCCAGACGCGCAGCACGTCGATGAGCAGGATGACGCCGAGCGCGAGCGATGAGGTGGTGAGCTGGCGGTAGCGCACCGGCGCCCCACTTCCCGTCGACGGACCGACTCGAAGGGGGAGCCGGCACGGCGATTCTGCGCGTACCGCCCGGTCGGGTCAACGGTTCCGACACGCACGAGGGGCGTCCACAACTCGGTGGACGCCCCTCGCAGCTCGGTCGGTCAGCGCTTGCTGGCCGCCTTCTTGGCCGGAGCCTTCTTCGCGGGAGCCTTCTTGGCTGCCGTGCTCTTGCTCGCCGCCGCGGTGGTCTTCTTCGCCGTGGCGGACTTGGTCGCCGCGGCGCTCTTCTTCGCCGGGGCGGTCTTCTTGCTGGCGACCGTCTTGGTCGCGGTGGCCTTGCTCGCCTTGGCCGGGGCGGTCTTCTTGCTGGCCGCCTTGGTGGCCGTGGTGGTCTTGCTCGCCTTGGCCGGGGCCGTCTTCTTGCTGGCCGCCTTCGTGGCGGTGGCCTTGGTGGCGCTGGCCTTGGTGGCGGTGGCCTTGGTGCCGGCCGCCTTCGCGGTGGTGGTCGCCGTCTTCTTCGCCGCCACCGTGGCCTTCGGCACCTTGCCGCTGGCCACCATCTCCTTGAACCCGGCGCCGGGACGGAAGGTCGGGACGGACGTCTTCTTGACCTTCACCGCCTCGCCGGTACGCGGGTTGCGCGCTGTTCGTGCGCCACGGACACGCTTTTCGAATGCTCCGAATCCGGTGATCGCCACCTTCTCGCCCTTGGTGACCGCCGCCTGGACCTCAGTGAGGACCGCGTCGAGCGCGGCCGTCGCCGTTTTCCGGTCCCCCAGGCGAACGGCGAGCGCCTCGATGAGCTCGGCCTTGTTCACGACTTCCTCCCGATTGTGCAACTGACTCGACGCGAGCCATTCTGCGCGCACCGTATGCCCTGTAGTGCCTGGACACAAACATTCGGCGGAAAAAAGCCCTTGTGTCGTAACGGATTCGCCCCCACCGGTTGGACCGGTGAGGGCGAAATCCGATGTGGGGTGCGCGTACGGCTATGCCACGGAGGGCAGGAACGGCGCTCGGCCGGCCTCGTAGGAGTCGATGTCGGCGGCGTGTCGGAGGGTGAGTCCAATGTCGTCCAGGCCCTCGATGAGCCGCCAGCGGCTGAAGTCGTCCAGCGGGAACGACCAGGTCGCATCCCCGGCCCGGAGCTGTCGGGCGGTCAGGTCGACGGTCACCGGCATGGTCGGATCGGCCTCGACGAGATCCCACAACTCCTCGACGGCTTTCAATTCCAACTCGACCGGCAGCAGGCCCTCCTTGAGTGCGTTGCCGCGGAAGATGTCACCGAAGCGCGGGGACACGACCGCCCGGAAGCCCCAGTCCCGCAGGGCCCAGACAGCGTGCTCACGGGAGGATCCGGTGCCGAACTCCGGCCCGGCGACGAGGATCGACGCCCCGGAATAGGTTTCATCGTTGAGCACGAATGCCGGGTCTTCCCGCCAGGCGTTGAACAGCCCGTCGGCGAAGCCGGTCCGGGTCACCCTCTTGAGGTACACGGCCGGGATGATCTGATCCGTGTCCACGTTGGACCGCCGCAGCGGCACGGCCGTACCGGTGTGGGTGGTGAACTTGTCCATCTCGTCGGTCCCTTCTACAGGTCGGCGGGGGCGGCCAGCCGGCCGACCACGGCGGTGGCGGCGGCGACCGGCGGGGACACCAGATGGGTACGTCCGCCCCGGCCCTGCCGGCCCTCGAAGTTGCGGTTGGAGGTGGAGGCGGAGCGCTCGCCCGGCTTGAGCGTGTCCGGGTTCATGCCCAGGCACATCGAGCAGCCGGCGAACCGCCATTCGGCACCCGCGTCGGCGAAGACCTTGTCCAGCCCCTCGGCCTCGGCGGCCTCGCGTACGGCGGCGGAGCCGGGCACCACGAGCATCCGCACCCCGTCGGCGACCCGGTGCCCGCGCAGCACGTCGGCGGCGGCCCGCAGGTCCTCCAGACGGCCGTTGGTGCAGGAGCCCACGAAGACCACGTCGATGGGCAGTTCCCGCAGCGGGGTGCCGGGGCGCAGATCCATGTACTCCAGGGCCCGGCGTGCGGCGGCACGCTCCGCGTCGGTGGTGAACTCCTCCGGGTCGGGCACCGGCGCGCTCAGCGGCGCGCCCTGGCCGGGGTTGGTGCCCCAGGTGACGAACGGCGTGATCCGGCTGGCGTCCAGCGTCACCTCGGCGTCGAAGCGCGCGCCCTCGTCGGTGGGCAGCGTCCGCCACCAGGCGAGCGCCGCGTCCCAGTCGGCGCCCTGGGGCGCGTTTGGCCGACCCTTGAGGTACGCGAAGGTCGTCTCGTCCGGCGCGATCATGCCGGCCTTGGCGCCCCATTCGATGGACATGTTGGCGATGGTCATCCGCCCCTCCATGGAGAGGTTGCGGATCGCCTCGCCGCGGTACTCCACGATGTGCCCACGGCCACCGCCGGTGCCGACCTGGGTGATCAGCGCGAGCACCAGGTCCTTGGCGGTGACGCCCGGCGCGAGCTGGCCGGTGACGTTCACGGCCATCGTCTTCGGCCGGCTCTGCGGCAGCGTCTGGGTGGCCAGCACGTGCTCCACCTCGCTGGTGCCGATGCCGAAGGCGAGCGCCCCGAACGCGCCGTGGGTGGCGGTGTGCGAGTCGCCGCAGACGATCGTCAGACCCGGCTGGGTGAGCCCGAGCTGCGGGCCGATGACGTGCACGATGCCCTGGTTGTCGTCGCCGAGCGGGTGCAGGCGCACCCCGAACTCGGCGCAGTTGCGGCGCAGCGTCTCGATCTGCGTACGCGACGTCGGGTCCGCGATGGTGAGCAGGTCACCGCGGCGGGACCGGAACGCCGGATCGGCGTACCCGGTCGGGGTGTTGTGGTCCTCGGTCGCGAGGGTCAGGTCGGTACGACGCACCCGGCGCCCGGCGAGCCGGAGCCCGTCGAACGCCTGCGGGCTGGTCACCTCGTGCAGCAGGTGCAGGTCGATGAAGAGCAGGTCCGGCTCACCAGCGGCGGACCGTACGACGTGCGCGTCCCAGACCTTCTCGGCCAGGGTCCTCGGCTCAGGAGTGACTCCCACCATCTGGACATCCTAAATTCTGGGAGGTAAGTTTCGGCTTGTGGGACACAGTATGAGCGGTGTCGGCGTTCTCGACAAGGCGGTGGTCATCCTGGCCGCCTGTGTCGACGGCGCCAGCCTTGCCGAACTCGTTGAACGCACCAAGCTGCCCCGAGCCACCGCACACCGGCTGGCACAGGCCCTGGAGATCCACCGGATGCTGGTCCGGGACACACAGGGCCGTTGGCGCCCCGGGCCTCGCCTTGGCGAGCTGGCCAACGCCGCACCGGACGTCCTGCTGACCGCCGCCGAGCCCCTGCTCGCCGCGCTGCGCGACGCCACCGGTGAGAGCGCTCAGCTCTACCTGCGCCGCGCCGACGAGCGCATCTGCGTGGCCGCCGCGGAGCGCGCCAGCGGCCTGCGGGACACGGTCCCGGTAGGTTCGGTGCTGCCCATGACGGCCGGTTCGGCGGCGCAGATCCTGCTCGCCTGGGAGCCGCCGGAGGCGGTGATGCCGCTGCTGCCACGCAGCAAGTTCACCGGCCGCACCCTGGCCGAGGTACGCCGCCGCGGCTGGGCGCAGAGCGTCGCCGAGCGGGAGGCCGGTGTGGCGAGCGTCTCCGCACCGATCCGCGACCGCACCGGCCGCGTGATCGCCTCGATCAGCATCTCCGGCCCGATCGAACGCCTCGGCCGCCGCCCCGGCGAACGCCACGCCATGGCCGTAGTGCGAGCCGGCCAACGCCTCTCCGGCCTCTAACCCCGCACCCCGTCCCCGTCCCCGTGCCGCCCCGCCCCCCGCCCGCTTGCCCCCGCCCGCTTGCCCCCGCCCGCTTGCCCCCGCCCGCTCGCTCCCGGTGATCAAGAGGTTTGCGTCACGACACGCCGAAACCGATGACGCGAACCTCTTGATCACCGGGGTGGGCCGGCGGGCCGACCCGGGGCCGAGTGGGGGCCGGGTGGGGTTGGGCCGGGTGGGGATATGGGGAAGGCTCACCTCGCTGGGCGAGGTGAGCCTTTGGTTGTAGCCCCGACCGGATTCGAACCGGCGCTACCGCCTTGAGAGGGCGGCGTCCTGGGCCGCTAGACGACGGGGCCAGAACTTTCCTGTTCACCGCCCTCGCGGGCGGCGCGGCTTGTAGTCTAGCGGCACCGCCCGCTAGGGCGAGAACCGGGTACGGGCAACGGCCGCACGTCGGGCGGCCCAGATCGACTCGGGTTTCGTGAACCCGGGCTGTCTGCCGGCTCAGGACACCACGGTTTCATGCAAACCGAGTCGATCAAGCCAGGCCGCGACAAACCAGGCCACGACCGGCAGGCCGGCTGGCGGCGGACACGAAACAGCCCGCCTCACCGTAGTGAGACGGGCTGTGCACGATGTAGCCCCGACCGGATTCGAACCGGCGCTACCGCCTTGAGAGGGCGGCGTCCTGGGCCGCTAGACGACGGGGCCAGAACAACTTTTCGCTCCCCCACCCTTGTCGGACGGAGGAGCTGTACTCCACCGGAGACCACCCTCCGCCCCCGCAGGGACGGAGTCGAACTCCGTCAGAATCCAGCGTCCGGGATTCTCGCGAATCCCAGCTGCGCTGGGGTACCAGGACTCGAACCTAGACTAACTGAACCAGAATCAGTCGGGCTGCCAATTACCCCATACCCCATCGGCCCCTTGCGGCGCCGGGAGTGAACATTACCCTCCCGGTGCCGGCAGGCCAAATCCGATCCCCCCGAAACGCCCTTGAGCTGCGGAAACGGGGGCATCAGACCGATCAGGCGACGGGGACCACCGGGTTGCTGAGCTCGCCGATGCCCTCGATCCGCACGGAGACCGTATCCCCCTCGACGAGCGGACTAACCCCCGCCGGAGTGCCGGTGAGCACCACGTCGCCGGGCAGCAGCGTCATCACGTGCGAGATGTACGACACCAGGCCGGGCACATCGAAGACCATGTCCTTCGTCCGGCCGAGCTGGCGTACCTCCATCTCGTCGGGGTTGCGACCGACCTCACACCGGATCTCCAGGTCGGTGACGTCCAGACCGGTGGTGATCCACGGGCCGATGGGGCAGAACGAGTCGAAGCCCTTGGCCCGGGTCCACTGCCCGTCGGAGCGCTGAAGGTCCCGGGCAGTCACGTCGTTGGCGCAGGTGTAGCCGAAGATGGCGCGTTCGGCGGCGGCGCGGTCGGCCCGGCGGGCGCCCGGAGCACCGATCACGACGGCCAGCTCGGCCTCGTGCTCGACCTGCTTGGAGAAGATCGGCAGCCGGATCGCGTCGCGCGGCCCGATCACCGAGGTGGACGGCTTGAGGAAGAGCAACGGTTCCTTGGGCACGTCGTTGCCGAGTTCGGCGGCGTGGTCGGCGTAGTTGCGGCCCACGCAGACCACCTTGCTGGGCAGGATCGGCGAGAGCAGCCGGACGTCGGAGAGGGCCCAGCGGGCCCCACTGAAGGAGAGCTGGCCGAACGGGTGGCCCTCGATCTCGGCGATGGTCAGGCCCTGCGGCCCGGCCTCCGGCTCGCCCTCGACGGCTCCGAACGACATTCCCTTGGCATGAGCGAAACGAGCGATACGCACCCGGCCAATCTAGCCCCGCCGACGCGTCCACCGGCCAGAACGCCCGGCGGGTGTGCGCAACCCGTCACTGTCGCGGCACCTTAGCGCAGGTCGGGGCGGCCGAGGCGGGATTCCGCACTTCGTACCCGCACGGAGGCCGGGCAGCCCTAGCGTCGGCTCCGGAGGTTCGTTCGTATGCCTGCATCGACACGACACCACAGAGCCCTCGCAGTGTTCGTACACTGCCTTGGCATCCTCGCCGCCGTGCCGGCCCTGCCCGCGGCGGCCCCGGAGGCGGCGGCCGCGCCACGACCGGCGGCCGTCACGCCACCGTCAGCCGTGCCACCACCGGCGGCCGGCACGCCACCGTCAGCCGCGCCACGACCAGCCGGCACGCCACGACCGGCCGCGCCGCCGCCCATGACCGGGCCGACGGTCGGACCGGCGGTGCCGGTGGCCGCGCGGGCGACCAGCGCGGAGCCCACGCCGCCCTCGGCGCCCCCGGCGGTGGCGACGCCCACCCGGGCCGTCGTTCCGGCGCCCCCGCCTCCGGTCACGGTGGCGGTAGCGCCCGAGAGCAGTCCGGCGCCGCGTTACCGGATCCACGTCCGCAACGTGGGCAACTCGCCGGTGGACACCACGGTGCGTCAGGAGCTGCCGTCCGGATCGTCGGCGACCGCGATCAGTGCGGGCGGCCGGTCCAGCCGGTCCGGCGGGTCGACGGCCGAGGTGACGTGGCGGTTGCGGTTGCCGGCCCACAGCAGCACGACGCTGGGCACGGCCCTGACCGCGACCGCGCCGGGCCAGCCGCTGACGGCACCGGCGTGCGCGTTCACCAGTGACGGCAGCCGGCCGTACGACTGCGCCACCGCCACCTGGCAGGCGGCCGCCGCAGCCCCGGCGGCGGAGGCCACCGAGGCGCCGCCGTGGCGGCGGTATCCGGTGCTGCTGGCCGGGTTGGGGATCCTGTTGCTGATCAGCGCCGCCGTGGCGTGGGTGTGGCGTCGACGGCGGGGCCGCCGCGGACGACGGATAACCGCGGCTGCCCTGGCGGACGGTGGGCACGGAACGATCTACCCCCGCCCGGCGACGCCGAGCCCGAGCCGACGCCGGCGCACCCCGCCGGTCTGGCTGCTGGTCGGCGCCGCGGTGGTGGTCCTGGCCGGGGTGATCGGCACCGCCGGCTGGACGGCGACCCGGCAGGTCTCGTCGATCGACACTCAGAAGCAACCGACCAGTGGCGCATGGCGGGGTACCGGGGTCGCCGGCCCGATGGGCGTGCCGCTGCGGGAGTCCGCGTTCGAGTTCACCGTCTACCGGATGACGTGCGGCGCGGCGGGCAGCGCGGCCACCGCCCCGGGGGCCAGCGCGCCACCGCCGGGCGCGCGGAGCTGTCAGGCCACCGTGGGTGTGCGCAACCTCACCGGGTCCCAGCAGCCCTGGCACGGCCAGTTGCAACGCGCGTATCTGCCCGGCAACCGCTGGGTGAGCACGGACGAGTCGGCCACCCGGGCGGCCAACCTGGGGCGGGACGTCTTCGCCAACCCGGTGGCCGCGGGCAGTCGGGTGGTGCTTCCGCTGGTCTTCACCGTCGACGGGCGGGACCCGCCCCGGCAGCTGGAGCTGCGCAGCGGGGTGTTCTCGGCCGGCGTCCGGGTGCAGATGCCCTGACCGGCGTGCGGGCGGCGGTCGTACCCTGGGTTCCGTGACCGCCGCCCTCGCCCCCGCCGTGCTCGACGTGGCGACCTGGCAGGCCCGTCGCCGGGCCCACGAGGAGCGGGCGGACGCCTGGCTGACGCCGCACCTGGCGCGGCGTCATCGTGGCGAGCGGCATCCGGTGGAGGACTTTCTCTTCACCTACTACTCGCACCGGCCGGCGCAGCTCCGCCGCTGGCATCCCGGCGCCGGCGTCGAGCTGCGCGACGCCGACCCGGCCGAGTTCGGCCGGGACTACCGTGCCACGTCCGCCGGGGTCACCCTCGACACCGAGGGGGTACGCCTCAGACGGGGCGATTCGATCGCGTGGATCCGCTCGCTGCTGGCGGCCACGGCGGGCCGGACGCCGCACTTCGGCTGCTTCGGGATGCACGAGTGGGCGATGGTGTACCGGCAGACCCGCGAGGAGCTGCGGCACAACGCCTGGCCGCTGCGGCTGGCCCCGGAGCGCACCGCCGAGGTCGTCGAGGAGCGCGGTGTGCGGTGCAGCCACTTCGACGCGTACCGGTTCTTCACCCCGCCCGCCCGGCCGTTGAACGTGCTCAACCCGACGCGCGAGACGCAGCACACGAACGAGCAGCCGGGCTGCCTGCACGCCAACATGGACCTCTACAAGTGGGCGTACAAGCTGTCGCCCCTGGTCCCGTCCGAGCTGGTGGCGGACTGTTTCGAGCTGGCCCGCGAGATCCGCACGCTGGACATGCGGGCCAGCCCGTACGACCTGGCGGCGCTCGGTCATCCGCCGGTCCGGGTGGAGACGCCGGAGGGTCGGGCCGAGTACGCGACGGCGCAGCGCGGGTTCGCCGACCGTGCGGCAGTGCTCCGCGACCGGCTGCTCGCCGCCGTCCCCTAGGGCGTGCAGCCACGGGCGAGGTCAGCGTGGGCGGGCCCGCAGGCCGTCGAGGAGCAGCGCGACGACAGCGTCGAAATCGTCGTCGAGGCCCGGCTCGTCCCACTCCGTGCGGTGCGACGGGTGGTGGAAGCGTGCGGTGGCCTGGAGCAGCGCACGGCCGGCCACCGCCGGGTCGGGCACGGTGAACTCGGCGGCGGCTACCCCGTCGGCGACGATCAGACTGAGCTGACCGGCGAGGACTTCCAGGTGGTTGGCGACCGCTCCCTCGGAGAGCGTGGCGAGCTGATGGAAGTTGTCGAACAGCTCCGGGTCCTCGCGGGCCATCCGCCGCTTGGTGCCGCTCAGTTCGGCCAGCCACCGGCGCAGCCGCTCGGCGGCCGGATCGGTTGCGGTGGCGACGTCGATCAGCGGGGTCGACACCCGGGCCAGCCAGCGTTCGGCGACCGCCTCGCGCAGTGCGGCCTTGCTGGCGAAGTGCCGGTAGACGCTGCCGTGGCTGACGCCCAGCGCGCGGGCCACGTCGAGCACGGTGGCCTTCGCCGGCCCGTACCGGCGCAGCACCTCCTCGGCGGTGTCGAGGATGCGGTCGGCCGTCAGGGCGGTGGCGTCGCTCATCGTCCCAGCCTCCCTGACGACGTCGCCGGTCGTGGCGCGACCCCCGCCGAGGCGTCGCGCCACGACGGGACGGTCATGCCCGCTCGCTGTCCAGCATGGCCATCTGCGCCTCGCCGTAGCGGCTGCCGGCCACCGCGTCGGACGGTACGGCGGCTTCGATCGCGGCCAGGTCCGCCTCGGTCAGGGTGACCACGGCCGCGCCGAGCGCCTCGGTCAGCCGCTCCCGGCGGCGGGCGCCGATCAGGGGCACGATGGTCTCGCCCCGGGACATCACCCAGGCGATGGCGATCTGCGCCACGGTGACGCCCCGCGCCTCGGCGACGGCGCGCAGGGCGTCCACCAGGGCGAGGTTGCGGTCCAGGTTCGCGCCCGTGAACCGGGGCAGGTCGGCGCGGAAGTCGCGGGCGGTCGTCTGGCGCTGCGGCGTCCAGTGACCGCTGATCAGGCCGCGGGACAGCACCCCGTACGCGGTGATGCCGACACCCAACTCGCGGGCCGTGGGCAGGATCGTGGCCTCGGGGTCGCGGGAGATCAACGAGTACTCGATCTGGAGATCGGCGACGGGGTGTACGGCGTGCGCCCGTCGCAGCGTCTCCGCGTTCACCTCGGACAGGCCTATGTGCCGGATGTGGCCGGCCTTGACCAGGTCGGCCAGGGTGCCCATCACGTCCTCGACCGGCACGTCCGACGGGAGCCGGGCGGGGCGGTAGATGTCGACGTGGTCGGTGCCGAGTCGACGCAGCGTGTACGCCAGGAAGTTCTTGATCGCGACGGGTCGGAGGTCGTGGCCGATCCAGTTGCCGTCGACGTCGCGCAGGGAGCCGAACTTGACGCTGATCACCGCGTTGTCGCGGTTGCGGCCGCGCAGGGCGTCGCGAAGCAGCATCTCGTTGTGGCCCATGCCGTAGAAGTCGCCGGTGTCGAGCAGGGTGACGCCGGCGTCCAGGGCGGCGTGGATGGTGGCGATGCTCTCGGCCTCGTCGGCGGGGCCGTAGAGGTCGGACATGCCCATCAGGCCGAGCCCGAGGGCGGAGACGGTGGGGCCGTTGCTGCCGAGGGTGCGGGTGTCCATCGGTCTTCCTCTCACGTGGGATACCCGAATGACAGTACACCGATCGGCTGACAGATTCCAGATTCTGTTATTCGAAGGCAGCAGGGCCCGTGGAAGTGATCTCGGTTCCGCTACTCGCCGTCGACGCGGCGGTCGCGCTTGCGCTGCGACTGGCGCTTCTTCTCGGTTAACCGGCGCTCCTTGGCACCCCGGGACGGCCTGGTCGCCCGACGCGGTGGCGGAGGCGGCGCGGCGGCCTCGCGCAACAACGCGACCATTCGATCGCGGGCCGCCTCCCGGTTGGCAAGCTGCGCCCGGTGCTCGCTGGCCGCGATCGTCAACACGCCGTCCACCAGGCGGTTGGCGAGCCGTTCCAGCGCCCGCGACCGGATCCAGTCGGGCACCGACGGCGAGTTCGCCAGGTCGTAGCTCAGCTCGACCCGGGAGTCGGCGGTGTTCACGCCCTGCCCACCGGGGCCCGACGAACGGGAGAAACGCTCCCGCAGCTCCCCGGCGGGGACGACCCACCGGTCGGTCACCCGCAGTCCGTCGTCCACGCCCCGAGGCTAGCCCGCCGGGAGTCGCACCGGGTCACCGGTGCGAAGGCTCATCCCGCGTCGTAGACGAGGTGGGCGCCGGGCCCGCGGTCTCGTCGTCCGAACCCACCGCGGCGTACGCCACCGCGCCGAACAGCAGCAACCCCACGACCGCGGCCTTCACGGCGACCCCGCGGACCAGCAACCACGCGCCGCGGCGAGCGCCGGGCACCGATTTCTTCGCGGTCTGGTAGTCGGTCCACCCGCGCCGTGCCCGGGTGTACGCCGACCCCACCGCCCATCCGATGATCAGGCCCACCAGCAGGAGGACCGTGAGAAGAGGACGCTCCACCTCAGCCAGTATCCATATCGAGCGTCATATTTCCATCCTGCGCTGACGTGGGGCCGGATATCCGACACTGGAGGCGGCCGGCAGGGCCGTTCAGGCAGGTCAGCCGCCCTTGCCGATGATCGTGTCGGCGGTCTGCTGGACCTGCTCGATGGGGATGGCGAAGCCGATTCCGATCGAGCCGTTGCCGTCGATGGTGGCGATGGCGGTGTTCACCCCGACCACCTCGCCCCGGGCGTTGACCAACGGTCCGCCCGAGTTGCCGGGGTTGATGGACGCGTCGGTCTGCACCGCGCGGTGCCGGTTCTTGCCCAACCGCACCTGACGGTCCAACGCGCTGACGATGCCGGCGGTGACCGTCCCGGACAGGCCCAGCGGTGAGCCCACCGCCAGCACGGGCTCACCGACCCGGGTCGCGCCCGGCTTCGCCAGCGGCAACGGGGCGAGTCCGGCCGACGGTGGCACCTTCAGCACCGCCAGATCGCTGCCGGCCTCCCGGCCGACCACCTCGGCTTCGTACCGGCGACCGTCGGGCAGCTCCACCGTCACCGGCCCGCCACCGCCCTTGGCCAGGATGTGGTCGTTGGTGACCAGGTGCTGCTGGTCGTCGATAGCGAATCCCGAGCCCGTCGCGGAAGCGCCGTTCGCGCCTCCGGCGAGCACCGACACCACACCGGGCACGGTTCGCTCGGCGGCGGTGACCAGCTCCGCCGGCACCGGCGCGGCGGACGCGGCGGCCGGCCCGCCGGCACCGTCCCGGCTGGCCACCACGCCCCCGGCGAGCGCGCCCGACACGGCCGAGACCGCCACGATCGCCAGTGCGGCGAGCAATCGACTGCCCCGTCCCCCGCCCGGGTCACGGCCCGAGCCGGGAGCGTCCCACCATCCTCGCCCGTCCGGATCGAGGTCCGGCGAGATGAACCAGGGACCGCGCGGTTCGCCCAGTCCGGTCTGCACTGCCATGCGTACTCCTCACGGTCGACGTCGGCGCTGCGGGTCAGGGCAGCCGGGAGAACCAGCGCATCGATCCGGCGGCGGCCCCCATCGCGAACACCAGTCCGAGGCCGATGAACCGTGCCGAGACGTCCTGGCGTTCGGTGCGGAAGCCGACCGAGCTGCCGATGTCGTCGTAGACGGCGCGCAGTTCGTCGACGGTGCTGGCCTCGTGGAACATCCCGCCGGTCTCGTCGGCGACGGCCCGGAGCGTCTGCCCGTCGACCGGCACCTGGATCGGCCGTCCGCCCCGGTCCACGAACCCCGACGGGGTGCCGAAGGAGATCGCGTGCACCGGGACCTTCGCCGCGACCGCCTCCGCCGCCGCCTCCATCGGGTCCATCCCCGAGGTGTTGGCCCCGTCGGACAGCAGGATGATCCGGGCCGGCGGTGGTTCCTTCGCGGCCTCGCTGTCCAGGCTCTTGACCGCTCCGAGCGAGGTGTTGATGGCCTCACCGATCGCGGTGCCCTGGACCCCGGTCACCCCCTCGGCCAGCCGGCCGATGCCCTCGTCGAGGGCGTCCCGGTCGGTGCCCGGTGGCACCAGGACGGCGGCGCTGCCGGCGAACGCGACGAGCCCCACGTTGAACTCGTCGGGGAGGCCCTCGACGAACCGTCGGGCCGCCTGCTTGGCCGCCGCCAGCCGGTCCGGCTCGACGTCGGTGGCGAGCATCGAGGTGGACACGTCTACGGCCACCATCACGGTGGCCCGCTCGCGGGGCACCCGGACCTCGGCGGTGGGCCGGGCGAAGCCGACCACCAGCAATGCCAGCATGGCCAGGAACAGCCCGGCGGGTACGTGCCGACGCCAGGCCGGCCGTTCGGGCGCCACCCGGTCCAGCAGCCGCAGGTTCGTGAAGCGGACGGCGTAGCGGGCGCGTCCACGCTGCACCACCAGGTACGCGACGACAAGCGCGAGCACGCCCACCAGCAGCCAGAGCCGCAGCGGGGACTCCCAGCTCACGCGGCACCTCCCCGCGCGGCCCCGGCCGGCGCGGCGGCCATCCGTCGCTGGGCGTGCACGTGGCGGACGATGTCCGCGCTGACGTCGCGGTCGGTACGCAGCGCCAGGTGTGTCGCACCACTGCGGCGCAACGCCGCTCGGACCTGATCCCGCTGGGCGGCGGCTGCCGCGGCGTAGCGTTCCCGTAGGCGGCGGTCCGATGTGCACACCTCGCGGCGACGGCCGGTCTCCGGGTCGACGAGCGTGATCAGGCCGACGTCGGGCAGTTCCAGCTCGCGGGGGTCGGTCACCTCGATCGCCAGCACCTGGTGGCGCGCGGACAGCCGGCGCAGGGTCCGCTCCCAGGGCGGCGGGTCGGCGGGGTCGTCCGGGAGGCCGTCGAGGAAGTCGGAGACCACCACCACGAGTCCACGCTGGTTGGCCACCCGTTGCAACGCGTCGAGCCCGTCGGCCAGCTCCGGTACCGGCGCGGTCGACCGTTGCCCCGGCCCACCGGTGGGCGCGCTGGCACGCGGGGCCGCGAGCAACGCCCGCAGCAGACCGAGCAGATGGGTACGCCCGCAGCGGGCCGGGAAGCGTCGCATCCCGTCGGCGCCCAACACCTGGGCGCCCAACCGGTTGCCGACGCCGGCGGTCAGGAAGCCGACGGCCGCCACCGCGGTCACCGCCAGCTCCCGTTTGTCCAGCTCGGCGGTGCCGAACTCCATGCTGGCGCTGGAGTCGACGAGCAGCCAGGTGGTCAGTTCCCGGTCGGCGTCGACCTGGCGGACGTGCGGCACCGCGGTCCTGGCCGTCACCGCCCAGTCCATCCGGCGGACCTCGTCCTCCCCCGGCCGGTACTCCCGGCTGCCGGCGGGTTCGCTACCCGGCCCGGGCAGCAGGCCCCGGTACTGACCGTGCAGCAGCCCGTCGAGTCGCCGGGTAACGGTCAGTTCGAGTCGGCGCAGACGCGCATCGGGGGTCAGCTCGGCCAGGCCGGGATCGGGTGCCGTGCTCACCGACGCACGGGTCGCGCGTCTCATGCCGCCGCCAGGTCGGGGGTCTGCTGGTGGTGCCCGGTGCCCACCCGGGGCGGGGGCACCGCCTCCACGAGCCGCCGGACGATGCTCTCCGCCGAGACCCCGTCCGCCACGGCGTCGAAGGAGAGCACCAGTCGGTGGGACAGGACGTCCACCGCCAACTCCCGGACGTCCTCGGGCAGCACGTACTCCCGCCCGCGCAACAGCGCCTGCGCCCGGGCTGCGGCGACCAGGCCCAGCGTGGCCCGGGGGCTGGCACCGTACGCGAGTAGCGGCGCGATCTCCGCCAGGCCGAACCGGCCCGGGTCGCGGGTGGCGAGGATCAGCCGGACCACGTACTCGGCCAGTGCGTGGTGGACGAAGATCCGCTCGGCGAGCCCCTGGAGGTGTCGCAGTCGTTGCGGGTCGAGCACCTGGCGCGCGCTGGGCCGGTCGCTGCTCATCCGGTAGAGGATCGCCAGCTCGTCGGCGTCGCTCGGGTAGTCGACGACCACCTTCATGAGGAACCGGTCGCGCTGCGCCTCGGGGAGCTGGTAGACCCCTTCGGACTCGATCGGGTTCTGGGTGGCCAGCACCAGGAACGGCGCCGGTACGGGCCAACTGCGCCCGCCGATGGAGACCTGCCGTTCGGCCATCGCCTCCAGCAACGCCGACTGGACCTTGGCCGGCGCCCGGTTGATCTCGTCGGCCAGCACCAGGTTGGCCATGATCGGGCCCAGCTCGATGTCGAAGGTCTCCTTCGAGGCCCGGTAGATCCGCGTGCCGACGATGTCGGAGGGGACCAGGTCCGGGGTGAACTGGATCCGGGAGAAGGTGCCGCCGACGACGGTCGCGAGGGTTTGCGCGGCGAGGGTCTTGGCGACGCCGGGCACGCCCTCCAGGAGGCAGTGCCCGTTGGCGAGCAGTGCGGTGAGCAGACGCTCGACGAGCCGATCCTGCCCGACGATCACGCGTTTGACCTCGAAGAGGGTCTGTTCCAGCTCGGCGCCGGTCGGCTCGGGATCGACCGAGGTGGGCATGCTGGCCAGGGTGTCCGAGATGTCCGTCACGGTGCTTGCTTCCCGGCCGGGACCCCCGCCAAACGTGGGATTGTGCGGGCCGGACCGGCCGGGAGCGCCCGCAACGGGCACGAGCCGCGCGAAAGAGTGACGAGCCACGCGAGTCGCCTGCTCGGCACCCAATCAACCCGAGCCGACCGGAAGCGCATCCGGGCAACCTCGTCCCGAGCACGATCCGGCCCCCGCGCATGTCCGCGCGGGGGCCGGGTCTTCTCGATCAGGGAGTGTGCGTGAGCAGCGTGAAGCCCAGGTCGGCCGGCACGCCGGACGAGTTGAAGGTCTGGACGAAGACCGCGTTCGGTGTGCCCAGCCGCGGGGCGACCGAGACCTCGCCGGGGGGTGGGACGCAGCAGGAGTTGGCGCTCGAGATGGTCGCCAGGTAGGCGCCGGTCGAGACGTTCACGCCGAACTGCACCTCGTACTGGCCGGCACCGTACTTGATGAGCGTGCCGGTGCCGCGGACCTTGGTGCCGTTGGCGTTGACGACGGTGTAGTAGGTGGCCGTGGCCAGGGTGCTGGCGCCGTTGGCCTTCAGCGCGGCCTTGGCCGACCGTGCCGACTCGGCCGTGACCGGCGGCTGGTCGGCTACCCGCTTCGCCGCCGGCTGGACGGCCGCCTGCGGCGCCTTCGCCGACGGCTGGGCGACGGCGATGCCCCCACCCGCCAGGGTGAGTGCCGCGACCGCGAACCCGATCGCTGCCGCCTTACGTCGGAAGGATGTACTCATGACAGGTCCCCCTTGTGTGACCGTGCGAATTCGGCCGACCCGCGGGGCGGGACGGATAACTGCCGACAAATGAATCAGACGGTTGATTACTCGGTGAGATTCACCGCCTCTGAGCTGCGATTACTACTCAGAGTTGCGTCGTTTCAACCAGGTGGAACGTAGCACCGGGAAAAGCCGCAGGTCAATAGTTGATCTCGCATTATCGGCCCTGTCATCCAACTGTCAGATAATTGTGAAAGGTGAACGGAGAACCATTCACAAAATTGTGGGGACGGCGCCGCTAGGCTGACGCCATGATCGTCACCGACGACCCGCCCGCGCCGACCCGCCGCCGAGGTCTGATCCGCACCGCACTCTGCTGGGTGGTCGTCGGGCCCACGGCCGCCTGGGCCGCCGTACGTCTGGCCGGGCTGGACCGGGGGCCGCTGGTGCAGGCGCTCGCCTTCACCCCGTACGCCGCCGGAGTGAGCGTGCTGGCACTCGGGCTCAGCGTCGCCCTGCGGCGCTGGTGGCCGGCGGCGGTCGCGGCCCTGGCCGTGGTGGCGCTACTCGGCGTGGTCGCGCCCCGGGCCCTGGCCGCGCCGCAGCCGACGGCTACCGGCCCGACGATCCGGCTGCTCACCGCGAACCTGCTCGCCGGGTCCGCCGACGCGTCGGCGCTCGTGGAACTGGTCCGGCGGCACCGGGTCGACGTGCTCACCGTGCAGGAGTTCACCCCCGACGCGCAGGCCGCGCTGGACCGGCTCGGCCTCGACCAACTGCTCCCCCACCGGCAGCTCAACGCGCAGGACGGCACGCCCGGTTCCGGGCTCTACTCGCGCTGGCCGCTCAGCGACGTCGGCATCCGGAACAACCGGGGCCAGGGCGGCTGGGGATTCACCCAGGCGTACGGCACGGTCGCCGTCCCCGGCGCGTCACCGGTCCGGGTCGAGTCGGCCCACCCGTCGGCGCCGTCCGCGCTGGACCAGGTCGACGCGTGGCGTACCGACCTGACCGCCCAGCCCCCCGCCACGCCCGACGGTGAGCTGCAAATCCTCGCCGGGGACTTCAACGCCACCCTCGATCACGGGCCGCTGCGGGCGCTGCTGCGCACCGGCTACGTCGACGCCGCCGACGCCACCGGCAAGGGGCTGACCGGCACGTGGGGCCCGTACGACGGCGACCTCATCCCCCCGGTCACGATCGACCACGTGCTCGTCGACCGTCGCATCGCCGTCGACGAGGTGACGGTGCTCCCCCTCCCCAAGAGCGACCACCGCCCCGTCCTGGCCACCCTCCGTCTCCCCGCCCCCTAACCCCAACCCCGCCCCGCAACCCCGCCGATCTTGCACTTTCTGTCGCCGCATCAGCGACAAAAGCCACACCTCGGCGACACAAAGTGCAAGATCGCGAGGGCGGGGCGGGGGGCGGGGGGCGAGGGCGGGCGGGTTCAGACCGGGGTGGGGGCCAGGCCGTAGGTGAGGGCGTCAACCAGGGCGTGCCAGCTTGCCTCGACGACGTTGGGGTGTACGCCCACCGTCGTGAAGTCCCGACCGGTGCCGTTGGCGGTCTCCAGCAACACCCGCGTGACCGCGCCCGTGCCGTGGCTGCCCTCCAGGATGCGCACCTTGTAGTCGGCCAGCTCGAAGTCGCGCAACTGCGGATAGTGCCGGGCCAACCCGACCCGCAGCGCCTCGTCCAGCGCGTTGACGGGGCCGTTGCCCTCCGCCGTGGCGATCACCCGCTCGCCGCGTACCCGGATCTTCACGGTCGCCTCGGAGACGACCGCGCCGTCCTCACGGTGCTCGACCAGCACCCGGTACGACTCGAGGGTGAACGGCCGCGCCGGGCCGCCCTCCGGGAGTTCGGAGCGGACGAGCAGCTCGAACGAGGCGTCGGCGGCCTCGAAGGACCAACCTCCGGCCTCCAACTCCTTGACCCGCTTGGTGACCCGGGTCAGCGCCTCCGGACGGTCGGCCAGGTCCAGGCCGAGCTCACGGCTCTTGAGCTCGACGCTGGCCCGGCCGGCCATCTCGGTCACCAGGATCCGCATGTCGTTGCCCACCACCGACGGGTCCACGTGGTTGTAGAGCAACGGGTCGACCTTGATCGCGCTCGCGTGCAGCCCGGCCTTGTGGGCGAAGGCGGCGGCCCCGGCGTACGCCTGGTGGGTGTCGGGGGCGATGTTGGCGATCTCGGCGATGGCGTGCGAGACCCGCACCATCTGCGCCAGGCAGCCCTCCGGTAGGACGGGCATGCCGAGCTTGAGCTGGAGGTTGGCGACGACCGCGAAGATGTCGGCGTTGCCGGGGCGTTCGCCGTACCCGTTGGCGGTGCCCTGCACGTGGCGGACGCCCGCCTCCACGGCGGCGATCGTGTTGGCGACCGCGCAGGCCGTGTCGTTCTGGGCGTGCATGCCGAACAGCGCGGCGTCGACCCCGAGCCGGCCGGTCAGGTCGTTGATCACGGCGGTCACCTGGGACGGCAGCATCCCGCCGTTGGTGTCGCAGAGGACCATCCGCTCGGCGCCCGCGGCGAGCGCGGTCTGCACCACGGCGGCGCCGTACGCGGGGTCGTGGCGGTAGCCGTCGAAGAAGTGCTCACCGTCGACGAACACCCGGCGTCCCTCGGCGACCAGGTGGGTGACGGTGTCGTGGATCATCGCCAGGTTCTCCGCGCCGGTGGTGCGCAACGCGCGCTCGACATGGCGGATGTCGGCCTTGGCGACGAGGGCGACCGCCGGGGTCTGCGCGTCCAGCAGGCCGCGCACCTGAGGGTCGTCGGCCACCGCGACACCGGCCTTGCGGGTGGCCCCGAACGCCACCAGCACGGCGTGACGCAGGGTCAGCTCGGTGCGGGCGCGGCGGAAGAACTCGGTGTCCTTGGGCACCGCGCCCGGCCAGCCGCCCTCGATGAACCCGACGCCGAACTCGTCGAGCAGCCGGGCCACCGCCAGCTTGTCGACCACCGAGTAGGTGAGCCCCTCGCGCTGGGCGCCGTCTCGCAACGTCGTGTCGAAGACCTGGAACGTCATCAGGATCCTTTCTCGGAGCAACAAAAAGACCCCCCGCGGGATGCGGGAGGTCTGCGCGCTCGGCGGAGGGGAGAGCCGGCGCGCTAGGTCGCAATAATCAGGGCGGTGCAGGTCACGATCGCTACTCTGCCACCCTCCCCCGCTTTTGGGAGAGACAATCCATATGGTGGGACATTCCGTCCACAAGGAGGCCCCGTGCTCACCGTGTCGCTCGACACCGACGCCCCGCCCGCCGAGGGCTGACCCGTGGGACTGGACACGATCCGGGCCGCCCTGCCCGGGTACGCCACGGACATCGCCCACAACCTCGACTCGACGATCGGCGCGTCGACGCTGACCCCGGCGCGGACGTGGGGTACGGCGCTGGCCTGCGCGGTAGCCGCGCGCAACCCGCTGGTACTTCGCGAGATCGCCGCCGAGGCGCTCGACCACCTCGGGCCGGACGGCGTCGAGGCGGCCAAGGGCGCGGCGGCCGTCATGGCGATGACCAACATCTACTACCGCGGCACGCATCTCCTGGGCGACGAGGAGTACGCCTCGATACCGGCCCGCCTCCGCATGCGGCTCGTCGCCCGACCCGGCGTGGACAAGAGCGACTTCAAGCTGTGGTGCCTCGGCGTGTCCGCGATCATCGGCTGCGAGATCTGCCTCCAGACGCAGGAGACGGCGCTGCGCCGTCGTGGCGTACCCCGGGAGCAGGTGCACGAGGCGTTGCGGATCTCCGCCGTCGTCCACGCGGCGGCGGTCACGCTGGACGCCGAGGCCGCCCTGGCCTGAGGCCCCTCGTGCGGCCCGGACCGGCCGGCACTCCGGTCCGGTCGCCGTTTCCGGGCCCCCGCCGCCGGGTAGCTCCCCAGGGGGCAGCACGACAGCCCACGTCGGCGACAGTCAGGAGCGAACGGCATGGACAGGATCGACCCGCACACCGCCCACGCCGGACCGGATCCGCTGCGCGGCGGCGACCAGGGCGCCGTGGCCGGCGGGGCGCCGGCCGGCACGTTCGACCCGTGGCGCTACCGCGACACCGCCGGCGTGGCCGACGCCGACCTGGTCGGCTACAAGGTCGAGGCCAGCGACGGCGGTGTCGGCAAGATCGACAGCGCCAGCCACGAGGTCGGCGGCAGCTACCTGGTCGTGGACACCGGGCCGTGGGTCTTCGGCAAGAAGGTGATGCTGCCCGCCGGCACGGTCAACCTGGTCGACCACGACCAGCGCACCGTCTCCGTCGACCGCACCCGCGACCAGATCAAGGCCGCCCCGGAGTACGACGAGGCCAGCCACAGCGACCCGGCGTACCGGGACCAGCTCGGCGGTTACTACGACGAGACGTACGGCGCGCTCCCCCCGGGCACCGCGCGCTGACCGATCCGACCCGACGGCCGGTGGGACATGAGCCCACCGGCCGTTACCGTGTGCACGTGGACGCCATCGACGACGAACGTCACATCACGCTGCCCGCGACCTTCAACTTCCGCGACGTCGGCGGCTACCTCGGCCACGACGGCCACACCGTACGCCGTGGTCGCCTCTACCGCTCCGACTCGCTGCACCGGCTCGACGAGCAGGACCGCGACGCGTTCGCCGCGATCGGCATCCGCACCGTCGTCGACCTGCGCCGCCCCACCGAGGTGGAGCGCGACGGTCGGGTGCCGGCCTACCAGGGGCTGACGTACCGGCACATCCACCCGGAGCACGAGGACTGGTCGCTGACGCCGCACGAAGAGGGCACCGACCTGGCGCGCTACCTCGCCGACCGCTACGCCGACCTGGCCCAGACCGGCACCGCGGGCCTGGGCGAGGCGATCGGGCTGATCGCCGACTCGGCGAACGCCCCGGTCGTCGTGCACTGTGTGGCCGGCAAGGACCGTACCGGCATCGTGTGCGCCCTGACCCTTGCCGTGCTGGGCGTCGACGACGCGGACATCACCGCCGACTACGCGCTGAGCAGCGAGGCGTCGGCCCGGTTCAGCGCCTGGCTGGCCGCCACCATGCCGGACGGCGCGGAGGTGCCGGCGCCGTTCCTGGCGTCGCCCGCCGAGGCCATGCAGATGTTCCTGGACGAGCTGCGCGAGGGGCACGGCTCGATCGAGGCGTACCTGTGCCATGCCGGGGTGACCGACAAGCAGCTCGCCGCCCTGCGCGACCACCTGCTCGACGAGAGGTAGGACGCGGCCGACCGGCCCGTTCGACGGGCCGGTCGGCCGACGGACGTCAGAGGACCCGGCGCACCCAGCCGTGCGGGTCGGCGGCCTTGCCACGCTGGATGTCGACCAACTGCTGACGCAGCGACATGGTGACCCGGCCGGGCTCGCCGCCACCGACCAGGAACTCGCCGTCGGGGAAGCGCACCCCGCCGATCGGGGTGATCACCGCGGCGGTGCCGCAGGCGAAGACCTCGCGCAGCCGGCCGCTGGCCGCGTCGGCCTGCCAGTCGGCGAACGAGACCGGCCGCTCCTGCACCTGGTGCCCCGCCTTGCCGGCCAGCGTGATGATCGCGTCGCGGGTGATGCCCGGCAGGATCGTGCCGGTCAGCGGCGGGGTGACCACCGTGTCGTCGTCGTAGACGAAGAAGACGTTCATGCCGCCCAGCTCGTCAACGAAACGGCGCTCCACCGCGTCGAGGAAGACGACCTGGTCGCAGCCGGCGTCGATGGCCTCCGCCTGAGCCGCCAGCGAGGTGGCGTAGTTGCCGCCGCACTTGGCCGCGCCGGTGCCGCCGGGCGCCGCCCGGGTGTAGTCCGGCGAGACCCAGACCGTGACCGGCTTGACGCCACCGGTGAAGTACGCGCCGACCGGCGAGGCGATCACCATGTACAGGTATTCGTTGGCCGGGCGGACGCCGAGGAAGACCTCGCTGGCGAACATGAACGGCCGCAGGTAGAGACTGCCGTCCTCGCCGGTCGGGATCCACTCCCGGTCGATCTCGATGATCTTGTGCAGCGAGTCGACGAACACCTCGGGCGGCAACGCCGGCATCGCCATGCGCTTGGCCGAGTCGACGAAGCGGGCGGCGTTGGCGTCCGGGCGGAACATCGTCACGCCACCGTCGGCCGTCCGGTACGCCTTCAGTCCTTCGAAGATCTCCTGCGCGTAGTGCAGCACCGCGCTGGCCGGGTCCATCGGGATCGGTGCCCGCGCCTCCACCCGGGCGTCGTACCAGCCCTTACCGTCGGCATACCGGACGGTGACCATGTGGTCGGTGAAGACTCGGCCGAACCCCGGGTTGGCCAGCAGGGCAGCCCGGTCGGCGGCGGATACCGGCGCGGGATTCGGACGGATCTCGAAGTCGAGCTTGTCACCACCGCTCATCGCGCTGACCTCCCTGCGGGACAACGGCATGCGGGATCGCACACCGACATGGCTGTGCCAGAAACTTACCCCGAACGACCGTTCAGAAGGTAGCGCCGCTCGGGACCGGGTGGACTGCCCGGACAGGCGAAGACCGCCCCGGCCGCGATGCGGCCCCGGGCGGTCAGGCTACGGCGTGGGCGGCGAGCCGGTCGCCGACCTCGGCGGTGCGCAGCGTCACGCCCGGGGTACGGCCGGCCAACTCGGCGGCGACCGCCGCGTCGACCCGGGCCGCCGCCTCGGCGTGCCCGAGCTGCTCCAGCAGCAGCGCCACGGAGAGCACCGCGGCCACCGGGTCCGCGACGCCCTGCCCGGCGATGTCCGGCGCCGAGCCGTGCACCGGCTCGAACATCGAGGGGTACGCGCCCTCGGGGTTGATGCAGCCACTGGCGGCCAGCCCGATTCCGCCGGTGACGGCGGCGGCGATGTCGGTGAGGATGTCGCCGAAGAGGTTGTCGGTGACCACCACGTCGTAGCGCTGCGGCTGGGTCACCAGGAACATCGCGGCCGCGTCGACGTGCTGGTACTCCGTGTCGACGTCCGGGTGCTCGGCGGCGACCGCCGCGAAGGCGCGCGACCACAGCGACCCGGCGTGGGTCAGCACGTTGGTCTTGTGCACCAGCGTGACCTTGCGCCGCTCCCGACGACCGGCCCGGGCGAACGCGTCACGGATCACCCGCTCCACGCCGTGCCGGGTGTTGAGGCTCTCCTCCGTGGCGACCTCGGCGGGCGTGTCGCGGTGCAACGTCCCGCCCGCGCCGGCGTACAGCCCCTCGGTGCCTTCGCGGACCACCACCAGGTCGACCTCGCCCGGCTTCACGTTGCCCAGCGGACCGGCGACGCCGGGCCAGAGCCGCGAGGGGCGCAGGTTGACGTACTGGTCGAAGGCGAACCGGAGCTTGAGCAGCAGTCCGCGCTCCAGGACACCCGGCGGCACCGTGGGGTCACCCACCGCGCCGAGCAGGATCGCGTCGTGCCCGGCCAGCTCGGTCAGCACCGAGTCGGGCAGGACCTCTCCAGTACGGTGCCAGCGGGCGGCGCCGAGGTCGTACTCGGTGGCCTGCACGCCGGGAAGCACCGCGTCGAGGACCTTGCGGGCCTGCGCGACCACCTCGGGCCCGATGCCGTCCCCGGCCACCACCGCGATCCGCGCCACGCCCGCTCTCCCCACGCTCGACTGCCCTGTCCGGCAACGGTACGTCGCTGTCCCGCCTCCCGGTACGAAGCTTCCAGCATCTGAGACGGGAGGATGCACAGCAGGCTCTCAGCTGGGATTCATGTAGCGATCATGTGCGCTGCCTACGGTGAGGGGCAGCGGGTCACGGGGCCCGCGAACGGTGGTCGTGACGACGCGACGTCAACTGCGAGGGGGCAGACGCCATGCGCATCGACGAGCAGCCGCGAACCCGTTGGCCGGACCTGTCGGCGTTCCGGCACCGGCGGCCCGACCTCCGCCTCGGCAGCCGCCGTCGCCGGTTCGACCCGGCCGCCGCCACCCAGGGCCGCATCGCCGTGCAGCACACCGTCCGCACCGCCACGGCGGAGTACACCCTGCTGCTCAACGCCCCCGAGTGGCTCGGCCGCCGGGGCGTCGGCGAGGCGCTGCGGGACAGCGTCGCCGAACTGCGCGCAATCGACCTGACCTACAGCCCGAACCGCCCGGAGAGCCTGGTCTCCAGGCTGCGTCGGGGCGAGATCAGCCCCGGGTCGTACGCCCCGCTGGCCGACCTGGTGGACCGCTGCACGGCCATGCGCGCCGCCACCGACGGCTGGTTCGACGCCTGGGCGGTGCCCGGCGGCTTCGACCCGGGCGGCCTGCTGGGCGGCTGGGCCGTGGAACGCGTCGCCGCCCGGCTGCGCGCGGCGGGCGTGCACGACTACGCCGTACTCACCGGCGCCGACCTCGTGGTCCGGGGCCGCGCGCCGCACGGCGGACCGTGGCGCGTCGCGGTACACCACCCGACGGCGCCGGACCGCGCGCCACTGATGCTGGAGATGACCTCTGGCGCGGTCGGCACCTCCGGGGTGTCCGGACGGCGGGGACACGTCGTCGACCCGCACACCGGCGAGCCGGCCAACCACCTCGTCGCCGCGACCGTCGTCGGCCCGGACCTGACGGTCGCCGACGCGTACGCCACCGCGCTCTACGCCGCTGGCCCCACCGGCCTGGCCTGGTTCCGGGGTGGCTCCGAGTATCGGGCGCTCTTCGCCCACCGGCGCTGAGGGCCCCAGGGCCTGTTTCATAAGGGCGGTCGAGCCGAGGCGGAGCCCGGGCGGCGATCCGGCAAGGCGCGCCCCCGACCCGGGACACCCGGGCGAAGAGCACAACGGTGAGGCCGATCGCCAGCCACATCACCACGATCTCGGCGAACG
>NZ_JBEXUR010000011.1:0-248136 GCF_040614415.1 Micromonospora sp. NPDC005979 | reverse complement strand
GGGTCGCCGGTGCCGCGGGCCAGCTGACGACACCGGCCAGCACGTCGGCCTCTCGAACGTCGACGTGGAGCCGGCCCGGCCCGCTTTGTAACGCCCCCCGATATACCTTCGCGTCCGATATATTGTCGCCGTGGACATACCGCTGCGCGAACCCACCTTCCTGATCCTGACCGCGCTCGCCGTTGAGCCGATGCACGGCTACGGACTGATCGGCGAGGTCGCCGCCCTCTCCGACAACCGCGTGTCGCTGCGCCCCGGAACGCTCTACGGCGCGCTGGACCGGCTGGTCGACGCCGGCCTCGTCGAGGTCGACCGGGAGGAGGTGGTGGACGGCCGACTACGCCGCTACTACCGCCTCTCCCCCGACGGCGACGCCACCCTCAGCGCCGAGACCGAACGGCTGCGACGCAACGTCGAGGCCGCCACCGCCCGGCTCGCCGCACGGGCCCGCGCCGCCCGACCGACCACCCCACGCCTCGCCGGAGGCCTCGCATGACCGAGCTTGAGCGCCGTTACCTCCGGCTCCTCGCCGCGTACCCCGCCGACTACCGGCGGGCCCGGGGGGCCGAGATCGTCGGCACCTACCTCGACCTGGCCGAACCGGGCCGCCGCTGGCCGGCGCCCGCGGACGCCGTGGACCTCCTGCACGGCGGCCTCCGCCAGCGGGTACGCGCGGCCGGCGCGCTCCACCTGGTCCCCGGCGCACGCCTCGCGGCCGCCCTGGCCCTGGTCACCGCCACCGCGCTCGCCGGCATGTGGACGGTGCTCGAACTGCGCCCGGCACTGCCCGGCTTCGGCGAGCCGTCCGCCGGGCCGTTCGTCTCGCTCGGCATCGTGGCGTGGGCCGGCTGGCTGCTCGCCGCGGCGGCGCGGGCGCTGACACCGGGCCGGTGGCCCCGACGCGCGGTCGCACTCGCGGTGCTGCTCACCGTCGCGCTCGTCCCCGCCGCCGCACTCACCGGCCTGCCCCGCCCGCCGTTGTTCGTGCTGCTCCCCCAGCTCGGGTTGGGCCTGGTCGCGCTCGGCGCGTCCCGTGAGCAGTCGATGCCGCTGCGGGTGGTGCCGCTGCTCGCCGCCGTCGGCGGGCTGGCGGTGGCAGGCTCGTCGTCGAACGGCTTTTCCTGGACTTATCGCGCCGTGACGGCGGAGTTGGTCCTGCGCGACGCGGCCGTGGTGGTGCTCGCGGTGACCGTGCTGCTCGCGGCAGGGCTGGCGGTACGCGGCGACCACCGGGGTGGCTGGGCCCTGTTGATCCTGCTCACCCCGGCGGGTCTGCTGGCCCTGCACGCGCTGGCCGGGGCGGCGGACGGCGCGCCGAACGCGTTCGCCCCGAACTGGACGGCGCTGGCCGCGACGGCGGCCGTGGTCGCGCTGGTCGGCCCGGCGCTGCTCCCGGTCGCCCTCGCCGTCCGCGCCCGGCTGGCCCGGCCGGCCATCCCCGACCCGACCCGTCACGCCCGCCGCTGACCCCACGGACCGTGCGGCCGAGGGGCCGGGGCCCCGACCAGCCGGCCCATGCTGCCGCAAGATCACGAAATGCCGGATTCGAGTACTCGGCTCGAGGTGTCGGGTCGGGTCCGGTCGTGCTCTCGTCGCCTTTGCTCTGCTTCAATCCAGGAAACACCTGCTGTCCGATAATCGGACGCTGGGTGTTGCCTCCGCTGAAGCAGAGCAAAGGGCGCGACCATGCCAGCGCCTCCTCCCCACCGCCAGCACCGCATCGACCGCCAGCACCGCATCGACCGCCAGCACCGCATCGACCGCCAGCACCGCATCGACGACCCCGGTCTCGCCCCTAGCGCAACAGCGTCGGCATCGACTTTCCCGTGGTGCCGGCACGACGGCGGCGCAGGAGCAGCGCCAGCGGCAGGGCCACGAGGAACGCCGTCATGGCCAGAGCGCCGGGGGCCTTGGTGAAGCGGGCCAGGTTGGTGCCGTCGGGCAGCGCCAGGAAAGTCGCCACGGCGGCCGGCAGCGCGAACCACGTGGTCCGGGCGGCGGTGAACGCGAGCAGGGCCAGCGGCCAGGTCGCGTACCAGGGGTGGAAGACCGGGGACAGGACGACGGTGGCGACCAGGGCCAGGCCGGCGCCGTGCAGTACCGTGCGGCACCGTGCCGCACCAGCCGGCAACCCACCCGAGAAGGACGGCAACCCGCCCAAACCGGCGGCAACTCGCCGCCACGTGCGCCACCAGAGGGCCACGAGCACGACCGCGAGCAGCGCCAACGCGACCGCGCGGGCCACCGGTACCGCCTGCGGGTCCCGGCCGGCAAGCGCGCCGGCGTAGTCCACCACCATGCCGACGGCGGTGGGCGGCGACGTCCACTGTTCGGAGTCTCCGCTGCGGGTCAGCCCGCCCACCCAGCCGAACCCCAGGCCGGACAGAGCCGAGGTGACCAGCAGCGCGCCCAGGAGCCCGCCACCCAGCCACGCGCCGCTGCGGAACACCGTCCGACCGGATGCTCCCAACAGCGCGACGAACGGCAGCACCACCACGGCGCTGGCCTTCACCGTCACCGCCAGCCCGAGCAGCGCGCCGACGAGCAGCAGCGCGGCGGGCCGGCGGGGCCGGCGGACCGCCACCAGCAGCCCGCACAGCACCAGCCCCAGCATCACGGCGTCGTTGTGCGCGCCGCCCACCAGGTGTACGCCGACCAGCGGCGCGGCCAGCGCCAGCCAAGCCGCCCGCCGGGTCGGCACGCCGGTGGCCCGGGCCAGCGGAGGCAGGCAGAACGCGGCCAGCAGCAACCCGGCCACGGCGATGACCCGCAGCAGTACGACAGTGCCGGTGAGCCCGTCTCCGAGAGTCACCGCGAGCGCCGCGAGCAGCACGAACACCGGGCCGTACGGTGCCGGCGTGTCCCGCCAGATCGGCGCCACCGTCTCCACCCACGGGCAGCCGGCCGCCGCCACTGGAACCGCGTACGGGTCGACACCGTGCGCGTAGGTCCAGCCCTGGCAGGCGTACGAGTAGACATCGCGGCTGCCCACCGGCGGCGCGAGCAGCAGCGGCAGCGCCCAGAGCCCGGCGGTGACGTACGCCCACCGGCTCGACGGCGCACCGGCGCGCAGTGACCACCACGCTCCGACGAGCAGCGCGGTGCCGACCAGCCAGCAGGCCAACGTCGCCGGGCCGCCCGGGGCTCGCCAGATCGACACAGGCGTGACGTTCAGCGGGGCGTCGGGCAGCGCCCCGCCGAGATAGCCGGCGACGGCGAGCAGGACCGCGCCGACCAGGCCGGCGTACCGGGCAAACCGGGCGGCCAGCAGGCCGGGAAGCGGCGAAGGTGCGCCGGGAGTGGTCACCGGCGCACCTTCCCTCAGTCGGCGGCGACCGGTTGGCGGGACGCCCGAGCCGACCGTACCAACCGGATGGCCAGCACGATCACCAACAGCGTCATCAGTGGCGCCCCGACCGTCTTGGTGTACCGGGGCAGCCCGGTGCCGTCGGGCAGCACCAGGAACGACGCGACCAGCGCCACCACCGTGAACCAGCCGGTACGCCGGGCGGTGGCCGCCAGCACCGCGAGCGGCCAGACCCAGTACCAGGGGTGGAACAGCGGCGCGAGGGCGACCGTGGCGGTCAGCGCCACGGCGGCGTACCACAGCGGCTCCCGGGTGCGGGCCCGCCACCACAGCCACACCAGCAGCACCGCCAGCACCGCGACTCCGACCCCCCGGGTGACCGCGAGCGCGTCGACGTGCCCGCCGAAGGGCACCGCCAGGTAGCCGACGGTCTGCCCGACCGCCGTGGACGGCGACGTCCAGGCGATCACGTCACCGCCCCGGGCCAGGCCGCCGACCCAGCCGAAGTCGAGGCCGGCGGCGAAGGTCACCCCGACCACGACGGCGACCGCGCCGCCGACCACCCAGCCCCCGTGGCGGATCAGCGCCCGGATCGAGTACCCGCCGACGATCGCGGCCAGCGCGGCGAACGGCACCACGACCAGCGCCGTCACCTTGATGCCGGCGGCGAGTCCGAGCAGCACGCCACCGGCGAGCAGCGGTCCGGGGCGACCGGGCCGGGAGGCGATCACGGCCAGCCCGGCGACGAGCAGGCCGACCATCAGGGCGTCGTTGTGCGCGCCGGAGACCAGGTGCACGGCGACCAGCGGGCAGGCGAGCGTCAGCCAGACCGCCCGGGAGGCCGGTACGCCCACCCGTCGGGCCAGCACCGGCAGGCTGACCGCCATCAGCGCGACCCCCGCCACGGCGATCAGCCGGAACACCACGATCGCGCCGGTCAGCGAGCCGGTGGCCTTGACCACCGCGCCGGACAGCACCACGAACAGCGGCCCGTACGGCGCCGGGGTGTCCCGCCAGATGTACGAGATGGTGTCCAGCCAGGGGCAGGGCAGCGCGGAGACGCCCTGCTCGTACGGGTTGATCCCGGCGGCGTAGCTGGCGCCCTGGCAGGCGTACGCGTAGACGTCGCGGCTGGCCAGCGGGGGCGCGATCAGCAGCGGCAGCAGCCAGAGCCCGACGCTGACCAGCGCCCAGCGGGTCGACGGCACGTCGTCGCGCAGCGACCACCAGGCGTACGCCAGCAGCGCGGTGCCGACCAGCCAGGCGATGAGCACCAGCGGCCCGTGCGGGCCCTGCCAGATGCTGACCGGGTTGCTGCGCAGGGGTGAGTCGGTCAGTGCGCCGCCCAGGAACGCGGCGACGGCGAGAAGCGCCGATCCCGCCAGTCCGGTCCAGCGCGCGAGGTGGTGAGGCACGCCGGACATGCTGCCAGTACGGTTGTCGCGGTACGGAGGTGGGCATGCGGCGCAGTCGGGTGGTGGCGGTGGCCGCCGGTTGCTCCGTCGTGCTCGGCGCGCTCTGGCTGGCCCTGCCACTGATGGGCTCGGACCTCGCCGCGCAGGTCGCCCGCGCCGACTTCTTCGCCGCCCACGGGCACACTCCGGTGGATCTGCGCTGGTACGGCGGGGTGCAGCAGTTCGGCTACAGCCTGGTGTCGCAGCCCGTGATGGCGGTGCTCGGCGTGCGGGTGACCGGTGCGCTGGCGCTGGTGGCGTCGGCGACCGCGCTGGCGGCGCTGCTGGTCCGCAGCCCGGTGCCGCGTCCGCTGCTGGGCAGCCTGGTCGGCGTGGTCACGCTGGCCGGCAACCTGGTCTCGGGCCGGGTGACGTACGCCCTCGGTGTCGCCTTCGGGCTGGGAGCGCTGGTCGCGCTGACTCGGGGCGTACCCCGGGGGTGGCGTCTTGCCCTGGCCGCGGCCGGCGCGTTGCTGGCCTCGGCGACGAGCCCGGTGGCCGGCCTGTTCGTCGGCCTGGCGGGCGCGGCGCTGCTGCTGGCCCGCCGGTACGCCGACGGGCTGGCGCTCGGTGTCGCGGCGGCCGTGCCGCTGGGCGCGACCGCGGTGCTCTTCGGCGACGGCGGCTGGATGAACATCAGCCGCACCGACACCCTGCGGGCGGTGGTGACGAGCCTGCTGGTGGCGGCGCTGGTGGCGTACCGGCCGGTGCGGTTCGGCGCGCTGCTGGCCGCCGCCGGGGTGCTGGTCGCCGCCGGAGTGCACACGCCGGTGGGGTTGAACGCGACCCGGTTGGCGACGATGTTCGCGCTGCCGGTGCTGGCCGCCGCCGCCCGCCCGCCGGCCTGGCTGTCGACCCGCCTGGCCCGACGGCCGGCTGTCGGGCCCGTACCGGCCCGGCTGTTGGGTGGGATCGGCCTGGCCGCGCTGCTGGTGGCCGTCTGCGGGTGGCAGCCGCCGGTGGTCCCCGCCGACCTGCGGAGCGTCGGCGACCCGACCAGCGCGCCCGGCTATCACGCGCCGCTGCGCGCGTTCCTGGCCGGGCAGCGGCTCACCGGCCGGGTGGAGGTGCCGCCGACGCGCAACTACTGGGAGGCGGCCCGCCTCGGTGAGGTGCCGTTGGCCCGCGGCTGGTTGCGGCAGGCCGACATCGACCGCAACCCACTCTTCTTCACCACCGTGCCCGGCGCGAACGGCACCGGCGTTCCGCTGACCCCGGCCAGCTACCGGGCCTGGCTGGCGGAGAACGCCGTGCAGTACGTGGCGGTGCCGGACGCCCCGTTGTCCTGGGTGGGGCGGGCCGAGGCGGAACTCGTCGAGGGCGGTCTGCCGTACCTGACCCCGGCCTGGTCCGGCCCGCACTGGCGGGTCTGGGCGGTGGCCGACCCGACGCCGCTGGTCGCCGCGCCCGCCGAGCTGGTCCGCGCGGACGGCGCGGCAGTCACCTTCCGGGCCCCGACCGCCGGCCCGGTGGCGGTCCGCGTGCGGCACAGCCGCTGGCTGACCGCGTCCGGCGGCGCGACCGTCCGCGCCGACGGGGACTGGACCACCGTCACCGTCCCCCGCACCGGCGAGTACACCCTCGGCAGCTGAGGCCCTACCCCTCCAGCACGCGCTGGGCGGCGGCGCGGGAGCGGCGGCCGGTGCGCAGGTACTCGTCGAGGAACTCCCCCGGGTCGTCGCGGCCGAGCAGCCGGACCACCCCCGCCAGCTCCACGCCGTGCCGAGGCAGCTGGTCGCCGGCCCGGCCCCGGACCAGCATCAGCGCGTTGCGGACCTGCGCGGCCAGGGACCAGCCGGCGGCCATCTCCGCGGCGTCCGCCGCATCGATCAGGCCGGCCCGCTCGGCCGCCGCGAGGGCATCGAGGGTACGCGTGCCACGCAGCTCCGGGATCGCGCCCGCGTGCCGGAGCTGGACGAGCTGGACCGCCCACTCGACGTCGGCCAGCCCGCCCCGGCCCAGCTTCGTGTGGGTGGCCGGGTCGGCTCCGCGCGGCAGCCGCTCGGTCTCCACCCGGGCCTTGATCCGGCGGATCTCGACGACCTGCTCGCGGGTCAACCCGTCGGCCGGGTAGCGCACCGGCTCGATCATCGTCTCGAACTCGGCGCCCAGGTCGGCGTCACCGCAGACGAACCGGGCGCGCAGCAGCGCCTGCGCCTCCCACACGCGGGACCAGCGGGCGTAGTACTGGGCGTACGCGGCGAGGCTGCGCACCAGCGGACCCTGCCGGCCCTCGGGGCGCAGGTCGGCGTCGACGCCGAGCGGCGGGTCGGGGGCGGGTACGCCGAGCAGTCGGCGCAGCTCCTCCGCGATCGCGTGCGCGGCGGCGCTGGCGGCGCTCTCGCTGCTGCCGGCGGGCGGGTCGTAGACGAAGAGCACGTCGGCGTCGGAGAGGTAGTTCGACTCGTACCCGCCGAGGCGGCCCATCCCGATCACCGCGAACCGCAGCCCGTCCGGGGCCGGTTGGCTGGCCCGCGCGGCCCGCAGCGCGGCGGCGAGGGTGGCGTCGGTGACGTCGGCGAGCGCCGTACCGACGTCGGTGATGTCGGCCAGGCCGGGTGACGGCCGCGTCGTGCCGTCCGCCCGGGTCGGGGTGGGTGCGAGCGCGCCGGCCCGGCAGAGCACGTCCGCGCAGGCCACCCGGACCAGCTCCCGGCGGCGCAGCGCCCGCACCGCGCGGGTCGCCTCGACCGGGTCGGTGTGCCGGGCCGCCGCCGCGAGGAAGCCGTCGCGCAGCACCGGACGCGGACGCGGCGACAACTCGTTCTCCTCGGCGAGCAGCCGCAGCGCCTCCGGATCCCGGGCGAGCAGGTCGGCGACGTACCGGGACAGGGCCAACACCCGGGCCAGCCGGCGGGCGACGGGACCGCCGTCCCGCAACAGGCGCAGGTACCAGGGGGTGCTGCCCAGCTTGTCGGAGACCTTGCGGTAGTTGAGCAGCCCCCGGTCCGGCTCCGGCGCGTCCGCGAACTCGCTCAGCAGCACCGGCAGCAGGGTGCGCTGGATGGCCGCCGTACGACTCACCCCGCCGGTGAGCGCCTGGAGGTGACGCAGCGCCCCGGCCGGGTCGGCGAAGCCGAGGATCTCCAACCGGTGCCGGGCCGCCTCCGGGGTGAGCCGGAGCCCGTCGGCGGGTACCCGGGCCACCGACTCCAGCAGCGGCCGGTAGAGCAGTTTGGCGTGCAGCCGTCGTACCTCGGTGGCGTGGGTGACCCAGTCGGCCCGGAAGCTCTCGACGGCGCTGCGGCCCGGCGTGGCCACGAAACCCAGCGCGGCGGCCAGCCAGCGCAGCGCCCCCGGCTCGGTGGGCACGGTGTGCGTACGGCGCAGGGCCTGGAGTTGGAGCCGGTGCTCGACGGCGCGCAGGAAGCGGTAGCCGCGCAGCAGCGACTCCCCGTCGGCGCGGCCGACGTAGCCACCGGCGACGAGCGCGCGCAGCGCCGGAATGGTGCCCGGCACCCGCAGGGTCTCGTCCCCGCGACCGTGCACGAGTTGCAGGAGCTGGACGGCGAACTCGATGTCGCGCAGCCCGCCCGGACCACGCTTGATCTCGCGTTCCAGCTCCTTCGGCGGGATGTTGTCGATGATCCGGCGGCGCATCGCGCGGACGTCCTCGACCGCCTCGGGGCGTTCGGCGGCCCGCCACACCAGCGGCGCGAGCTGGTCGATCCACTCCTGGGCCAGCGGCAGGTCCCCGGCGGCCGGGCGGGCCTTGAGCAGCGCCTGGAACTCCCAGGTGCGTGCCCATCGGCGGTAGTAGGCGAGGTGGCTGGCGAGGGTACGCACCAGCGGGCCGCGACTGCCCTCGGGCCGCAGGGCGGCGTCCACCGGCCAGGCGACCATTCCGCAGACGGAGATCAGCCGGGTCGCCACCTGGGTCGCGGCGGGCAGGTCGGCGTCCTCGGCGGCCACGAAGATCACGTCCACGTCGGAGACGTAGTTCAGCTCGCCGCCGCCGCACTTGCCCATCGCCACCACGGCCAGCCGGGGCCGCTCGGTGCCCGCCGCCAACTCGGCGACGGCGATCTCGTACGCGACGGCCAGCGTCGCGTCGGCCAGCGCGGACAGCGCCGCCATGGTCTGCTCCAGGGCACGGCCGCCGGTGAGGTCGGCCGCCGCGATCCGCAGCAGGGAGAGCCGGTACGCGGCACGCAGCACCGCCACCGGGTTCCCGTCGCCGGCCGGCTCCAGCCGACCGTCGGCGATCGGGGCGAGCCCGTCCGGCGCGGTACGCAGCGTCAGACAGTGCTCGGGATTCGCCACCAGATGGTCGCCGAGCGCCGACGACGCGCCCAGCACGGCGATCAGCCGACGCCGCAGCCCGGGGTCGGCGTGCAGTTCCGCCAGCAGCGGCGACGCGTCGGTACCGCCGTTGGTCCGCCGCTCGGCCTCGACGATGCGGTGCAGTTGGCGCAACGCCAGGTCCGGGTCGGCTGCCCGGGACAGCGCGGCGAGCAGCTCCCCCGCCGCGTCGTCGACCGGCTCCTGCTCCTCCGGCCGCCACAGACCCAGCCCGTCCGGGCCGAGCAGGTCCGCGGCGCGGGCCCCGCCGTCGCCCTCGGCGGTGCCGAAGCCGTAGCGGGCCAGCCGGCCCGGGGCTCTCGTCGGACGGCTCATCAGTGCCCGAGCAGCGGCAGGCCGGGCCGGATCGTGCTGTCGTCCAACTCGCCGAGGGCCAGCGCGGCGAACCGGGCGGCGAACGGCTGCCAGACCTCCTCGACGTCCACCATCACCGAGTCGCAGGCCGCGACCACCAGCTCCGGGTCGTAGCCCAACTCGGCGAGCAGGGTCGAGTCGGTGGCCCAGTCGGCGATCATCGCGGTGTCGCACTCGATGTGGAACTGCAACCCCCAGGCCCGGTCGCCGAGCCGGAACGCCTGGTGCGGATAACGGGTGGAGGCCGCCAGCAGGGTGGCGCCCCGGGGCAGCTCGGTGATCTCGTCGGAGTGCCACTGGAGCACGTCCGGGATCAGCGGCACGTACCGGAACAGCGGGTCCTGCTCGGCGGCGTCGCGCCGCCCCACCACACCGGGGCCGATCTCCGGCCCGGACGGGCTCCGCTCGACCAGCCCGGCATGCGCCGTGGCGAGCAGCTGCGCGCCCAGGCAGACGGCCAGGGTCGGCACGCGGTACCGGACCGCCTTGCGCAGCAGCCCCTCCACGGCCGGGAACCACGGCGCCCCGGGGGAGCCGTCCGGCAGCGGATACGCCTGCTGGTCGCCGCCCAGCACCACAAGTGCCGCGTACCCCTCAAGGTCGGCGGGAAGTTCCTCACCGGCGTGCGGGCGGACCACCCACAAATCCAGCCCTGCCTCGGTCAGCCACTCACCCAACCGGCGCGCGTCGTCCGTCGGGTCATTCTCGATCACCAGCGCGGTTGCCACCCGTCGAGGCTAGCGGGTGCGGCGCGCTCCGCCACGCCCCGGCGCGGGTCGGTGCCACCGGCCGGCGGCCTTCGTGTCGGCGCGGTGGCTAGGCTCTGCGGTTGTGATCAACGAGGACTCCACCGTCGTCCGCCCGCCCGTGCTGCGCCCGGGTGACACGGTGCTGCTCGTCTCGCCGTCCGGGCCGACCTCGCCGGAGCGGGTGGCCCGGGGCGTGGAGCTGCTCACCGGCTGGGGCCTCCGCCCGATACCGGCCCCGAACGCGTACGCCCGCCACGGCTACCTCGCCGGCACCGACGACCTGCGGGCCGCCGACCTGAACGCGGCGTTCGCCGACCCCGAGATCCGTGGCGTGATCTGCACCCGGGGCGGCTACGGCGCCCAACGGATCGTCGACGCCATCGACATGGCGGCCGTACGCCGCGACCCGAAGGTGGTGGCCGGCTTCTCGGACATCACCGCGTTGCAGCTCGCCCTGTGGCGGGGGGCCCGACTGGCCGGGGTACACGGCCCCGGAGCGGCCTGGCGGGACGAGCGGACGCCGCTGCGCTCCGCCGAGTCCCTGCACGCGGCGCTGATGACCACCGAGCCGGTGACCGTCGAGGCGGTACCCACCGAGGGGACCTTCGACGTCCGCGTCCCCGGCCGCGCCACCGGCACCCTGCTCGGCGGCAACCTGTGCCTGCTCGCCGCGTCGATCGGCACACCGGACCTGCCCGACCTGACCGGCGCGGTGCTGTTGATCGAGGACGTGCAGGAACCCCCGTACAAGGTCGACCGGATGCTCACCCAGCTCCGCCGGGCCGGCGCGCTGGACGGGCTGGCCGGGGTGGCGGTCGGGCAGTTCACCGAGTGCGGCGACGGCTGGGACACCACGATCGTCGACGTGCTCACCGAACGCCTCGGCGACCTGGGCGTACCGGTCCTCGGCGGCCTCCCCATCGGCCACGGCCACAACCAGCTGACCGTCCCGGTAGGCACCGAAGCGCGACTGGACACCGAAACCAACACCCTGAGGGTCACCCCCGCAGTCCAGTAACCCCCGCGCCCCCGGCCCCGCCCGGCCCACCCCGGGCCCGGCCCCCGCCCGACCCAGCCCGGCCCCGGCCCAGCCCGACCCAGTCATCGCCCGGCCCGACCCCGGTGATCAAGAGGTTTGCGTCAGTTCCGGGCCGGATTCTGACGCAAACCTCTTGATCAACGAAGCCAGGGGGCCGGGAGGCCAGGGGGCCGGGAGGCCAGGGGGCCGGGAGACCAGGGGCCAGGAGGCCGGGGGCCCGAGGGGCGCAGGGGTGGGGGTCAGGGGGTCAGGGGGTCAGGTGGGCTAGTGCGCCGGTTTCCAGGGCTGCCCACACTCCCTCGGGGGTGTGGACGATGCCGTGTGGTTCCGACTGCGGGGTGGGTAGGGCGTACCTCTCGAATCGTCCGGTCGCATCGAGGTGGCCGATCCGGTTGGCGCCCCACTCGGTGAACCAGGCCCCACCCGCCGGGTCGGCCACGATCGCGTGCGGGCGCGCGGCCCGGTCCGGCAGCGGGAGCTCGACGATCACGCCGTCCGGCGTGATCCGGCCGACCTGGCCGGCGGTGATCTCGACGAACCAGATGACGCCGTCGGGGCCGAGGGCGATGCCGACCGGCCCGGCGCCCGGGGTGGGCAACGGGTACAGCGTCACCGTGCCGTCGAGGGCGATCCGGCCGATCGCGTTCGCGCGGTTGAGGGTGAACCAGAGGGCATGATCCGCGCCGGCGGTGATCATCGAGGGGAACCCGCCGGTGACCGGCAGCGGAAAGGCGGTGACCGTGCCGTGGGTGGTTACCCGGCCGATCGTGTCGGAGGTCATCCCCGCGTACCAGAGCGCCCCGTCGGGTCCGGCCGCGATGCCACCCGGCCCGGTACCGGGCGGCAGGGCGACCGTGCGCTGCGCGCCCTCGACGGTGATCCGACCGATCCGGTCATCACCGGAGCGGGTGAACCAGAGCGCACCGTCCGGACCCGTCGTGATGATCAGCGGGCGGCCGCCGGCCGGCTCCAGCGGATGGGTGCGGACCGAGCCGTCGGGGTCCAGGCGGGCGATGCCGCCGCCGTGGACCAACGTCAGCCACAGCGCGCCGTCGGGCCCGACCGTGATGCCGTACGGACCGACGCCCGACTCGACGAGTGCGATCTCCCGGATCTCGACTCCCATCTTGGCGTACGTCCCCTCGTTGGCGGTGGACCGACCCTGGCCGCCCGACAAGCGACGACACAACCGATTTTCGCCTCCGATTGTCAGCCCGCTGACAGGTTCGCCACGGGTCGCGCCCAGGCTGACCCGTCACTGTCGGTGACGACATCGCGTACCACCTAGCCTTCTGGAGGAGAGCATGTCCCGCACCATCAGTAGGAAGCACATGCTGGCCGGCCTGGCCGCCGCCGGCGTCCTCGGCGTCGGGATCGCGGCCCCGACGATCGCTTTCGCCGCCGACTCGCCGACGCCGAGCGCCAGCACCGCCCCGGCGCCCGGGGCCAAGGCCGACCGGCAGGGTCAGTTCGCCGAGGATCTGGCCAAGGAGCTGGGTGTGCCCACCGACAAGGTGACCGTTGCGCTGGAGAAGATCCGCGAGCAGCACCGGCCGGCCGACCGACCGCAGCGCCACTCCGCCGAGGATCGCAAGGCCGCGCTCAAGGAACGGCTGGACCAGGCCGTCAAGGACGGCAAGCTCACTCAGGAACAGGCCGACGCCATCACCAAGGCCGTCGAGGCCGGCGTCTTCCCGGGCGGCCCGGGCGGCTTCCCGGGCGGCCACCGCGGCCCACTCGGCCATGGCGGTCCGGCCGGACAGAACGGCCCGGCCGGACAGAACGGCCCCGCCTGATCCAACGGCCCGACCTGCTCCGGGGGCGCTGGCCTGATCCACTCGGCTTCCGTGAAGTCGGGGTGTCCGGCGGGCGCGGACACCCCGACTTCCATGACACGGAGTTGATCATTGCCGCCCGCCGGGCCCGGGGCACGCGAGGCAGCCCGGGCCGGGGCACGCGAGCGGAGCCGAGGCAGCACGGCCCGGGCCGGGGATCAGGCTCGCGTGGGCGGGGGCGCGAACACGCCCAGGTGGTTGCCGGTCGGGTCGGTCAGCCGGGCCAGCGTGAGCCCGGTGGGCGTGGTCCGAGGCGGCACGAGCACCTGACCACCGGCCGCCTCGGCCCGCCGGCAGGTCTCCGCCACGTCGGTGACCTCGGCGTAGAAGATCGTGTAGTTCGGTGCCGAGCCGTCGGTCTCCCGGATCGCCCCACCGATCCCGGTGTCGCCACCGGCCCCGGTCGTCCGGTAGGAACCGGCGGGCCCACCCTCCTCGTTGAAGGTCCAGCCGAACAACTCGCCATAGAAGCGCTCCGCCTCCTTCGGCCGGTCGGTGCCGATCTCGAACCACGTGATGGGCGTCGCGGACATACTGCCTCCAGGTCTCCGAACCGGCCGTGCGGCCGACTTCCGGTGCAGTCTCGAGGCCGCTCGCGACACCGTCCTGTCGGTGTTTCCGGATCACCCGGCCGTTTGGGCCGCCCGGGCCGCGCCCCCACACCAGCGCCCGACCCCGCCCCCACGCCAGCGCCGGACCCCGCCCTCAGACCAGGCTCAGCGCTCGGACGCGCCCGTGCGGGATGTCCAGATCCTCCAGGCGGAGGTCCCGGACCACCACCTCCGGCCGGGCCTCGACCTCGCGGATCCGGTCGGTGCGGAAACATCGCACCTCGGCGCGCAGACGGCACCAGGCCACCAGGTACCAGTGGTGGGAGTTGCCGAGGTAGCCCAGCGGCTCGACGTCCCGAAGCGAGTCGACGCCGGCGCGGTCGGCGTACCGGATGCTCAGCACCCGCCGCGCGGTGACCGCGTGGGCGACGGTGGCCGGGACGGGCGTGGCCGGCCCGTCGCCGATCAGGTGCACCCGGCCGGCGAGCCGGTGCGCCTCGGCGGCGTCGGCGGCCGGCAGTACCGCCAGCAGCTTGCGCAGCGCGGTGGCACCCGGCCGGGCGAACGGCGTGCCGGCGAGCCGGTGCAGCGCCACGGGCCATCGCCACGGCCTCGGCCGGGGTCAGGTTGACCGGCGGCAGGGTGCGGCTGCGGTCCAGGACGTAGCCGCCGGTGCGCCCGGGTTCGGCCCAGATCGGCACCCCGGCCTCCTGGAGGGCGCCGATGTCCCGCTCGATGGTTCGGCTGCTCACCTCGAAGTGGGCGGCGAGCCAGCGGGCGCTGCGGGGCCGGGGCGACACCGCCCGCAGCTCCTCGACCAGGGCGTAGAGCCGGTCCGTGCGGTTCATGCCCGGCACGCTACGGCCGGGGTACGACGACCGGCCCGGCCCGCGGCGGCCTCAGACGACCGCGCTCAGACGACCGCGCTCAGGCGACGCGGCCTCAGGCGATGCAGGCGCAGACGATCAGCGCGGCGCCGAAGTGCGTGGCGGCGCTGACCCGGGCCGCCGGGTGCGGCTCGGACGAGCAGATGACCTCTCCGAGCTTGCCCGGGGTGAGCAGGTCCAGCACGAAGAAGGCCAGCGCCATGATGGCCAGCCCGACCAGCCCGAAGACCACGGTCGAGGCGAGCCCCTTGGCGAAGTCGCTGTAGCTGGTGAGGATCGCCGTGAACACGATGCCGGCGATGCCGAGCTGGTTGGCGGCGAGCAGCAGTCCCGCGTTGGTGTTGCGCTCGACCCAGATCAGCTCCCGCAACCGCCCCGGGGTCAGCAGGTCGACGAGCCCGAACCCGGCCGCCATGAGCCCGACGCCCACGATCCCGAACACGACGCTCTGCCAGGCACCGCTGAGCAGGTCCTCCAGCACCGACTGCCTCCCGATTCTCCGCCCGGAAGGGGTACCGGCGCGGTGATCGAGACGATAGCGGCAGCGGGCAAGCGCGTCAGCCCCGCGCCTACAGCGCCAGGTAACGCTGCCGCTCGTACGGGGTGACCTCGCGGCGGTACTGCTCCCACTCGGCCCGCTTGTTGCGCAGGAAGAAGTCGAAGACGTGCTCGCCCAGCACCTCGGCGACCAGTTCGGACTCGGCCATCACGTCGATCGCCTCGGCGAGGTTCTCCGGCAGCGCCTCGTACCCCATCGCTCGGCGCTCGGCGCTGCTCAGCGACCAGACGTCGTCCTCGGCCCCCGGCGGCAGCTCGTAGCCCTCCTCGATGCCCTTGAGGCCCGCGCCGAGCAGCACCGCGAAGGCGAGGTACGGGTTGGTGGCCGAGTCCAGCGAGCGGACCTCGACCCGGGCCGAGTTCGGCTTGCCGTACGCGGGCACCCGAACCAGCGCGGAGCGGTTCAGGTGACCCCAGCAGACGTACGCCGGGCTCTCGGTGATCCGGTCCGGCAGTGCCTGCGGGAAGAGCCTCTTGTACGAGTTGACCCACTGGTTGGTGACCGCCGTGTACTCCCGGGCGTGCATCAGCAGGCCGGCGATGAAGGACTTCGCCACCTTGGAGAGCTTCATCGGGTCGCCACCGTCGTGGAAGGCGTTGCGCTCGCCCTCGAACAGCGACAGGTGGGTGTGCATGCCACTGCCGGGCTGGTCGGTGAACGGCTTCGGCATGAAGCTGGCCTGCACGCCGGTGGAGAGCGCGACCTCCTTGACGACGTGCCGGAAGGTCATGATGTTGTCGGCGGTGGTCAGCGCGTCGGCGTAGCGCAGGTCGATCTCCTGCTGGCCGGGCGCGACCTCGTGGTGGCTGAACTCCACCGAGATGCCGATCCGCTCCAACGCCAGCACGCCCTGGCGACGGAAGTCGCGGGCCACGGCGTGGGTGGTGTGCTCGAAGTAGCCGCCGGTGTCCACCGGGGTAGGCACCGAGCCGTCCTGCGGGCCGTTCTCCAGCAGGAAGAACTCGATCTCGGGGTGGGTGTAGAAGGTGAAGCCCTTCTCCGCCGCCTTGGACAGCGCGCGGCGCAGCACGTGCCGCGGGTCGGCCCAGGACGGCCCGCCGTCGGGCAGCAGGATGTCGCAGAACATCCGGGCGCTCTCGCCGCTGACCCCACCCTCGAACGGGAAGACCTGGAAGGTGGTCGGGTCGGGCATCGCGACCATGTCCGATTCGAAGACGCGCGCGAAGCCCTCGATCGCCGAGCCGTCGAAGCCGATGCCCTCCTCGAAGGCCGCTTCCAACTCCGCGGGCGCCACCGAGACGCTCTTGAGCGTGCCCAGCACGTCCGTGAACCACAGCCGGACGAACCGGATGTCCCGCTCTTCCAGCGTACGGAGGACGAACTCCTGCTGACGGTCCACTTCCCCAACCCCTCGCGACACTCTTTGTCCGCCTTGGCCGGGCTGCGCCCGACCTGACCGCCCAGTGTTCCCGGGCCTGGTTACGCAGACGTTACGCGAACCGCCGCCGCCCGTCCCCTCGCGTCCCGCCCGGCGAGCGGTACCGATGCGGCACGCCGGCCGCGCGGCGTCCGCGCGTGGCCGCCGTCTCGTCCGAGGGTACGGATTGCTCGGCCGAAGCTGAGGCAAGATGAGGACATGCCCACCCTGCGTCTCGCCCTGTCACAGGTCAACCCGAGCGTCGGCGACCTCGCCGGCAACGCCGACCTGGTCCGCAGCTGGACCCGCCAGGCCGCCAACGCCGGCGCCCAGTTGGTGCTCTTCCCGGAGATGATGTTGACCGGCTACCCGGTCGAGGACCTGGTCTTCCGGCGGTCCTTCGTCGCCGCGTCCCAGGCCGCCCTACGGCAGCTCGCGGCCGACCTCGCCGGGGACGGTCTCGGTGACCTGCCGGTCGTGGTCGGCTACCTGGACGCCGACGGGCCGCCGCAGGTCAGTGGGGACGCCGAGCCGGGGCGGGGGGCCCGCAACGCCGCCGCGCTGCTGCACCGGGGCGAGGTGGTGGCCCGCTACTTCAAGCACCACCTACCCAACTACGGCGTGTTCGACGAGGACCGCTACTTCGTCTCCGGGGACGAGCTGACCGTCGTGCGGATCGGCGGGGTGGACGTCGCGTTGACCATCTGCGAGGACCTGTGGCAGGCCGGCGGGCCGTTCACCGCAGCCCGGCAGGCCGGCGTCGGCCTCGTGGTCAACATCAACGGCTCGCCGTACGAGTTGAACAAGGACGACATCCGGCTGCCGCTGGTCCGCCGCCGGGCGGCCGAGGCGAACGCCACCATCGCGTACGTCAACATGATCGGCGGCCAGGACGAGCTGGTCTTCGAGGGCGACTCGATGATCGTCACCGCCGACGGCGACCTGCTCACCCGCGCGCCACAATTCGTCGAGCACCTGCTCGTGCACGACGTCGAGCTGCCGGCCGCCACCACGACCCCGGGGGGCGACAGCGTCGCCGACGGCATGCGGGTGTCGTACCACGCGGTGGAGGCGGCCCCGCCCGCGCCGTCCGGCCCGGCCGTCACCGGCGGGCTGATCGAGCCGGTCGCCGACGAGGCCGAGGTCTGGCACGCGCTGGTGCTGGGTCTGCGCGACTACGTCAACAAGAACCGGTTCGCGTCGGTGGTGCTCGGCCTCTCCGGTGGCATCGACTCGGCGGTGGTGGCCGCCATCGCCGTCGACGCGCTCGGCCCGGACCGGGTGGTCGGCGTGTCACTGCCCAGCCAGCACTCCTCCGAGCACTCCCGGGAGGACGCCGCCGACCTGGCCAAGCGCACCGGGCTCGACTACCGCGTCGAGCCGATCCAGCCGATGGTGGACGCCTTCCTGGCGAACCTGTCGCTGTCCGGGATCGCCGTGGAGAACCTCCAGGCCCGGGTACGCGGTGTCATCCTCATGGCGCTGTCGAACCAGGAGGGCCACCTGGTGTTGACCACCGGCAACAAGAGCGAGCTGGCGGTCGGCTACTCCACCCTGTACGGAGACTCGGTGGGCGGCTTCAACCCGATCAAGGACGTCTGGAAGACGCTGGTGTGGCGTCTGGCGAAGTGGCGCAACGCGGACGCGGCCCGCCGCGGCGAGACCGCCCCCATTCCGGAGAACTCGATCGGCAAGCCGCCGAGCGCCGAGTTGAGCCCGGGTCAGCTCGACAGCGACTCCCTGCCCGACTACGACGTGCTGGACCCGATCCTCATCGGCTACGTCGACGGCGACCTGGGGCGCGACGGGCTGGTCGAGTCGGGCCACGACCCGGCCGTGGTCGACAAGGTGCTACGGCTGGTGGATACCGCCGAGTACAAGCGACGCCAGTCCGCGCCGGGCACGAAGATCTCCATGAAGGCGTTCGGCCGGGACCGTCGACTGCCGATCACGAACCGGTGGCGCGAGCACGGCTGACGTTCCGCGCCTCGCGAGTGACATCTTCCACTGGGCCCTGCCGCCAGGCTGTCGCGCGGTGCGACGATCGGCGGAGCCCGGGGACCGCGCAGGCGGCCTCGAGGAAGGGAGACAGTCATGATCGAGTCCACTCCGCACGAGGTGACCGCGCTGTACGGCGGACCGGCCACCCGTCGGGTCCGCACCCGCGACCTGATCGCCGCCAAGGAGCGCGGCGAACGGTGGCCGATGCTCACCTCGTACGACCAGTACACGGCGGGGATCTTCGACCGGGCCGGCGTACCGGTGCTGCTGGTCGGTGATTCGGCGGCGAACAACGTCTTCGGCTACGAGACGACCCTGCCGATCACCGCCGACGACCTGTTGCCGCTGGTACGGGCCGTGGTGCGCTCGACCCGGCAGGCCCTCGTCGTCGGTGACCTGCCGTTCGGCTCGTACGAGGAGGGCCCGGCCCAGGCGCTGCGCACCGCCGTCCGGTTCATGAAGGAGGGCGGCTGCCACGCGGTGAAGCTGGAGGGCGGCCGGCGCTGCGCCGCGCAGATCGCCGCGATCGTCGGCGCCGGCATCCCGGTGATGGCGCACATCGGCTTCACCCCGCAGAGCGAACACACCCTGGGCGGCTACCGGGTGCAGGGGCGGGGCGACACGGCCGACGAGGTGCTGGCGGACGCGCGGGCGGTGGCCGAGGCCGGGGCGTTCGCGGTGGTGCTGGAGATGGTGCCGGGCGTGGTGGCCAAGCAGATCACCCACGAGCTGTCCATCCCCACCGTCGGCATCGGCGCCGGCCCGGACACCGACGCCCAGGTGCTCGTCTGGCAGGACATGGCCGGCCTGCGCACCGGCAAGGCGCCACGCTTCGTGAAGCGGTACGCGGACCTCGCGGACGTCCTCACCGACGCCACCCGGCGCTTCGCCGAGGAGGTCCGGAGCGGCGAGTTCCCGGCGGCCGAGCACACCTTCTAGTTGGTCCGGTGGCCCGGGCTGGCGGGGGCCGCGTCCACCCCCGTCGCCCGGGCCGCTGTTCGCCCGGGCCGCTGTTCACCCGGGCCGCTGTTCACCCGGGCCACGACGGAACTCCGCACGCCTGATCGGGCGCGCACGGGACCCGCCGGGGTCACATGGTGACGACGATCTTTCCCGCCGGGTGCCCGTGCCGGAGGTGGCGGATCGCGTCCGCCGCCTGGGCCAGCGGATAGGCGCGGTCGACCGCCGGGGTGAGCGCCCCCGATTCGACGAGCTTGCCCAACTCCGCCAGGTCCCTGGTGCGCTCGACCGCGCTCACGCTCCGCAGCCGTTGACCGACGAACAGGGACAGCAGCGGCGCCCGGAACATCTGCCGGCCGTAGCCACTGAGCACCGGACCCTTGGTGTAACTGCCGCCGACCAGCGCCAGTGTCCCGTGTGGGGTGAGGGCGCGCCGCAGGAGAGAAAGCGGGCGATCGCCGCCGGTGTCGATGACCACGTCGTGGATCGGGCCACGGCTGTCGACCTCCTCGCTGGTGTAGTCGAGGATGTCGTCGGCGCCGAGGCCGCGTACGAACGCCGCCCTGGCCGGCGCGCAGACGGCGGTGACCGTCGCGCCGTACGCCTTGGCGATCTGTACGGCGTGCGACCCGACGCCGCCGGATGCGCCGATGACCAGCACGCGCTGCCCTGGGCGTACCGCGCCGCTGTCGCGGACCGCACGCAGCGCCGTCATCCCGGAGACCGGCGCGGCGGCGGCCTGCGCGAACGACAGGTTGGCCGGTCTGCGGGCCAGCCGCCGCTCGGGCGCGCTCGCGAACTCGGCGTACGAGCCGCGCGGACAGGTGCCGAACACCTCGTCGCCGGGCCGGAACCGGGTCACCCGGGCACCGACCGCGACCACCACCCCGGCCAGGTCCCGCCCCCGCACCGGAACCCGGGGCCGGCGCGGCCCTGCGGCCAGCCGCGCCAGGTAGGGGCGACCGGTCATGAAGATCCACACTCCGGGGTCGACCCCGGCGGCGCGGACCTGGACGAGGACCTCCTGGTCGTTCATGGCCGGTTGGTCGATGTCGCGGAGGTGGAGCACGTCGGCCGGGCCGTAGCTGTCCTGGACGATGGCCTTCACGGTGTCGCCTCCTCGGGGTACTGGAACACGTCGTCGAGACGTGCGTCGAACAAGCGCGCGATCTTGAACGCCATCTCCAGCGACGGCGAGTAGCGACTCTGCTCGATGGCGATGACGGTCTGTCGGGTCACGCCGATCCGCTCGGCGAGCTCGGCCTGGGTCATCTCGCCGTGCGCGAAGCGGAGTGCGCGGATGTTGTTCGTGACGCGGGTCGGCTTCACCACTGCGGGACACCCTTGCGGTAGACGATCACCTTCGCCAGGGCGCCAACCGCCGCCGACAGGACGAAGCACAGGTAGATGACGTTGGCGATCCAGAACCAGTCCCATTCGGCCAACGCCATCAGCATCGCCGACACCGCGCCGATGGCCACGAACGCCTGGCCGACGTGGTCACCGAGCCGTCCGATCTCCCGGTCCCGGACGTCCTTGGCCCGGGAGGCGCCCGGGCTCACCACACCCATCCCGATCTCGGCCACGATGCTCGCGACGACGGCTCCGCCGATGGTCCACAACAGCACCCCGACGTACGGGGTGGCGGTGAGCGGGCCACCGTCGGCCCGGTTCAGGACCACGGCGGCGTAGCCCACCACACTGACCACCAACATGATCCAGGCGCGTTTCTCCTCGTGCGTCACGACCGCCTCCTGCTGTAAAGAATTCTTGACACGCTCATGGTATGGCGTCTTTGACATCGTGTCTAGAAAGTTTTACACGACGACATTGATCACGACGACTGGTTTTGTCGTACACCTGTTCTAGTCTCGGGGTGTGATCGAGGAGTTGGCGCAGGCGCGGGGCGCGGTGGCGGATGCCGCCGCCGCGCCCGTCTGGGCCCTCGCGGAGCATCACCTGGTGGCTGCGCTCGAGGCCGCGCACCGGCTCGAGCAGCAGCTCGCGGCCGTCAAGCTGGCCCTCGTGCGCGAGCTGGACGGCCGGGGCACGGCCCAGGCGCAGGGCGCGTCGTCGACGGCGGTCTGGTTGCGCGACCGCCTACGGTTGACCGTTCCCGCAGCCCGCCGGTTGGTCGAGTCCGCTCACGCCCTCGACACGGGCGCTCCCGAGGTCCGCCGGGCGCTGGCCGACGGAGACGTCAGCCTGGAGCAGGCCCGCGTCATCGCCGACACCGTCGACACCGTGCGGGCCGCCGCCGGCACCGACGTCGCCACCAGAGCGGTCGGCGTCCTCGTCGACTGGGCCGGCCAGGTCGACCCGAGCCTGCTGCGCAAGCTCGCCACCCGCATCCTCGACCACGTCGCACCCGAGATCGCCGACGCCGCCGCCAAGGCCGCCCTCGACGCCGAAGCCCGCCGGGCCACCCGGGATCGTCACCTCACCCTGTCCGAGCTGACCGACGGCCGGCTGCGGTTGAACGGCACCCTCGACGCGGAGACCGCCGGCCTGCTCCGCGCCGCCATCGACCCACTGACCGCACCCTCCGGTCAGGACGACCACCGGTCACCGGGGCAACGGCGGCACGACGCCCTCGGCGACCTCTGCCGACTCGCCCTGCGCACCGGTGAGCTGCCCGAGCACGGCGGCGAGCCGACCCAACTCGTCGTCACCACCAGCTTCGACGGCCTGGTCCGGCAGCTCGGCACGGGCACCCTCGACGCCGGCTTCGGGCTCACCGCCGAGACCGTGCGGCAGCTCGCCTGCGACGCCGCGATCCTGCCGGCCATGCTCGGCAGCGCCGGCCAGCCACTCGACGTCGGCCGGCAACGCCGACTCGTCACCGGCCCCCTGCGCCGCGCCCTGGTCCTGCGCGACCGAGGCTGCGCGTTCCCCGGCTGCGACCGACCGCCCCGCTGGTGCGACGCCCACCACATCCGGCACTGGGCCGACGGCGGCCACACCAGCCTGACCAACTCGGTGCTCCTCTGCGGCCACCACCACCGCCACCTCCACCACGGCGAGTGGGCCGTCCGGCTCGGTGGCGACGGTTACCCCGAATTCGTCCCGCCGGCCTGGCTCGACCCGGAACAGGTCCCCCGCCGCAACCACTACCACCGGCGAACGTGACGGCAGCGGGTCAGCCACGCACCCGATGAGGTGCCGGTGTGCCCAACGGTCGGCCCGTCCCCCGCGCAGGCTAGCTCTCGCGATTGTCGGGCAGGTCAAGGTAGGCCAGCAGCCGCAGCAGCCCACTCACGTGCGAAAGCTCGTGCCACAGCGACACGAAGCCCTCTGGACCACCACCCCGCCGCAGGAGGCTCGTCAGCTCGGCGACATCGTCGCTGCTCTGCCCGCAGTCGATCTCCAACTCAGGACGCTGGACCATCCCGAACGCCGCACCCAGGTCCATGTTCCAGTAGTGGTCGACGCCGAGCTGTGACAGCTGGATCTCCGGACCGAATCGGCGCTCGGCCGCATCCAACAACATCGAGCACGCTCGGCGCAGATCCGCGATCCGCAACACCGCGTCAGCATCGGTCATGCCCCATGATCCCCCAGGGCACTGTCAGAGGTCGGTGACGCGGATGCCGGCGTGGGCCTTGTAGCGCTTGTTGATGGCGATCAGGTTCGCGGTGAACGCCTCGATCTGGTGGGCGTTGCGCAGCCGACCGGCGTAGATGCCGCGCATGCCGGGGATCCGCGCGGCGAGCGCCCCGACGATGTCGACGAGTTCCCGGTCCTCGGTGCAGATCAGCACGTCGAGATCGATCCGGTCGACCTCCGGGTCGGCCAGCAGCGGGGCGCTCACGTGGTTGAACGCGGCGCAGACGCGGGAGTCGGGCAGCAGCGCGGCGGCCTGCTGGACGGCGCTGCCCTCGGCGACGCTGAGCGCGTACGGACCCTGCTTGTCGAAGCCCAGCGGGTTGACGCAGTCGACGACGATCGTGCCGGCCAGCGGCTCGGCAAGGGCGGCGACGGTGGCCGCGTGCCCGTCCCACGGCACCGCGATGATCACCACGTCGCTGCGGCGGGCCACCTCGTCGTTGGCCGCGCCGGTGATGCGCACGTCGGCCGGCATCCGGGGCAACGCGGCGATCTCGGCGGCGGACTCGGCGGCCCGCTCGGCCGACCGGGAGCCGATCAGCACCGTCTGGCCGGCCCGGGCGAGTCGGTAGGCGAGGCCGCGCCCCTGGTCGCCGGTGCCGCCGATGATGCCGACCGTCAGCCCGGAAACGTCGGGCAGCGTGCTCGCGTCGTATGCCATGGGCTCATCCTCGCAAATCGCTCGGCGCGCCAGAGTCGCCAGCCACTGTGACAATGCCCGCTGCACGGGCGACCCGACCGCGCGGCCTCCTCAGGCCAGCTCGAACAGCACCGTGCGGGCCGCCGGGTCGGCGGTGACCAGGCGGACGCGGACCCGTTCGCCGAGGGGAAGTTCACCGAGGCAGCGGCCGCGGACCGGCGGGGCGTCCAGGGCCACGGTTCCGCCGGGCGGGCGCGGCCGGGACTTGCCGTTGGCGGGGGCGTCGACGTCGAGCACCGCCGCGTCGAACGTCTCCCCCACCCGGTGTTCCAGGAGTACCGCCTCGGCCAGTTCGACCGCGCCCCGGCTGGCCGCCGAGGCGGTGCGGTCGGTGCTGGCCATCACCTCGGGCAGCCGGGGCAGCGCGGCTCGGGCCCAGTCGGGCACCTCCCGGCCCGCGTGCAGGGCCAGGCAGACCTCGGTGGCGTACCGGTCGGCCAGACGCCGCAACGGCGCCGTGACATGGGCGTACGCGGCCGCGACCCCGCCGTGCTCCGGCTGCTCCGGGCGGCTGCCGTCGAAGGCGGTGTACGCGGCGCCGCGCATCAACTCGGCGGCCTGGTCGATGAACGCGGCGGCACGTGGCTGCGCGGCGTCCAGGCCGACGAGGACCTCGCCGGGGCTCACGCCGTCCGGCCAGCGCACACCCAGCGGGGCGGCGGCCGCCCGCAGGCGTTGCACCGCCTCCGGCTTCGGCGGGGGCATCGTCCGCAGCAGGCCGATCCCGCCGGCCAGCATGATATCGGCGGCGGCCATCCCGGTCAGCAGCGAGATCTGCGCGTTGTGCTCCTCCATCGGCGCCGGCCCGCGTAGCACCAGCCGCCACCCGTCGCCCTCGGGCTCCACGTCCTGCTCGGGCAGCGGCAGATTGATGGCCCCCCGGCGCAGCCCCCGGGCGGTCAGCCGGTCGCCGATCTCGGGCAGCAGCGCGATCGGCTCGGGCAGCCGACCAGCGTCGGCCGCCGCCTGCACGCCGGTGTAGTCGAGCTTGGCCCGACTGCGGACCAGGGCGCGCTCCAGCTCGACGGCCACCGTGCCGCCGTCGGCGTCCAGGTCGATGGTCCACACCACGGCGGCACGGTCGTCGTCGGGCAGCAGGCTGGCCGCGCCCTCGCTGAGCGTCACCGGGTGCAGCGGCACGTTGCCGTCGGGCAGGTAGACCGTCTGCCCCCGCCGCCAGGTCTCCTCCTCGAGCGCGCCGCCCGGCTGGACGTGGGCGGCGACGTCCGCGATCGCGTACCGCACGCGGTAGCCACCGCCCGGCCGGCGGGCCAGGTGCATCGCCTGGTCCAGGTCACGGGAGGTGGCCGGGTCGACCGTGACGAACGGTATGTCGGTGCGGTCGACGGCCGGCCGGGGCGGCGCGGCAGCCGCCGCGTCGGCCTCCCGCTGGGCGGCCACGGGGAAGCTCTCGGGCAGGCCGAGCTCGCGGCGCAGCGCGCCGAAGTCGATGCGGGGGGCGAGTACGCGTCGGATGACCACGGGTCAATCCTGACAGCGCCGCCGGTGATCCGCTTCCGGTGACCGGCCGAGTCGGTACCGCGCCGCCCGGCCAGCCCGGGGCGACGACCAGCGCCAGCCCGGGCGACCAGCGTCAGCCCCGGCGGCCCCGGGCGACCAGCGGTCAGCCCGGGGCGACCAGCGGTCAGCCGGTCGCCCTACGCGCCGTGGTCCGCGTACCCCGAGGGGCGGTTGCCCGTGCGGCGACCGGCGGCGACGGCGATTTGCGGGCGGTCACCTTGCGGGCCGGCGCCTTGGCGGCGGTGGTCTTCTTCGCCGGGGCCTTCTTCGCCGCCGCCTTACGGGCGGTCGTCGACGACGTGCCGGTCACCTTCGAGGCCGGGGCCTTCTTCGCCGCCGCCTTGCGGGCGCCGCCGGCCGGACGGGTCGCCGTCTTCTTCGCCGCCGTGGTCTTCTTGGCGGGAGCCTTCTTCGCGGCCGTCTTCGTCACCGCCGACGCCTTGGTCGCGACCTTGCGGGCCGGCGCCTTCGTCGCGGCCGTGGTCCTCTTGGCCGCCGAGGCCGTGGTCTTCTTCGCCGCGCTCGTCGTCTTCTTCGCCGCGCCGGTCGTCTTCTTCGCCGCGCCGGCCGTCTTGGTCGCGGTGGCGCTCTTGCGCGCCGTGGACGCCGGGCTCCGCTTCGCGGCGGTGGTCGTACCGCGGGCGGAGGCGGTCTTCGCGGGCGCCTTCCTGGCCGCCGTGGTCTTGGCCGCCGTGGTCTTGACCGCCGTGGTCCGGGCCGTGGTCGCGGTCTTCTTCGCGGGCGCCTTCTTGGCCGCCGTGGTCCGCTTGGCCGCCGCCGTGGTCTTCGTCGTCTTCGTCGCCGTGGCCTTCTTGGCGGGGGCCTTCTTCGCCGCCGTGGTCGTCTTCGTCGCCGGGGCACGCCCCGCGCCGCCGGCCGCCTTGCGGGCCGGCGCCTTCGCCGCGCCCGTGGTGGACTTGCGCACGGGGGTGGTCCGGCTCGCCGACGTGCCACGCTCCGCCGCGGCGGTCTTCTTCGCGGTGGTCTTGCGGGCGGCCGGGCGGGTGGTGGCCTGCTGTGTAACGGCCATCGTGGTTCCCTCCTTGGGGACGTGCTCTCGCGTGCGTCCTCGCGGAGCACGAACTACCGCGACGCGGGCCGTCCCGCGCCGTCTACCTGTCCTCCCCGGCCCAACGCGCGTCCTCGGCCTCCCACGCCTCGTTCCGCTCCTGCACTCGCTGCAGGGCGTTCTCCGCGTCGGCCGCCGAGTTGTACGGGCCGAGGACGTGCTTCGCCGGACACACGTCGGCGTCCGTCTCGACCCGGTGGTGTCGGGTGCACCAGTAGAACTGCCCACTACGTCCGCTGTCGCTCATGGGAAACACTGTGCACCGCGAACCGGTCGCCCGCCACCGGATCACGCAAGTCGCCTAACCCTCTCCACAGTAGAGACGCTTACCGCACCGCGGGCGAAAACGCCGAAAGAAGTGCAGGTGGGGGCATTGGAAAGCCGAACGGTTGATTCCCCGGTACGACGGTCCGGGGCAGGATTCGTGGCCGTGATCAACACGGTGACGGGCACGGGGGCGTGCCCGCGATGCGGCACGACCACCGCATCGCTGAGGGACGCGGCGCCGTGGTGCCCCGGCTGCGAGTGGAACCTGGACGCGTACGACCCCGGGCGGCGCGAGCGCGAGTTCGGCTGGACCTGGATCGACCGGTGGACCCACCGGTTGGCGTCGATGGCGCTGGCGGTACGTGTCCATGCCCGAGCGGGGCACGGCCCGGACCGTTGGCGCTCGGCGTTCGCCGAGGCCCGAGCGGCGAACACAGACCGGCTGCCGCTGCTGCGCCAACTGTCGGTCCGTGACGAGGCCTCGCTCTTCGCCGCGCACCCGCCGATCGGGCTGCGTCGCCAACTGCTCGCCGGACGCCCGTGGCAGGATCCGTCGGTGGTACTCACCCCCGCCCGGCTGGAGCGCATCGACGCCGAGCTGACCGCGGAGTACAAGCGCTTTCGTCGTACCGTCGAATGGTCGGGCTGAGCACGACGCGGACCGCGACGGGACGGCGGTGGCCGCCGACGCGCGGCCTATGATCGCCCGATGGCGGTACCGGACTACATCGTGCGGATGCGAAAGCACGTCGGCCACGACCTGCTGTGGCTGCCCAGCGTCAGCGCGGTCATCCGCAACGACGACGGTGAGCTGCTGCTCGGCCAACGCTCGGACGACGGGCGGTGGTCGGTGATCAGCGGCTTCGTCGAGCCGGGCGAGCAGCCGGCCACCGCGCTGGTCCGGGAGGTGCGGGAGGAGACCGGCCTGGACGTGACGCCGCTGCGCCTGACCAGTGCCGTCTCCCACCCGCACACCTACCCCAACGGCGACCGCTGCGAGTACCTCAACCTGGGCTTCGCCTGCACGGTGGTGTCCGGCACCGCGCGGGTCAACGACGACGAGTCGCTGGACGTGCGGTGGTTCCCGCTCGACCGGCTGCCCGAGTTGGACCGGCACGCGCTGCTGGTCATCGCCTACGCGTTGCGCGACAACCCGTCGGCCGGCTATCTACCGCCGGGCACCACCTGGGACGACGTACCCGACTGAGCCTCCGGCCGCGACGTCCTCAGACCGCGACCCGTTCGACGGGGATCCACAGCTCCGCGTCCGCCGTGGTTCCGTCCGCGGACACCCGCACCCGGGAGATCTCCGGTCCGGGCCGGCTGCGGTACGGGTTGGACGGGAACCACTGGGTGAACACGTCCCGCCACAGGAACTGCACCGCCTGCGGGAACGCGCCGGAGGTGGTGAACACCGCCCACGACCCGGCCGCCACCGGCAGCGCGTCCAGGTCGTCCGGTGGCGTGGCCCCGGTGACGGCCCCGTGCCAGTAGTCCAGCTCGCTGCCCTCGGCCCGGGTGTCGGCCAGGTTGTCGCTGACGTTGACGATCCCGGTCGGCTCCTGGTCGGAGAGCGCCTCGATCCGGGCGGTCGTCTCCTTGTCGATGCTCCTGATGAACGCGACGATCGACGGGTTCATCCCTTCGTGCACCAGCGGAACCCGGGCCTTGCGCCCCACCAGCGCGAACGCGTCCTTACTGACGATTCGGTACTCCATGCTGCCGCTCCCTTCCACGGTGAGTCGGAAGGACATCCGGGGCTGGGAACGCAACGCCGCCCCCGTACGCCGGGCTTCTCCGGGTCCCACGCCGTGCACGGCGTGGAACGCACGGGCGAACGCCTCGGCCGAGCCGTAGCCGTAGCGCACCGCGACGTCGAGCAGCGTCCGCTCCCCCGCCAGCACGTCCGCGCCGGCGACGGTGAGCCGGCGGCGGCGGACGTACTCCGACAGCGGCATGCCGGCCAGCGCGGAGAACAGCCGCCGGAAGTGGTACTCCGACGTGAGCGCTATCCGCGCCAGGTCCGCCACCTCGATCTGCTGGTCGAGGTGCCGCTCGATGTGCGCCATGGCCTCGTTGAGCCGATCCAGCACCTGGGCCTCCTTCCCTTACGAGCAGCAACGCTAGGCGGCAGGGCAGGAGGCCCACCCGACATCCGATGCCCGCGATGATCGGGTGTCTCAGCGGGGCGGTTGCTGCATGATCCAGGTGGGGACCGGCTCCGGCAGGGTGCGGAGCACCTCCCAGCCGGCGCGGAGGTACAGCTCGACGTTCGCCGGGTTGCTGGTCTCCAGGATCGCCGGCACGCCGTCGGCGGCCGCGCGGGCCAGTCCGGCCCGCATGACCGCGCGGCCCCAGCCGCGTCCGGCGCTGTCCGGGGTACCCCGGGACCTAACCGAACGTGAAGGCGTACGCCTCGGCGCCCGGCGCGTCGAACCTGATCTCCACGGTCCGCTCGCGGATCGCGCCGTCCTGCCGGATGAGCTGGTACAGACGCCCGTCCTGAAGGACGCCGTTGCCGTCGGCGTCGACGTCCACGCCGTGCGACGGCCCGGGCGGCCCGCCGTCGAGGAGCACCCGGTACGGGATCGGCCCCTGCCCGTCGGGCGACAGCACGAGGTGCGCGTCGCGGGCGTGGAAGCGGAAGGCGATGCTCCCGCCGGACTGTGCGAGCACCGCCTTCTCGGGGCCGATCGTCCACTCTCCGGCCAGGGCCCACTGGTTGAGACCCAGGCTCTCCGGGAGGTCGTAGGCGCGGCGTTCGTCGAGGACAGGTCCGTTCGGCGACGCGAAGTGCTCGCCGCGACCGAAGCCGAGGTACGTCTCGGGCGTGCGCACCTGGTCCCAGTCGGCCGCCGCCTCGACGCCGACCCCCTCGACGGGTACGAGGGCCCGCTCGATACCGAGCAGCCGCTGGATGACCCGTTCGGACTGCTCGTAGCGGCCCTCACCGAAGTGCTCGTCGCTGATCACGCCGTCGGGGTCGACGAAGTAGAGCGCCGGCCAGTACTGGTTGGCGAACGCGCCCCAGATCGCGTAGTCGCTGTCGACCGCGACCGGGTAGTCGATGTCGCGGGCCGCGACGGCGGCGCGTACCCAGTCGATCCGGCGCTCGAATCCGAACTCCGGCGTGTGCACCCCGACGACGAGCAGCCCGTCGTCCCGGTACGCCCGCGACCAGGCCCGCACGTACGGCTCCTGGCGCAGCCAGTTGATGCAGGTCAGCGTCCAGAAGTTCACGAGTACGACGCGTCCGCGCAGCTCGGCGGGGCCGAGCGGCGCGGAGTTGAGCCACTCGACCGCCCCGCCGAGCGGCGGCAGGTGCACCCGACCGAACGCGGCCATCTACCGCAGCGACCGGAAGGCGGTGCGCAACTCCTCGGAGAAGATCTTCGGCTGCTCCCAGGCCGCGAAGTGCCCACCCACGTCGAGCTTGTTGTAATAGATGAGGTTCGGGTACGCCTGCTCCGCCCAGCTCTGCGGGGCCTCGTACAGCTCGTCGGGGAAGACGCTCACGGCGACGGGGACGTTGACGCCCTTGGTGGCGAAGAACGAGAGCTTGTTCTCCGCGTAGAGGCGGGACGCGGAGACCGCGGTGTTCGTCAGCCAGTAGAGCGAGATGTTGTCCAGGATGTCGTCGCGGGTCAGGCCCGCCTGGGCGCCGTCGAAGACCTTCGCGATCAGGGCGAGGCTCTTCGCGTCGTGGTCGAGCAGGAACGACGCCAGACCCACCGGGGAGTCCGCCAGGGCGGTCAGCGTCTGCGGGCGCGTCGCCATCATCAGGGCGTACGCGACGTGCTTCCAGACGTAGTCCAGCTCGGTGGCCGCGCGCATCTCGTCGTCGGACAGGCCCGAGGGCAGCGACCCCATGGCGTTGTTCGCCCCGGTGGTGTCGCCCTGGAACAGCAGGTCGATCTCGGGCGGGACCGCGCCGGGCATGTTGGTGTGGATGCCGAGCAGCTCCGGCGGGGCCTGCACGCCCATCTGGTCCACGACGACCGCTCCCCAGTCGCCGCCCTGCGCGACGAACCGGTCGTACCCGAGGCGCGTCATCAGCTCGGTCCAGGCGGTGGCGATCTTCTGCGGGTTCCAGCCCGTCGCGGTGGGCTTGCCCGAGAAGCCGTGCCCGGGCAGGGACGGGATCACCAGGTGGAAGGCGTCCGACGCGCTCGCGCCGTGTGCCGTCGGGTCGGTCAGCGGCTCGATGATCTTCATCTGCTCGATCACCGACCCGGGCCACCCGTGGGTGACGATGAGCGGGAGCGCGTCCTCGTGCTTGGAGCGCACGTGGATGAAGTGGATGTCCACCCCGTCGATGGTGGTCATGAACTGCGGTACGGCATTCAGCCGTGACTCGACCTTGCGCCAGTCGTACTCGTTCTCCCAGTAACGCGCGACGGCCTGGATGGTCGCGAGTGGCACGCCCTGCGACTGGTCGTCGACGATCTCCTTTTCCGGCCACCGGGTGGCGGCGATCCGCCGTTTCAGGTCGTCGAGGTCCGCCTGGGGGATTTCCACCGTGAACGGCCGGATCTCCGTGGTGCCGGGCCGCGTCTTCGTCTTGACCGCCATGCCTTCTTCCTCTCTGTCACCAGTTCGCGCCTCGCGAGGGGAATCATGGGGTGAGGGCACTGCCCGGATGTGTGCGCCAATTCGAGAAAGGCACGCCGCCGCCCTATCTCGGAGCCTAGAACGCAGCACCTCGCGGTCGTGGCGATACGAGCAGTCACGCGGTCGGTGGAGATCCCGCTACCTGCCCGTCCAGGTCACGGTGGTCAGCCGGGCACCGAGCAGCCGCCGCGCCCGGGCAACCTGACGCGCGTTCGCGTTGACCAGCACCGCCTGCTCCGCAGCGGCGAGGATGGGCAGATCCGACAGCGAGTCGCTGTAGGCCACCCGCCAGGGCGGCGTCACCCCGTGGACGGCCAGTTGCACCATTTTCATCGGCCCGTAGTTGTGCACGATCAGCTTCGGGCCCCGGATGTGCGACGCCACCAGGTCGACCTCGGCGAGGCCGATCGCGTCGAGCAACGCGCGCGCCAGGGTGTGCTCGCACGCGGTCACCACGACGACGCGGTCCCCCGCCGCCAGGTGGGCACGAATCATCCGCAGACCCGGTCCGATGAGCCGACCTGGCTCGGCGCCGAGATCGGCGCCGAAACGCCGAAGCTCGGCCTGCAATCGATCCGCGTTCCGGCCCCACAGGCCGATCCGACTCATCCATCGCGCCGCCCGCACGCGGTAGGCGGGAACGGCGCTCATGGGCGCGAGGAGGACGAGCAGGCCGACGGCCAGCGGGAGCCGGGCACCCGTGAAGACGACGCGCCGCAGAAAGAGCCCGAACGCGTCCCCGCGCAGCAGCACGCCGTCGAGATCGAAGACGACGGTTGGGGTCGTTTCCTCGGGGTCCCGCCCCATCTCAGGTGGCGTTGGACGGTCGAGCTGGCCTGGTGCCGACGGCGGCGCTGGCGATCAGGAGCACGGCTGCCGGCAGGAACGCGGCGCCGATGCCCAGCCCGAGCAGCAGACCCCACCCGCCGATGACCAATGCGGCCGCCAGATCGACGACCCCGCCCAGCCGACCGAACCGCTGCGCGAGAACCGGCAGTAGCGCGGCGACGACCGGAACGCCGAGCAGGAAGCTGGCCGCGGGGCCGGAATCGTCCACGGTGAAGGGCGTCAGCGCGGCCGCCACCAGCACGGTGATCGCCAGGGCCGACCACCGCAGGACCCGCCGAGCGTCGACCGGCTTGCGGACCACGACCAGGACACCGACGAGCAGTACGCCCACGACCGCGCCGACCGTCACCAGATCAATCATCCGTACCTCCCTCGACAACACGGTACGGACCCGGAGCAACGCGGTCAGCCATGATCCACTCGCCTTCGGCGAAACCGGCCTATCCCCGGCCCCCGGACACCCCGATGTCTGCGAAGTCGAGTGGACTTACGGCCAGCCCACCACGGACTGCGCGCCCGCCGATCCGGCGTGTGACGGAATGCTTACGGGCTTTGCGCTGGCTGCGGATCATGCGGCAACATCAGGCGCCGTGACGGCACCAGGCACGGAACCCACAAGCGAGAGCCCGGCCAGTACGCCCCGGTCGAGTCGGCGGGTCCGACGCTGGATGGCCGGCGCCGGGGTCGCCGCCCTGGCCGCTGTCCTCGGCATCACCCTCGCCGTACGCGGCGGCGTCACCCCGGCCTGCGCCGCGCCGCCCAGCGGTAGCACCGTCCACAGAGGAACGGCCAGCTTCTACGACGCGGGCCGCTCGGGCGGCACCTGCTCCTTCCCGGGCCCGCCGGCCGACCGGCTCTACGTGGCTGTCGGCTCGTCGCGGTACGCCAACGCGGCCGCCTGCGGCAGCTACCTGGACGTCACCGGCCCCAGGGGCACGGTCCGGGTGCTGGTCATGGACCAGTGCGGCGGCTGCGGAAGCAGCAAGATCGATCTGTCCGACGAGGCGTTCGCCCGGATCGCCGACCGCTCGCAGGGCATCGCTTCCGTGAGGTACCGGGCGGTGGTGAACCCTCCGCTCAATGGCGGCCTCACCTTCCGGCTCAAGGGCGGCGCGTCGCAGTGGTGGTTCGCGGTCCAGGTCGGCAACCACGGCAACCCGCTGCGCTCGGTCGAGGCCAAGGGCCCGACCGGCGGTTTCCGCAAGACGGCCCGCCAGGTCGACAACTACTGGACGGTCGAGGACGGGATCGGTCCCGGCCCGTACACGATCAGGGTCACCGACGTGTACGGCCACCAGAGCACCGCCACGGGCATCCGCATGACGCCGAAGCAGGTCCAGCGCACCACGGCGTCCCTCGTCGCCGCCCCGCCCAGCGCCCCCCCGACGCCCGCGTCGCCCTCGCCCTCGCTTCCGCCCTCCACCTCGCCGACGCCAACGGCGGAGTCAGCCGTCCCGACGACGCCGGTCGAGGCCCTGGCGGGCGCAGCTCCACTGGCCGCCGCCCGCTGCTGACCCGCACCACGCTGGCGCGCTTGTCGTGCGTGCGGCCGGCAGCCGGCGAGCGGGTGCACCCGGCGAGCGCCTGCGTTCGTGCCTGCGTTTGCGGCGTGATCGACTCCAGATCGCCGAAGTGGCGGCATCCGAGCGGCGCGATGCCCCCACATCGCCGACCTGGAGTGGATCACGGCGGCCGGTGGCGCGTCAGGTGCTGATGGCACCCAGCACGGCGGCGGTGTTGCCACGGGCGGCACGCTCGCCCGCGGCCACCACCTCTTCCGGGGTGGCGCCACGGGCCATCGCCTTGGCCATGGCCTCCTGACGCCGCTGCTCGATCTGCTCGCTCCGCCTCTGCTTCAACCGACTCCAGAAAGACATGCGTCAGACCATCCCCGCGCACCAGCCGCGGCAAACCGATCAGAAGGCGTACCGTCCCGCAGGCGGACGGCCGCACCCAGGCCAGTCGAGCGCACGCCACGCGCCGGCCGAGCGCACGCCGGTCGAGCGCACGCCACGGGCCGACCGCCCGCCGCGCGCAGGTCGCCCGCACACCGCCCGCAACGCCACGCGCCGTCCGAGCGCACGCCGCCGCACGCCGCACGCGACGAGCGCACATCACGCCGGAAAGAGAGAAGAGACACCTGCTGCCGCCGGTTGACATGCGTTTCAGGCTGGTGACAGCGTTGTCATCGACTCATTTCCTCCATATGAGACGAGGAGCGCATCTTGCTCTATCGGAACTCACCCCGCCGCCGGGCGACAGCGGCCGCCGCGGCCGGCATTCTCGTCACGGGCCTGGCGCTCGCCCCCTCCGCGCCCGCCCAGGCCAAACCTCACGGTGCGCAGGACGACGCCGTACGTTCGGGCAACGCACGTTTCGAAGTGCTCTCCCCCACCCTGATCCGCACCGAGTACCAGAAGGACGGCCGGTTCACCGACGCCGCCACGTTCAACGCCATCGGGCGCGACGACTTCTCCCGTACCCGATTCACCAAGCGCGTCGAGCACGGCTGGCTCACCATCGACACCGGCGCGATGACGCTGCGCTACCAGGTCGGCTCCGGTGCGTTCACCGCCGACAACCTGAGCGTGCGGCTCACGACCGGCAAGCAGACCGTGCAGGGCCAGCCCTGGGCCGGCCACACCGCGCCGGCCTGCGCGTTCGGCGCGCTCTGCGAGGCCGAGTCGCTGCAACTCAACGGTCCCGGCGTGGCCACCGACCACCGGGGATACACCGGACGCGGCTTCGCGGCGGGCTTCTCCTCCTCCGGCGACTCGGTCACGTTCGCGCTCGACGCCCCGCAGGGCGGCGCCAAGCAGCTCGCCGTCCGCTACGCCAACAGCACCGGCGGCGACGGCCAGAACGTGGACCGCACCCTGACCGTTCAGGTCGACGGCGACGCCGGCCACCCGCTGACCCTGCCGCCCACCGCGAACTGGGACACCTGGGGCCTGGCCACCGTGCCGGTCGATCTCACCGCCGGCCGGCACGAGATCAGCGTCGTGCGAGGTCCCAACGACTCCGGCAACGTGAACATCGACAGCCTCGCGGTGGTCAACCCGGGTGACCCGTTCCCCGCGCCGGCCGCACCCCAGCCGCAGCCGCTGCCCTTCGGCACCCTGGGAGAGGCCGAGACCGGCGCGCTCACCGGCGGCGCGCGGCCCGCGAACGACCACAACGGCGCTTCGGGTACGGGTTTCCTGGCCGGCCTGGAGAACACCAGCGCCGCCGTGGCGCTCACCGTGACGGACGTACCCGCCGCCGGTGACTACCAGGTGCAGATCCGCTACGCCAACGGCCAGGCCGGCGCCCAGCCGAGCCAGGCGCGCACCATGTCGGTGACGGCGGGGACGGCGGCACCGGTCACCGCGGCCCTGCCACCGACCAGCGGATGGGACTACTGGAACACCGTGGCCGTCCCGGTCCACCTCGACCGTGGCACCAACACCGTGACGCTGGGCTGCCCCACCGACGCCAGCTGCAACGTCAACGTCGACACGGTCGCCGTCACGGGCAAGGACTCCCCGCTGCTCGCCCCGCACGCGCCGCTCGGCGGCTACCGCCGGGGCCTGGACGGCGTCACCGGCTCCGCGCTCACCGCCCCGGGCCTGCTCTACCAGGACGGCTGGTACCTGCTCGACGACTCGGCCTCGGCCCTGCGCACCACCAAGCCCCGGCCGGCCCCCGAGCAGGACGGCTACGTCTTCGCGTACGGGCAGGACTTCAACCGTGGCCTGGCGGACCTGTCGACGCTGACCGGCCCCACGAAGCTGCTGCCCCAGTGGGCGTACGGGGTGTGGTACTCCGAGTACTACGACCGCACCGCCACCGAATTCCAGGACATCGTGGCGCGGGCCAGGGCTGAGGGCGTACCCATGGATGTCCTTGTCCTTGACACCGACATCAAGGCGCCGGACAAGTGGAACGGCTGGAGCATCGACCCCACCCGCATCCCCGACCCGAAGGCGTTCTTCGACTGGGCGAAGAAGCAGGGCCTGCGCACCGGCATCAACATCCACCCGAGCATCCTCGGCTCGGACCCGAAGTTCGCCCAGGCGCAGGCCACCGCGAAGGGCAAGCTCCAGCGCGTCGGCTGCAACGGCGGCCCGGACTGCTACACGTTCGACTTCGGCGACCCGGACCAGCTCAAGGCGTATATGCAGCTCCACGACGGGATGCTGCCGAAGAACAGCAAGGGCCCGGACCTGTGGTGGCTGGACTGGTGCTGCGACAACACCACGTCATCCCTCGCCGGGGTGACCGCAGACGCGTGGATCAACCAGCAGTACGCCGACAAGACCGGCTTCGCCTTCTCCCGGGCGTACGGGTCGTTGCAGGCCGGCGGTTACAGCAGCCCCACCCCCGTGGCGACCGGACCGTGGGCCGACAAGCGCACCACGCTGCACTTCACCGGCGACACCACCAGCGACTGGTCGACCCTGAAGATGGAGGTCGGCTACACGCCGGGCGAGTCGGCCGCGACCGGGCTGGCCGCCGTCAGCCACGACATCGGCGGGCACACCGGCGGCCTGCGGGAGCCGGGCACCGAACCGGGCAGCACCAAGCTCCCCGACGACCTGTACGCCCGGTGGGTGCAGTTCGGTACGTTCCAGCCCATCGACCGGCTGCACTCCAACCACAGCGACCGGCTGCCCTGGCAGTACGGCCCGGCAGCCAACGCGTCGGCCAAGAAGTTCCTCAACCTGCGCAAGGAACTGCAGCCGTACACCTACGCCGCCGCCAAGGAGGCAACCCGCACGGGTACGCCGATCGTCCGCTCGATGTACCTGGCGTACCCGAACGAGCAGGCCGCGTACGCCACCGCCGGCTCGGAATACCTCTACGGCCCGGACTACCTGGTGGCACCGGTGACGACGCCGGGCGACACCGCCACCACGTCGGTCTGGTTCCCGCCGGGCAACACCTGGACGGACATCTTCACCGGCAAGACGTACCGGGGCGGCACCACGCAGAACGTCACCACCACCCTGGACACCATGCCGGTGTTCAAGAAGCACTGACGTTTCAGGAAGCAGGACGCCGGCCGGGTGGGGTAACCCACCCGGCCGGTTCGTCAACTGGCGTGGCCCAACGGCACTGCCCGGCCCTCATCCGCGGATCGCTCGCGCGGCGATCGTCAGTAGCGCGTTGAGGAGTCCCAGCGTGCGGTACAGCGCGTAGAAGATCCACACACCGAACAGGCAGACGGCGGTGATGAACAGCGCAGGACCCACAAGCGAGGAATCCCCGCCCGCCCAACCTCCCCCGATCCCGACGGTGGCCACGACGCCGAGCAGCACGACAGCGCGCCCCATGCCCTTCAACGCCTGCCAGAGAGCAATCGCGTACGCGGAGGCGGGCACAACTCTCGACGGCGCCGCGATGGGCGACGCCTCGGGTGCCCGCATCGCCAACTCCTGGAGTTGCCGCCCAGCGGCCCGGTCCCGTTCGTGCGGAGAGACACGCAGGACCGCCTCCAACGCGCGGAGGTCGTCCCGGCTGCGCAGCCGCCCGGTACGCGGATCGCTGAGCAGCAGGATGGCCCCCGGACGTCCCTTGTGTCCCCGCTCGGTGAGCAGCCACGCCTTGCCGTAGCCCTTCAGAAGGCCCGGTGGCAGGATGTCGACGATTCCGGAATGCAGGCTCGTCGGGTGGGTCGGGGTATCAATGCCGATCACGAGATTCGTCCCGTTGATCATCGCCGACCCGTCCACGAGGTTCCGGCAATCACCAAAGATCTGCCAGATTCCGAAGGTGGTCGCACCGATCGCGGCCAGGCCCGCGACCAGCATGATGACGCCGAGCAGCTCGTTGCGCTGCGCCCCCAGGCCGACGAACAGCAGCGTAGGGACCAGGACAAGCAGGTACCAGCCAGCGAACAGCAGGGCCTTCCGCCGATCCAGCCACCGTGTCAACCGGGCGTGGTCGGGCTCGTCGGGAAAACGGCGCAGCGGGATCGCGCCGGCTGGCCGAGTCAGCTGTCGGCAGAGGTTGTGGAAGCGGTCGCCGGCCAGCGCGGCCACGTCGCGCAGGAGCAGATCGTCCCCGTAGTCCACCTCGTCGAGCTGGAACAGTTCCACGGCAGCCTGGCCGCCCAACCCGGTCTCCTCGGTGAGCGGGACTCCCAGGTTCACCCCGTCCGCCGGCACCAGTAGCAGCCGCGGAGCCGCCGTGACGCGCCGCCGAGCCGTCACGGGGGCGTCGGCGAGCACGACCGCCGCGATCTCGTCCCACCGCAGGTACCGATTCAGCTTCGGTGTGCGCACCGACCAGCCTCGCGCGTCGACATCGACGCGGAACGGCATCACCGCGTGCCGCAGCATCGGACCAGCGATCGCCAAACCGAACAGCACAACCGCCCCGCAGAAGAGCAGGCCGATCCAGCCGATTTCTTCCGTCACCGCCTTGTACGCGGTCGAGGCTGCTCCCCCGAGCATCAACGACCCGAACAGGAAGGGATTCAGGCGGTCGATGTACGGGCGGCGCAGCTTCACCAGATCATCATCGGACGCGGAGTCAAAGCGACTGCCGCCCTGGCACAGGCCCTCAGGCTCGACCGGACCGTCGAGGCCGCCGGGCCAGCGACAACCACCCGAGGAACCGGGCGTGCATCGCCGGCAGGTTCGGGCGCAACCCGAGGCCGTACGCGTCGTCGATCGCGTCCTTCATCGACGCGGCCAGGTAGAACGCCAAGGCGATGGAGTGACCGTGGAACTCGGCCGCGAGCGCGAGTTGGGCCGGTCCGCACGGCCAGGGCGCGGCGCAGTTGCGGCACCGCCACGCCGGACGCATCGGCAGGTGCGGGCGGGGGCGGTTGGTCATCCGACCCGCACCTGCGCTCGCCGGTATCTGGCTGGCATCGTCTGCATCCGCACACCCGCACGCCGCACGTACAGCTCTCGTCGCGCCACGGCGTCGCCCGCCGCGTTGAGCTGGTAACCCTCGATCCAGACCCACCCGTCGTACGTGTGCCACTCGGGCAACTCGCGGATGACGCGTACGACGATCGGCCGCAGGAACTGCACGCTAGCGGCGGTGGTCAGGTGGATGACGTCGCCGGCCTTCATGGGCTGGTCTGACTCGACGGTGGGCACGGGTCCCCCTCGGTGGCGTGGAGAAGGGGCCGCTCCCGTGAGTGCTCGCCCGCCGGAAGCGGCCCCGCTACGAACGCGACCGCCGGTCTCGAGGTCCCTACCAGCCGCGCCGCCTGGTGACACTCTGCTGTGCAGGCCACTACGCTCGGAAGGTATCCGTGGGGTCCGGGCCGGAGCTGGCAGGACAGGTGCCCAGCGTGTAGCGCCCCGGGTAGTCGATCTCCGATCTGAGGAGCGTTGCATGGCTGACGTGCCGAGTCCGCTGGCGGACTTCATCGTGGGCGAGATCCGCCGGGCTCGCGGAGCGTCCGGGATGACGCAGGAGGCGTTCGGTCGGGCGGCGGGCTTCAGCGCCTCACACGTGAGCGCCGTGGAGAGCGGCACCCGAGCACTGACGATGGACTTCATCAAGGGCGCCGATCGGGCGTTGAGGAACGGCGGACTCTTCGAGCGCCTGGCCGCGAAGTTCGGCGCACCGTCGTGGTTCCTGCCCTGGCTCGACGCCGAGCGAGAGGCGACCCAGCTTCGCTATTTCGAGCCCAACCTGATCCCCGGCCTGCTGCAGGTGGAGCACTACGCCCGCACCGTCCTGCGCACAGACGAGAGCCTCACCGACGACGAGGTTGAGCAGCGGGTGCAGGCGCGCATGAGCCGACAGTCCATCCTGACCGGCGAGCGCCGGCCACAGTTCGTCGCCGTGCTGGACGAAGGCACGATCCGGCGTACCGGCGATGACCTGGGCGGCATCATGGCGCAGCAGATCGCCCACCTGGTCGCGATGGCCGAACTGCCGCACGTCCACGTCCACGTGATCCCGGCGGGCGCAGGCCTGCACATCGGGCTGTCCGGGCCGTTCGCGCTGGCCCGCTCCAAAGAGGGCGGGTGGGTAGGCCACCTCGAAAACCAGCTTGGCGGGGACGTCATCGACAAGGACGATGAGGTGGCTACGCTTCAGGCAAGGTGGGAGAGCGTCCGGAACGAGGCTCTACCGCGCCGGCAGTCCATCGATCTGCTGAAGGAAGTTGAGAGCCATCATGGACCTCAGTAACGCCCGGTGGCGCAAGTCCACCCGCAGCGGCGCGAGCGGCGGCAACTGCATCGAGGTGGCAAGCAATCTGCCCGGTCTCGTTGGTGTCCGGGACAGCAAGGACCCTGCCGGTCCAGCACTGACCTTCGGTCCGGCGGCTTGGCGGGCGTTCGTCGCTCAGGTCGCCGCACGGCCGTAACCGCGGCCAGATGCAGGTCGTGCGCTTTCGGCGAGTGCGGGCACTGCACCGGCAGCCGTTTCGAGATGCCGCGCGACTTTCAACAGGTTCAACGCCCGGTAGTAGGCCCGCGGGTCATCGCGCCACGTATCGGTTCGTGTCTGCTGCCGAAGGGCTTCGACAGTTGCGCTCAACACCTCTCGTTGAGCGGGTAGCAGTGAGCCGCCTGCGCCCAGGGACGCGGTGACGCAGGCGTCCACGTCCAACGTGGTCGGATCCGGCTCTGCCATCAGCGCAGGTGCCTCATGCCGACGCCAGTACCGCACGGCGTGCAGGGCAGCCTGTTCGGGAGCGCCGTACCAGCACCGAGGGAAGCCGTTCGGATTCGGATCGGTCGGGCGAGGGCTTCGCTGGCCACGGCGCTTGGCGAGCGTCCGTTCGACGGCGTAGTCGCGGAGATCGGCGTGCCAGCCCGCACGACTCGCCATGAGAGCGTCCAACGCACGCCGCAACGCGGCATCGTCACGGTGAAACGGTCCCGCGATCTCCTCGAGAAAACTCAGCGTGGCGTGGAAGCCGATCGGTCGGTACAACTGCACGCACGACCTCAACGCACCGACCCGGTGCCGGTACGGCAGTTCAGGGTTGCGCACGCGGCGGGCGTAGGTGCCGAAGCTCACCCCGGCACGCTACCGCCCTCACGTCGAATTCGCCGACACCACTACTTCAGACCACGTGCTCTTTTAGTTTCGTCGACTGCATTGTTGAACCTGTCCCGAAGTCGGGTTCCGAACTTTTCATCGCCGTCGTAGGAAAAATGGGCCGCCCCAGTCATTTGCATCGCAGCCAATTCCACAAAGGCGGATGTTCCGATCTTCGCCTTCTCCTGCAAGCCGACCCTACGGCCGAGGTCACCGCTGGCAGCAACGTCACCTTGCGACCGCGACGGCTCGATATCGTGCGACGCCGGCGGTCGGTGGTATCTGTCGTGAACGAGTTGTGGAGAGTGCAGGTTATAAAACGCTTCGATTTTCTGGAACGTTGGCCCACTCGTCGGGTAATCACGTACGTTGACGCGAAGGTACCACATCATGTTGAAAGCATGATCAGCATTTCGTGGAGGCGTTCCGGAAGCCATCTTCCCCACCACCCTGCCCAGATCATTCCTTTGATATTCCTGCAGATCTGGATCCCTCTTGACCGCGTCCTTCAACCCTTTCAGGGCTTTCCGATACTCACTCGATTTGATTTGCGGGGCCGAGAATCGGATAGCCACGCCCATCTCGACGGGACGATAGAACGTGCTGGAGTTCGAAACAAATTCAGAAGGCCCGTGGTACAGGTCGGCGTTTGTCATATATTCAAGGCCGACAGTTCCCGAGTTATTCATCAGCGCTGGCCCTCCCGGAGATGAATGATGCAGATGCCTGTCGGCACTCCAACGGATAAGCGGCGCTGTGGTTCACTGGTCGGGCGACCTTTTTACTGAAGCGTAGAGCTCACAGCCGTGATCAAGGCTCTGAGCTGGTGGGCGACGGACGAGTCGACCTGTACGCCGGATTTTGTGTCCGGCGCGTACCCCGAGGGGTTTCGCGCCGGCGGCGGCCATCCATCTCGGCCTGCCGTTGCCGGCAGGCTCTAGCGGCCTACCCGCAGACATCGGGCGGGCAGCCCTCAAGCGTCTGCGCCGGGTCGTCATCTTGCGGTGACGGCCCTTGCTTGGCCTTGCTCCGGGTGGGGTTTACCGAGCCACCCCGGTCACCCGGGGTGCTGGTGGGCTCTTACCCCACCGTTTCACCCTTACCGTCCCCGTTGGGGTCGGCGGTCTGTTTTCTGTGGCACTGTCCCGCGGGTCGCCCCGGGTTGCCGTTAACAACCACCCTGCCCTGTGGAGTCCGGACGTTCCTCGGCGGCGGGCCGCAGCCCGCCGACGCGACCGCCCGGTCGACTCGTCCGTCGCGCCCCCATCCTAACGACGTGGTGGGGACGCTCCTTCCCACCCCGGCTCGGCCGATGACGGGGGCGTGCCGGCGCGGCCGACGAGGGCGAGACGGCCGGGACGACGCAGGAACGACGCGCTACCGGTAGGAGATGCGCAACGGCGCTCAGGCCCCCAGGCGCGCCGTCCACGACACCACGTCGGCGACCGTCGAGTTGCCGCCGCACAGCACGAGGCCCAACCGGGCGTCGTCATCCACCCGCTCAAGTACCCGGCGGGCGGCCGGCAGCAGGCATCCCGCGGCCGGCTCGGCCCAGACCTTCGCGTGCTCGGCCAACTCCACCGTCCCCCGCACCGCCTCGGCGTCGGAGACCACGAGCACGTCGCTCACCAGGGCGCTCACGTGGTCGTAGGTGAGCTGCGAGACGGTCGGCGCGCTGAGCGTGGTGACGATCGACGACAGCGGCACCTCGACCGGCCCACCCTTGGCCAGGGCCAGCGACATCGCCTGCGCGCCCTCGGTCTCGACGCCCCAGACCCGTACCCCCGGCCGGCGTGCCCGTAGCGCAGCGGCCACCCCGGAGATCAGCGCGCCACCGCCGACGCTGACCAGCACGTCGGTCAACTCGCCGGCGTCGTCGGCGAACTCCAGTCCCACCGTGCCCTGCCCGGCGAGCACCACTGGGTCGTCGAACGGGTGCAGCAGGGTCAGTCCGTCCTCGCGCAGCCGGGACATGAGCGCGAACGCGGCGGACATCCCGTCGGTCAGGTGGACGTCGGCACCGGCCGCGCGGGCCACCTCGACGGCACGCGCCGGCGCCGTCCGGGGCATCACGACGGTCGCCGCCACACCCAGGGCGCCGGCCATCACGGCGACCGCGATGCCGTGGTTGCCGCCGCTGACCGCCAGCACACCCGCCGCCCGCTCGGCGTCGTCCAGGACGAGCAGCTTCGCCGCCGCGCCGCGCGCCTTGAACGACCCGGTACGTTGCAGCAGCTCCAGCTTGGCGGTGACGGGCACGCCGAGCAGCTCGGACAGGCCGGGGCTGGGAACGGTGGGTGTGTGAACCACATGGCCGGCGATCCGGCCGGCGGCCGCCTCGATGTCCGCGAGTTCGATCATCGCTGAAGCGTGCCACAGCGGCGGCACGCTACCCCGGTCACCCCGGGTACGCGCCGGGGCTGACCTGCGGAACGGGGTTTGGCGTCGGCGAGCGGGCGATTAGCCGGCCGATCGTGCGGGGGTTCCGTCGGCCGGGCTAGCCTCGTGGGGCTATGGATCTCTCCCACGCCGCGCTGCTGCTCGCCGCCGGTCTCGCCGCGGGCACTGTCAACGCGGTGGCCGGTGGTGGTTCCTTGATCACATTTCCGGCAATGATCGCGGTCGGGTTGCCGCCGGTGCCCGCGAACGTCAGCAACTCCGTCGCCGTCTTCCCCGGGTACGTCGCCAGTGTGGCGGGCAGTCGCCAGGACCTGCCGCGCCCCCGCGCACTCGCCACGTTGGTACCCACCACGATCGTCGGCACGATCGTCGGGGCGCTGCTGTTGCTGGCGACCCCGGCCCGCGCGTTCGAGCTGGTCGTACCCTTTCTGGTTCTCGGCGCGACCGCGGTCCTGGCCTTCCAGGACCCGCTGCGCCGACTGGTCGGTCACCCGCGGGATCTGTCGCCACGCCGGCGGACGGTCGCGGTCCAGACGATGGTCGCGCTCGGTGCGGTGTACGGCGGGTACTTCGGTGCGGCCCTCGGGGTGATGCTGGTCGCCGGCCTGGCGCTGGTGCTCGACGCGACCCTGGCGCGGGTGAGCGCGATCAAGAATCTGCTCTCGGCCGTGGTGGGGTTGACCACGCTCGTGATCTTCGCCCTGTTCGGCCCGCTGAACTGGGCGGTGGTCGCGGTGGTCGCGCCCGCCACCCTCCTTGGGGGGTACGCGGGCGCCCGGCTGGTCCGCCGGCTGCCGGCGGTGGTGCTCAAGACGCTGATCGTGGTGTTCGGTACGACGATCGGCTTCTACCTGCTCTACCGCGCCCTACGCTGACGCGCCACGCCCGCCCGGCGTCGCCGCCAAGATCCGCGCAACATCCGGGATGTTGCTGCCTCAGCAAACCCGGAGGCAGCAACATCCCCGAAAGTGCGCGGATCTTGGGGCGGGCGGCTCGGCGCGGGCGTGGGGGTGGGACGGGTCAGTAGGCCTCGCCCACCGGCTCCTCCGGAGCGTGCTCGGTGTTCGCGGCGGCGCGGTTCCAGCGGGACCAGAGGACCCGCTCGCCGTAGCCGGCGGCCATCATGTGCGCGCACGCCAGGTACACCAGCACGCCGACGGCGAGCACCCCGAACCCGACCCAGAACGGCAGCGCCAGGGACTGCTCGGCGAGCTTGCCGGAGATGATCGGGGCGGGCGCGGCGGCACCCCAGCGGACCAGGTTGAACGCGCCGGTGGCGAGCCGGCGGTCGCTGGAGCCGAGGCCGAGCGCCAGGTCGGTGAGGTTGGCGTTGGCGAGGCCCATGCACAGGCCGGCGAGCACCAGCACCACGAGCGCCTCGGCGGTGCTGGTCGAGGTCGCGAAGAGGACCATGCAGACCAGCAGCCCGGCGATGGCCACGCCGACGGTCTGCACCGCGCCGATCCGGTGGGCGAGCCGGTGGCCGATCACCAGGATGCCGGTGGCCAGGCCGAGGCCCCAGCCGGTGAAGGCGAGCCCCAGCGGGACGACGTCCAGGCCCAGGAAGAGCGGCGTGTAGCCGAGGACGACGAAGAACACGAAGTTGTACGCGGCGGTCACCACGCACAGGGCGATGAACGCCGGACGGCGGTAGGTGGCGAAGATCTGGCCGACGCGTACCGGGGCCTGCCGGTTGGTGGGCTCGCGCAGCTTGCCGGCGGCTACGCCGAGCGCGAGGACCATGAACACGCCGCAGACGAAGAACGGCAGCCGCCAGGAGACCTGGCCGAGCAGGCCACCGATCAGCGGGCCGACGGCGAAGCCGAGGCCCAGGGCGGTCTCGAACAGGCCGACCACCCACTCCCGGTCGACGGCCAGGTTGACCAGTACCACCATGGCGGTGGCGAAGAACATCGCGTTGCCGAGGCCCCAGACACCCCGCAGCACGGACAGCTGCACGATGTTGTTGCTGAACGACGCGAGGATGGCCGCCAGGCCGACCACCGAGACGCCGGTGATCAACACCGGCTTGAAGCCGAACCGGCCGCTGGCGAGCGTCGCCGGGATCATCCCCAGGGCCATGACCGCGATGTACGCGGTGAACAGCAACTCCACCTGCCAGGCGGTGACCCCGATCGCCTCGCCGATGGCGGGCAGGATCGGGTCGACGACGGCGATGCCGGCGATGGCGAGGAACGCCACCAGCGTGGTGGCGTAGATGGCACTGCGGTTTGGTTCGGATGACCGATCCACTCCGACTCCCCAATTAGCTGTATCGTACAGGTATTTACCCTGTATCCTACAGCTATGAGCGACGACGACGAGAGCACCCTCGGACTGATCGAGACCGAGGTTGCCCTGCTGATGCGTTTCGGCGAGGCCACCCGACGGGCCAGCGGGTCCGCCGAGCACCGGGTGCTCGACCGCGCGGCGTACGTCATCCTGCGGCACCTCGACGCCGCCGGCCCGCAGAACGTCTCCGCGCTCGCCGCGCGGCTCAACCTGGACGGCTCGACGGTGACCCGGCAGGTCTCCGCCCTGCAACGCGACGGCCTCATCGCCCGCGCCCCCGATCCGACGGACGGGCGCGGCACGGTCATCTCCCCCACGACCGCCGGCCTCCAACGGATGGCCGCCGTGCAGGCCGCCCGCACCCGGCTCTACGGCGACATGCTGTCCGACTGGAGCCCCGAGGACCGAGAAACCCTGGCCCGGCTACTGGGCCGCCTCAACCAGGCCCTGGTAAACCGCAACCGCCCCCGCTAACCGCCAAGATCCGCACAACTACACCGAAGTTGCTGCCTCGGTCGCGCCGGAGGCAGCAACATCCCCGAAGTTGCGCGCACCCACCCGACCCCGGCCCGGCCCGAGCCCACGCGGCCCGCCCTGCCCACCCCCTCGAGACCCAGCCCACCCGACCCAACCCGACCCAGCCCGCCCCCGCCCGGCCCTGCCCGCCCGGCCCTGCCCCCGCCCGGCCCTGCCCGGCCCCGGCCCGGCCCCGGCCCTGCCCGGCCCCGGCCCGGCCCCGGCCCTGCCCGGCCCCGGCCCGGCGCGCCCCCGCCCCGCCCCGCCCGGCCCTGCCCGGCCCTGCCCGGCCCTGCCCGGCCCTGCCCGCCCCGTCCGGCCCTGCCCGGCCCCGTCCTGCCCGGCCCGGCCCGGCCCTGTCCTGTTCTGTCCGGCCGATCATGGAGTCGTGGTGGGGCACGAATAGGCGCAGTTAGCCATCATCCGGGCACCAGAACTCCATGATCGACGCGGGAGGTCGGCCCGCGGCCCTTTTCACCGCCACCGCCCAGCTTCCGAGCGCTGCGCCGCACCCGTTCGCCGCCAAGATCGCGCAACATCCTGGATGTAGTGGCATCCCCGCCGCCCGACACCACTACAACAAGGATCGAGCACGATCTTGACGGATGGTGAGGAGCGACGGGCGCACACAACAGGCGACAGGCGAGGGGCGACAGCTGAGGGGCGACAGGCGACAGGCGACCGGCGACCGGCGAGGGGCGACAGGCGACAGGCGACAGGCGACCGGCGACCGGCGACCGGCGAGGGGCGACAGGCGACCGGCGACCGGCGACCGGCGAGGGGCGGTGGGACCGCTGAGCGGCCCCGGGCGCCGGCCTCGCGGCGGGCGCCCGGGCAACAGCAACAGCAACAGCAACAGCAACAGCAACAGGGAACGCGGTCAGGCGACTGGTTCGCGGGCGGCGTCGGCGTCGCGGTCGGCGCCGGGGCTGACGCGCGGGTCGCCCTCGTCGGCGAAGTAGTCGTCCGGCTCGGTGCCGTCGACCCCCTCGGGCGTCTTCAGAGCCCGCAGCGCCAGCGTCACCAGCGCCGCGACGGCCAGGTTGACCAGCACCGCCACGATGCCCACATAGATCGTCTTCTTGGTGTCGAAGCCGAACTCGGACAGCGGGAACGCCGAGCCGCCGAAGTGCTTCTTCGTCGGGCTGGCGACCTGGTACAGCATCCACATGCCGAGGCCCATGCCGGCGACCCAGCCGGCGATCAGGGCGGTGCGGTGGAACCAGCGGGTGTAGAGACCCAGGGCTACCGCCGGCAGCGTCTGGAGGATGATGACGCCGCCGATGAGCTGGAGGTCGATCGAGAACTGCGGGTCGAGGAAGACGATGCAGGCGACCGCGCCGACCTTGACCACCAGTGAGGTGATCTTCGAGACGTTCGCTTCCTGAGCCGGGGAGGCGTCCTTCTTCAGGTACTCCTTGTAGATGTTGCGGGTGAACAGGTTCGCCGCCGCGATCGACATGATGGCCGCCGGCACCAGCGCGCCGATGCCGATGGCCGCGTACGCGACGCCGGCGAACCAGTCCGGGAACTGCTGGTCGAACAGCAGCGGCACGATCGTGTTGTTGTCCACGCTGCCGGCCGAAGCCCCCGGCAGCGGCTTCACGCCGGCCGCGATGGCCATGTAGCCGAGCAGCGCGATCAACCCGAGCAGCAGGCTGTACGCGGGCAGCGCCGACATGTTGCGCTTGATCACGTCACGGTTCCGGCTGGCCAGGACGCCGGTGATGCTGTGCGGGTAGAGGAACAGGGCCAACGCCGAGCCGAGCGCCAACGTGACGTACTGCAACTGGTTGTTGCCGTTGAGCAGGATGCCGTCGTTCGGGTTGGGTGACGCCTGGAACTTCGCGTCCGCCGCGTCGAAGATGTCGCCCCAACCGCCGAGCTTGTACGGCAGGTAGATGACCGCCACCAGGATCACGATGTAGATCAGGCTGTCCTTGACGAACGCGATCAACGCGGGCGCGCGCAGCCCCGACTGGTAGGTGTACGCGGCGAGGATGGCGAACGCGATGATGATCGGCAGGTGCCGGGCCAGGGTGCTGTCCCCCGTCACGCCCATCGTCTTGAGGACCGCCTCGATGCCCACCAGTTGCAGCGCGATGTACGGCATGGTGGCGACGATCCCGGTGATGGCGATGAGCAGCGCCAGCACGGGCGAGTCGAACCGCGTACGGACGAAGTCGGCCGGGGTGACGAAGCCGTGCCGGTGCGAGACGGACCAGAGCCGGATCAGCACCAGGAAGACCAGCGGGTAGATGACGATCGTGTACGGCACGGCGAAGAACCCGGCCGCCCCGGCCCCGAACATCAGGGCCGGCACCGCCACGAAGGTGTACGCGGTGTAGAGGTCACCGCCGACCAGGAACCAGGTGATCCAGCCGCCGAAGCTGCGCCCGCCCAGGCCCCACTCGTCGAGGTGCGCCATGTCCTTCGGCGCGCGCCAGCGGGCGGCCACGAAGCCCATCACGCTGACCAACAGGAACAGCAGCGAGAAGACGATGATCTCGGTCAGATGGTCGCGCCACATCAGCGGGTCCCCCGCTTCTTCGTCATCTGGTAGACGAGCGTCGTGGTGGCGACGCCGAGCAGGATCCAGGCGAGTTGCAGCCAGTAGTAGCGCGGGAATCCGAAGATCCGGGGCGCGTCACTGTTGAAGAACGCCGGGACCAGCGGCACCACGATGGGGATCAGGAGCAACCAGTTCCAGGGGCTGTGGTCCTTCGCCCTGGATGACGCCGTGGTAGGCGCCTCCGGTTCGGGTGCAGCCATCTGACACACCTCCGGGGAGTCGAGGCACTCGATGTAACGGCCGGAGGCTACGACTATGTGACCGCCGTCACGATCAGGGCGCGGACGGCTCTGCGCCGAACGGCGCATGGGCTGCGCCGAACGGCGGGGGGCGCGCTGCTCAGGCGGCCGGCAGGTGGGCGGTGTCGTTGACCGTGCGGACGGCGATGCCGCCGTCGGGCCACAGGTCGAGCACCGAGATGCCGGCCGCGTCCAGGAACAGCCGGTGCAGGAAGCCGTCGGTGGCGGCGAGGGCGTCGCGCAGCGCCAGCTTGATCGGCGAGACGTGCGAGACGACCACCACGGTCTCTCCGGGGTACGCCTTCGGCAGCGCGTTGACGACCCGGTGAACCCGTTCGGCGACGTGGGTGAACGACTCGCCGCCCGGCGGGGCGATCCGCGGCGACGCGAGCCAGGCGTCCATCTCCCCCGGCCACTGCTGGCGTACCTCGGCGAAGGTGCGCCCCTCCCACTGCCCGAAGTCGCACTCGATCAGGTCGGCCTCGGTGCGGACCGGCACGTCGCCGACGGCGGCGGCGATCGCCGCCGCGGTGGCCGTACACCGGGACAGGGGTGAGCTGAGCACGGCCGCGACGGACGGGGCCAGCGCGGCCACGCGCGCGCCGGTGGCGGCGGCCTGGGCGCGCCCGCGCTCGGAGAGCGGCACGTCGCCGCGGCCGGAGTAGCGGCCCTGCTCGGTGTACGCGGTCTCGCCGTGCCGCACGAGGATCAGCCGGGTGGCCGTGAAGCTCGGACGGGGCTCCCACGAGGCCGGCGCGGTCGCCGGGTCGCTGCCCGTCGACGCGCCTGCGGCCGGGGCGCTGGCCGAGGCCGGTACGCCGGGGGACGCCGGCGGGGTGGGTCGGCCGGCGGCGGCGTCCATCGCGGCGTTGGCGAGCGCGTCGGCGTGCCGGTTCTCCTCGCGCGGGATCCAGGTGAAGCGGACCGCGCCGAAGCGGCCCACCAGCGCGGCCGCCTGCGCGGCGAGCGGACGCAGGCCGGGGTGCTTGATCTGCCACCGGCCGCACATCTGCTCGACCACCAGCTTGGAGTCCATCCGGACGTCCACCTCGGTGGCGTCCAGCTCGGCGGCGGCCCGCAGACCGGCGATCAGGCCCTGGTACTCGGCGACGTTGTTGGTCGCCGTACCCAACGACTCGGCGCGCTCGGCGAGCACCTCGCCGGTCTCCGGGTCGCGCACCACCGCGCCGTAGCCGGCCGGCCCGGGGTTGCCCCGGGACCCGCCGTCGGCCTCGACGACGACCACGCGTGGCGCCACGACCTACAGGCCCGACTCGTTGGTACGGACCATGATCCGCCGGCAGTCCTCGCAGCGGATCACGTCGTCCGGGGCGGCCGCGCGGATGCGGGCCAGGTCGGCGCCGGAGAGTTCCAGCCGGCAGCCGCCGCAACGGCCGGCGGTGAGCAGCGCCGCGCCCAGCCCGGTGTCCTCGCGGATCTTGTCGTAGAGGGTGACCAGCTCGGCGGGGAGGTCGGCCGCGAGCGGCTGCCGCGCGCCCCGCTTGAACTCCTCGTCCTTGGCGATCTCGGCCAGCGCGTCGTCGCGGCGCTGCTCGGTGGCGGCCCGCTTGTCCCGGGCGTCGGCCAGCCGCTGCTCCACACCGTCGAGGACGCCCTGGGCGGTCTCCCGCTGCTCCATCAACTCCAGCTCGGCGTCCTCCAGGTCACCCTGACGCCGGTTGAGCGAGGCCAGCTCGTGCTGGAGCGCCTCCAGCTCCCGGGCCGGACCGGTGCCGGCGGCGAGCCGGTTCTGGTCCTTCTCCTTGCGGGCCCGGACCTGCTCGACGTCCTTCTCCAGGCGGGCGATGTCCCGGTCCAGGTCGTCGACCGCCACCTGGGCGCGTACCCGCTCGTCCTCCAGCGACGACAGTTCCCGGGCCAGCGCCTCCAGCTCGGCCCGCTCCGGCAGTGACCGGCGGCGGTGCGCGAGCTGGGCGAGGTTGGTGTCGATCGCCTGAAGGTCGAGCAGGCGGCGCTGGACCTGGGGGTCAGCCTTCACGGTCGGGCTCCTTGTCGTCCACAACGGGTGCGGCGGCGTGCACGGTCCACGGGTCGGTGTCCAGGTCGGACACCAGCGTCTCGACGCCCGGCGCCTCCCGCAGGAAGGCGGCCAGGTCGTCCAGCCACGGTCGTTCGGTCGCCCAGTGGGCGGCCTCGATCAGGGCGGGACCATCGGCGGCGACGTGCTCGCTGGCCGGGTGGTGCCGCAGGTCGGAGGTGAGAAACGCGTCCACCCCGGCGGCGGTCGCGGCGCCGAGGAAGCTGTCTCCCGACCCGCCGCTGACGGCGAGGGTACGAACCATACGCCGGGGATCGCCCGCGGCGCGAACTCCCCAGGACGTGACGGGAAGCACGGCGGCGGCGTGCCGGGTCAGCTCGGCGAGGGTCATCGGGTGGGGCAGCTCGCCGATCCGGCCGAAGCCACGGTCGTCACCATGGGCCGGCGAGCCGGGCGCGGGCCGTTGCAGCGGACGCAGCCCGGTCAGACCGAACCGGGCGGCCAGCGCGTCGGAGACGCCCGGCGAGGCCACGTCGGCGTTGGTGTGCGCCGCGTAGAGCGCCACGCCGGCCCGGATCAGCTCGTGGACGATCCGCCCCTTGACGGTCGTCGGCGCGACCGACGACACCCCGCGCAGTAGCAGCGGATGGTGCGCGACGATCATGTCGGCCTCGACGGCGAGCGCCTCGGCAACCGTCTCGGGCACCACGTCGACCACGCACAGCACCCGGCGGACCGGGGCGGTCGGCTCACCGAGCACCAGGCCGACACGATCCCACTCTTGCGCCCAGACGGGCGGATAGCGGCGCTCCATCTCGGCCACCACGTCGCTCACGGTGGAGGCGGATCGGCTTGTGCTCACGGCGGGCCAGCTTACCGGCGCGGAGGCCCGCAGGCGGTGACACCCGGTTCCGGCCGCGCCGACCCACGGTCCGGCCGCCCGTCGCCGGCCGCGGACTGACGACGCCGTGCGGGCCGCCGGTCTGACCGCACTGCGTGCTCCGCCGGTCGGGCGACACCGCGCCGGTTGCCGGTGCGGCAGCGCCGCCGACCCTCTGGCCGCGCCGGGCGGGCTCAGGCGGCGCGGTACGCGACGGTCCGCACTGCGGCCAGCGGCATCGCCCAGGGAAAGTCGTGCATGTGCTGCTCCCCCGTACCGGGCGGGTGCAGGGCGACCACGTGGTCACCGAAGAGCACCGTGATCCCCCAGTCCGCCAGCCGGGCCACGCCGGCCCGGAACGCCGGGTGAGCGGCCATCGCGACGTTGGTGTACGGCACGGCGACGATCGGGATGCCCTTGCCCTGCGCCTCGACGAGGAGGCCGAGCGCGAGGGTGTCGGCGATGCCGGCCGCCCACTTGTTGACCGTGTTCACGGTCGCCGGGCAGACGACCATGGCGTCGGCGGGCGGCAGCACGTCCGGGTCGCCGGGGTTCTTGTAGTGCGTCCGTACCGGGTGGCCGGTCTGTCGGTGAAGGGCGGCCTGGTCGACGAACTTCGCGCCGTCCGGCGTGGTGACCACGCAGACGTCCCAGCCGTCGGCCTGGGCCAACTCGACGAGGCGGCCGACGTGACGGGCCAACGGCGAACCGCAGGCGATGACGTAGAGCACCGCACGGTGCTCGCTGGTGTGTGGTTGGCCGGTCGTCACACCGGCTCCGCGCTCATACCCCTACTCCCATTTGCTCAGCCAACTCCGCTACCGGAGAAGGCGGCGCACCCCGTGTGCGACGAAGGACGTCGGACATCACCTCGTGGGCGATCGGTCGGCAGCGGATCTCCGACGGCGCGAGCCGGTCACCGAGCAGCAGCATCTCGCCGGCGTTGGCCACGTCGCCGATCTGGGCGTACCCGCGGGCGATGTCGAGCAGGTGGTGGGCCCGGCGTTCGGGCAGCAGCGCGTTGAAGTCGGGCTCGGCGATGCGCAGTTGGTGAACCTCCACCGCGCGGCCCCCGTCGCCCAGCTCGACGGCGGCCGCGGCCCGGTGCAGCTCCACGTTCGTCGGGCCGAACGAGGTCCAGTAGTGGTTGTGGTCGCCACCGAGCAGGGTGGCGGCCTCCTGCGCGCAGTTGATCAGGTCGTCGACGCTGGCCGAGTCGCCGATCCGGGACGCCGCCATGGCACCCTGCAACAGCAGCATCCCGTAGACGGACAGCCGGGCCGGCGAGACGTCGTTGCCGCCGCCCGGGGCCAGCCGGTTGGCGATCTGCACGTTCAGCTCCAGCGCCGGCCGGGCCCGGCCCATGGCGACCAGGGCGTTGCAGACCCGCGTGGTGGCGATACCGGCCAGCAGCGGGTCGTCGGCGCGCTGGGCCACCGCCATCGACCGGTCGGCGGCCAGCCAGGCCAGCTCGAACTCGCCAAGCTTGCGCAGCACCGAGGAGGCGATCTGGTAGACCTGCCCGAGCAGGTGCGCCGCCTCCGGCGCCTGCGCCCCGCTGTAGGCGGCGTCGGCGGCCTGCGCGTCGCGCAGCAGCTTGGGCAGCGCGCGGGTGAGCATCCCGTAGCGGCCGTACTGGTAGGTGAGCCAGGCGTGGTTGACGGCCTTGCGCATGTCGTCCAGCGGCGGCGGGTACGGCACGGCGTCGAAGTACGCGCTCATCGAGTCGTACCGCTCCAGGGCGGCCCGGATCTCCTGCACCTCGATCTGGTCGATGCAGTTCAAGGCGTCGGTACGCCGCTCCGGGTCGCGGCCCATCAGCAGTTGCACGTCCATCTGGAGGATGTCGGCGATCTCGTAGAGGACCGAGAACTTGTCCAGCCGGCGGACGCCCCGCTCGACCTTGTCGACCCAGCTCTTCGACTTGCCCAGGCGGTCCGCGAAGACCTGCTGCGACATCTTGCGTCGCCCCCGCCAGTAGGCCACTCGCCGGCCAATGGGTAGCTCGTCCATCTCCCCATCCCTCCCCTGCCACCGCCGAACGGGCGGGGCACTGTCCGCGGGTGCGGCGATCAGTCGTTCGTCTTGCAGTTTCCGCTGGTCGCACAGCCTGTACGTCAGCCGGACAGCCAGTCCTCGTACTTTTCGTGCAAGTTGCACGAGCCGTTCGTCAACCTCAACGATCGTGGGTTACGGCAGTGACGGTGCTCGAACTGCGACCTGGCGTCCGCCGGGCCCGACCGAGGGGAGATGGCACACATGTGGGGGAACGTCGGACCGCGCGTCGCCGAACTGTCGCCGCTGGAACGCGTCCGGCTGCGCCGGGTCGCCATCCGGTACGCCGTACACGGGTGGGAGGTGACGCCCGGCGCCTGCCTCGCCCGCAGCAGGTTCGTGTGCGGCCGGGCCGGCTGTCCCACCGTGGGTTGCCACCCCGCGCTGGAGAACTGGGAGCTGGCCGCCACCACCGACCCGGCCCGGGTGGCCACCTGGTGGCGGACGCGCCCACACGGCGTGCTGCTGCCCACCGGGCGGACCTTCGACGTGCTGGAGGTGCCGGCGCACCTCGGCCGGCACGTGCTCGACGCCGTGCAGACCCACCCGGCCGGCACCGGCGTACGCGGGCCCGTGCTGGTCACCCCCACCGGCCGGTGGATGTTCCTGGTGCGTCCCGGTGACCCGCTGCGGCCCGAGTTGGAGCACTGCTTCCACGTGGTCCGGCACGGGCCGGGCTCGTGGATCCCCGCGCCGCCGACCCGGCTGCCGGAGGGGACCGTCCGCTGGGCGGTCGCGCCGGAGCAGGCCCGCTGGCAGCTCCCCGACTCGTACCTGGTGCAGAACACCCTGATCGAGGCGCTGCGCGCCAGCGGGGTGACGCTCACCCACGACCTGCTCCCCGGGCACCTGCCGCTGCCCCGCCGGGGAAGGTGAGTCGGGGCCGGCCGACGATCCGATCCGGTGACCGACAGCGTCGCCGGGCCACCGGTCCTCGTTGAGCAGGTGACGGCGCGAACGCGCGCCACGAACGGGGGAACGATGTCCACACACGACCGGTCGCCGTATCCCGGCGGCACCGAGCCGCCCCGGCGCGGCCAACGAGGCCACCGTTGGGCGGGCACCCGCCCAACGGGCTCCCGCCCCGGCCGCCCTCGCCCCACCGGCACCCGCCCCGCCACAACCCACCGCCCCCTCCGCTAGACCCCACCCCCACCCTCCACGGCCCCCACCCCCCACCTCGTCGATCTTGCACTTTGTGTGGCGACATTCCCCCTCACAAGGGACGAATCGACAACCGAAACTGCAAGATCGCGGGGGACAGGGGCGGGGCGCGGGGACGGGGACGGGGGCAGGGAGCGGGTCAGGCCGTTTGCGGGAGGGCGGCGGAGTGGAACTGGCGGGCGTCGTCGGTGATCACCGCGTAGGTGTGGTCGGTCAGCCGGTCCAGCCAGCCGATTCCCGCGGCGCCCATGGCCAGGGCGGCGGTGGCGTAGGCGTCCGCGACACCCAGGTCGCTGCCGACCACGCTCACCGAGCGCAGTCCGGTGGCCGGCGCGCCCTTCCGAGGGTCCCGCACGTGCCGGCCCCGCTCGTAGACGCCGGAGGTGGCCACCGCCAGGTCGGTGCCGGCGAGCACCAGGCAGGTCGCCATCTCGTCCCACGGGTGCCGGATGCCGATGCGCCACGGCTCGCCGGTGGGCGAGAAGCCGCGTACGCGGACGTCGCCGCCGGCGTTGACGCAGTGGTTCGCCGCCCCGGCGGCGAGGAGCCGGTCGGAGGCGACCTGCGCCGCCCAGCCCTTCACGTACCCGGACGGGTCGAGCCCGCCGGTGGCGTACGCGTCGAAGAACCCGTCGGTGACGCCCCACAGGTCGGCGCAGGCCTCCAGCACGAAGCGCAGGTCGGCCGACGCCTCGGAGAGCAGCACCTCGCCCCGGTCGAACCGGCACACCTCGCTGTCCGGCCGGTACGTGCTGAACCGGGCGTCCACCTCGTGCATCCAGGTGAAGACGTCGTCGGCCAGCTCCCGCAGACGCGCCGGAGGCAGGTCGTCGGCGATATCCACGGTGATCGTCGTACCCATGATGTGCTCGACCCGGCACAACCCGGGACGGGTCATCGCGGCCGGCACGTCAGAACGCCTGCTCGATCGCGGACCGCAGCGACGACTTGTACGCGTTACTGGTGGCGGTGGCCTCGGAGACGGTGTTCAGGTTGGCGCTCTGCTTCTGCACCACCTCACCACCGGTGCCGTTGTACTTGTTCCGGACGTCGCCGCTGTGGATGTCGGACTCTCCGCCGCTGGGCAACGACAGCGTGGTCGCGTCAATGATCTTGTTGCCGGAAACAACGATCTGCACCTGGACGAACCCGTATATCTCGCGGCCGTCCGTCGCGTCGAAGCCGGTGCCGGTGACCCGGCGGGTGGTGGGCTGCTGCGGCGCCTTGGTGGTCTTCGGCGCGGTCGGGGCCTTCGCGGTGGTCTTCGTGCCGGACGGCCGGGCGGTGGTCTTGCCGGGCTTGGGCGACACCGACGCGTCGGCGGTCTCCGACGGCTTCGGCGCCGCACCCGACGGGTCGGCGGCCGGGGCGACGCTCGGGTCGACCCCCGGTCCGCTGGGGTTGACCGGTTGCGCGGTCGGCAGGTTCTGGGCGACCTGGGTGGTGCCTGGCGAGCCCTTGAGCACCACCAGGGCGGTGGTGCTGGCGGCCAGACCGGTGATGGCGAGCAACGCGCGACGCATGCGATGCCTTCCTACAGTTCGAAGGTGGCCAGGTGGATCTGTCGGCGGGGTACGCCGGCGCGGCGCAGCGCGCGCACCGACTGCTCGACGAGCCCGGACGGTCCGCACAGGTAGACGTCCCGCCGGGCCACGTCGGGCACCAGTTGGCGCAGCCCGTCGGGGCTCATGAGCTGGCGGGGGCCGGGGTCGTCGCGGGAGCCGATGACGTACCAGATCGACGTGTCGCGTTCCTGGGCCAGCCAGTCCAGCTCGCGGCTGAGCAGCACGTCGGCGGGGGTGCGGGCCCGGTAGATCAGGGCCGCGCCCGGCGGCAGCTCCTCGAGCATGGCCCGAATGGGCGTGATGCCGCTGCCACCGGCGATCAGCAGCGCCCGCTCGCGCACCCGGTGCGCGGCGGTGAAGGTGCCCGACGGTCCCTGCGCCCACACCCGGGTGCCCGGTTCGAGGTCGCGCAGGTCGGCGGTGTGCCGGCCGACGACCTTGACGGTGAGCCGCAGCCAGCGGCCGTTCGCGGCGGCGGAGACGGAGAACGGGTGCGACTGCCACCAGCAGCCGGGGCTGAGAAAACGCCAGCGGAAGTACTGCCCACCGAGCATCTCCAGGCGCCCCAGCCGCTCGCCGGTGAGGTAGACGGAGATCGTGTCCGGGCTCTCGGCGACCACGTCGGCGACGCGCAGCCGGTAGCGCAGGTTGAACGCCAGCGGCGCGATCACCCGTCCCCAGAGCAGCGCGGCGACCACCAGCAGGTAGAGCGCGATCCAGCCGGTGCGTACCGGGCCCGGCTTGTAGAGCTGCGCGCCGTGGCTGAACTGGTGCCCGTAGCCGAGCAGCAGCACCAGATAGCTGGACCGGTGCAGCAGGTGCCACAGCTCGTAGGGCAGCGCGCGCCGGATGGCCCGGACGCTGCTGAACCCGACCACCATCATGATGCCGGTGGCGACGAAGGCCGAGAGCATGTCCTCGTAGCTGCCGAGCAGCGTGCCCACCTCGGCGAACACCGAGTGTTTCCGCAGGTCGGCGTACCCGACGAGGATCAACGACAGGTGCGCCAGCACGGTGACCAGCAGCGTCGCGCCGATGTCGCGGTGCCAGCGGCCGATCTGCTCGCCGCCGATCCACCGTTCCAGCACCGGCAGGCGACTCATCATCAGCACCTGCACGAGCAGCAGGTAACCGGCGATCAGGCCGGTGATCCGGCCGCCGGCGGTGAGGGTCGAGGCGGTGCTGCGCAGCGAACCGGCGGGGGTGCCCAACCACCACGGCAGCACGCTGGCCAGCAACCCGACCAGCAGCAGCACGGCCAGCAACCGCCGGCCGCCGGGTCCGCGCCGGTCCGGGACCTGCGGGGGTACGGGAGCAGCCGACCGGCCGCCGTGCCGGGACGAGGTCCCGGTGCGGCGGCCGGCGGCGTGGGTGCCCGGGTACGTCACGCGTACAGCTTCATGGGGGCGTACTTCATGCGCGGGAAGACCTTCTGTACCTCGGCGTTGGTGAGCCCGAAGCGGCCCTGCGCCAGGGAGCCGTAGACGTTGAACATGTTGTTGTATTCCGGCACGTCGCCGGAGTCCAACTTGCTGAGCCCGTTCCAGGTGCCGAGCAGCGAACCGGCCAGCTTCTTGCCGGACAGGACGGTGACCACGCCGCCGTGGCCGTGGTCGGTGCCGCCGGTGTTCGAGCCGACCCGGCGGCCGAACTCGCTGGACACCATGATCGTCACGTCGGCGGCCTGCGGGCCGAGGTCGGTGAAGAACGCCGCCATCGCGCTGGCCAGCTCGTTCAGCCGGCGGTGCAGCTGACCACCGCTCTGGGTGCCCTGGTTCTCGTGGGTGTCGTAGCCGCCCATGCCGACGGTGGCGACCCGGACGTTGGCGCCGCCCTTGATGAGCTGGGCGAGCTGCTGGAACGCGTTGCCGACGCCCTCGTACTTGACGCCCGCGGCGGGCTGGTACGGCTTGGCGGCGAGCTTCTGGGCGGTGGCGAGCGCGCCCATGCCCTCCTGCACGGCCTCCTCCACCGGGTGGTTGATCCCGGTGAAGAGCCCCTTGATGGCCTTCTCGGTGGCGGCCCGGAACTTGTCGTCGCCGTTGAGGCGCAGCGAGCCGACGCTGTTCAGCGAGAGCGCGCCGTTGTTGCCGACCAGCGAGCGGGGCAGCGTGCTGCCGATGCCGACGCTGCGGAACGCGGTGCCCTTGCCGAGGTTGTCGACCAGGCCGTCGAGCCAGCCGCGGCCGCCGGTCTCGTTGGGCAGGCCACCCAGGTTGCAGGCGTCGGCGGCCTGGAAGTGGCTGCGGGACAGCCGCTCGTCGGAGACCGCCGGGATGAAGCCGAGCTGACCGGCCTTGAGGAAGCTCTCCAGCGGCTTGAACGCGCTGGTCAGCTTGAAGCCGCGGCTCAGGGCCAGCGAGTCGTTGCCGAGCAGCAGGTCGGGCCGGGCCTTGGCGAGCACCGCGTCGCCGTCCGGCGCGACGAGGCTCAGCCCGTCGAGACCGCCGTAGAGGAAGACGTGGATCAGCGTGCCGGTCTTGGTCGCCGCGAACGACGCCGAGGTGGTGACGAACTGGGCGGTGGCCAGCGCGGTGGCGGTGGCCGCGGCACCGGCGACGAACGTCCGTCGGGTGACGCCGCGTCCGTCCTGCTGGGCCTCCTCCAGGTCCTCGAGCCGGCGGTAGCGGTCGGCCTCGGCCGCGTTCTCGGCGGCCACGAGGTCGGCCTCGGCGCGCAGCAGCGCCTCGGCCGGGTTGTCGGCCAGCCGTCGCACGTCGGGGCATTCGGGGTGCAGGGGGAATGAGTTGTACACAGTCTTCTCCATCGGGTGCCTCACCGGAGGTGGTGCTGGGGGGAAGCGAGGATCGCCCGCGCGACGGCGGTGATGGCCCCGTTGAACGTGGCGTCGACCTTGGCGGTCGCCGCCACACCGGCCACGCCGAGGATCAGGTTCTTCTCCCGGGTGCTCAGCTTCTGGCCCACGAGCCGCAGGGACAGCGCGTCCACGTACGCCCCGGCGGTGGCCGGCGCCTTGACCAGCTTCTCCGGCGCGGTGTACGTGAAGACGGTGCGGTAACCGGCCACGATCTCGCCGGCCTCGTTCCAGCCGTTGACCATCGTGCCCGCCGAGGTCCACGCGACGTAGACGTCGGGGTAGCCGTCCGGGGTGGGCTGACCCATCGGGTACTGGCCCAGCTCGCGCAGCTTGTCGTGGATCTGCCGCAGGCCCCGGGCGAACGGGGTGCGCTTGTTGTCGCCGTTGTTGTTCTTCGGCGACGCCTCGGGCGAGACGCCCAGCGTGCGGTACGTGGCGACCAGGTACTCCATGGGCCGGCGGACCTTCTGGCCCACGGCCGCCCAGAACTCCGACGAGCTGAACAGCGTCATCAGCACCGGCTTGATCATGCCGTTGTTGCTGCTGTACGTCTTGGCCAGCCGGTCCACGAGGGACTTCGGCGGGGTGTCCGAGACGAAGCGGGTCGCCAGGCTCTGCGCCACGTACTTCGCGGTCGAGGGGTGCAGCGCGATGTAGGTGATGTACTTGTCGATCGCCGCGTCGACGGCGGCGATCTCCTTGGCCGTCGGGTTGTTGACGTCCTTGATGCTGAACGTGTTGGCGTGGGTGAAGCCGAGGATCTTCACCTTGCCCATGTAGTGCTGGTTGACGCGCAGGACGTACTGGCCCTTGTCGTCGACGGCACGGCCGGTCTGGAGCATGGCGGCCTGCCGGACGTCACCCTCCTTGTAGCCGCCGTCGACGCCGACCGAGTACAGCTCGAGGTTCTCCCGGGCGAGGTTCTCGTTGATGGCGTCCTTGCGGGAGTCCTTCTGGTTCAGGTAGATCAGCAGCGCGGGGTGCTTGTTCGCCGCCACCAGCATCTCGGGGTAGCTGCCCAGCGCGTGCTTGCGCACGACGTCCTTGTCGAACGAGGTGCGGTAGACCTCCCCGCCGTCGAAGTCGGCGGCGACGTGCAGGAAGTCGTTCCAGAAGTCGACCATCACCTCGAAGAGCTGTCGCTTCGACCAGATCTGCCGGGCCAGGGTGGCGTCGACCACCTCCCGCTCCGGCTGGGCGCCCATGTCGTTGAGCTTGTCCCGCTGGTCCCGCAGCTGCTGCACGGAGAGCGACTGGGTGGGCAGCTCGGAGAGCTTCAGCTCGGCCTTGCTCGGCTCGATCTTGTCCGGGTCGAGCTGCGCCCGGATCCACGCGTCGATGCCCTGCTTCTTGATGTCGGCGACCACCGCGGGCGTCGCCCCGAAGGTGGTCCGCCGGGCCAGGTGCAGGATCGGGTCCTTGGCGAGCACCGTCTTGACGGTCACCTCGGTCGCCGCGGCGGCCGCCGCCGGGCCGGAGAAGGTACGGCCACCGGCGGGCGCGTTCTTCTTCAGCGCCTCACCGGCGCGCGAGCCCATGTAGCTCTCGTTCTGCTCGGTGTAGGTACGCACCGTGCTGGGCTGCTGGCCGCTGGGGCGCGCGGCGGTCCCGTCGGTCACCGTGCTGCCGGTCGCGTCGGCCGCCGCCTCGTCACCGAAGAGGTCACGGAACTGCGGGGTCATGGCGAGCGCCGCGCCACCGGCCACGACGGCGGCGGTGCCACCGAGCGCGGCCATGGCCTTACGCCGGCCGACCTTGCGGCCCGGCTCGCTGTCGTCGTCCAGAGTGGGCAGTCCGGCGCCGGCCGGGGCGGACGGGGCGGGACGGCCGAGGCCCTCCGGGCCGACCCACTGCGGCCCACGCGGGGCGGGGGCGGGCTGCGCGTTGTACGCGTACCCGTCGACGTACTGCTCGCGCGGGTCGCCCTGCGCCGGGTAGCCGCCCTGGTAGGGGTGGGGCGAGTCGTATCCGTACGACGCGGACGCGGTGGGGTCGCCGTACGTGTCCGAGGTGTGGTGCTGGCGTCCGTCCCAGCCGCGGTCGTCCCGCGGTCGACGTGGTGGCACATTCTGGTCGGCCATGTACCAATCCCGATTTCTGATGAGCGCCGGAAAGCTGCGACCGGGCAGGTGCGGCAGGTGCGGCGACTGTTGCCTGAGGGGGTTGCTACGGCAAGGTAACCAAGCGCTCAGGTGCCTTCAAGGTGGGCCGAACACGCCCGTGAGGGCACTTAAGACAGCCCTCACCACGGCATTCAAGGTCGACGGGTCGACGCGGGCGGTTTCCAACCTTCCCAGCAGGGCGGACGCGCGCCAGCCGGGTACGGATCGGACCACGCGGCCGTACGCGCCACGTTCACCGCTGTTCACCACCACAGGCAAACTTAAGGTTCGGATAAGCCGTACGTGAGGTGCTCTCACGCTGGGGAAAAGTACGAGGAGCAGGAGCGTGAGCCGCCGTCGCAGCGGGTATGCCGCCGAACCGCTGAACGCGTGAGGGGAAGGCAGCGCCATGCTCAGCAAAGAGGATCAGCGCAGGTTCGACCAGATCACCCGTCAGCTCCGGGAGAGCGACCCGGCGTTCTTCGCCCGGCTCGACCATCGGGTCCGGGCCCGTCGGGGCCGTTATCTGATGTTGTTGACCATCGTGCTGTGGGCGTCGCTCCCGGCGATGGCCGTGTTCGCCGGCCGGCTGGCCGGCGCGATCTGCGCGGTGGTGCTGGTCGCCAACGCGGCGATCATGTGGCGGTTCCGCCGCCGCTGGACGTGACGGCTCACCCCGGTCCGAAGGCCCGGTACGCGCGGCGCAGCCGCTCCAGCAGGCCCGGCCCACCGATGGCCGGCGCCGGCGGACCGAGCTGGCGCAGCAGGAGGTCCGGCCCGGTCGCCAGTCGGGGTGGCCGGTCGGGCAGCGGCACGGGCGCCGTCCAGAAGCGGTCCACCGCCTCCGCGACGGGCGTGGCGGCCAGCCCGGCGAGCGCCCGGGACGCGCCGGTCGGTGGTAGCACGTCGACCGCCGACGGGCTGGTGTCCACGATGGAGGCCGGTGCGGGCGACGCCGTCGTGCCGGTCGCCTCGGCACGGCGGGCGCGCAGCCGGTCCAGCAGGTCCGCCCGGGATCGGCCACGCCAGTGCAGCAGCTCGAACGGATCCGCGTCGAACGCCTCGGCGAGCAGGTAGAACGTGGCCGCCAGGTGCTTGCACGGCACCGCGAAGTCGGGGCAGTTGCAGCGCTGCGTCAGCTCGTCGACGGCGGCGGGAAAGAGCGGGGCGCCCGCCGCGGCGAACAGCTCCTCCAACTCGTCGGGCAGGTCCCCGGCGAGCAGGCGGGCGCTGAAGAACGCCTGACCGGCCAGCTCGTCCTCGATCCGGGACCAGAGCGCCTCCGGGAACGCCGCCAGCGCGATCCAGACCTCGTACGGGCGGGGCCGGGAGCCCTGCACCTGGGCGGTGACACGGCCGGGCGTGACGTCGAGCCGGAGCACCTGACCGGCCCGCGCGTACGACCGGCCCCGGGTCAGCCGGGTGCCGAGCGCGAACGACTCCAGCACCTCCAGGAAGCGCCGGGACCACCAGGACCGTCCGATCGCGCCCCGGGTGCTGCGCGCCTTCAGCCCTCCGTCGACGCGGCGGGGGCGGCCGTAGTCGGAGAAGTCGGTGCTGTGCCTGATGGTTCGCTCGCTCCGCTCGCTCACTCCACCACCGCCCCGGCCTCCAGGGCGAACAGGTCCCGGAGCTGACCCGTGGACAGCTCGGTGATCCACTGCTCGCCGGTGCCGACCACCCGTTGGGCGAGGCTGCGCTTGTCGGCGATCAGCGCGGCCACCTTCTCCTCGACGGTGCCCGCGCAGACGAACTTGCGGACCTGCACGCGTCGCCGCTGCCCGATCCGGAACGCCCGGTCGGTGGCCTGGTCCTCCACCGCCGGGTTCCACCACCGGTCCACGTGAACCACGTGGTTGGCGGCGGTCAGGGTGAGGCCGGTGCCGCCCGCCTTGAGGGACAGCACGAACAGCGGTGGACCGTCGGCGGACTGGAAGCGCTGCACCAGGGCGTCCCGCTCGGCCTTGCCGAGCCCACCGTGCAGGAACAGCACCTCCCGGCCGAACCGCGCCGACAGGTGACCGCGCAGCATCGCCCCGAACTCGGCGTACTGGGTGAACAGCAGCGCCCGCTCCCCCGCCGCCAGCACCTCCTCCAGGATCTCGGTGAGCCGGGCCAGCTTGCCCGAACGTCCGTCCAGCGGGGAGCCGTCGCGCAGCAACTGGGCCGGATGGTTGCAGACCTGCTTGAGCCGGGTCATGGTGGCCAGCACCAGCCCTCGTCGCTCGATTCCGTCGCTGGTCTCGATCCGGGCGAGCATGTCGTCGACCACCACCTGGTAGAGGGCCGCCTGCTCCGCGGTGAGGTTGCAGACCACCTCCATCTCCAGCTTCTCCGGCAGGTCCGAGATGATCGACGAGTCGGTCTTGAGCCGGCGCAGCACGAACGGGCCGGTGATCCGGCGCAGCCGCTCGGCGGCCTCGGCGTCGCCGTTGCGCTCGATCGGCTCGGCGAACCGCTTGCGGAACGTCGCGGCCGGGCCGAGCAGCCCCGGATTGGCGAACTGCATGATCGACCAGAGGTCGGCGAGCCGGTTCTCCACGGGTGTGCCCGTCACCGCCACCCGCTGCCGGGCGGGCAGCGCGCGGACCGCCTCGGCCTGCCGGGTGGAGGCGTTCTTGATCGCCTGCGCCTCGTCCACCACCACCCGGTGCCAGTCGATGCCGGCCAGGTCAACGGCGTCGCGGGCGGCCACCGAGTAGGTGGTGAGGACCAGGTCCGCGCCGTGCGCGGCCGTGGTGAACTCCGCCCCTCGCGCGCGCTCCGCGCCATGGTGTACGTGCACCCGCAGCCCCGGCGTGAACTTCGCCGCCTCCCGCTGCCAGTTGCCGACCAGCGACATCGGACAGACCAGCAGCGTCGGTCCGGCGTCCGGCGGGTCTCCGGCGAGCAGCGCGAGCAGCTGCACGGTCTTGCCCAGCCCCATGTCGTCGGCCAGCACCCCGCCGAGCCCCAGCGACCGCAGGAAGGCCAGCCAGGCCAACCCCCGCTGCTGGTACGGCCGCAGCGTCCCGGCGAATCCCGGCGGCGGGTCGAGCGGGGTGAGCCGGTGTTCGACCGCCCCGGCCAGCAGGTCGCCCAGGGCGCCGTCGGCGCTCACCTCCAGCACCGGCAGCGCCCCGGTGTCCTCGCCGTCGGTGAGGCCCAGGCGCAGCAGGTCGGCGACGGTCAGCTCGCCGGCCGAGCGGAGCAGCCGCAGACCGGCGGCGAGCCGTCCCGGGTCCAGCTCCACCCACCGGCCGCGCAGCCGGACCAGCGGGGTCTTCAGCTCGGTCAGCGCCGCCAACTCCTCGGCCGACAGCGGCTGGTCGCCCAGCGCGATCTCCCAGCGGTAGTCGACGAGCGCGTCCAACCCGACGCCGGCCTCGGTGCCGGCGACCGTGCCGGGCGCGGTACGGCTGCGGGCGCGCAGCCGAGCGCCGAGCCGCGCCGACGGGCGCTGCCACCACGAGGGCAGCAGCACCCCGAAGCCGGCGGCGTGCAGCACCGGCGCACCTTCGCTGAGGAACCGGTGCGCGCCCTCGACGTCCAACTCCATCGCCTCGGGGGCGGCCGTGCGCAGCGCGGCGTCCAGGTCGGGCCAGAGCCGGCTGGCCCGGCCCAACTCGGCCAGCAGGGTCTCCTGCGGGCTGCCCGTACGGCCGGCCGGGTGCGCCCGCCAGACGTCGGCGGCGTCGACGTGCAGGCCCGGCTCGTCGGCGGCCTGCAACCCGAACTCCAACCGCCACCGCGCGGTCTCGGTCGGGGTGACGGGGGCGCTGTCCCCGGACGGGTGAGTGGCCAGGATCGGTTCGGTGACCTCGTCGGGGGCCGGCTCGACCAGCCGGAAGCTGGCCCGCACGGCCCCGCCGGCCGCGTCGCGCTGCCAGTCGTCCAGCTCGGTACGCAGCACGTCCAGCGCCGCCTCGTCGACGGCGAAGTCGCGGCGGGGCCCGGCCAGCGCGGCCAGCCAGGCCGGCGCCGGGCCAGCCGGGCGCACTCCCCGGGCCAGGGTGGTGGTCGCGAGAGCGGCCCGGGCGGCGGCGTCGGTGAGCCCGTCGAGCGCGTCCGCCACCAGCTCGGCGGCGGTCAGCTCGCCGTCGTCCGCGGCGTCGACGGCGGCGGCGCGGGCGGCCGGCGGTAGGGCCAGGGCCAGCGAGCGCGCCCAGCCGGCGTCGGTGCCGGTCAGCAGCGGACGCCACACCGCCCAGGCGACCACCCGGTCCGCCGTCGAGTGGGCCGTGCCGGCGACCGCCAGGTCGACGCCCGGCGGGCCGGCATCAGCCAGGGCGACATCAGCCAGGGCGGTCGTGTCGATCGGGGTGCTGACGCCGGGCAGGACACGGCCCCGGGCCACCAGGTCGGCGGCGAAGTCGGCCAGCTCGCCGAGGTGCCGCAGGGTCGCGCCGCACACCACGGGCAGGTCGTCCAGGGCGCGGAGCAGGGGCAGGGCGGCGTCTGGGGCGTACACCAGGGTGGGCACCCGCCACGCGGCGAGGGCGAGCCGGCTGCGGGCCGGGGGTGCGACGGTGGTGCGGATCAGCTCGGGCGAGTCGGTCGGCGTGCCCGCCCGGGTGGGCAGGGTGAGCAGCGCGGTGGCCGGGCGGGCCGGCGCGGCGGCGTCGGCGAGGGCCGCGACCAGGTCGGCGTGCCCGGCGGCGAACGGATGCGGGCGCTCCCGGGGAGGGCGGCCGGAGCGCGCGACGGCTACCGGCGCCGCACTGTCCTCGGCCCACACGGCGAGCCCGGAGCCGGGCAGCCACAGCCCGTGGATGACCAGCACGTACTCCCCCTCGTCGCCGCCCGCGCCCAGGATAGGCGGCCCCGCGCGGAAAGCTCGCGCCGATCTTGCACTTTGTGTCGTCGACATGCGTGGTATTGCCCCTTGTGCCGGGACAGAAAGTGCAAGATCGCGAGGCCGAGGGCTAGCGTCGCGTCGTGGTCGATCTCCTGGTTCTGGGCGGGTTGGGGATGGATGTGCGGGTTCGGGTGCCCGCGCTTCCGCTGCCGGCCGCCGACTCGCACACCGTCGAGCCGATCGAGCTGCGGATCGGCAACACCGGAGCCGGGGTGGCGTTGGCCGCTCGGGCGCTGGGGTTGCGGGTGCGGGTGGTCGACACCCTCGGCGCGGATCCGGCCGGCGACGTGGTGCGCACTGCGCTGACCCGCGCCGGGGTGCCGGCGGCGCTGGCCGAGGACCGGGGCGGCACCCGGCGATCGGTGAACCTGGTGGACCCGGGCGGTGCACGCACCTCCCTCTACGACCCGCGCCCGTGGCGGGGCGGCGGCCCGCCGTTCTCGACGACGGAGGTGGCCGAGCTGGTGGCCGACGCCCGGCACGTCCACCTCTCGATCATGGACTGGACGGTGCCGTTGCTGCCCACCGTGCGGGCCGCGCTCGCGCCGGGCGTGTCGCTCTCCACCGACCTGCACGACTGGGACGGCGCCAACCCCTACCACCGGCCGTTCGCCGAGGTCGCCGACCTGGTCCTGGTCAGCGGCGTACGGCTGGCCGACCGGGCCGGGACGCTCGCCGAGGCGCTGACGCCCCGGACCGTGGTCGTGACCCGGGGCGCGGACGGCGCGGAACTGTTCCCCGGCGACGGCACGCGGGTGCCGGTGCCGGCCGCCGCAGCGCCCGCGCCGGTGGTGGACAGCAACGGGGCGGGCGACGCCTTCGCCGCGGGACTGATCGCCGGGCGACTGCGGGGCGAGCCGCTGACGGAGGCGGCCCGGTACGCGGCACGCGTCGCCGCGGCGGCCTGCACCCACGACGGCATGGAATACCCGTCGGGCCTGCTACCTCTCCGATGAACGGCCGGGCTCAGAGCGCTCCGGTCGACCCGTCGGTCAGTTCACGCAGGATGTCGGCGTGGCCGGCGTGCCGGGCGGTCTCCTCGATGAGGTGGACCAGGATCCAGCGCACCGACACCTCACCGAGCTGTGGGTGCGGCACCACGTGGTCGAGGTCGAAACGGCCGACGACCGCCCGGGACCGGTCACAGGCCCGCTCGTACGCCTCGACGAGCCCGTCGACCGTGTCCCGCTCGTCGAGGGTGAAGCTCGCTACCGCGTCCTGCTCCGAGCGGAGGTAGACGTCGCCGGGCTCGGGGGCCAGCAGCACCGGGAACCAGTTCCGCTCGACCAGGGTCAGGTGCTTGACCAGCCCGGCGAGCGTGGTCGCGGTGGGCACCAGCCGGCGGGCGGCCTCGTCGTCGGACAGACCCCGCACCTTGCGCACCACCATCGCCCGGTGGAAGTCGAGGAACGACTCCAGGACGGCGCGCTCGTCGCCGACGCGGGCGAGCACCGGGCCGAGCGTCGGATCGATGGTCTGCTCTGCCATCCGCCGACACTAACCACGCGGCAGGCTTCGCGCTGCCCCGCATCCCGCTGCGAGGTGGCCGCACGACGGGCAGGATGGGCGCATGGCTTCATCCGTGCAGATTCTTCTCGTCGGCGGCGCGGCGGACGGGCAGACCGTGACCGTCGAGCTGGACACCAACGGCCGCCCGCCGCTCACCCACCACCACCTCGGGTCCGGTGGGCTGGCCGAGGCGCAGATCTACGAGTTGGAATCCGCCCGCGAGGAGGCCCGCGAGTGGCGCTACCGCTGGACCGGCCCGGCGGTGTGAGCGTCGGTCAGGCCCGGGTGAGGGTCTGGCTGCGCAGTTGGTCCAGCACGCCACGGGTGACCTCGGAGGTGCCCTGGGCCTGCTCACAGACCTCGGCGACCCGGCGGGCGGTGGCCTCGGCGCGCTGCTCGCGTTCGTCCCACAGACGGTCGACCTCGGCCAGCAGCGGCCCCTCCACCTCCCGTTCCACGCCCCGCAGCGCCGGCACACCGAGCCGTTGGGCCAGGTCGAAGACCTTTCCGGCGTACGGCAGCGGCAGGAACGGCGTACCCACCATCGCCGCGAAGATCAGGAAGTGCAGGCGCATGCCGACGGCCAGGTCGAAGTGGCGCATCAGCCCGAGCACCTGCTCCGGCGAGTAGTTGCCGTGCAGGATCCGCCCCCGATCCGCGGCGACCATGTGCGACAGCACCCCGTGCGAGTGCCGGATGTCGTCGCGTTCCATCGGCACGAACAGCACGTACGCGTCGATGCGGTGCACCAGGAAGTCACCGATCTGGGCCAGCAGCCGGTGGTAGCCGTCGACGTCGAGTCGTTCGGCGGCGCGTCCCGGCTCCCGGACGCTGATCCCGACCAGCCTCTTGCCGACCGGCACCCCCTCCTCGCTGAGCAGGTGCGCGGGGAATTCGGCCGGCTGCAACAGGAACGCCGGATCGGCGGTGACCGTGATCGGGTTGAGCAGTCCGGCCTCCTCCAGGACCATCCGGGACTCCTGGTCCCGGACGGTCACCTGGGTGGCGCCGGCCAACGTCTCGCGGACCATGCCGGTGTCGACGGCGTCGCTGAGCGGTCCGACCCCCACCGCGTACGTGATCAGCGGCAGGCCGCGTTCCTGGGCGACCCGGACGACCCGCAGGTAGCGGCGGGCCTCCCGGTCGTAGAGAATCCCGCCACCGCCCAGGATCAGCAGATCGAGCTGGGCCAGCACCAACGCCGAGTCGGTACGGCTGACGCCCTCCCACGGCACCGCCTCGACGTCCGGATGCGCGGCCCGGGTGTGTTCCGGGTGGCGGGAGAAGACGATGATCCGGGCGTTCGGCTCCTGCGTGCGCAGATCGGTGAGCAGGCCGGTGAGGATCGCCTCGTCGCCGAGGTTCCGGCCACCGTACGAGCCGAGCACACCGATGGTCAGTCCGGCGCCGTGCGTCATCTCCTCGCTCCTCCCCAGGTGCGGTCCGCGCGGGTTTCCCGCTGGGCAGGTGAACAGTCCCGGTTCAGCTCGGTGGGTCGATCCGCTTCGCCATCTGCTGCGCGGTGACCTCGAAGCCCAGGCTGCGGTAGAGGCCGATCGCCACGGTGTTCGTGCCGAAGACGTTCAACCCCAGCTCGGGTACGCCCAGTTCGGCCAGTTCGGCCTCGACGAGCTGGATCATCCGCCGTGCGTGTCCGCGTCCCCGGTGCGCCGGATGTACCTCGATGTTGTAGATCCAGGCCTGTCGGGTCTCGGCGCTCGCCGGCAGGTTGACCCAGATCCAACCGACCTCGGTGTCGTCGACCCGCCCCACCCGCAACAGTGCCCGCTCGGTGGCCGCGCCCGCCGGCAGCAGCTCCCGGAGCTGCTCGTCCGACCGCTCCCGGGCCGCCTCCGGGGTCAGGCCGCGGTGCGCGACGAGATCCTCGGCGTACCCGACCTCCAGGGGTTCCCGCAGCCGCACCAACTCCTGCTCGGTCATCGGCGTCAACGTCAACTCCACCGGGGGCCTCTCCTTCGTCGTCCGGTCCGGCGCGTAGTGCAGCAGAACCAGGCGGGACATCGCCACCGGGATACCGACCACCGGGCCCTGACCCGCGAAAGCGCCGCAGGGAAATGGGTTGTTCGTCGGAAGCGGTCGGGCGCACCGTGGCGGGATGCAGGGAACAGCGACGCGGATCGGTTGGGGTGATCTGCCGGCGACGGTACGGTCCGCGGTCGAGGAGATCATCGGCGACCGGGTGGTCGAGGCGGTCTCCCAGTCGGGTGGTTACTCGCCGGGCACCGCCGACCGGGTCCGTACCGCGACCGGCCGGCGGGCGTTCGTGAAGGCGGTCAACCCGGCGTTGAACCCGGACAGTCCGGTCATGCACCGCGCCGAAGCCCGTGTCGCCGGCGCGCTCCCGGCGACCGCGCCGACGCCCCGCCTGCTGGGTTGCCACGACGACGGCGACTGGGTGGCGCTGGTCTTCTCCGACGTGGACGGCCGACACCCGGCCACCCCGTGGCGGGCCGACGAGCTGACCCGGGTCATGGACGCCCTGGAGGCGATGGCCGTCGCGCTCACCCCGAGCCCCGTCGCACACGTGCCGACCGCCGCCGAGCTGCTTGCGGACGACTTCGCGGGCTGGCACCGGATCGCCGCCGACCCGCCGCCACGACTCGATCCGTGGGCCCGCGCCCACCTGGACGAGCTGCGCGCGGCCGCCGACGAGGGCGTCGCCGCGCTCGCCGGGGACACGCTCTGCCACGTCGACGTACGGGCCGACAACCTGCTGTTCGACGCCGCCGGCACGGTGACTGTGGTCGACTGGCCGTGGGCCTGCCGGGGGCCCGCCTGGCTGGACACGGCGCTGCTGCTGGTGAACGTCCGGCTGCACGGCGGGCACGACACCGAGGCGATGCTGCGCCGGCTGCCGCTCACCGCCGACGTCGACCCGGCCGCGATCACCGGCGTGTACGCCGGGCTGGCCGGCTTCCTGGCCGACCGCGCCCGCCGTCCCCCACCGCCCGGCATCCCCACCCTGCGGGCGTTCCAGCAGGCCCAGGCCGACGCCCTGCTGCCCTGGCTGACAGCCCGCCTCGGCTGACGCCCGACCGGTCAGCTCGCGGCCGTCGCCGCCTGGAACCGGCGGGCCAACTGCCCCAGGTCGTCCAGGCGTACGTCGCCGTCGAGCCCTTTCAGCGCGGCGGTCATCGCGCCGGCCGCGCGCCCGGCCCGCAACCCCACCTCGGCGTCCTCGACGACCAGGCAGCGCGCCGGTGGCACGTCGAGCAACGCGGCGGCGCGGAGGTAACCCTCCGGCGCCGGCTTGCCCTCGCGCACGTCCTGGACCGTCACCAACACGGGTGGCACGATGCCGGCGGCACCGAGCCGGGCCTCGGCCAACCGCACGTCGGCGCTGGTCACCACCGCCCAGGGCAACCCCGACCGGGCCAACGTCGACAGCAGCTCATGGGCGCCCGGGGTGGCGGTCACGTCGGACAGGTCGTCGTACTGCAACGCCAACTGCCGTGCCGCCGCCACGGCGACCGCCGCCTCGTCGAGCGCGGGAAGGAGCCGACGGATCGTCTGGTCGGCGGGTCTGCCGTGCGCGATCGCGAGGGCCGCCGCCGGTTCGACGGCGTACTCGGACGCCCACCGCTCCCAGGCCCGCTCGACGGCGGCGTCGGAGTCCACCAGGGTGCCGTCCATGTCGAAGAGCACCGCGCCGATGCCGGACAGATCCACCTGACCACCTCCCCGCCCGAGCATAGGGGGCACGCGGTCACCCCTCGCGGTCGACGGCGGGACGCGCGACGTCGACGAACGCGACGCGGCGGTCCGTGCGTACCTCGATGGCCGCGAGCCACCGCTCCCGGTGCCGGTCGCGTAGCGCCGCCGCCGGATCGCCTGGCTCGGCGGCGAGCCGGCGCTGCTCGGCGTACTCCCGTCGTCAGGCTGGCCACCACCGACCGGCCCGCCGCCGCGACGTCCGCCGGGCCCTGGAGCAACACCAGGTTGTACGCCTCGTCCACGGCGCGCATCGCCGCGTACGTCTCGTCGTAGCCGGGCGTCACCGCGTCCGCGCCCGGCTCGACCCACCGCCGGTCCAGCCGCCGGTACGCCGCGTCGCAGGCGCCGAGGAACCCGACGTACGCGTCACGCCGCAGCTCCTCGCGCCGGGTCGCGGCCCGGTCGGCGCTCTCCTCGCGGGCGAGGGTGAGCTGGTGGGCGAGCTGCCGGCGGGTGCTGCGGGCGGCGATCAGCCCGGTCAGGGCGGCGGCGCTCAGCGTGGACAGTGACGTGATCAGCGCGATGGCGACGGTGTCCTGCACGCGCCCATTCTGACGGCACCCGTGGCGCTCAGCGGGGCGGGTCCTCGCCGGTCAGCCCGTCCACCGACTCGCGGATCAGGTCGGCGTGCCCGACGTGCCGCGCGTACTCCTCGATGAGGTCGACCAGGACCCGCCGCAGGCTGGGCACCTGGCCGTCGGGCCACTCGCCCCGGGCCAACTGCTCCGGGCCACCGTCGGCCAGCAACTCGGCCACCGTGGCGCGCGACCGTGCCACGGCCTCCCGCCACAGCGTGTAGAGCTGCTCCGGGGTGTCCTCGGCGGCCGAACGCCACTCCCAGCCCGGGTTGGCGTCCCAGTCGACCGTCTCCCACGGCGGTCCCGGTGAGCGCCCGGCCAACTTGAAGGAGAAGTAGAGGTCCTCGACCAGGGCCAGATGCTTGAGCAGCCCGCCCAGGGTGATCGACGACGGGCCGAGCGTCGCCCGCAGGCCGGCCGCGTCGAGCCCGCCGGTCTTCCAGGCCAGGGTGGCGCGCTGCCGGTCGAGGGAGCCGAGCAGGGTGGCAGTCTCGTCGCCCGCGATCGGCGGCTCGGGGTGACCGTGCTCGTCCGCGTTGGTCATAGCCGTTGACACTACGGGCCGACCGGGCTCAGCGTCGGTTGCGCTTGCGGAGTACGGCCCAGACTCCGCCAGCGACTGCCGCCGTGAACGGAAGCAGGCAGCAGAGGCTGAGGACCGCAAGGTGCCATGGTTTGATCGCGCCCATAGCCGCGAAGGCTATCGGGTGCGGTCAAGCGGCTCCGCGCGGCGGTACCGTCGGCACGCATAGCAGATGCCGGGACCCGGACGGGAGCGCGAGCGATGTCGAAGACGCCAGCCGCGAGCCGTACGGCGGTGCTCGTCTGCCAGGGCCGCGCGGCGGCGGACGGCCTGGTCGCTCCTGGCCGTTTCGCGGACCCGACGGCCATGCGCCTGCTCCGCGCCGCCGAGCGGGAGGCCGTCGATCGGGTACGCGACGATGCCGTACCCCAGTCGTGGCGACACCGGGTCGACTTCGAGACGGTACGGGCCTGCGCCGACATGATCGTGCCCCGCACGGTGGCGATCGACGACGCCGTACGTGCCCACCCGAGCCCGCAGGTGGTGATCCTCGGGGCCGGGCTGGATGGTCGGGCCTGGCGGATGCCGGAACTCGTGGGCCGGACGGTCTTCGAGGTCGACCAGCCGGCAAGCCAACGCGACAAACGCGAACGCGCCGAGGTACTGGCCGGCACTGCCCCGACATTCGTGGCGGTGGACTTCGGCCGGGACCGGCTCGCCGAGGCGCTGGCCGCCGCCGGGCACCGCCCCGACGAGCCGACGACGTGGATCTGGGAGGGCGTCGTGCCGTACCTGACCACGACGGAGGTGTCCACGACGGTCGCCGCGCTCGCCGCCTGCTCGGCCCCGACGAGCCGCCTCGTCGTCAACTTCCAGCTACCCGGGACGTCCCTGACGCTGGGCCGGCTCGTCGCACGGGTGCTGATGGCGTCCACCGGAAGGCGCAGCTTCTGGGCGACCGAGCCGTGGCGCTCGACCTGGACGCCGGCCGCCATGGCCGCGTTGCTCGCCCGGCACGGCTTCACGGTCACCGGCGACCACGACCTGCTCGAGACGGCGCGAGAGCTGTCCCTGCCGATCCGCAGGACCACGTCCCTGGCACACAGCCGGGTGATGGTCGCCGATCGCTCGTAACGCTCGTCCGAGGTCAGTCGACCAACCGATGGGCGTCACCGCTGCATCCTGCACCACGGTCGGTCGGCCCACGGCGGCACCGCGCCACCGCTGATCACCATCGACTTTCATCGACGTGAATGGATGTACATTGATGAGCGAATCGGTTCGGACGGTGGCGGTCGCCGCCCGCCTACGGAAGGACGAACGTAGTGAGACGCAACAAACTAGTTCCATCCCTGGTGGCGGCGCTCGCCCTGGTCGGAACGGCGATCGTCGCGGTCACCACCCTGGCCGCCGCCCCGGCCCAGGCCGCGCCGGTCACGATCCCCAACGGCACGCAGTTCACCGACACCGCCGGCAACGTGCTGCACGCGCATGGCGGTGGGGTCCTCAAGGTCGGCGACTACTACTACTGGTTCGGTGAGAACCGCAACGCCAACAACACGTTCCGGGCGGTCTCCGTCTACCGCTCCACCAACCTGCGCGACTGGGAGTTCCGCAACAACGTACTGACCCAGTCGTCGGCGGCGGAACTGCAATCGGCCAACATCGAGCGGCCAAAGGTCATCTACAACGCCAGCACCAACCGGTACGTGATGTGGATGCACAAGGAGAACGGCTCCGACTACGGCGAGGCCAGGGCCGCCGTGGCCTCCTCGGCCACCGTGGACGGCACCTACACCTACCACGGCAGCTTCCGGCCCCTAGGGAACATGTCGCGGGACATCACGCTCTACAACGACGGCGGCACCGCCTACATGATCTCCGCTGGCGACGAGAACCGCGACCTGCTCATCTACCGCCTCAGCGCCGACTACCTCACCGCGGCCACCCTGGTCGGCAACTTCTGGAACGACGGCAACCGTGAGGCGCCGGCCCTGTTCAAGCGCGGTAGCACCTACTTCCTGCTCACCTCGGGCCTGACCGGTTGGAGCCCGAACCAGGCCAGGTACGCCACGGCGTCCAGCATTTCCGGTCCGTGGACCGGCATGACCAACGTCGCCGACTCGACCACCTTCCGCTCCCAGTCGGCCTTCGTGCTCCCCATCCAGGGCACGTCGACGACGAGCTACCTCTACCTCGGCGACCGCTGGGCCGGAGCCTGGGGCGGGCCGGTCAACGACTCCCAGTACGTGTGGTTGCCGATCACCTTCCTCACCGCCACGACCATGAGCCTGACCTGGTATCCCACCATCACCATCGACGCCGCCGCAGGCACCGTCACCGGAGAGGCGCCGCTCTCCTACCGCATCACCAACCGCAACAGCGGCAAGGTGGTCGACGTGATGGACCACGCCGTCACCGACAACGCCGAAGTCAAACAGTGGTCCTGGAACGGAGGCGCGAACCAGAAGTGGGAGTTCCGCGACACCGGCGACGGCTACTTCCGGATCGTCAACCAGAACAGCGGCAAATGCCTCGACGTCGCCAACGCCTCCACCGCCAACAACGCCAACGTCGTCCAGTACACCTGCGGCGGGGGCACCAACCAGCAGTGGCAGTGGGTCGCCACCGGCAGCTACTACCACCTGCGCGCCCGACACAGCGGCAAGTGCCTGGACGTGGTGAGCAGCGGCACGGCAGACGGCACCGACATCACCCAGTACACCTGCGGAACCGGCGCCAACCAGCAGTGGACCCGGACCCAGTCCTGACACCGCCGGCACGCATCCTGCAGCAGGATGACGAGGGCTGTGCTGGCAGAAACAGCGCCAGCACAGCCCACTCGTGGTTCGTCACATCTCGTCGTGCCGCACCGACCTAACGAACGAGGCTCACATTCGGCGGCAGATTTCCTGAGGTAGCAGAGAAGAAGTAGGGTAGGCCCCAGGTCTGATTACTGGGCCAAGAGTCCGAATTGTACAGAGAAACCTTGCGGGTGAAGTCCGTGACGAGGAGACCGCCGGTGTTGGCGCTAGAGATGAACTCCCCACGCGATCGCCACCGGAACTCGATTATGGACCCGTCGCAGGAAGCGCTGACCACCCGATAGAAGTCCACCTGCTTCAGGCAGCGTAGGGTCGCCTCGTTCTGCAGCATGAGGGTTCCCGGGTAGGCGTCGAGGAATTGCAGTCGCCACCGCTGCGGCCCATCGCAGCCGGTGAAGGTGTAGACGCGGGTGCTCCAGTCGGTGGCCAGGCAATCCAGTGTTGCCGCGTTCCTCACGTACGTCCACGACGTGTAGTGGTCCGCGCTGGCCGGTGCGGCGGACGAAACGACCAGGGTGCCAGCCACGGCGATGCTGGCCAGAAGTCCGGCAGCAATACGACGTAGTCGACGCTTCAGTGCAAAACCCATTCTCGCTCCCCGTTGTCCTTGCTGATGTCGTACCTGACGGCCGACCTGGGCCGCATGGAGACCAGCACTTTCGGCGGGTCCACGCATCCGGACCGATGCATTAAATCATGACAGTCGATGCAAGAACATAGTTGACGCTCAGGGCCATGCCGTTGACATTCCGTGCCGGGCCGTCGGACGAAACCTCCCCTAGGAGCACAAACTGCTAGGCGAACCCGGACCAGGAAGAGCTGCTCCCGTGGGGTTCGAGCTTCGCCAAGATGTCCTGTGCAAAGTGTTCAGGACAGCACCGCCAGCGTCAGTCAGTTCCTCGTTGGACGGGTCGGTCACGCGAAAGCCGTGCAGATGAACGGCGTCAGCGTCGATGTCGTCGGGGGAAGGATGGCCCTCGATGATGAAACCGAACAGCGCACGCAACGCTTCCTCGCCGAGGTCGAGGGGATGGAACGGCAGCGGGTAGGGGTCCTGGTTATGCCAGCCGGGTATTGGCTCGACGGAATGTTCACCGGCCCAGTACGGCAACTCGAAGTCGTAGGGCTTGCCGATGTTCTCCTGGATGCCGCTATCGGGCGACAAGCTCAGCGATCTGATCAGCACGCCGTCCTCCCACACCGCGAAGCCGAGCCAGTCCACGACCGAGTGCATCCCGTGGACGATGATTCGGCGGCCTGCTCCAGCGCCGCGCAGGTGCTCCGGTAGCTCAGAAGGGCGATCGAGCATGAGCCGTCGGTCGCAGTACAGCTCTACCCCGGCCATGACCGTGGCGTACACGAAGTCATCTGGCGGGTAGGTGCCGTCGAGCAAGGTGTTGTCATCAGCGGGTTCGACCACGTAGCCGGGGTGGATTCGACGTACCAACGCTTCGGTCTCGGCTCGCTCTGACCGCGGCGCGCCGCGCAGCGCCGGACGGATGTCGCCGTCGGCGAACGCCAGAAGGGCTGTCTTCGCGCCCACGTCGCTTCCTCCAGTTCTGCGGCGGGCCACCTTTCGCGCGCCACCTGGCGGACAGGATCGTCTAGCCAAAGGGGTCACAGACGTTCTCAGACCGATCTGTAACCAAGGTCTCCGGGCAGTGATCCGGGCGGGTTTGGCTGTTGGTGATTGGTGGGCGCGGCAGGTTTCGAACCTGCGACCCCTCGCTTGTAAGGCGAGTGCTCTCCCGCTGAGCTACGCGCCCCGGAACGCCCCGTCTGCGGCGGGCCGGTGGCTGGCAAGCCTACCTGCTCGCCGCCGGCCCGGCCGCATCAGGCCGTCAGGTCGGCGATGGCTTTGCGCCAGCCCTGCTGGTCGCGGGCCTCGCCGGGGCCGTTCATCTCGGCGAAGCGGACCACGCCGGCCTTGTCGATGACGAAGGTACCCCGGTTGGCGAAGCCGGCCACGTCGTTGAAGACCCCGTACAGCGCAGCGACGCCGCCGTGCGGCCAGAAGTCGGCCAGCATCGGGAACTGGTAGCCCTCCCGGTCGGCCCAGATCTTGTGGCTGTAGACCGAGTCGACGCTGACCGTCAGCACCTGGACGTCGTCGTTGGCGTACTCGTCGAGGTTGTCCCGCACCTCGGCCAGCTCGCCCTGGCAGGTGCCGGTGAACGCGAGCGGGTAGAAGACCAGCAGCACGGCGCGCCGGCCGCGGAAGTCCGAGAGTCGGACCTGCTGGTTGTTCTGGTCCTTCAGCACGAAGTCCGGCGCCTCGGCGCCCACCTCGATCGGCATGCGAACTCCTCGGGTCGACTCGGGGGACGAGGTCAGCCCAGCGCGCCCGGCGGCGAACCGCCGGGGCGCGAGGGGACGAGGGTGGGTTACTTCTTGCCCTTGGCCCCTCGGCGCAGCACCAGGCGGGCGCCGCTCCAGTCGCGGCCGGCGTTGACGGTCGAGGTCTGCTGGAGACCGGCGGTGGGCGCGGACTCCGCGACCTCGCTCGGCTCGACGTGCCCCTCGCGCCCCGCCTTCGGGGTGAGCAGCCACACGACCCCGTTGTCGGCCAGCGGGCCGAGGGCGTCGACGAGCAGCTCGAAGAGGTCACCGTCGCCGTCGCGGTACCACACGAGCACCGCGTCGACCACCTCGTCGGTGTCCTCGTCGACCAGATCTCCACAGCGGTCGGTCAGGGCGTCGCGGAGATCCTGGTCGACGTCGTCGTCGTACCCCATCTCCATGACGACCATCCCCGGTTCGATGCCGAACCGGTCCGCCAGGCTGCGTACCCCGTCGGCGGCCTGACCAGCGGTCGCGCTCACTGTCGCGTGCCTCCTCATCTCGTCCCTGCTCGCGGCGTCGGACCGACGCCGTCAGGCAAAGTCCACACAGTTGTGGGTCTGCGCGCAAGTGGCGCACCGGGTGGAACGGAATTTACCGTGCCAGCAGCGTACGGGCACCGTCGGTAATGGCTTCCGGGGAGACCAGAACATGACGTGCCGCCGGACCTAATGGTACAAACGAGTCAACTCCGGCCACCCGCCGCGCTGCGCCCACATATCCGCCGTCGACCAGGGCGGCGATGACGCCCTCGCCGACCCCGCCTGACCGGCGTGTCTCGTCCACCACCAGCACCCGGCCGGTCGCCGAGGACTCCCGGATGATGTCGGCCACCGGCAGGGGCGCCAGCCAGCGCAGGTCCACCACGCGGGTGCCGACGCCCTCCTCGGCGAGCACGGCTGCGGCCCGCAGCGACATCCGCACGCCGTTACCGAACGTGATGATCGTCAGGTCGTCGGCCGACCCGACCCGGTAGACCCGGGCCCGGCCGATCGGCACGTGCCCGGCCACCCACGAGCCCGGCTCGGGATAGCCGGCCAGCCACTCACCGTCACCATCGGCATACAGGTCGCGGGTGTGGTACAGCGCGATCGGCTCCAGGAACACACACACGCTGCCGTCCACCGCCGCACTCGCCAGACAGGTCCGCAGCATGGGCGCGGCGTCGTCCGGCCGCGCCGGCACCGCGACCACAAGACCGGGAACATCCCGGAGTACGGCCACCGAGTTGTCGTTGTGGAAGTGCCCGCCGAACCCCTCCTGGTACGCCAGTCCGGCGACCCGCACCACCATCGGGTTGCGGAAGGCGCCCCGCGAGAAGAACTGCATGGTGGCGGCCTCGCCGCGGAGCTGGTCCTCGGCGTTGTGCAGGTACGCCAGGTACTGGATCTCCGGCACCGGCAGCATCCCGGCCAGCCCGGCGCCGAGGCCGAGCCCCAGCACGGACGTCTCGTCCAGCAGGGTGTCGAAGACGCGGGCCGCCCCGAAGCGGTCGCGCAGGCCCTTCGTGACGCCGTACACCCCGCCCTTGGCGGCCACGTCCTCGCCGAAGACGGCCATCTGGGGATGGTCGAGCAGCCCGTCGGCGAGCGCCGCGTTGATGCTCTGCGCCAGGGTCATCGGGCCGACCAGCTCGGGCGGCTTGCCGCCGAACGCCTCCTCGCGGGCCCCCGCGCCCGGCCCGCTGGCCCGGGCCGCCGCGTCGGCCACGGCCCGCGCGACCCGCACCGGGCGGCGGGGCGCCAGCGCCGACACCACGTCGGCCGCGGAGGCCAGCTTCGGCTCGCCCAGCACCTCCTCGGCGAGCCGGCGTACCTGCCAGCCCGTCTCGTCGTACCAGGCCAGCAGCTCGTCGGCGGTCGCCACACCGGCCTCGACGAGCAGCCGCGCGGTGGCGACCACCGGGTCCCGGTCCAGGTCCTCGGCCAGCTCGGCCGGGCTGCGGTACGCCGACTCCGCGTCCGCCCCGGCGTGGCCCATGAGCCGGACCGTGCGCAGGTGCAGCACGGCGGGCCGCCGGTACCGGCGTACCCAGGCCGCCGCCTCCCGCGCCACCGTGTACGCCCGCAGCGGGTCGGCGCCGTCCGCGCTGAAGTAGCGGATGCCCGGCTTCGCGCGCAGCGTCGCCTCCACCCAGCCCTCCGGCGAGCGGACGCTGATGCCCAGCCCGTTGTCCTCGCAGACGAAGAGCACCGGGATGCGCAGGCCGGCGTGGTCGTACCAGCCGGCGGTGTTGAAGGCGGCGGTGGCGCTGGCGTGGTTGACCGACGCGTCGCCGAACGAGCAGACCACGATGGCATCCGGCGGCCACGGGACGTGGGCCGCGCCAGCGCCGCTGCCGACCCGTACGCCCGTCCCGGTACGCCGCCCGGCGGTGTCCAGCCGGCGCAGCCGCTCCACGGCCAGCCCCATTCCGACCGCGCGGGGCAGGTGCGAGGCGATGGTCGAGGTGGTCGGCACGACGGCCAGGTCGGCCCGGCCGAACACCTTGTGCCGGCCACCGGCGATCGGCTCCTCGCTGGACGCGACCATGCCCCGCAGCACGTCCCGGGCGGCCTCCGCGTACCCCCCGAACCCACCGGTGGGGGTCGCGGACCCGGCCGGCTCGGCGTCGGAGGCCGACTCCGGGGCCTCGGCGGCGGGCTCCGGATCGTCCACGGCGGGCGTCGGGGTGTCGGCGGCGGACGCCGGAACGGCGGCGGCGACCTGGGCCGCCCGCACGCAGTAGAACGCCCCGGAGCGGTAGTGCAGCAGCGCGGGATCGGTGGGGCGCAGCGCGGCGGCGACCGCCGCGTTGCCCTCGTGCCCGGACGAGCCGATGGTGTAGAAGCCCTCCCCGAAGCTGCGCAGCCAGCGCCCGGCCAGGTCGAGCTGCCGGCTGGCCACCTGCGCGTCGAACAGGTCGAGCAGTTGGGCGCCGGTCAGCGGGGCATCGTCGGTGACCGGATCGGCGAGGTCACGCCGTTGCGGTGCGGCGGGTAGCGCCGCCAGCGTCTCGCGGAACCGGTCGTCGAGATCTTGCGGGGTGGTCACGTCCGACAGCATTACCGACGCGGGCCACCGTCGCCCAGTGGGACACGGCCGGCACGGGTCGACTCACTGCGGGTCGCACGGCTCCGGCCAACCGCCGTCGGACACCTTCCACACCAGGTCACGCAGGGTGGACAGCTCCTCGTCGCGCAGGCCGGCGAGAAGTCGGGAGTCGGACATCACCTCGGCCACCCGGTCCCGTACGACGCGGCCTTCCCCGGTCACCACGAGCGTCTTCTGCCGGCGGTCGGCCGGGTCGGTCCGACGCTCGACCAGGCCGGCCTGCTCCAGCTTGTCGACCAACGCGGTCACGTTCGACCGGTCACAGCTCAGCCGGTCGGCGAGGTCACGTGCCGGCAGGGGCCGGTCCGGGTCCAGCTCGTGCAACGCCCGGGCCGCCGCCGGGGTGAGCCCCAACTCGGCGAAGGCCGTGCCCTGCCGATGCCGCAGGGACGCCGTCAGGTGCGCCATCCGACGCACCACGTCGGCGGCCAACCCGGCGCGGTCCACCTGCCCGTCCGCTGGCGTCACGGTGACATCGTACGCAACGGGTCCGCCCGGCCGGCTCAGCGTTCGAGCTCGCTGACCTCGGCCGGGGCGCCGACCGACGATGGCGCCGGATCGGTCGTGGCGGACGACGGTCCCGCGGGCCGACGCAGGGCGCGGGCGCAGCGCCCGGCAGCCACCGGGGCGGTCACCAGCAGGACGGCCGTCACCAGTGCGGCGGCAGGTGTGTCGGGCCGCGCCAGGTGCAGGCCTCCGATGACGGCCACGCCGAGCACCGCGGCCAGCAGGGTGCCGGTGGAGATCAACGCGGAGAACGCGGTCGCCGCGCCGGCCGGCAGGGCGGCAGCGAGCCGGTCGACCAGCGGGGTGAAGCCGGCGGCGTGTGCGGCACCGGCCACGAGCAGCAACAGGCTTCCGGGCAGCCAGGGCCAACCATGCCGCGTCAGCATCGCGACCAGCAGCACGACGGCCGCCAACAGCGGCGGGCCGAGCAGCGGCAGCACGTCGCGCAGTCGCGCGGGCAGGCGGGACACCGCGAGGCCGCAGAGCGCGAACCCGGCGGCGTAGGGCAGGAAGGCCAGCCCGGCGGCGAGGGCGGTGAAACCGAGCCCCTCCTGCAACCGCAGGGTGAGGGTGAACAGGAAGCCGGCGTAACAACCCATCACCAGACAGGCGGCGAGCAGCCCGGCCGGCACGCCGGCACGGGTCAGCACCGCCACGTCCAACAGCGGTGTGCCTCCGCGCCGGATCACGCGGCTCTCGTGGCGCAGGAACACGCCGACGCCGATCACGCCCGCCGCCACCCCCGCCGGCGTCGACCAGTCCGGCCAACCGAGGTCCCGACCGAGCACCGCCGGCGTCACCAGGGCCAGCATCGCGGCGGCCAGCAACAGCACCCCCGGCAGGTCGAGCGCCGCCGGCCGGACGGCCGTCGTCGGCACGGCGGCCAGCGCCCGCCGACCGGCCACCAGCAGCACCGCGCCGACCGGCACATTGACCAGGAACGCGGTACGCCAGGCCAGTCCGCCGGCATCCAGGGTGACGAGCAGGCCGCCGGCCACCTGCCCGGCCGCGACACCGAGCGCCAGGATCAGCGAGTACGCCCCGATCGCCCGACCTCGGGCAGCGCCCACGTACGTGGCCTGGATGAGGGCGAGGACCTGCGGCACCATGAGCGCCGCCATGGCGCCCTGCACGACGCGGGCGCCGACCAACGTCACCGGACCCGGCGCGAGGCCACAGGCCAGCGACGCCACGGTGAACCCGGTGAGGCCGAGCAGGAAGACCCGGGCCGGCCCGTGTCGGGAGCCGAGCCGGGCGCCGGTGACGACCAGCACGGCGAAGGCCAGGGTGTATCCGGCCAACACCAGCTGGGCCAGTGCCGGCGGCCCAGCCAGGTCGAGCCGGATCGTCGGGGCGGCGACCGCCGCGATCGAGGTGTCCATCGAGGCCATCGCCTGCCCGGTGAGCAGGACGACGAGCGGGGCGCGGCGTCCCTGCGTGGTCGTGGTGGAAGTCATGCCGGCCACCCTGGCGACCTGGGCGGCCGCGTGTCTTGACGATCCTTGCGGCCGCCAGATCCGACGTACGACGTCGCGTGTCGTGTCGGCGGGTGGGCCTAGCCTGACGGCATGCGCAGCAGCCACACCCTCGTGCGCCAGCCCGACTTCGTGGTCCACGCGGTGCGCTGCCGGGACGACCACACCGGCTGGTCGCGCCCGGAGCCCGCCTTGGCGCACGGCATCGTGTTGGCCCGCCGGGGCGGCTTCCGGCGGCGCGGTCGGGGCGGGGAGGAGTTCGTCGACCCGACCGTGGGCTACCTGACGGTGCCGGGCGAGGAGGAACGGTTCGCCCACCCGGCCGGCGGCGACGACTGCACCTCCGTGCATCTCTCGCCCCGGCTGTGGCGGGAACTGCTCGCCGGCCGGTCCGCCACGTCGGTGCTGCACCTGGACGCCCGCATCGACCTGGCGCACCGGCGACTGCTGCGGGCGGTACGCCTCGGCGACGCGGGCTTCGCCGCCGCCGAACGCCTGGTTCGACTGGTGGGCGCCGCCACCGGTCCGGCGGTCGACGCGCCGCCACGGGACCGGGCGATGGTGGAGGCGGCCCGCTCGGCGCTGCACGACGGTGGGCCGCACACCGACGCCCTCGTCCCGCTGGCCCGCTCGCTCGGCGTGTCGCCGTACCGGCTGAGCCGGTCCTTCCAGGCGCTGGTCGGTGTGCCGGTGACCCGCTACCGCAACCGGCTGCGGGTGGGGCGTGCGCTCGACCGGCTGGCCGAAGGGGCGCCGAGCCTCGCCGTACTGGCGGCCGAGCTGGGCTTCGCCGACCAGGCGCACCTGACCCGGACGCTGCACGCCCACCTGGGCCACACGCCCGGGCAGCTACGTCGGGTGCTGGGAGAGGTCTGACCCCACCCGGCCGACGACCGAGCACAGTCTCGGGGGCGGCCCGCGCGCGATCAGGCGGGCAGGAACGAGAAGCGGACCTGGCGGGTGGGGTTGTCGCCGTTGGTGTCGACGAGGCAGATCGACTGCCAGGTGCCCAGGGCCAGCCGGCCGTCGAGCACCGGCAGCGTGGCGTACGGCGGAACGAACGCCGGTAGGACGTGGTCCCGCCCGTGACCCGCCGAGCCGTGCCGGTGTCGCCAGCGGTTGTCGGTGGGCAGCAGCGCGTCGATCGCGGTGAGCAGGTCGTCGTCGGAGCCCGACCCGGTCTCGATGATCGCCAGCCCGGCGGTGGCGTGCGGCACGAAGACGTGCAGCAGACCGTCCCCCTCGCCGGAGACGAAGCTCTGGGCCTCGGCGGTGATGTCCCGGACGGCCGGCCGGGACCCGGTCTGGACGGTGATCACGTCACTGCGCATACGTCGCATTCTGCCGCAGTCGACGATCAGGAACCGCCGCCACCGCCACCGGAGTCGCCGCCACCGCCGGAGAAGCCACCGCCGGAGTCCCCGCCACCGCCGAAGAAGCCACCGCCGGAGTCCCCGCCGCCGCCGAAGAAGCCGCCGCCGCCGGAATCGCCGCCACCGCCGCCGTCGGAGCGGTCCCCGCCGCCCGAGTCGCCGTAGTACATCAGGGGGACGCTGGTGTCGGCGTGCCGTCGGCGCGGACCGGGCACCCGACGAGGCCCCCGGCGGGGCGCGGACGCGCGCAGTCCGGCGCGGAGTTGGACGGCGCCGAGCGCCACCGCCACGACGCCGAGAATCGTGATCGGCAGCACGGCGGTGTCCCCGGCCAGGAGAACCGGCACGGACAACAGCGCCCCGAGCGCGCCGACCGAGAGGATGACGCCGCCGCTGACCACCCGCCGCCCGTTCATATCCGGCACCGTAGCGAGCCCGGGCAAGCGGGCGAGCCGGCCGCCGTAGCGCTAAGTTACCGGCGGGTACCTGTGTTCAGCATCGCGTCCGGGGGACCTAGACGTGACGACGGGTGCCACCAGGGGGCAGGATGGCGCTAGAGACCTATCCCACACACAACCGAGGGAACGCCTGTGGCTACGGAACGCAAGCGCCCGGTGATCAGCGACGGCCTACCGAGCCAGCTTCCGGACATCGACCCTGAAGAGACCAGCGAATGGGTCGAGTCGCTTGACGGTGTCATCGACGAGCGGGGAGCCAAACGCGCCCGCTACGTCATGCTGCGCCTGCTGGAGCGGGCCCGTGAGCGCCAGGTCGGGGTTCCGCCCCTGACCACCACCGACTACATCAACACCATCCCGTCCGAGCGCGAGCCGTGGTTCCCGGGAGACGAGCACGTCGAGCGGCGCATCCGGGCGTACGTGCGGTGGAACGCCGCGATGCTGGTGCACCGGGCGCAGCGCCCGGAGATCGGCGTCGGCGGGCACATCTCCACCTTCGCCAGCTCGGCGTCGCTCTACGAGGTGGGCTTCAACCACTTCTTCCGGGGCAAGAACCACCCGGGCGGCGGCGACCAGATCTTCTACCAGGGTCACGCCTCGCCCGGCATGTACGCGCGGGCGTTCCTGGAGGGGCGGCTCAACGAGCACGAGCTCGACGGGTTCCGCCAGGAGCTGTCGCACCCGGGCGGCGGTCTCCCGTCGTACCCGCACCCGCGGCTCATGCCGGACTTCTGGGAGTTCCCCACCGTCTCGATGGGTCTCGGCGGTCTGAACGCGATCTACCAGGCGCGGTTCAACCGGTACCTCCAGCACCGCGGCATCAAGGACACCTCGCAGCAGCACGTGTGGGCGTTCCTCGGCGACGGCGAGATGGACGAGCCGGAGACGCTGGGCGCGATCGGTGTGGCCGCCCGCGAGGAGCTGGACAACCTCACCTTCGTGATCAACTGCAACCTGCAGCGGCTGGACGGCCCGGTCCGGGGCAACGGCAAGGTCATGCAGGAGCTGGAGGCGTTCTTCCGGGGGGCCGGCTGGAACGTCATCAAGGTGGTCTGGGGCCGCGAGTGGGACCCGCTGCTCGCCGCGGACACCGACGGCGCGCTGGTCAACCTCATGAACACCACGACCGACGGCGACTACCAGACCTACAAGGCGGAGTCCGGCGCGTACGTGCGGGAGCACTTCTTCGGCCGTGACCCGCGTACCCGCAAGATGGTCGATCTGCTGAGCGACGACGAGATCTGGAACCTCAAGCGGGGTGGGCACGACTACCGCAAGCTCTACGCGGCCTACAAGGCGGCCACCGAGCACACCGGTCAGCCGACGGTCATCCTGGCCAAGACGATCAAGGGCTGGACGCTCGGCTCGCACTTCGAGGGCCGCAACGCCACGCACCAGATGAAGAAGCTGACGCTGGAGGACCTGAAGACCTTCCGCGACCGGCTCTACCTGGACATCCCGGACAAGGCGCTGGAGGACAACCCCTACCTGCCGCCGTACTACCACCCGGGCGAGAAGTCCGAGGAGCTGGCGTACCTGAAGGAGCGCCGCGAGCAGCTCGGCGGCTACCTGCCGACCCGGCGGACCAGCACCAAGCGGCTGACCATCCCCGGTCCGGAGCGGTTCGCCGACGTCAAGCGCGGCTCGGGCAAGCAGAAGGTGGCCACCACGATGGCCTTCGTCCGCCTGCTCAAGGACATCATGAAGGACAAGGAGTTCGGCAAGCGCTGGGTGCCGATCATCCCGGACGAGGCACGCACCTTCGGTCTCGACTCGATCTTCCCGACCGCGAAGATCTACTCCCCGCACGGTCAGCGGTACACCTCTGTCGACCGGGAGCTGTTCCTGTCGTACAAGGAGTCGACCACCGGGCAGATCCTGCACGAGGGCATCAACGAGGCCGGCTCGGTCGCCTCGTTCACCGCCGCGGGCTCGGCGTACGCCACCCACGACGAGCCGATGATCCCGATGTACATCTTCTACTCGATGTTCGGGTTCCAGCGGACCGCCGACGGGCTGTGGGCCGCGGCCGACCAGATGGCGCGGGGCTTCCTGCTCGGCGCGACCGCCGGGCGCACCACGCTCAACGGTGAGGGCCTGCAGCACGAGGACGGGCACTCGATGCTGATCGCCGCCACCAACCCGGCGGTGGTCGCGTACGACCCGGCGTTCTCCTTCGAGATCGCGCACATCATGGAGAACGGCCTGCACCGCATGTACGGGGACGCGCAGGAGAACGTCTTCTACTACCTGACGGTCTACAACGAGCCGATCCTGCAGCCGGCCGAGCCGGAGGGCGTGGACGTCGAGGGACTGCTCAAGGGCATCTACCGCTACTCGCCGGCGCCGCAGGTCGACGGCCCGAAGGCCAACGTCCTCGCCTCCGGCACGGGCATGCAGTGGGCGCTCAAGGCCCAGCAGTTGCTCGCCCAGGACTGGGGCGTGGCCGCCGACGTCTGGTCGGTGACCTCCTGGACCGAGCTGCGCCGCGACGCGGTGGAGACCGAGGAGTACAACCTGCTCAACCCGGGCGCCGAGGCCAAGGTGCCGTACATCGCGCAAAAGCTGGCCGACGCGGACGGGCCGAAGGTTGCGGTCAGCGACTGGATGCGTGCCGTACCGGACCTGATCGCCCGCTGGGTACCCGGCGACTACACGTCGCTCGGCACCGACGGCTTCGGGATGTCGGACACCCGGCACGCGCTGCGGCGGCACTTCCACGTCGACGCCGAGTCGATCGTGGTCGCCACGCTGCGGCAGCTCGCCCGCAGCGGCGCGGTCGAGGCCACCGTGCCGGCCGAGGCCGCCAAGAAGTACGCGATCGACGACGTCAACGCCGCCCCGGTAGGCGAGACCGGCGGCGACAGCTAAACCCGCACTACCAGAGAAGGGCCCGGCGCGTCGCGCCGGGCCCTTCCCCGTTATCCCCACCCCGGACCCCGCCCCGCCCTTCACTGCGTCGATCATGGAGTTGTGGTGGGGGACGAAGCGGTGAAGTCGCCTCGTTCCGGGCACCACAAGTTCATGATCGACCCGGCTCCTCGGGGGCGGCGGGGATGCGGCGGCGGTGGGCCGACGTTCCTGGTGGGGACGCCGGGCCACCGCCGGGGCGGGTGACGCCGGAAGGACGGATGGTCAGCCGACGGCGGCCAGGTCGGTGAGCCGGGCCAACGAGTCCTCCAGGTCGGCGCCGACCCGGCGCAGGCCCAGGCGCAGCAGAGCCGCCTTGACGGGGCCGGCCGGCCAGCGGACCACGATGAGCCGCACGACCGTCCCGCCCTCCTCCTCGTCCTCGGTGAGCTGGACGTAGATTTCGGTGCGCGCCTCCGCACGGGCACCGGCCCCCTTGGCCCGCTCCCGCCAGCCGATCAGCGTCGGCTCCTGATAGGCGATCACCTCGGCCTCATGCGCCGAGCGCCCCGCCTGGACCAGTTGTCGCCGCCCGAAGCCCTCCCCCGAGAGCACTTCGGCCGCGCGAACCCCCGCCAGCCAGGCCGGCAACTGCTCGGCCCGCTGCACGACGTCCCAGACCACTTCCATCGGCGCCGCCACGTGCGCACTACGTTCCACGAGGATCATTTCCGTCTTGCCTCCAGTGAGGACATCCCACGATATCGGCACTCTATGCGTCAAATCGGACTTACCTGGACGGGTTCGGAAAAAGACACGCCGATTAACCATTGCGGATTACGCCAGCCCGGCCTATGGCGCATTCATCGACGGCGTCCTAGAGTCCCGAACACGTTTCACGTTCACCGGGAGGGCGCATGTCGACCGCACCGATGCCCGAGTTCCCCGACGGCTTCCGCTGGGGCGTCTCCACCTCGGCCCACCAGATCGAGGGGGCCACCACGGCCGACGGACGCGGAACGTCCATCTGGGACACCTTCGCCCGCGAGCCGGGCCGGATCAGCGACGGCAGCAGCGGCGCGGCCGCCTGCGACCACTACCACCGGTACGCCGAGGACGTGGCGCTGATGGCCGGGTTGGGCGTCGGGGCGTACCGGTTCTCGATCGCCTGGCCCCGCGTGCAGCCGGACGGCAGCGGCGCGACCAACGCCGCCGGCCTGGACTTCTACGACCGACTGGTCGACGACCTGCTGGCCGCCGGGATCGACCCGGTGGCCACCCTGTACCACTGGGACCTTCCGCAACCCCTCGAAGACGCCGGCGGCTGGCTGCGCCGCGACACCCCAGCCCACTTCGCCGAGTACGCCGAGCGGACCGCAGCCCGCCTCGGCGACCGCGTCCGGCTCTGGATCACCCTCAACGAGCCGTTCATCCAGATGAGCCTCGGCTACGGCATGGGCGTGCACGCCCCCGGCCAGATGCTGCTCTTCGACGCGTTTCCGGTCGCCCACCACCAACTGCTCGGCCACGGGCTCGCGGTACAGGCGCTGCGGGCGCACACCACCAGCCCGGTCGCGATCGCCAACAACTACTCGCCGGTGCGGGTGCTCGGCGACAGCGACGCCGACCGGGCCGCCGGGGCCGCGTACGAGACGTTGCACAACCGGCTCTTCACCGACCCCCTGCTCGGACGCGGGTACCCCGACCTGCCCGGCCTCGACCCGACCGTCGTCCGCGCCGGCGACCTGGACACCATCGCCGCGCCCATCGACGTGCTCGGGGTCAACTACTACAACCCCACCGGGGTACGGGCAGCCGAGGAGGGCTCGCCGCTGCCGTTCGACCTGGTGCCGCTGGACGGTTACCCGCGTACCGCCTTCGACTGGCCGGTCGCCCCGGACGGGCTGCACGAGCTGCTTCGCTGGCTGCGGGACACGTACGGCGACGCGCTGCCGCCCATCGAGATCACCGAGGGCGGCTGCGCGTACGACGACGAGCCGGACGCGCACGGGCAGGTGGCGGACCCGGAACGGATCGCGTACCTCGACGGGCACCTGCGGGCGGTCCGGGCCGCCATCGACGACGGGGTGGACGTCCGCGGGTACTTCGTCTGGTCGCTGCTGGACAACTGGGAGTGGGCCGAGGGGTTCACCAAGCGCTTCGGTCTGGTGCACGTCGACTACGCCACGCAGAGGCGTACGCCGAAGTCGTCGTACACCTGGCTGCGGGACCTGATCGCGGGCAGCGCGCCGGGGTCGGCGCGGTGACCACCGTGGACCCGACGGCGGCGGCGCTGCCGGCGGCGCTCGCCGAGCCGACGGTGCCGGTGCGGCGCGGCTGGATCGGCCTGGTCTTCGCCGCCAACCTGGGCGTGTGGATGGCGTTCTTCACCCCCATCCAGGTGCTGCTGCCACAGCAGATCGAGCGGATCGCGCCCGGCGACAAGGAGACCATGCTGGCCGTGGTCACCGGCCTGGGCGCGTTGGCGGCGGTGCTGGCCAACCCCCTGGCGGGCGCGCTGTCCGACCGGACCTGCCTGCGGATCGGCGGTCGGGAGTTCGGTCGCCGGCACGTCTGGACCGCCGGCGGCGCGGTGCTCGGCGCGGCGGCGCTGGTGCTGCTGGCCCAGCAGCGGACGATCCTCGGGGTCGCCGTCGGCTGGGTCGCCGCGCAGGCGTGCTTCAACGCGATGCTGGCCAGCCTCACCGCCGCCATCCCGGACCGGGTGCCGGTGACCCAGCGCGGCGGCGTCTCGGGCTGGGTGGGCATCCCGCAGGCGCTCGGGCTGGTCCTCGGGGCGGTGCTGGTCACCGCCGTGGTCACCGGGAACGCCGCCGGCTACCTGGCCATCGCGGTGGCCATCCTGCTGCTCTCGCTGCCGTTCGCGCTGCTCACCCCCGACGACCCGCTGCCCCGCGCGAACCGCCCGGCACTGCGCGTCCGCACGCTGTTCGCCTCGATGTGGATCAGCCCGCGCCGGCACCCGGACTTCGCCTGGGCGTGGATCACCCGGTTCCTGGTCCAGCTCGGCAACGCGCTCGGCACCCTATACCTGCTGTACTTCCTCACCGACGGGGTGCACTATCCCGACCCCGAGGGCGGCCTGCTGGTGCTGATCCTGCTCTACACGCTCGGCATGATGCTGACCGCCGTGGTCTCCGGCCGGCTGTCCGACCGCTCCGGGCGGCGCAAGATCTACGTGATCGTCTCCGGCCTGATCATGGCGGTGGCGGCGCTTTTGCTCGCCGTCGCGCCCACCTGGCCGATGGCGATCGTCGCCGCGCTGCTGCTCGGCGCCGGCTACGGCGTCTACCTCTCGGTGGACGCCGCGTTGATCACGCAGGTGCTGCCACGCGCCACCGACCGGGCCAAGGACCTCGGCGTGATCAACATCGCCAACTCGGCGCCGCAGGTGCTCGGTCCGGCGCTCTCCGCCCCGCTCGTGGTCCACCTGGGCGGCTATCCGACGCTCTACGCGGTCACCGCCGTGGTCACCGTGGTGGGCAGCGCCCTCGTCGTCAAGATCCGCTCGGTCGCCTGAGGTGAAAGGAAGGGCACCTTTACAACACCAGGCGATAGCAAGGGGCCCTTCCTCACTCGGTTGTCCGCCGCCGTAGGCTGGAGGACGTGACGGTACGTGTGCGCTTCGCCCCCTCCCCGACCGGTATGTTCCACGTCGGCGGCGCCCGCTCGGCGCTGCAGAACTGGATCTACGCCAAGCAGCAGGGCGGGGTGTTCGTGCTGCGCATCGAGGACACGGACGCGGCGCGCAACAAGCCCGAATGGACCGAGGGCATCCTCTCCGCGCTGGACTGGATCGGCATCTCCCGGGGCAGCTACGAGGGGCCGTACTTCCAGTCCGAGAACGCCGGCGAGCACCGGGCCGCCGCCACCCGGCTCTACGAGTCGGGCCGCGCCTACTACTGCGACTGCACCCGCGAGGACGTACAGGCCCGCACCGGCTCGCAGTACCAGGGCTACGACGGCTACCACCGCGACCGTGGCCTCGGGCCGGGGCCGGGCCACGCGCTGCGCTTCCGTACGCCCGACGAGGGCACGACCGTGGTCGTCGACCTGATCCGCGGCGAGCCCACCTTCGAGAACAAGCTCATCGAGGACTTCGTCATCGCCCGGGGCGACGGCTCGCCGGTGTTCCTACTGGCCAACGTCGTGGACGACATGACCATGGGCATCACCCACGTGATCCGCGCCGAGGAGCACCTGCCCAACACGCCCAAGCAGCAGCTCCTGTGGGACGCCCTCGGGGTCAAGCCGCCGGTCTGGGCGCACGTGCCGGTGGTCGTCAACGAGAAGCGGCAGAAGCTCTCCAAGCGCCGCGACAAGGTCGCCCTGGAGGCGTACCGCGACGAGGGCTACCTCGCCGGCGCGATGCGCAACTACCTCATGCTGCTCGGCTGGGCGCCCTCGGGCGACCGGGAGATCGTGCCCTGGTCGGTCATCGAGGACGAGTTCCGCCTGGAGGAGGTCAACCCCTCCCCCGCGTTCTTCGACGAGAAGAAGCTGCGCGCGTTCAACGGCGAGTACATCCGCGCGCTGCCGGTGGCCGACTTCGTCGACGCCTGCCAGCCGTGGCTGACCGGCACCGGGACCATCGCGCCGCCGCCGTGGCAGCCCGACGAGTACGACGCCGACGCGTTCGCCGCCGTGGCACCGCTGGCCCAGACCCGGATCGCGGTGCTCAGCGAGATCGTGCCGAACGTCGACTTCCTCTTCCTGGCCTCGCCCACGATCGACGAGGCCGCCTGGACGAAGGCGATGAAGGACGGCTCGGGCGATCTGCTGGACGCCGCCGTCGCGGCCTTCGAGGCGCTGGAGTCCTGGGACGCCGAGTCGCTGAAGTCGACTCTGGAGGCCGTCGGCGCCGAGCGCGGCCTCAAGCTCGGCAAGACCCAGGCGCCCGTACGAGTCGCGGTCACCGGCCGCACCGTGGGCCTGCCGCTGTTCGAGTCCCTCGAGGTACTAGGCCGCGAGCGCACCCTGACCAGAATGCGCGCAACCCGCCTCCGCCTCGCCTAACTCTGCCTCTGCCCCTGCCTCTGCCTCTGCCCCGGCCCTGCCTCTGCCTCTGCCCCGGCCCTGCCCTGCCGATCATGGAGTTGTGGTGCCGGGTTGGGCACCTTTATGACGACTTCGCCCCCACCACAAGTCCATGATCGGCCCAGACTGAGCGGGCCGGCGGCGGCGCCGCGGCGGCGCGGAGGACGGGGCGGCGAGGGGTCGGCTCGCTTTAGGCGGTGTCGCGTCTGCGCTCCCCGCTACGCCGATCTTGCAGTTTCGGCTGGCGAAATGAGTGGGACGCGGGCTATGTCGCCACAGAAAGCGCAAGATCGGCGCCGGGGTGGAGCGGCTGTCGCCGAGCCAGGCCCTGCCGTCGCACGCCGCCGCGCCGATCTTGCAGTTTCGGTTGTCGGTATGGGGTTGGATGCCCGTTACGTCGCCGCAGGAAGTGCAAGATCGGCGCGGTCGGGGCCCCGAGGGCGGGGCCCCGAGGGCGGGGCCCCGGGCCGGGGCGTCGGGGCGTGGGGGGGGTGGCGGGGGCGGGGGCCCGGGGCAGTTAGCGGGATCGGCGGCGGAGCAGCAGGGTGACTGTCAGGGTGGCTAGCAGTACCGCGCCGCCGAGTGCCCAGGGCCACCAGCGGACACCGGAGTCGGATTGTTCCTCGGCGGTCGGCACGGCGGACACGGTGTCGGCCGGCGGTGACACGGGTCCGGCCGGGGATGCCGTGGGCGAGCCGGGCGCTGACGGGCCGCTGTCGGCCGCTGAAGGGCTACCGGACGGGCCGGGGGCTGCGGGGCTACCGGACGGGCCGGGGGCTGCGGGGCTACCGGACGAGCCGGGGACTGCGGGGCTGGCGGACGGGTCGGCGGCCGTGCCGGTGGTGAGGGTGAACCGCACCTCGCCCTTGATCGGGTGGCCGTCGGTCGACGGCAACTGGTAGGCGACGATGTAGAGCCCCGCCGCGGCGGGCGTGAACGGCACGCGCACCCTGGTGCCGTCGAACGTGGGCCGCCCGCCGGCGACCACATTGTCCGGTCCGGTTATTGTGATCTTCGTCGTAGCCGGCGGTGGCTTGGCCAGGAAACGAAGCTCGATCCGGGTGGGCACGGTGGCCACCCGGGCACCGTCGCGCGGATCGCTGCCGGTCAGCGAGTTGTGCGCGACGGCTGGCGTCGCCGGGGCCAGTAACGACACACCGAACGCCACGCCGAGTACCACTGGCACGAGCCGTGCCATCCGTGTAACCCTGCCCCCCATGAACCCCTCCGTAAGGGTACGATCCGCCCGCTGATCAAACAGCTCCTCGTTAGTCGAGCAGAGATCGCAGATAGTTCCAAATACTGTTCCACAAGCTGCAATCCATCGACGTTCTGCGGAGTCTGTGAGAGTGGGACCGACCCGGTCGGTGCCGTCACCGGCCGACCGACCCGGACGTCACGGCGAAGCCATCCATCGAACGGGGCGAGGAGGCGGGATGGTCCGACAGATGAGGCGGTGGCTCGCCGTGCTGGCGGGCACGCTGGCTGCGGCAGTGCTGGTGCTCGGCGTCGCCAACCCGGCGAGCGCGGCGCCCAAGCCTGCGCCCGCCGGTGTGGACGTCACCGGCGAAGGGCTCACCGAGCCTCTGCGGCTACGGTCTGAGACCCAGCCCGCGCACGTCCTCGCGGTCATCGACCAGGTCAACTTCTTCGGTCGCACCGGTATGCCGACCGGCCCCAAGGCGGCCGACCTCGGTCCGAAGTACACGGTTGTGGTGTTGGCCGGGGAGACCCCGAAGCAGACCTTCGACCTCTACCCCAAGGCGGCCGGCGGCCCGCGCGTCTATCGCCCGGCCAAACAGCCGGACGGTCGCCGAACCAACGCCGGCTGGTTCCTGGGCCGGCTCAGCATGTCCGAGACGCTGCGCACCGCCGGGGTGCCGCTGGAGCGGCAGTTCGACACGGTCAGTGGCGGCGTGGGCGGCGGCGAGCGGGTGCTGCCGGAGGACACGATGGATCCGGTGCGGGACATCGACGAAGCGCTCGGTGAGTTGCAGCGACTGCTGCTGCTCAACGTCGGGGTGATGCTGACCATCACGGTCGGCCTCGCCGGGATCGCCCTGCTGATCCGCCGCCGGACCCGCTGACACGACCGCCGGAAGACGCCGGTTCAGCGGGCCATAGCGCTCGGCCCTCGGGGGGTCAGCACCAGCGGCGTGGCGGGCGCTCCCGCCGAGTGCCCCGCTGACGTGGCCGGACCGGGCCGTGCCGGTGGGCGCCCGCCCATCCAGGAAGTTCACTGAGGCAACCAGCGGGGTCGCCCGACTCCGGCTCGCCCAGGGCCACCGGCTCGGCGGCCCGCTGGCGTGGGATCTCCTCCTCCGGCCGCCCGGCGGGCGCCTCGCTCGGGTGCGCCGCCGCCGGGCCGACCGGCCGGCGAGGCTTGCCGGCCAGCTGCGGGTCGTGGTGCCCCAGGCGGCAGGGCTCGCCCTGGGCGCAGCCGTGCTCGGCCTCCCCGTGCGCCATCCCCGGTCTCCTCACGCTCGCACTCACGCGCAGGTGCTGCCCCCGTACGTGCCCTGTCACCGTACTGGCCGGGACCGACGGCCTGTGCACGGCGTACCCCGGGGTCAGCGCTTCGGGCGACCGGGGAAGAGGGTCGCCCAGACCGGGAAGGCGACCAGCCAGATGAGGATCACGGTGGTCAGGCTGCGGATCCAGTTGCCCAGTTCACGGGTTCTTTCCGCATCGTTCACCCAGAGAATCGCCGCGCCGAGCAGGCCGCACGCGACGGCCCAGCCGAGGAGTGCCTTGGCCCACTCCCGCCACTCGTGCCGGGCGCGGGCCCAGCCGTGGCGGGGAGGGCGCACGGGCGGCGGGCCACCGGCGAACCGGTGGGCGAAGCGCTGGTCCGCCCACCGCACCATCGAATGCCCAAAGGCCACCGAGAAGCCGAGGTAGACGGCGGCGAGGCCGTGGCCGAAGTCGGCGGTGGCACCGCGCCGCAGGTCGATCACCGACGCGGCGAGCAGCGCCAGATCGACAAGGGGTACGCAGAGCAGCAGCACCGCACCGACCCGTGGCCGGCGCAGCGGATACCGGGCGATCAGCCCGGCACCGATCAGCACCCAGAACGCGATCTCACAAGCGATGATCACCGCGACCACCATGGCGGCCTCCCCCGTCGACGCCACCAGCGTCGCCTACCGGCAGGGCCCGGACCTCGACACCGGAGACGAGATCCGGGTCCTCCCTTCGATGGACCGACCGTCCGGCGTACCCCTTTCGGCGCATGTCGGAGCGACCGGGCTCCTCCCCCGGTCGGAGTCGGAGGGCCGCCGGTTGTGATGGGATCGGGGCATGCGACCGCCACCGTGGCTCGGCTCCGGTACGCCCGGCCGGGACCTCACGCTGGCCGGCGCGTCGCTGGCCGGTGGCCTGGTGCTCTACGGCCTGGGCATGCAGCCGCAGATCGTCCCGCACCCGGACGTGCCGCCCGCCCTGTTCCTGGGGCCCCTGCTGGCGGTGTGTGTGGCGGTCGGCCTGCGCCGGGTGGCGCCCCGCGCCAGTCTGGCGGTGGGCACCGTCGCGCTGGTGGTGGACACGGCTCTCGGTAACTCGCTGGGCACGGTGGTGGTCTACACACAGGTCCTCTACGACGCCTGCGTGTACGGTCCGCCCCGGCTCTGGCGGTGGCTGCTGGGGATCACCGTGACGCTGAGCGTGATCGGGGCGGCGGCCGGAGTACTCGGCTTCGGGCAGTGGCGCGGGGCCGCCGTCGGGGTGCCGGTGGTGCTGGCCGGGCTGCTGCCGGTGTTGACCGGGATCAGCGTGCGGCAGTACCGCGACCAGGCCGCCGCCGAGCGGACGCGGGCCGAGCAGACCGCCCGGCTGGTCGAGTTGGACCGTCGGCAGGCGGTCAGCGCCGAGCGGGCCCGGATGGCCCGGGAACTGCACGACGTGGTCGCCAACCACCTCAGCGCGGTGGCCATCCACGCCACCGCCGTGCTGTCCGTGCCGAGCCTGGAACGCGGCCAGGTGCAGTCCGCGTTGCGGGTGATCCGGGAGAGCAGCGTGCAGGGTCTGGCCGAGATGCGGCAGATGATCGAACTGCTGCGGGAGCCGGATGGTGGCGAACAGGGCGGGGTGGGCACGGAGGCGGTCACGGCGCGGCTCGCCGAGGCCGACGGGTTGATCGAGCGCATCCGCGCGGCCGGCCTCGCGGTGCGGTTCCGCACCGACGGCACGCCGGGTCCGCTGCCGGTGGGGGTGGATCTCGCCGCGTACCGGATCGTCCAGGAGTCGCTGACCAACGCCCTCAAGCACGGCACCGGCGAGGCGGAACTGACGATCGCGTACGGCCCGGCGGAGGTGGTGCTGACCGTGGAGAACCCGGTACGTCCGGAGGGGGCGGGGCTGACGGGCGCCGGGGCCGGGCTGATCGGGATGCGGGAGCGGGCGGCGCTGCTGGCCGGACGGTTCACCGCCGGGCCGCGGGACGGCCGCTGGCAGGTCCAGGCCGCGCTCCCCACCGGAGCGGGGCGGTGACCGTGCCGGTACGGGTGGTGCTCGCGGACGACCAGCCGGCGGTACGGGCGGGCCTGGTCCTGATCCTGGCCGGCTCGCCGGGCATCGAGGTCGTCGGCGAGGCGGCCGACGGCGACGAGGCGGTACGGCTGTGCCGGGAGGTACGCCCCGACGTGGCGGTGCTGGACGTGCGGATGCCACGCCTCGACGGCATCGCCGCGACCAGGGCGATCGTCGCCGACCGGCTCGCCGACGTGCTGGTGCTGACAACCTTCGACCGGGACGAGTACGTCTTCGGCGCGCTGCGCGCCGGCGCGGCCGGTTTCCTGCTCAAGGACACCGACGCCGCGGGGCTGGTCGCGGCGGTACGAACCGTGGCGCGCGGCGACGGCTTCATCGCCCCCGCGGTGACCCGCCGGTTGATCACCGCCTTCGCCGCCACCGCTCCGGGCGCGTCGACCGCCACCCGGGCCGCCCTGGACACGTTGACACCGCGCGAACGCGACGTGCTGGCCTGTCTCGGACTCGGCCTGTCCAATCAACAGATCGCCGACCGGCTGGTGCTGGCGGAGAGCACCACCAAGACCCACGTGAGTCGCATCCTGGCGAAGCTGGACCTGCGCAGCCGGGTGCAGGCCGCGATCCTGGCCCAGGAGCTGGGCCTGCCGACACCCCCGTAACTCCGGGCCGGAAGATCCACTAGGGACAACGCGGGGCGGCCCGGCTCTCGTACGCTGCGGGCCAGTGGTACCGATGATGGCTGTCCCGAACGGAGACGACATGCGACGGCTGTGGGGGACGACGGTCCTGATGGCGCTGACCGTGGGGGTGGGCGGCTGTGACGGCAGTCCCGCCGGGAAGTCGACCTCGACCTTCGCTCCCGCGTCGGGAGTGTGCCATGCCACCGCCTCGGACGATCGCAGCCCCGAGACGTACACGCCGATCCCCTGCTCCTCCAAGCACGAGGCGGAGACGTTCCTGGTGGGCGTCATCCGTGGCACGGATGGTGTCGCGTCGGCGCCTCCGGCAGCGGACACCGAGGCGATGTGGCGTCTCCACGATGCCTGCGACAGCGAGGCGGCCCGCTTCCTGGGCGGGGAGTGGCGCGAGTCACGAGTGGCGATGCGGACGCTGACCCCGTCGACGGCGCGTTGGCAGGCGGGCGAACGGTGGTACCGCTGTGACCTGGTGGAGATGCTCGCGCTGGACCGGTGGGTGCCGAACCCTCGGGCGAACAGCCTGCGGGCCGGTCTGACGGGTGACTCACCGCTGCGGCTGACGTGCTTCACCGCGCCCGAGGAGAACGCCGACGACCTGGTCGACCTGCCGCCGGCCTCCTGCACCGGACCGCACGGCACCGAGTTCGCCGGCATCTGGCCGGCCGGCCCGGAGGTGGAGGAGCTCACCGAGGAGGTCATGCAGGCGGGATGCCGATCGACGGTTGCCCGGTACGTCGGTGCGCCAGAGGCCGCCCTGAAGGGCCGGCTGGAGGTGTTGGCGTACGTCCTGGAGAGTGAGCCGGAATGGCTCGCGGGCCGACTCAGCGCCATCTGCTTCCTGCACAGCCCGAACCGGCAGCTCGACCGGTCCCTCAGGAATACCGGCCTGGCGGCCCGCTGACCGGTGCCGGCGTTCGTGGCCTGCTCACGACGTGTCAGGCTAGAGCGGTGAGCACGGCCGAGGGTGGGGAGCTGGCGGCCACGCTGCGCCGGATCGAGCGTTCGGCGGGAGCGTTGGCCACTGCCAGCGTGGCCCGGATGGACGAGACGCTGCCGTGGTTCCGGGCCCTGCCGGCCGACCAGCGCTCCTGGGTGATGCTGGTGGCCCAGGCGGGCGCCCGCTCGCTGGTGCAGTGGCTGCGCGAGGGCGGCGGCACGGCGGACAGCACGCAGGAGGTCTCCGACGACGTGTTCGACGCGGCGCCGCAGGCGCTGGCCCGGTCGATCACCCTCCAGCAGACCGTGGCGCTGATCAAGGTGACCATCGACGTCGTCGAGGAACAGGTGTCACAGCTCGCCGCCGAGGGCGAGGAGCAGTTGCTGCGCGAGGCGGTGCTCCGCTTCTCCCGGGAGATCGCGTTCGCCGCTGCCCGGGTGTACGCGCGGGCCGCCGAGTCGCGCGGCGCGTGGGACGCCCGGTTGCAGGCGCTGCTGGTCGACGCGCTGCTGCGGGGTGACTCGCCGGACGTCCTGGCGAGCCGGGCCGCCGCGCTGGGCTGGGCGGACGCACCGCCGGTCGCGGTGGCGGTCGGCCACTCCCCGGGCGGGGAGGTCTCCGCCGTGCTGCACGTGGTGTACCGGTTGGCGCGGCGGATCGGTGTCGAGGTCATCGGCGGGGTGCACGGCGACCGGTTGGTGATCGTGCTGGGTGGCGCGGCGGACCCGCTGAGCGCCACCGCGAAGCTGCTGGACGCGTTCGGTGACGGCCCGGTGGTGGTCGGTCCGGCCGTACCCAGTCTGGACGAGGCGACGGAGTCGGCGCGGTCGGCGCTGTCCGGCTTCCGGGCGGCGCCGGCCTGGCCGAGCGCCCCCCGGCCGGTCGCGGCCGCCGACCTGTTGCCGGAGCGGGCCCTCGCCGGGGACGCGGAGGCCCGCCGGCGGCTGCGTCACGACGTGTACGCGACGTTGGTCCGCGCCGGTGGCGAGTTGCTGGAGACCCTGGACGCGTTCCTGGCCGCCGGTGGCACGCTGGAGAGCGCGGCGCGGGCGCTGTTCGTCCACCCGAACACGGTGCGGTACCGGTTGCGCCGCATCGCCGAGGTGACCGGTTTCTCGCCGCTGTCGCCCCGGGACGCGTTCGCCCTCCAGGTGGCGTTGACTGTCGGTCGGCTGGACCCGGTGGTCCCGGCGGCCTCGGCGGTCCCGACCCAGACATTGACCCCGGCCGCCCGGAAATCCGCCCAAACCAGCGATGATCCCCGCCGATCTTTGTAAGAAACCTCCAAAGGTTCTAGTGCGGTTTGGTCGGCCCCGGCACAGCGCTACCCACGCGTATCCGGGAGAGTCATAGGCGTGCTCGCCGTACTTAGTCCCGGCCAGGGTTCCCAGAAACCCGGCTTTCTGACCCCCTGGCTCGACCTGACCGGCACCGAGGCGCGCTTGCGCTGGTGGTCCGCGCTGGCTGGCGTGGACCTGGTGCACCTGGGCACCGCCGCCGACGCGGACGAGATCAAGGACACCGCGCGTACCCAGCCGCTGCTCGTCGCGGCGGCGCTGCTCGCCGCCGAGCACCTGCCGCTGGACGGCGTGGCGCTCACCGCCGGGCACAGCGTCGGCGAGCTGGGGGCCGCGGCGGTGGCCGGGGTGCTGTCGGCCGAGGCCGCTCTCACCCTCGCCGGAATCCGTGGCCGCGAGATGGCCGCCGCCTGCGCGCTGGAGCCGACCGGAATGGCGGCCGTGCTCGGCGGCGATCCGGACGAGGTGCTGGCCGCGATCAGCGCCAACGGGCTGCACCCCGCCAACCGCAACGGCGCCGGCCAGATCGTCGCCGCCGGCTCGCTGGACGGGCTGGACGCGTTCGCCGCGGCGCCGCCCGCGAAGACCCGGGTCATCCGGCTCCAGGTGGCCGGGGCCTTCCACACCCCGTACATGGCCCCGGCCGAGACCGCGCTGGCCGCCGTCGCCGCCGGGATCGCCCCCGTCGACCCGGCACGGATCCTGCTGTCGAACCTCGACGGGACCGCCGTCACCGACGGGCACGAGCTGGTGCGACGCCTGGTCCGCCAGGTCACCGCGCCGGTGCGCTGGGACCTGTGCATGCGCGCCCTCGCCGAGCACGGTGTGACCGGCGTGATCGAGCTGCCCCCGGCCGGCACCCTCGCCGGCCTGGTCAAGCGGGAGCTCAGGGGCGAGGGCGCCCCGGAGATCGTCACCCTGAACACCCCCGACGACCTGCCGGCCGCCCGGGACCTGATCGCCCGCCACGGCACCGCGGGCCAACCGCTCGCCCCCATCGGAGGACACTCATGACCGGCAGTCGCATCGTCTCGATGGGGCACTACCAGCCATCCCGGGTGGTGACCAACGACGACATCGCCCAGCTCGTGGACACCAACGACGAGTGGATCCGCGACCGGGTGGGCATCGCCACCCGGCGGATCGCCGACAGCGAGACGGTGGCCGACATGGCCGCCGCGGCCGCCGGTAAGGCGCTGGCCAACTCCGGGCTCAGCGCCGCCGACATCGACCTGGTCGTGGTCGCTACCTGCTCCTCGATCGACCGGAGCCCCAACGTGGCCTGCCGGGTCGCCGGCAAGTTGGGCATCGCCGCACCGGGCGCGTTCGACGTCAACACCGCCTGCTCGGGCTTCGCGTACGCGCTGGGCACCGTCGACCACGCCATCCGGGCCGGCGCGTCGCGCAACGCGATCGTGATCGGCGCCGAGAAGCTGTCCGACTTCACCGACTGGACCGACCGCTCCACCTGCATCATCTTCGGCGACGGCGCCGGCGCCGCGGTGGTCACCGCCACCGCCGACGACGAGCCCGCCGGCATCGGCCCGGTGGTGTGGGGCTCGGCGCCGGAGAAGAGCGACGCGGTACGCATCGAGGGCTGGCGCCCGTACATCCAGCAGGAGGGCCAGTCGGTGTTCCGCTGGGCCACCACCGCCTTGGCGCCGCTGGCCCTGCAGGCGTGCGAGCGGGCCGGGGTCGACCCGTCGGAGCTGGCCGCGTTCGTGCCGCACCAGGCCAACGCCCGGATCATCGACGGCATCGCCAAGCGGCTCAACATCCCCGACGCGATCATCGCGAAGGACATCGTCGAGTCCGGCAACACCTCGGCGGCGAGCGTCCCCCTGGCCCTGTCGAAGCTCGTCGAGCGGCGGGAGGTGCCCTCGGGCGCCCCGGTCCTGCTGTTCGGTTTCGGCGGTGGCCTGACCTACGCCGGTCAGGTCGTTCGCTGCCCCTGAAGCCCCCTTGAGGCGCGTACGCGCTGAAGGAGCGGTGGCCGGCGACGCCGGCCGCCAGAGAACCCCCTATGAGAGGAACCAACCGCAATGACCCGTGACGAGATCACCACCGGCCTCGCCGAGATCCTCGAAGAGGTTGCCGGGGTGAACCCGGACGACGTGGCCGAGGGGAAGTCCTTCACCGACGACCTCGATGTCGACTCGCTCTCCATGGTGGAGGTCGTGGTGGCCGCCGAGGAGAAGTTCGGCGTCAAGATCCCGGACAACGAGGTGCAGAACCTCAAGACCGTCGGGGACGCCGTCAGCTTCATCGAGGCGCAGTCCTGATCATGAGTCGTCCTGACGTCGTCGTCACCGGGCTCGGCGCGACGACCCCGCTTGGCGGGGACGTCGCGTCGACCTGGGACGCCATGCTCGCCGGCCGCTCCGGGGTGAGTGCTCTCACCCAGGAGTGGGCCGCGCAACTGCCGGTGCGGATCGCCGCCCAGCTGGCCGTGGAGCCGTCCGAGGTGCTCGACCGGGTGAAGCTGCGCCGGCTCGACCGCTCCGAGGCGATCGCGCTCATCGCGGCGCAGCAGGCCTGGGCGGACGCCGGTCTGGTTGACGCCGGCATCGACGGGGAGCGCCTGGCGGTCAGCGTCGGTTCCGGCATCGGTGGCGCCACCACCCTGCTCGCCCAGGACGACATCCTGGAGGCGTCCGGGCCGCGGCGGGTGTCCCCGCACACGATCCCGATGTTGATGCCCAACGGTCCGGCCGCCTGGGTCGGGTTGGAGCTGGGCGCCAAGGCCGGCGTGCACACGGTGGCCAGCGCCTGCGCGACCGGCGCGGAGGCGATCGCGCTCGGTCTGGACATCATCCGCGCCGGCCGGGCCGACGTGGTGGTGGCCGGCGGCACCGAGGCGGTCATCCACCCGCTGCCGATCGCCGGCTTCAGCTCGATGCGGGCCATGTCGACCCGCAACGACGAGCCGGAACGTGCCTCCCGTCCGTGGGACACCGGCCGCGACGGCTTCGTCCTCGGCGAGGGCGCGGGCATCGTGGTGCTGGAGCGGGCCGACCACGCCGCGGCCCGGGGCGCCCGGGTGTACGCCCGCCTCGCCGGCGCCGGCATCACGTCCGACGCGTACGACATCGTGCAGCCGCACGCCGAGGGTGAGGGCGCCATCCGGGCCATCGCCAAGGCGATCGCGGACGCGGACATCGCCAAGCAGGACATCGTGCACGTCAACGCGCACGCCACGTCGACCCCGGTCGGCGACATGCTGGAGATCGGCGCGCTGCACAAGGCGCTCGGCGACCACCCGGTGCTGGCCGCGACGAAGTCGATGACCGGTCACCTGCTGGGCGCGGCCGGAGCGTTGGAGTCGATCGCCACGATCCTGGCGATCCGCGACAGCGTCGTACCCCCGACGATCAACCTGGACGACCCGGAGCCCGGGCTCAGCCTGGAGGTCGCCGCGCACAAGCCACGCCACATGGACATCCCCGCCGCGCTGAACAACGCGTTCGGCTTCGGCGGTCACAACGTGGCGCTGGTGTTCGCACGGCCGTGAGACAGCGGCGGTGAGACAGCGGCCGTGAGCTGGCCGTTCCGAAAGGGTCCCCTCTCCCGAGGGGGCCCTTTCGCGTTCAGCGTCGGTTGCGGGGGTGTTGCCGGGCGGTGCGCTCGTTGCCGTGGCGGTAGTTGCCGGTCCAGCGGGCCATCACCAGTTGCGGGTCGTCGTCCACCTCGGCGAGGAACTCCGCCGCGCGGGCGCCCCGCAGCGTGCCCGCCACCCGGCCGTGATGGGTGATCACCACCGTGCCGTCGGCCCGCTGGTCGTACCGGAAGCCCTGCGCCTGACCCATGGGCGACACGCTGCCAGGGTGGCCCTGCGGGCGCGACCGGATTCCCGGGCCATGGCCTCTTGCATAGACCATGAATATAAAAGCGCTATGCTTTTGGCGTGAGTCGTCCAGACACTCCTCCTGGCACGTCCGCAGCCATCGGGGCGGCCCTCTACGGCCTGGCCACCAGGGCCGCGAGACGCCTGCCCCGGGACATGAGCCTGACGTCTGCCGCCACCCTGGCGACCCTGGACCGGACGGGTCCGCGGCGCATCACCGACCTGGCCGCGGTCGAGGGCGTCACCCAGCCCGCGATGACCACCCTGGTCCGGGTGATGGAGGAATCCGGCCTGGTCGAGCGGCGGGGTGACCCGTCCGACAAGCGGGTCACGCTGGTGTGCCTGACCGAGGCCGGCGCCTCCTACGTCCGGACGCGACGCCAGGCGGGGATCCACGCGTTCGAGCGGTTGATCGGCCGGCTCACCGGCGACGAGGTCGACGCGCTGGTGGCGGCCCTGCCGGCGCTGGAGCATCTGGCGGAGCTCGAAGGTCAGCACCGCGAAGGGCCGAAGCGGTGACCGGGCAACCGGTCGGCGGGGGCGCGCTGGAGGCGTTCCCGGTGCCCCGCTCCGAGACGCGGCTGCTGGTCCCCGCCCTGATGTTCATCGCGCTGGTCGTGGCGGCGGTCGCCAGTCTCGGGACGCCGCTCATCACCAGCGTGGCGACCTCGTTCCACGTCTCGCTCGGCAGCGCGCAGTGGACGCTGACCGTCGCATTGCTCAGCGGTGCCGTCGCCACGCCGGTCCTGGGTCGGCTCGGAGCCGGTCCACACCGGCGGGCCACGATCCTCGCCACGTTGGCCGTCGTCGTCGCCGGCAGCGCGCTCACCGTGCTGCCACTGCCGTTCGCGTGGCTACTGACCGGCAGGGCGGCCCAGGGGGTCGGGCTCGGGCTCACCGCGCTGATGATGGGCGTGGCCCGGGACCACCTCCCCGAGGAGCGCAGCGCGGCCGTGATCGCTCTGATCTCGGTGGTCTCGATCATCGGCGCCGGCGTCGGCTACCCGTTGGCCGCACTGCTCGCCGAGTTCGGCGGAGTACGGGCCGCCTACGGTCTCGGCCTGGTCGTCACCGCCGCCGCTCTCCTGACCGCGTGGCGCGCCATGCCCGAAGCTCCCGAAGGCCGATCCGCCCACGTGGACGTGAAAGGCGCGGTCGTCCTGAGCGCTGCGCTGCTCCTGGTGCTGTTCCTCGCCGGTGAGCGGAATCTGTGGAGCGGGCACCTCGCCGTGGCGGCGGGCCTCGCCGTCGTCGCGGTGGTGCTGCTCTGCGTCTGGGCCGTCATCGAGCTGCGCAGCCCGACACCCCTGATCGATGTGCGGGCGGTACGGCACCCGGCGGTCGCGGGAGCGAACCTCGCCATGTTCGTCGCCGGGATCGGCATGTACCTCCTGCTCACGCTCATCACCCGGTACGCGCAGACGCCGCCCGGCGTCGGCTACGGCTTCGGGCTGACGACCTTCGTCGCCGGGCTGGTCCTCATCCCGTTCTCCGTGCTGGGGTTCGTCGCCGGCAAGCTCACACCGCGGATCCGCACGCGGATCGCCGACCCGCTGCTCCTGGCCGGCAGCGCCATCGTGGTCGGCGTCGGGTTCGCCCTGTTCGCGGCGGCCCGGTCGGACCTGGTCGAACTGTTCGCGGCGATGGGCGTGCTCGGCTTCGGCGTCGGCGGCTTCTCCGCCGCGATGCCCGGCGTCATCCTGGCTGTCACTCCGAGGAGCGAGACGTCGAGCGCGATGAGCTTCAACTACGTCGTCCGCAGCGTCGGGTATTCGCTGGGCAGCGCTGTCGGCGGCCTGGTCCTGGCCGCGGGCACTCGCCCCGGTCACCTCTTTCCCGACGACCGCGCCTACACCACGGCGGCGCTGGTCGGGATCGGCGCCATGGCGATCGCGACGCTGACGAGCCTCGCTCTCGCTCGACGACGATCGTCCGCGACCAACAGGTGAGTCGGACGCACTCTCTGAACACAGGAGGTTCCATGCCCAAGGGCTACTGGGTCAGCGCCTACCGCACCATTTCCGACCCCGAGAAGCTGGCCGCCTACAACGAGCTGGCCGGTCCCGCTGTCCGGGCCGCTGGCGGTCGGACCCTCGTCCGGGGCGGTCGGATCGTGGCGCACGGCGCCGGGATCGCCGAGCGCACGGTCCTGGTCGAGTTCGACAGCTTCGAGCAGGCCGTCGCGGCGCACGAGAGTGCGGCCTACCAGGAGGCGCTGGCCGCACTCTCCGACGGCGTCGAGCGCGACTTCCGCATCGTCGAGGGCGTCGACTGACCGGGGCGCGGTCGGATCTCCCGCCGGTGCCGTCAGCTCTTGCAGGTGGTGGCCGGCAGGCCGGGCACCACCACCGGTGACCGGCCACCCGGGCGGGCCTTGCCGGCCAGTACGGCGGCGAGCGCGGTCATCGACGCCCGGCTGGAGGAGTACGTCGCCAGCAGCGTCGGCGACTTGGCCTTGGCCAGCACGTACGGCGTGTCCATGGCGACGGTGACGGCCGCGCTCGCGCTCAGGTCCTTCTCCCCGTCGCCGTAGCCGACCAGGTGCACCACCGTCCCGCCGCTCGGCTTCACCGTCACGCCGGCCGCGGTCAGCGCGGCGGTGAGCGCCGCCCGGGTGCCGTCCCGACCGGCGGAGGAGGTGACGGTGACGGGGGCGTGCACCGCGCCGCCGCAGGCACCGCGCAGCACGGTGACCGCTCCGGCGGCCAGCGCGTCGGCCGCCGCCCGGTGCGCCGGGGTGTTGAGCGTGGACATCGGCTCGGCGGGGCCCGCCGCCAGCCGGAACTTCATGGTCAGGATCCGGGTCACCGCGTCGACGAGGCGGGCCCGGGGCAGTGACCCGCCGCGCAGGGCGGCGAGCAGCCCGTCGTACGCCTGACCGACGTTCGGAGTCATGAGGATCAGGTCGTTGCCGGCGTTCAGCGCGCGGACGGCGGCCTCGCCGGGCGCCCACCGCTTCGCCGGTGGCATGTTCATCCCGTCGGTGATCACCACGCCCTTGAAACCGAGCTGACCGCGCAGCACGTCGGTGAGCAGCTTGTGGGAGAAGGTCGCCGGGGTGCCGGGGTCGATGGCCTGCGCGTCCAGGTGGCCGGACATCACGGCCATCGCGCCCGCGTCGAACCCGGCGCTGAACGGCGGCCACGCCCCGCTCTGCAGCGTCGCCGCGGACTGGGTGAGCACCGGCAGGTCCTTGTGCGAGTCGTCGGCGCTGTGGCCGTGCCCCGGGAAGTGCTTCAGGGTGGCCGCGACGCCGCTGGCCTGTAGACCACGGACCGCGCCGCCGACCTGCGCGGCGGCGATCTTCGGGTCAGCGCCGAACGACCGGGAGCCGATCACCGTGCTGCGGGTGGCCAGCACGTCGGCCACCGGAGCGAAGTCGATGTTGATGCCCATGGCGGCGAGTTCGGCGCCGGCGGCCCGCCAGGCGGCCTCGGTCAGCTTCGGGTCACCGGCCGCGCCCGCCGCGAGGGCGCTGGGCAGGATGGTGACGCCGTCGGTGACGCGGGTGACCACGCCGTACTCCTGGTCGGTGCCGATCAGGAAGGGCGCCGGGCCGGCCGCCAGCCGTCCGGCGGCCCCGCGCAGCCCGGTGGTCAGGTCGTGGACCTGCTTCGGGTTGTCGACGTTCGTGGTCTCCTGGTTGCCCTTGGTGGGGTCGTCGGCGCTGAAGCCGACCAGGATGAGCCCGCCGAGGCGGTACTTGGCGATCATCTCGGCGGGGGTGTCGACGCCGGCGAGCGCCTGGTTGCCGGCCGCCGAGCCGGTGGAGACCTTGGTGGCCGAATCGCCGTACGCGTACGGCATCAGCACCTGCCCGACCAGGTCCTCGTCGGAGAGCGTCGCGACCAGCGCGGCGGCCCGCGCGGCCGGGTCGTCGGTCGGCGGCGAGGCGGGTGCGCTCGGGGCCGCCGACGCGCCGGTCGGGCCGGGCGTCGGGTCGGGACGATCCGGGGTACCCGAGCAGCCGGAGACGATCAGGGCGGTCAGGGCGGCGACGGCGACACCGGCGTGTCGCGAGCGAATCGGCACGCCGACCATCCCACCAGTTCCCCCTTATCGGGGCAACTTGACCTTACCGGTCGCCACCGTCAGGGTGACGCGACACCCAGGTCGGCAGCGCGGAAGGCCCCGCCGTCAGCCGACCCGGGTGAGCAACGTCACCGGAGCGCCGTCGCCGGCGTACCGGTAGGGCTCCAGGTCAGCGTCCCATGCGGTGCCGAGCGCCTTGTCGAGGGCGTGCGAGAGCGCCTCCGGGGCCCGGGCGGAGGCCATCAGGGCCCGCAGCCGGTCCTCGCCGAGCTGGATGTCACCGGCCGCCCCGACGGTGGCCCGGAACAGGCCACGGGCGGGCACGTACATGAAGCGCTCACCGTCGACGCCGGGACTCGGCTCCTCGGTGACCTCGAAACGGATCATGGGCCACTGCCGGAGGGCAGCAGCCAGCTCGGCGCCCGTCCCCGGACGGCCGGTCCACCCGCACTCGGCCCGGCGGGCGCCGGGGTCGACGGGCTGAGCCGTCCACTGCAGGTTGACCGGCGCGGCTAGGACGCGCGCGATCGCCCACTCGACGTGCGAGCACACGGCGAGCGGGGTCGAGTGGACGTATACGACGCCACGCGTTGGCACGGTGACCTCCCGGAGAGCGAGGTGCGTCTTCCCCTACGACCTCGTCCACCCGAGTGGTTGCTGCAACACATGATGACTGCTGTGACGGATGGTGCGCCAGGGAATCGGAAAAAACGCCTCCCGGAATAGCCGGACGGGTGGTCTCCGTTGCCTCTCAGGACACCGCGACGACCAGCCTGATGTCGTGGTCATGTACAGTTCCATCGGCGGCTTCTGCCGCGTTCCACCTCTGCGGGTCGACGCAGTGTCACCCGCACACAGCCCCCGGACGTCCAGTCCTCCCGTACGTCTTGCAAGGAGTACCTCCGTGGCGAGCAACACCTCTAAGACCGCGCGCGCGTCCGTCCGGGCCGGCCAGGCTGGCCAGGGTGGCGCCCTCAGCGTGCTGGGCGAGTTCAAGTACCTCATCCCGCTCAACGGCGGCAAGCACGCCTACGTGCGTAACCTGACCAACGGCAAGACCGCGCACCTGCGTACCGACTCCGACGCCTTCGTCGAGGAGATCCGGGCGCTGGCCGCCGCCGGCCACGCCGCCAAGATCCGGGCGGAGATCAACAACCTGGCCACCGTTCACCCGAACGACGGCTGGGAGGCCACCGAGAAGCGTCTGGTCGCGGCCGGCGTCTTCGAGGGCTGAGCCCTCCCCCACCGCACCATCGACCGTCCGCCGGGAGTTCCCGGCGGGCGGTCGTTCGTTTGTCAGGACGCTTCGAGCAACGCGACCTCGCCGGTGCTCAGGTCGTAGAGGCCGCCCACCACAGCCACCCGGCCGGCGGCCACCGGCCCGGCCAACAGGTCGTCGACCCGCAGCGCGTCCACGGTGCGCCGGACGTGTCGGCGGACCGTGAGAGCGAGCACCGCCGGATCGTCCAGCCCCACCTCGACTACCGCCGGGGCGATCTCGTCGACCAGGTGGGCCAGCGACCCACCGGGGCGCTCGCCCGTGCGCAGGGCGTCCACGGTCGCGCCAACCGCACCGCACCGCTCGTGCCCGAGCACCATGACCAGCGGCACGCCGAGCTGGCCCACCACGTACTCGATGGAGCCGCACACCGCGCGGTCGAGCACGTGCCCGCCGGTGCGGATCACGCAGATCGCCCCGAAGGTCTGGTCGAAGATCGCCTCCAGCGGCACCCGCGAGTCGATGCAGCCGAGGACCACCGCGTACGGCTGCTGGTCTCCGGAGGCGGCCGCCGCGGCGGCGGTGACGTCGTGCCCGTGGATCGGCTGGCCGCTGACGAACCTCCGGTTGCCACCGAGCAGGTCGGCCAACGCGGCCCGGGGCGTGCCGCCGGCCTGCCGTCCCCGCCCCCCGGACCCGCCCGCCGGCGGAACCGGCGTCGCCCGCGCCGACTCCATGCCGTTCAGCTTGGCCCGCCGGCACACGGCCGTGGGCGGGTCCGGGAATGTTCGCTCGACCGCGATTGGCGTGGCGTCCGACGGGTAGCCGGTGTTACCGCCGGGTATCGGAGGTACGGCTGATGCCTGGGTGGCCCTGGGAGGTGGCGATGCCGGAGCGATTCGAAGTCGGTATGCCCGACGGCGTACGGCTGCACGTCGAGACCACCGGTCCCGTGGACGCCCCGGTGACGGCGGTCCTCCTGCACGGCTGGACGCTGGACGGGCGCAGCTGGCACCGGCAGCTCGACGCGCTCACGTCGTCCTTCGGCGACTCGGTGCGGGTGGTCACCTACGACGCGCGGGGTCACGGCCGGTCGAGCTGCATGGCGCTGCCCACGGCCACCCTGGCCCAGCTCGGGGACGACCTGGCCGCCGTCCTCGACGCGGTCGCGCCGAGCGGTCGGGTGGTCCTGGTCGGGCACTCGATGGGCGGAATGACGATCATGGAGTACGCGCACCGCCACCGGGAGCACTTCGCCGCGCGTACGGCCGGCCTGGTCTTCGTCTCGACCACCGCCGAGGGGCACACGCACACCGTGTACGGGCTCTCGCCACGCATCGCCCGGCTGATCCGGCTCGCCGAGACGACTGGCGCCGGCGTACTGGCCCGCTGCGGCTCGTGGCGAGCGCCCCGGGCGCTGCTCAACGCGCTACAGCCGAGCATCCGGTGGATGCTCTTCGGCGACCGCTGCGACCCTGGCGACATCCGCCTGGTCACATCGGCGGTGGCCCGCGCCTCGCTGCGCTCGATCGGCGGTTTCCGCGCCTCGATCGGCGCTCAGCACCGTCTGGACACCCTCGCCGCCCTGGCGCACCTGCCGGCCGCCGCCCTGGTCGGTGACCGGGACCGACTGACCCCGCCGCCGTGCGCCGAGTCGATCGCCGCCGTCCTGCCGGCCACCGAGCTGACCGTCTGCCCGGGCGCCGGCCACATGCTGATGATGGAGCGTCCGATTGAGGTGAACGCGGCCCTGACCGGCGTCCTGGGCCGGGTGCTCGCCGCGCCGCCGCACGGGCCCGGCCCGAGCGCCGCGCCGCCGCCGCGCGGTCAGGTCGTGGGCGCCGTCGCGGCGGGTCGCTGAGCACGTTCGCGCACCTCGGGCGCGGCGGGTCGGGTCGGGGGCCGTACCCTTCTGCGGTTGGCCCGCGCGGTTCGCGCCGTTTGCCGGCGACATCGAAGGAGCGTGCGTTGACCGACCAGACCGCCCTGGAGCAGGAGATCGCCGTCGAGCAACGGCACCTCGACCGGGTGTACGCCCGACTGGCCGAGCTGCGGCAGTCGGCGGTGCGCGCCGAGCGGGACGGCTACCGGATGGCGCGGGTGGGCACGTTCGGCGCGCTCGTCGAACGTGACGCGATGGTCTTTCACGCGGCACAGCGGCGGCACACCCTCGACGCCGAACACGAGGGGCTGGTCTTCGGCCGCCTGGACCTGCGCGACCGGCAGGTACTGCACGTCGGACGGCTCGGCATCCGGGACGAGGACGCCAGCACCCTCGTCGTCGACTGGCGGGCGCCGGCAGCGTCGGCGTTCTACCAGGCCACCCCCGCGCAGCCGCTGGGCGTCGTACGTCGCCGCACCATCCAGTCCCAGCGGGAGCGGGTCACCCGCATCGAGGACGACCTGCTCGATCCGGAGGCCGCCCCGGAGGGGATGACGGTCGTCGGTGACGGCGCGCTGCTGGCCACCCTCTCCCGGGCCACCGGTCGGGGCATGCGCGACATCGTGGCGACGATCCAGCGGGAGCAGGACGAGGCGATCAGGTCGCCCGGCTCCGGGGTGACGATCGTCGCGGGCGGTCCGGGCACCGGCAAGACGGCGGTCGCCCTGCACCGGGCGGCCTTCCTGCTCTACTCCGACCGCAGCCGGTACGCCGGTGGCGGCATCCTGGTGGTCGGGCCGTCGACCGTCTTCGTCGAGTACATCGCCTCGGTGCTGCCGTCGCTCGGTGAGGACACCGCGACTTTGCACTCGCTGGGCACCCTGTTCCCCGGGATGACGGCCACCCGAACCGATCCGCCCGAGGTGGCGGCGGTGAAGGGCTCGCTGCGCATGCGCCGGGTGCTGGAACGGGCGGCCCGCGACGCGGCGCCGGGGGCTCCTGGCGAGCTGCGGCTGCTCTACCGGGGAGGGCTGCTGCGGTTGGACCGCCGCGAGCTGGACGCGATCCGGGACCGCGCGCTGCACCGTGGCGCCCGGCGCAACGAGGTTCGCCGCGCCGGCTTCGACGGTGTCTTCGCCGCGCTGTGGGCGCAGGCCCGGCGCGTGAACATCGGCCGGCTGCCCGAGCAGCGGGCCTTCGAGGACGAGATCGCGGAGCGGCCGGAGTTCCGGGAGTTCCTCAAGGCCTGGTGGCCGCGCCTGCACCCCCGGCACGTACTCGGCTGGCTGGCTCGACCGGATCGGCTGCGCCGGTACGCCGGCGGGATCCTCTCCGGCGCGGAGATCCGGCTGCTCGGCACGGCGTACCAGAGTCTGGATTCCGAGGGCCTGACCATCGCGGACGTGGCGCTGCTCGACGAGCTGGACGCGCTGCTCGGCAAGCCGGTGAAACCGGCGCGGGCCCGGCGCGACCCGTTCCAGCTCGCGGGCGGCGTTCGTGAGCTGAGCACCGCGGCCGACCGGCAGCGGGCCGCCCGCGCGGCGGCCCGGGAGCGGCCGGAGGACTACCGGGAGTACGCGCACGTGGTGGTCGACGAGGCGCAGGACGTCTCGCCGATGCAGTGGCGGATGATCGGTCGGCGTGGGCGGCTGGCCTCGTGGACGGTGGTGGGCGACCCGGCGCAGACCGCCTGGACCGGTGACCCCGAGGAGCTGACCCGCTCCCGCGACCAGGCGCTGGGCCGGCGCAAACGGCACGAGTTCACGCTCACCACCAACTACCGCAACTCGGCGGAGATCTTCGCGGTGGCGGCGGCGGAGATCCGCCGGCTCTACCCGGACCTGCCCCTGCCGAGGGCCGTCCGCTCCACCGGCGTCGACCCGGTCGAGCTGGTGGTGCCGCCCGCCGGGCTCCAGGCCGCCGCCGTGCAGGCGGCCACCGGCCTGCTGGGCGAGGTCGACGGCACGGTCGGGGTGATCACGCCGGTCACCCGCCGCGACGAGGTCGCCGGTTGGCTCGACGCGCTCGGCGCGACGCGCTTGCAGGTGGTGACCAGCCTGGAGGCCAAGGGCATGGAGTACGACGGAGTCGTGCTGGTCGCCCCCAGCGAGATCCGGGCCGATCCGGGCTCCGGCGTACGCACGCTCTACGTGGCGCTCTCCCGCGCCACCCAGCGGCTCACCACCGTCGACCCGACCGGCTGACCGTCGCGTTGGCATCGCCCGTGGGCGGCCCGCGCCCTACACTTGCACACATAGCGATGTGAGCATACATTTGACCGGGTCCCGGGCGGCGTCGGAGGGTGGGTTCCGTGGGAGCAGGACATGACCACCACCACGGGTCGGTCGCCAACGCCGCCCACCAGCATCGGGGACGGCTCTGGGCGGCCTTCGGACTGCTCGCTGCCCTGATGGTGGTCGAGGCGGTGACCGCCTTCCACACCGGCTCACTGGCCCTGCTCTCCGACGCCGGGCACATGTTCACCGACGTGCTCGGCATCGGGATGGCGCTCGCCGCGATCACCGCCACGCGGCGGGCCACCGGCGACCCGCAACGCACCTTCGGGCTCTACCGCCTCGAAGTGCTCGCCGCGCTGGCCAACGCCGTCCTGCTCTCCGGCGTGGCGATCTACGTGGTGATCGAGGCGATCGGCCGGTTCGGCGACCCACACCAGGTGCTCAGCGGTCCGATGCTCACGGTGGCCATCCTCGGCCTGCTCGCGAACGTGGTCGCCTTCGGGCTGCTGCGCGCCGGCGCCCGGGAGAGCATCAACCTCCGGGGTGCCTACCTGGAGGTGCTGGGCGACCTGCTCGGCTCGCTCGGCGTGATCGGCGCCGCGCTGCTGATCGCCGTCACCGACTGGTGGTGGGCCGATCCGCTGGTCGCGGTCGGGATCGGCGTGTTCATCCTGCCGCGCACCTGGCGGCTGGGGCGGGCCGCCGTCCGCATCCTCGTGCAGGCCGCCCCGGAACACCTCCAGGTCACCGCCGTGCACGACCGACTGGCCGCGGTGCCCGGCGTGGTCGAGGTGCACGACCTGCACGTCTGGACGCTCACCTCGGGCATGGAGGTGGCCTCCGCGCACCTGACCATGGCGCCCGGCGCGGAGGTCGGCGCGGTGCTCACCGCGGCGCGTACCGCCCTGCGGGACGACTTCCGCATCGAGCACGCCACGCTGCAGACCGAACCCGGCGCCGCCCCGGGCGCCTGCGGTTCCGTCGAGTGGTGACCGTCATCCATCGTGACCGCGTAAGCACCTTCCGTCACAACGGCTGCACAGACCCCACCAGCACCGGTAGGCTCTGTCCCGGCCACCACCCGGCGGCGCCTCCCGGCGCCGGTGGCGGCCGTCGCCTAATCGCCCGACAGGGCGAACCGGGGAACCATGTTCCTGGGGTGCATCCGCGTCAGCGGTAGGGATCTTCCGTCCCGAACCCGTCAGCTAACCCGGTCGGCGGCTGACGGAAGGACATGCGTAGTGGCACCAGCACGCCCACCCGCCGCCCGACTTGCGGCACTGATCGTCATGATGGTCACCCTCGGCGTCGCGCTTCCGGTCGGCGCCGCCACCGCCGCTGCCCCCGGCGGCCTGCGGGCCGCCGCCGCTCCCGACGGCGACGAGGAGGGCGGCACCCCGGCGCTACGGGCCCAGCTCGAGGCGGCCAGCAAGGGCTACCTGGACGCGAAGCGCGCGCTGGACACCTCGGTCCAGCGGCAGCAGCAGCTCGCGGTCAAGCTCAAGACCACCGAGGCCGAGATGACCGTACGCAACGGCAAGGTCGGCGAGATCGCCGGCGTCGCGTACCGCACCGGCCGACTCAGCACCGTCTCGGCCCTGCTCAACAGCAACACCCCCGAGGGGTTCATGGACCGGGCGGCCACCCTCGACGTGGTGGCCGCCAACGAGGACCGGGTGCTGCGCGACCTGCACGCCACCCGGGACGAGGCGAACCGCACCCGCGTCGCCCTCGACGGCGAGATCCGGGAGCAGCGTAAGCAGGTCGAGGTGATGGCCAAGCGCAAGGAGCAGGCCGAGCGGGCCCTGACCGTCGCCAACGACAAGGCACGCGCCACCGCCGCCGCCGACACCGGCTCCAACCGTGGCACCTCCACCGCCAACGCTCAACCCGCCCCCCGCAACTCCGACGGCTCCTGGCCGTCCGAGTCGTGCAGCATCAACGACCCCACCCCGGCCAGCGGCTGCATCACCCCCCGCACCCTGCACGCGCTCAACCAGGCCAAGGCCGCCGGCTTCACCCGGTACGTCTCCTGTCACCGCAACGGCGGCTCGGGCGAGCACCCCAAGGGCCGGGCCTGCGACTTCGCCGCGCAGAAGGGTGGCTTCGGCGGGATCGCCAGCGGCGGCGACAAGACGTACGGCAACAACCTGGCCGCGTACTTCATCCGCAACGCCGACCGGCTCGCGGTGCTCTACGTGATCTGGTTCAAGCAGATCTGGCTACCCAGCAGCGGCTGGAAGTCGTACAGCGGGGGGAACGGCGACCCCTCCAGCGACCACACCAACCACGTGCATCTGTCGGTGTACTGACCGCCGAGGCCGTCCGGGGTACGTCAGCGGGCGTACCCCGGACGTCGTCGCTGGTCGGACGACCACGCGGGGTCGGGCCGGGAGCATTCGGGTATGCCGCGAATCGCGCCCCGCACCCGCAAGGCCCTGCTCACCCTGCACCTGGTCACCTCCCTCGGCTGGCTCGGGGCCGACCTGGTGCTGCTCACCCTCGGCATCGCGGCACAGCGCGGCGCCGACCCGGCGGCGGTCTACCCGGTCGCCGGGCTCGTCGGCACCGTGCTCTTCGCGCCGCTGAGCGTGCTCGTGTGGCTCGTCGGTGTCGCCAGCGCGCTGCTCACCCCCTGGGGCCTGCTGCGCTACCGGTGGGTGGTGATCAAGCTCGTGATCACCACCGTGATGGTCGGGCTGGTGCTGTTCCTGCTCACCCCGAACCTGCGGCACGCCGGCGCGCTGGGCGCCGCGCTACCGGCGCGGGACCGCGCCGACCTGGTGATCGCGCCCGCGGTGTCGACCAGTCTCATGATCATCGCGACGGTGCTGTCGACGTACAAGCCCTGGGGACGCCGACCCGCGCGACCCCGCCGCCCCGAGGCGACACAAGCCGCGACGCATGCCCCTCACGCCGGCAGCACCGGCAGCACCGGCAACACCGGCAACACGGTGACGCGGTGACGCGGTGACGCAGTCGCCATCACGATCAGGGCAGCCGGCGCATTAGGAGCCTGATCACGACGGCCGCACGCCGGGTGCCGGAGGGTGTGCACGCGCCCTTTGCTCTGCTTCAGCGGAGGCAACAGTCGGGGGCCATTTGTGTTGCCTCCGCTGAAGCAGAGCAAAGGACCGAACTGAGGCATCCGGTCGCCGGGCCGAGCCGCGCCGGGCCGGGCCGAGCCGCGCCGGGCCGAGCCGCGCCGCGCCGCGCCAGGCCAGGCCAGGCCAGGCCGCATTGCCTGGCGTCAGGGCGGGGTGGGCCGGGGCGGGCCGAGCCGGGCCAGGCCAGGCCGCATTGCCTTGCGTCGGGCCGGGGCGGGCCGGGGCGGGGCAGGGTGGGCCGCGTTGTGTTGGGCCGGACGGGCGGTCGGGGCTACGCCGAGGCAGGGCCTCGTCGGTGCCGCGTCGGCCATCTGGGAGGGTCCTGCGGTCAGGGCGCCGGGGTGTCGAGGGCCGCGCCGAGGCGCGCGGCCAGGGCTAGGTGGGCGGCGCGGGCCTGGCCGAAGGCGTACCGGAACAGGGGTGTCGGCGCGCGCAGGGTGATGTCGACGTCGATGCGGACCAGACCGTCCGGCTCGGCGCGCAGCCGGGTGTGGTTGCGAACCGTGGTGGCGGGCCACTGGCGGGCCACGGTGACGATCTCGTCGGGCTCGCTGACCAGCACGTCCGCGCGGTACGTGGTGCGAAAGCGCAGCGGGCCGGCGACCAGTCTGTCGTTGATCGTGTAGCTGGCGCGGGCGCCCGGGCGGGGCGGCACCTCGCGGACCCGCACGATCAGGGGATGCAGTTCACCCTGACGGCTCAGGTCGCTCAACAGCGCCGCCGCGTCGGCGAGTGAGCAGCGGGCCTGGACGGTGTAGCTGAAGGTATCGCTGCTGAGCACACCGTCTCCCGACGTCGCTGGTCGCACGATCGTCCCGTACGCCGCCCAGGCTGGCAACGGCCGGACGGACACCGTGCGTTGTCCCGGCATTCGCGCAGCGTTCCCACTACGGTCGGCTGATGGGAGATCACCGGTTGTGACGAAGGGGGACACATGAACGGTGACGACCGGTGAGCGGGCACGTGATGGTCTTCGCGCCGACGCCGCAGCTGACGGTGACCGTGGACCAGCCGAACGACCAGCCCGAGCTGCACCTGCACCCCGGCGGTCAGGGCGTCTGGCAGGCCCGCATGGTGCTGTCCCTCGGGGTCGACGTGGTGCTCTGCGCCGCGCTCGGCGGCGAGATCGGCCAGGTGCTGGAGCCGCTGCTGGTCAGCGAGGGGGTCGACCTGAAGGTCGTGGTGCGCGACTCCGGCAGCGGCGCGTACGTGCACGACCGTCGCGGCGGCTCCCGGCAGGAGGTCGTCGACGTGCCCGGCGAACGCCTGAGCCGCCACGAGTTGGACGAGCTGTACAACCTGGCGCTCGGCGAAGGACTGCGCGCCGAGGTGAGCGTCCTCAGTGGCCCGAACGCACCGTGGCTCGTCCCGGCCGACCTGTACCGGCGTTTCGCCGCCGACCTGGGCGCCAATGGCAGCCGGGTGGTCGTCGACCTGTCCGGTGACCACCTCGGCGCGGTGCTGGACAGCGGCGTGTTCTTCCTCAAGGTGAGCCACGAGGAGCTGATCCGGGACGGTCGTGCCCGCGACGGGAGCGGCCCGGAGCTGACGCGGGCGATGTACGACCTGCACGCCGCCGGCGCGGAGACGGTCGTGGTGAGCCGCGCCGAGCAGCCCGCGCTGGCGCTCGTCGACGGGGAACTCTTCGAGGTGGAGATGCCCCGGCTGGAGGCCGCCGACCCGCGCGGAGCGGGCGACTCGATGACCGCCGGCGTGGCGGCTGTGGTCGCCCGTGGCGGCGACATCCGTACGGCCATCCGCACCGGTGCGGCGGCGGGCGCGCTGAACGTGACCCGACACGGGCTGGGCACCGGACGGGTGGACTCGATCACCGGTCTCGTGGAGCGGGTCCGACTCGTCCCGACAGACAGCCGGCAACACGAGCGGACCACCCCCGACGAGTTGGCCGACCGGGTGGTGGAGCGATGACGCTGCGGGTGCTCGTCACCAACGACGACGGGATCGGCGCACCCGGCATCCAGGCGCTGGCCCGGGCCGCCACCGAGCGGGGGTTGGACGTGGTGGTCGCGGCGCCGCTGGAAGAAGCCAGCGGCACCAGCGCCTCGATGAGCGCGATCGAGCGGGACGGACGGGTGGTGGTGAACGACCATCCGCTGCCCGACCTGCAGGGAGTGCCCGCGTACGGGGTCGGCGGCTCGCCGGGTTTCATCACGTTGATCGCGCTGCACGGCGCGTTCGGCCCGCCGCCGTCGGTGGTGCTGTCGGGCATCAACCGGGGCGCCAACGCCGGTCGGGCGGTGCTGCACTCGGGCACGGTGGGCGCCGCCTTCACCGCGGCCTCGAACGGGTGCCGTGCCATGGCGGTCTCGCTGGACGTGCTGAGCGCGGGCGAGGCCACGGCGGCCAGCGGTGGCGCCGCCGTGGACGCAGCGGGCCGGGTACGCGACGCCGAGCGGCACTGGAGCACCGCCGCAAGGGTGGCCCTGGACCTGCTCCCCCGGCTGACCTCTGCGCCGCCGGAGAGCGTGCTCAACGTCAACGCCCCCGACCTGCCGCACGAGCGGCTGCACGGGGTACGCCGTGGCGCGCTGGCCAGCTTCGGCCAGGTGCAGATGACGGTGGCGGAGTCGGGTCACGGCTTCGTGCGTACCTCGTTGGAGGAGCCCGGGCAGGCCGCGCAGCCCGGCACCGACGTGGCGTTGCTGGCCGCCGGGTACGCGTCGGTCACGGCGATCCGGGCGGTCACCGAGGTGACCGACGTGGACCTGACCGGTCTGGACGAGCAGGCCTGACGGTGGCAGCCGCGCCTCAGGCGCCGGGAAGCACCTCGGGCGTGGCCGTTCCGGCGAAGTAGGGCTCGGGCGCGCCGAAGAGACCGAGCAGGCCGGTCACCCAGAGCTGACGGTGCACGAACCGGCTCGGCTCGGTGACGACCAGCTTGACGCCACTGACCTCGGCGGTCTGGAAGCCGGCGACCATGGCGCTGATGCCCACGGAGTCGATGAAGGTGACCAGCCTCATGTTCAGCTCGATGCGGAGCGGGCGGCTCTTGGCCAGCACCTCCGCAATCGCCTCACGCACCTCGTACGCTGTGTCGACGTCGATCTCACCCCGCGGGGCGATCTCGACGACACCACCGGACAGGACCGACTTCACAATCGACAGGCTCACGCGAGCACCTCCACCCGCCCGTCCCCCGGGCGCCTCATCAGTACGCGGGCCGCGACCGAGAGTATTCCTCCAACGGCCTCGGTCGCCACCCCTCGGGATGAGCAATTCACGGATCCGAGCGGACAAAGTCGCCCATATCCTCACTTTTCGGCATCTGATCATTCAATACTTTTCGTTATCTGATCAGTCGACGATCGGTCGGAACCGACGCGCCGCCGGACCAGGGTAGCGGTCGCGGTCCGGCAAGCCCGACATCCGTACCGTCCCGCACGCCCGCCCCGCGTGGGACCGGCGTGTCGCGGTCGGACCCGCCAACGTGGTTGCCGACGCTTCCTAGCATCGGCCGGGACACCCACCGTGACGGAGAGGACCTTCGATGATCAAGCGACTGGCCGGGTTGGCCGGCGTCGGTCTGCTGCTCGCCCTCGTACTGGCCTGCGGTTTCGGCGGCGGAGACGACGACGATGACGATGACGACGACTTCGCCCGCGGTGTTGCCGCGGTGGCGGTGCGCTGACCTCCCGCGCGTGCGCCATGCCGGGCCGGGTTTGCGCGCGACCGGCCCGGGGCACTGCGCAGTCAGCGAACCGTGTCGCGCTGGACGGACGCCGAGGTCCGAAGTGGCCGGCGGCTTCGGCACCTGAGGAGGTAACCACGATGTTCGGAACCAACCTGCTGGACCGGCGCAGCAAGCCGGAGCGGATCGCGGACCAGGCGTGGGAGCAGCTGCTCTCCGCCGTCAGCTCCGCGGGCGACAGTGTCCGGGACACCGCGCGATCGGCCCGTCGCAGCAGCGGCGACCTCGCCGACGGCGCCGGTGACCTGGTGGGCTCGGCGGCGGAGGAGGCACGGCGTCGCGCGTCGCGCGCCTTCGACGCGCTCGCCGGACGCCAGCCGGCGCTGCCGTGGACGCTGCTGATCGGCGCCGCGCTGGTCGGCGCGGCGGTCGGCTGGGCCGTGGGCTCCGCCGCCCGCGCCGCCGGCAGTCGGGACGACCGCGCCGTGGACGACGTCGAGTTCGTCGACGTCGACCGCCCCAACTCCCCCGTCGGCCTGGACGACTAGCACTTTCGGTACGCGAGCGGGCCCCGTCGACATCGCGTCGGCGGGGCCCGCTCGCGTACCGGTGGCGGCGCTGGGCGGAATTGCGCCCGGTCCGCCGGGGTGCCGGACCCCTCAGGCAGCCCCGGCGGACCGGTGTTCTGGGGTGGCCCGGGCGACGCCGGGCCACCGGGTCAGCGACTCGTGCAGCTCACCGAGGTGGGCGGCGAGTTGGTGCCGGTCCAGGAACCGAGGAAGCCAATCGTGGTGCTTGCCCCGGAGGCGAGCGCGCCGTTCCAGCCGCTGTCCACGACCGAGACGACCGCCCCGGTCTGGGTGTGGGTGCCGCCCCAGAGCTGGCTGACGCGCTGGCCGTTGGGGAAGGTCCAGCCGAGCGTCCAGCCCGCGATGGGCCTGGTGCCGGGGTTGCTGACCACGACCTCGGCCTGGAATCCGCCCGTCCACGAGCCGGTCACCCGGTAGGTCGCCGCACACCCACCAACCGGAGGCGGCGTGGTCGGAGGCGGCGTGGTCGGAGGCGGGGTCGTGGGAGGTGGGGTCGTGGGAGGCGGCGTGGTCGGAGGCGGGGTCGTGGGAGGCGGCGTCGTCGGAGGCGGGGTCGTGGGAGGCGGCGTGGTGGGAGGTGGCGTGCCGCCGGTGCGGTCGGCCACCAGGATGCCGCGACCGTTGGTGCCCAGGTAGACACGCCCGTAGACCCGGGGATCGCCGGTCAGCGCCTCGGTCGGGTTGCCGTACTGGTGGCGGTCGTCGTTGATGCGTACCCACGTCGTGCCGCCGTCGTCGGAGCGGTGTACGCCGGGCTGACCGTCCACCGTGCCGTAGAGGAAGACGGCGGGGTTGGTCCGCCCCGGCGCGGCCTTGCCGAAGCCGACGTTGCCGGAGGCGCTGACGCCGCCCAGCTTGGTGAAGCTGGCCCCGGAGTCGGTGGACCGCCAGAGCCCGCCCGGACCGGCCAGCCACAGCTCACCCGATTTGCCGGGCAACGCCTTGAAGCGCACGTCGGAGGTGGGCAGGCCGGTCGCCGCCGTCGCGGTGAAGCTCGCGCCGCCGTTGGTGCTCAGGTAGAGCCGGCCGCCGCTGAAGCCGTAGAACCGGTTGGGATCCACCCGGTCGGATTCGATCGTCGCGTTAGCCGGGATGCCGGTGGACGGCGCCCACGAGTTGCCGAAGCCCACCGCGTAGACGACGCGTTGGCCCGCGTCGCCGGGCGCCCAGACGAACCGGCTGCCGTCGGCCGCCGCGGCGACCGTACCGCCGGCGTTGACGCCCGACGGCTCGGTGCCCTGGAACCAGGTGGCCCCGCCGTCGGTGGAGAAGGCGACGTGGCTGTCGTTGGGCCGGTCGGAGTCGGTGAAGTTGCCGGCACGCACCAGCACCGCGGGCTTGCTCTCGGCGTAGTCCAGGCTCGTGGTGCTGGTGAAGACCGGCTGGGTGAAGAGCATCGACGGGATGGTTTCCAGGTCGGTGTGCCGGAAGCCGCCGACGTCGCCGAGGGCGCTGATCAGGGGCGCGCCGCTGGGTGGGCTGACCAGGTCGAGGACGGCCGTCTCCTCCAGGCCCCGGACCATCGGCCGGATCGTGAACTGACCGCCGGTGTCCCACTTGGTGAGGTCGGTGGTGCCGTAGATGGTGGCGCCGGTGCCGTACATCATGCGGTTGGAGTCGTGCGGGTCGATCTCCACCGACTCGTTCATCCAGCCGAGCTTGGGGGTCTCCTCGGGAGGCGCCGGGTTGGTGCCGAAGGTCAGCCAGGGCACCGAGCTGATGTCCATGGTGTAGCGCTTGGACCGCTGCGGGTAGCTGGTGAAGTCCCAGATGCGGGTCCAGGTCGCCCCACCGTCGGTGCTGCGGAAGAAGATCGCGTCCGGCCACCAGGAGACCTGGGTGGCCACCATCAGCGTGTTCGGGTGCTGCCGGTCGATGGTCAGCCCGCTGTAGCCGAAGTAGTCGTCGCCGCTGGTGGAGGGGATCGGGCTGATCCGCGTCCAGGAGCCGGTGGACCGGGTGAACTTCCAGACGTCGCCCTTGCCGCCGTCGTACGGGCCACCGGTGTCGCTGGTGGCGATGTAGAGGTGACCGCCGACCGGGTCGACGACGCCCTTGTGCGCCAGGTAGCCGGTGGGCTGCCCGGGAATCCGCGCCCAGGTGACACCGCCGTCGGTGCTGCGGTAGACCGGGTTGTCCTTGTCGGCCACACCCACGTAGATCGTCTGCGTGGTGGCGCCGGCGGTGCCGGTGCTCTTGTCGAAGCTGACCCAGGTGAGGCCCTGGTTCTGCCCGTTGTAGCCGTTCGGGTCGCTGGGGTCGGCCCGGTAGTTGCCGACGTTGGGGAAGGCGGTGACCTTGGCCCAGGTCGCCCCGTAGTCGGTGCTGCGCCACAGCCCGTTGCCGCCCTCGGCGCCGTAGTAGAGGGTGCTGTTCCGGTTGGGGTCGACGGCCAGCCGCTCGCCCATGCCCCGGCCCGGCATGTTGCCGCCGTTCTTGAACGGCAGCTCGGTGACCTGCCAGGTGGCGCCCTTGTCGGTCGAGCGCAGGATCGCGCCGTTGTTCGGGTCCCAGCCGTTGGTGTACATGCCGACGGCCGCGTACACCCGGTTGGTCTGCACCGGGTCGGTGGCGATGCTGACCACGCCGTTGTAGCCCCAGCGGTCCGCGCCGACCCAGTCGAGCAGCGGCGTCCACGACTGGCTGCCCTGCTCCCAGCGGTAGGCCCCGCCGATGTCGGTCCGGGCGTAGATCAGATTCTTCTCGGTGGGGTTGAAGACGATGCCCGGCACGAAGCCACCGCCGCCGACCGGCACGTTGCGCCAGGTGTACGCCTCGGCGGCGGCCGGGACCGGCGCCGAACCCGCGGCGGTGATCGGGACCGCCACGACGGCCGTGGCGACGGTCAGCGCCGCGACGACGACGCTGGCCAGTGATCTGGGCATCTGCGTTCCTCTCGGGGGTGGGGACCCGGGAGTCGGGATCGACCGGGGTGGCGTCGCGGCCCGGGGGACGAGCACGGCGACGCGGGGACGGGTCGACCGGAAATGGCGCGTCGCGGCCCGGGGGACGGACGACGACGCGGGGGACGGATCGGAGCTGCCCTGGCTCCAACCACCCGACGCGAGGCTCCCGCGATCGAGGAACGCACTCACCCTAACCGATCCGACGCCGCTATGGAAGCGCTCCCAACGCCGCTCGTGAGCCCGCCTGGCACGCAGGTCCGCCTGGTGGCCCCACCCGCATCGGGTGAGGACGGGTAACCCGCCCGGCCGGCAGGATCGGACCTCGGCGGGCCGTTCACGGCCAACACCCGGTCCGCCAGGCACGCGAGCGGATGGGAGGGGCAGATGGCCATCGCGACGATCACGCGTACCGACCAGGACATCCAGTCCGCCGTCCTCGACGAGTTGACCTGGGAACCCCGGGTGCAGCCGCACGAGATCGGCGTGACCGTGGCCGAGGGCGTCGTCACGCTGAGCGGACGGGTGGACAGCTACGCGAAGAAGTGGGCCGGGGAACGCGCCGCGCACCGCGTCGCCGGTGTCCGGGCGGTCGCCAACGACCTGACCGTGCAACTGGCCGGCAGCGACGAACGCGCCGACCCGGACCTGGCCGCCGCGGCCGGCGACGCCCTGGAGTGGGACGCGTTCGTGCCCATCGAGAAGCTCCAGGTCACCGTCTCGGCCGGGTGGGTGACGCTGCACGGTGAGGTCGAGTGGGAGTACCAGCGCCGGGCCGCCGAACGAGCGGTGTGCCGGCTGACCGGCGTCCGTGGGGTCAGCAACGGCATCACCGTCCAGCCGAACGCGACGCCGGACGGCGTGAACCTGGCCGAGAAGATCGTGGACGCGCTGGCCCGGGCCGGCGCCACCGAGGCCGAGCGGATCACCGTCCGGGTGCACGGCGACACGGCGGTTCTCGCCGGGTTGGTGCACTCCATGCCCGAACGCGCCGAGGTCGAGCAGGTGGCCTGGTCCGCGCCGGGCATCCGGGAGGTCCAGAACCACATCGCGGTCGCCCCGGTGCTGCGCTGAGCACGGGTACCACCCGGGACGGGTGAGTCCGTCTCACCCGTCCCGGCGGCAGGCTGGTGGCATGAGTGATCCGAACGGGCTGATCCAACCCGGGCACCCCGCCCCCGGCTTCACCCTGGCAAGCACTCCGGACGGGCGGCAGACCGGCCCCGAGCAGTTCCGGGGTCGCCCGGTCGTCCTGGCCTTCTATCCCGCCGACTGGAGCCCCGTCTGCGGTGACCAGATGTCGCTCTACCAGGCGGCGGCGCCGGTGTTCGAGCAGTACCAGGCCATGGTGCTGGGCATCTCGGTGGACAGCATCTGGTCGCACCGGGCGTTCGCCGAGAACCAGGGCATCACCTTCCCGCTGCTGTCCGACTTCGAGCCCAAGGGTGAGGTGTCCCGCCGGTACGGCGCGTACACCTCGCGGGGTGAGTCGGCCCGCGCGCTGGTGGTGCTCGACCAGGCCGGGACGGTGGCGTGGAGCTACCTGTCGGCCCCCGACGTCAACCCGGGCGCGGACGGGATCTTCGACGCGCTGGACAACCTGACCAACGAGCGGAAGGTGATGGCCCGATGACCACGCCACTGCAGGTCACCGCGCGGCTGCGCGAGCCGCTGACCGTCGAGGACCATGTCCGCGGGCCGTCCGACGCCGCGGTGACCATCATCGAGTACGGCGACTTCCAGTGCCGGTTCTGCGGCGCCGCGTACCCGAACCTGCACGAGCTGCTGCGCCAGCGCGCCGACACGGTACGGCTGGTCTACCGGTACTTCCCGATCGCCAACGTCCACCCGTACGCCGAACGGGCCGCCGAGACGGCGGAGGCCGCCGCGGCGCGCGGCAAGTTCTGGGAGATGCACGACTGGCTGTACGAGCACCAGGACCAGTTGGACCCCGTCCACCTCTCGCTCGGCGTCGAGCAGCTCGGGCTGCCGACGGACGAGGTGAACGGCGAGGTGGACCGCCGGACGTACGCCGACCGCGTACGTCGGGACTTCGTGGGCGGGATCCGCAGCGGGGTCAACGGCACACCGACCCTCTTCGTCAACGACGTCCGGCACGACGGCGGGTACGACCTGCCCGACCTGCTGGCCGCCGTGGACGCGGCGGCGAACGCCTGACAAGCTCCACCGCTCAGATCAGCCGCAGCTCGCGCGCCCGCCGGACCGCCTCGCGCCGGCGGGTCGCGCCGAGTTTGCGGTAGATGTTGCGTACGTGCGTCTTGACCGTGTTGACCGACAGCGACAGCTCGCCGGCGATCTCCACGTTGGACAGGATGCTCTGCAGGTACCGCAGGATGGTCAGCTCCCGCTCGGTGAGCGGCTCGTCGAGCGGGCCGCCCGGCTCGACCGCCGCCCGGGGCGTGCCCTCCTCGACGCCCCGGACCAGGTCACCGACCAGCGGGAAGTGCGCGGTACCCGCGTCGAGGTGGGCGGCCAGCAGGTCCCGGACCGACGGTTGCGCCCGGGTGAACGCCCGACGGGAGCCCTGCGGGCCCGCCAGGTCGAGCACCTGTTCGAGGACCCGCCCGGCCCGTCGTCCGTCCCCGGCCCGTTCGGCGAGTACCGCCTCCAGGAGGCCGGCGTCCAGGCGTACCGACAGGGGCCAGGCCGCAGCCGGCGGCCCCTGCCAGTCCGGTAGGGCCCGCCCGGCGGCGCCGAGGTCGCCGGCCCGCAGCTCGACCCGGGCCAGGGCCACGTCGAGCGCCGGGGTGGCCGGGTCGCCGGTGACGTCCGCGAGCAGGTCCCGGGCGGCGTCCAGGTCGCCCCGCTCGCCGCGGGCGTCGGCCTCGGCGGCCCGGAGCAGGCTCGACAGTTCGGCGGCGGCCGGCTCGCCGGGCAGTGCCTCGCGCGCGCCCACGAGCAGCCGCTGGGCGGCGGCCGGGTCACCGGCGTCCCGGGCCAGACCCGCGCGGCACAGCGCCAGGACCGCCGCCGCCACCGGCTCGTCGCCGGGCGCGTCGGTGGCCGGTGCGGCCAGCGCGAGGTTCGCGGCGACCTCCTCGGGCTGGTCCCGGTGCAGGGCCACCACCGCCAGGGCCAGGTACGCGTAGCCGCAGTCGAGCCGGCAGGACCAGCCCCGGCAGGGCGGCATGCCCAGCGCGTCGTGGGCCGCCTGCTCCGCCGCACGCAGGTCACCGCGCACGGCGAGCAGCAGCGCGGTGCGGCTGGCGGCGACCAGCTCGGTACGCGGCCGGCCGGCCTCCCGGGCCGCCGCCCGGGCCCGGACGAACCGCGCGTCGGGCAGCCCGCCGGCGGACATCCCGACCAGGCCCAGCGCGGTCCCGGTGAACGCCCGCAGGTCGGCGTCCCCGGGCCGCGAGGAGTCGGTCAGCGGCCCGGCCGGCGGGCCGTCGGGTGAGCCGGCGGTCGGTGCGGCGGTCGGGCGGATGCGCAGCAGTCGCGCTGCGGCCGCACGGGTCTGCGGCAGGTCACCGGCGAGCCGGGCGAGGGTCAGCTCCAGCGCGGTCGCCAACCGCAGGAACCGGTCCCGCCGTGGCGTCGGCAGCGCGTCCGCGTACGACGCGGCGGTGCGCAGGTGGCCGGTGGCGGCGCTCAGGTCGCCGGCGTACGCCCGCTCGGCGGCACTGGCCAGGGCCACCTCCGGATCGGCCTCGACCGCCTCCGGGGGCGGCGACGGCGGCGGCGGGCCACCGACCGGATCGTGGTCGTAGCGGGTCAGCTCCGGCCAGTTCGCGACGAACAGCTCGGCGGCCAGGTCCCAGCGGCCGGCGGCGAGGGCGTGCCGGAGGCCGTCGGCGGGTCGGTCCGCGCCGGCGTACCAGTCGGACGCCCGCGCGTGCAGCTCGCGCACCTCGTCGGCGGGCAGGCGGGCCAGCTCGGCGCGGAGCAGGTCGGCGAGCAGCGGGTCGCAGCGGTACCAGGGTGGACGGCTGTCCTCCCGGCGTAACGGGCCACCGGCCCCGGCCAGGTCGGCCAGCGCCTGCTCGGCGTCCGCGCGGCCGGTCAACGCCTCGGCCAGGTCGGCGCAGACGCTCTCGGCGAGGGCCGTACGACGCAGCAGGTCCCGATCGGCCGGGTCGATCGCGGTCAGCACCTCCTCGCGCAGGTAGCCGGCGATCTCCGGCTGGTCGCCGCCGAACTGCCCCACCCACCGTTCCGGGTCGGGCCGGCCGCGCAACGCCAGCGCGGCGATCCGCAACGCGGCCGGCCAGCCTCCGGTGCGCTCACGAAGCCGGTGTACGGCGGCGGCCGGCAGCGGCGCGGCGTGCGCGGTCAGCAGGTCGGCCACCTCGTCGTCGGTGAAGGCCAGCTCGTCCGTGCCGACCTCGGTCAGCTCGCCGGCGAGGCGGAGGCGGTGCAGGGCCAGTGGCAGCCCGGCCCGCGCGCCGACGACCAGGCGCAGTCGCTGCTCGGAGTGCCGCAGCAGGAACTCCAACCCGCTCAACGCGGCCGGGTCGGTGATGCGGTGCAGATCGTCCAGGACCAGCAGTACGGGCCGCTCGGCGGCGGCCAGCCCGGCCGCCAGCAGCTCCAGCTGGTCGGGGCGCGGCGGACCGGTCGGCAGGGGCGCGACCAGGTCGTCGTCCGCCGCGCCGGTGGCCGTGCGCAGGGCCGCCGCCAGGTACGCCCACAGCCGGTCGCCGTCGTCGCCGACCTCCACCGAGACCCACGCCGGCGCTGGCGCGTCCTCGGGTTCGGTCAGCCGTACCCAGGAGGCGAGCAGGGTCGTCTTGCCCCATCCCGCGGGCGCGACAACCAGGGTGACCGGCCCGGCGCTGCCCTCGTCGAGGAGGCGCAGCAGGCGCGGCCGGGCCACCACCGGCTCGGGCGGCACGGACGGCGTCAGCCGCGACGACAGCAGCGGCCGCCGCTCCCCCGGCCGCACCGCCGCCGTGCCGACCCGCCCGGAATCCTGCTGTTCCGGCACCCGGCTCCCACCCCCACCGCCCGCGTTCCGCCCCCCGGTCGGCGAGCGGTTACCCGGCGGGGACCGGTTCACCCCTTCCGGGCGAGCCCGCTTCACCCGGACCCGACCGACGATCGGGGGACGTGGACCGGGAGGACCGATGGGGCGCAGAGGACGGCTGGTACGGGCGGGATCGGCCCTCGGCGGCGGCGCGTTGGCCGGGGCGGCCCGGCTGCTGCGCGTACCCCGGTGGCGTGGGTCCGGCGCGGACCGCGACCTCACCGCGGCCGGGTGGGAGGTCGTGACCGTGGATCGGGCCCCGGGGCAGGTGCTTCCCGACGGCCGGTGGCCGGAGCCGTTGCGCCGCCTGGACGGCGTGGTGGAGGTGCGGGTACGACCGGCGCCGGGAGACCGGGGCACCGAGCTGGCCGCCCGGCCACTGGCCCGTGCCGCCGCGACGGCCGGCCTCGCCGCCCACCTCGTCGGCGACGATCCGCGCCTGCTGGTCCGGCGGGCCCTGCGCCAGGTGAAGCAGCGCGCCGAGGCCGGCGAGGTGCTGCGCGCGGACCGTTCGGCGCTGGACCGCCCGAGGGTCCCCGGGTGAGGGCGCTGTGCTGGGTGGCCGCCGACGAGTTGGCGGTACGCGAGGTGCCCGACCCGGAGTTGCGCAACGAGCGGGACGTCATCCTCCGCGTCCGCCGCAGCGCCACCTGCGGCGGTGACCTGCCCCTGCTGGCGGGACGGGACCCGCTGCTGCGCGCCGGTGACGTGCTGGGGGCCGAGTTCGTGGGCGAGGTGGTCGAGGCCGGGCCGGCGATCCGGCGGCACCGGATCGGCGACCGGGTGGTGGTCGGCGCGGGCGTGGCATGCGGCGGCTGCTGGTACTGCCGCCAGGGGCGACACTCGTGCTGCGACAACGCGGGCGTCGACGTGCCGAGCGTCGATCCGGACTGGGAACGTCCGGACGCCGGCTGCTTCGGCCGGCCCCGGGCGGCGGGCGGCTTCGCCGGTGGGCACGCCGAGTACGTGCGGGTGCCGTACGCCGACGTCGGCGCGTTCCGGGTGCCGGACGCGGTCGACGACGATCGGGCGCTCTTCGCCGCCGACGCGGCGCCGACCGGTTGGCTCGCGGCCGAACTGGGTGAGGTGCGATCCGGCGACGTGGTGGCGGTCTGGGGAGCCGGCGCGGTGGGCCAGTTGACCGCCCATGCCGCCGTGCTGCGGGGGGCGGCCCGGGTGCTCGTCGTCGACCGTTACGAGGAGCGACTGCGGATGGCCGAACGGCACGCCGGGGCGGAGCCGCTGGACTACCGCCGGGCCGATGTGACGACCGAGCTGCGCGAGCGCAGCGGTGGGCGGGGCCCGGACGTGTGCGTGGTCGCCGCCGGTCCGCCGCCACCCCGCTCGGTCGTCGACCGGTTGGCCGGCGGCGGCCGGCCGGACCCGGTACGCGAGGCGGTGCACGCCTGCCGCAAGGACGGCGTGGTGGTGGTGCTCGGCGGCACGCACGGGTCCGTCGACGGGTTCGCCCTGGGCACGGTCACCGACAAGCGGCTCACGGTGCGTGGGGCCCGCCGGCCGGACCTGCGGGACGTACCGATGCTGCTGCACCGGATGGCCCGCGACGAGCTGCGGACCGAGCACCTCGCCACCCACCGGTTGCCGCTCGCGGACGGCCCCTCGGGGTATGCGCTGTTCGCCGACCGCGCCGACGGCTGCATCCGGGTCGTGTTCACGCCGTGACCCGCCCTCGCCGGATCGGCGCGCGACGATGACCGGTGGCAGACTCGGAGGATGACTGGCGAGCGGGCGTACGACGTGGTGCTGTTCGGCGCGACCGGCTTCACGGGCGGGCTGACGGCCGAGTACCTGGCCCGGCACGCCCCGCCCGGGTTGCGCTGGGCCCTGGCCGGGCGCGACCCCGGTCGCCTGGCCGCCGTGCGGGACCGGCTCGCCGCGATCGAACCCGCGCTGGTCGACCTGCCACTGCTGCACGCCGACGTGGGCGACGCCGGGTCGCTGCGGGTGGTGGCCGAGAGCGCCCGGGTGGTCGCCAGCACCGTCGGGCCGTACGTCCACCACGGCGAGCCGCTGGTCGCGGCCTGCGCCCGGGCCGGCACCGACTACCTGGACATCACCGGCGAGCCGGAGTTCGTCGACCTGATGTACGTCCGCCACCACGCCGAGGCGACCCGCACGGGCGCCCGCCTCGTGCACGCCTGCGGGTTCGACTCCGTCCCGCACGACCTGGGCGTCTGGTTCACCGTCAAGCACCTGCCGGCCGGTGAACCGATCACCGTCGACGGTTACGTGCGCGCCGGCGCCCGGTTCTCCGGTGGCACCTACCATTCCGCGCTCACCGCCTTCGCCCGGACCGGGGAGGCCAGCCGGGCCGCCCGGGCCCGCCGGGCGGTCGAGCCACGTCCCACCGACCGCCGGGTCCGCGCGGTACCCGGCCGGCTGGCCCGCTCGGCGGAGCTGGGCATCTGGACCGTGCCGCTGCCCACCATCGATCCGCAGGTCGTCCGCCGGTCGGCCGCGGCCCGCCCGGAGTACGGGCCGGACTTCCGCTACCGGCACTTCGCGGCGCTGAAGCGGCTGCCGACGGTGCTCGTCGGCGCGGTGGGGCTCGGCGCGCTGATCGGCCTGGTGAAGGTGCCGCCCACCCGGCGGTGGCTGCTCGGTCGGCTCGCCTCCGGGCAGGGGCCCAGCGCGCAGCAGCGGGCGTCGTCCTGGTTCCGGGTCCGGTTCGTCGGCACCGGGGGCGGACAGCGCGTGGTCACCGAGGTCGCGGGCGGCGACCCGGGCTACGACGAGACGGCGAAGATGCTCGCCGAGTCGGCGCTGTGTCTGGCGCTCGACGACCTGCCGCCGACCGCCGGCCAGCTCACCCCGGTCACCGCGATGGGCGACGCGCTGCTCGACCGGCTGGTCCGCGCCGGGCTCACCTTCCGGGTGCTGAAGCGGGACGAGGTCGCAGTGGGCTCGTCGGCGGCGGAAGCGACGCGCGACACGGCGGCGCGTGGGGCCGGGTCGGCCGCTTGACCCTCGACCAGGTCGAGGGGGCAGGATGCCCGACGTGGTGAGCGACCTGCACAGCATCGGCGAGTTGGCCCGGGCCAGCGGCCTGACCGTCAGCGCGCTGCGCTTCTACGACTCGGCGGGCGTGCTGACGCCGGCCCTGGTCGACCCGGTGACCGGCTACCGCTGGTACACCGACGCGCAGGTCGCCCCGGCCCGGCTGGTCGCCGGGCTGCGCCGGGTCGGCATGCCGGTGCCCGACATCGCCGCCGCTGTCCGCGCCGAGCCGGCCGAGGTGCACCGGCTGCTCGACGCGCACCTGCGCCGGCTGAGCGACGGGCTCGCCGACGCACGCCGTGAGATCACGCGGCTGCGTACCCTGGTCGATCCGGGCCCGGCCGTGGTGACCACGCTGCTGCTCTCCCCCGCCGAGTTCGCCGCCGCGCTCGACGCGGTCCGCTTCGCCGTCGGCGTCGACCCGGAGCTGCCGGCCCTGTCCGGGATGCTGCTCGACGTCGAGCCGGACGGGGTGCGGCTGGTCGCCACCGACCGGCACCGCCTCGCGCTGGCCCGGGCCGGGGCCGCCGTCGACGGGCCGCCCGTGCGGGTGCTGCTGCCGGTGGACCTCGTCGACCGCCTACGCCGACTGCTGGACACCGACGACGGGCCGGTACGACTGACGGTGGCCGGGCCCGAGCTGCGGGTCATGGTGGCCGGCCGGACGCTCACGGGCGTCGCCCTGCCGTACGACTTCCCGGACTACCGGCGGCTGCTGCGCGAGGCGGTCGGCGCGCGGCCGGCCGCGTACCGCATCCCGGTGGACGTGGTGGCCCTGCGCGCCGCGCTGCGCGACCCGGCCGCACCCACGCTCGCCCGCGAGTACGCGGGCACGCCGCTGGCGGTCTCCGTCCTGGGCCTCGACGAGGCGGGTGGCCTGCGGCTGCTGCACCCCACCGAGCTGACCGGGCTGCCCGCCGATCCGAACGGCGAGCTGCGGTTCGGGGTGAACGGCGCGTACCTGCTCGACGCGCTGGACGCGGCCGGCGGCCCGCAACTGGTGCTGGAGCTGGACGGGCCGATCGCCCCGCTGGCCGTACGCCGCCCGGACGACGAGGACACGTTCTCCGTCCTGATGCCGATCCGGTTGTAGAAACCCCTCGCGCTCCCCGTCCCGGGGTGGAAACGTGCGCGACGGTAACATCTGATGGTTCACCAGTGAACCCCGGACGGAGGCGTACGGAGCAGCATGCTCGACATGGAGTTGATCCGGAAGGATCGCGAGGCGGTGGCGACCGCGCTGGCGAAGCGACTGGATCCCGCCGAGGTCACCCGATCCCTGGACGAGATCCAGCGGCTCGACCAGGAACGCCGCGCCCTGATCACGGAGATCGACGCCGAGCGGCAACGCCGCAAGGCCGAGGCCCGGGCGTACGCGCAGGCGAAGCGCGCCGGCACCGAGCCGCAGGTCTCCGCCCCCGAGGCGGAGCGCAAGCAGCTCGCCGACCTGGAGTCCCAGTTGGACGAGGTGCAGGCCCGGCTGCGCGACGCGATGAGCGAGCTGCCGAACCTGCCCGCCGACGACATCCTCCCCGGCGGCAAGGAGGCCAACCGGGTCGTCAAGACCTTCGGTGAGCCGCCGGTGATCGAGAAGGTCCGCGATCACGTGGAGCTGTCCCGGGCGCTCGGTCTGGTCGACTACGAGCGCGGCGTCAAGCTCGGCGGCTCCGGCTTCTGGATCTACACGGGGATCGGCGCCCGGTTGGAGTGGGCGCTGCTGAACTACTTCGTCGACCAGCACATCAAGGCCGGGTACGAGTTCCTGCTCCCGCCGCACCTGCTGCTCGACTCGGCCGGGTTCGCCGCCGGCCAGTTCCCCAAGTTCTACGACGACGTCTACCACCTGGACGCCGCCTCCGCGCCGCGTGGACAGTTCCTGCTGCCCACCTCGGAGACGGCGATCCTGGGCGCGTACCAGGACGAGATCCTGGAGACCACGAAGCTGCCGTTGAAGGCGTTCGCGTACACGCCGTGCTACCGGCGGGAGTCGGCCGGGTCGCACTCGGACGAGCGTGGCACGGTGCGCGGGCACCAGTTCAACAAGGTGGAGATCTTCCAGTTCACCCTGCCCGAGCAGGCGGACGCGGCGTTGGAGGAGATGCTCGCCCACGCCGAGAGCCTGGTCGAGGGGCTGGGCCTGCACTACCAGCGCACGCTGCTCTCGGCCGGTGACGCCAGCGCCTCGATGAAGAAGACCCTCGACATCGAGGTGTGGATGCCGAGCACGGGCAAGTACAAGGAGGTCTCGTCGGTCTCCTGGGCCGGCGACTACCAGGCGCGTCGGGCGGCCATCCGCTACCGCGAGCCGGGTGGCAAGCAGACCCGCTTCGTGCACACCCTCAACGGCTCCGCCCTGGCCACGAGCCGCCTCTTCCCGGCCATCCTGGAGCAGTACCAGCAGGCCGACGGCAGCGTCCTGGTCCCCAAGGTCCTCCAGGACCGCCTGGGCATCGACCGGCTGACCCCCCTGCGCTGAGTCAGTCGGCGGCGGGGCTGGTGCGATCCGCACCAGCCCCGCCGTCGTTTGTTCGAACTTTCAGGCGGCGAACACCTCCACGGAGGTCAGCCGGGCGTCACCGGGCTGCCAGTCGGCGACCGCGACCGCCACGTACCGCCCGGAGGACGTGGTCGTGACGGTGGTCTCGGGCTTCGGCTTCGGCACCGAGGCGACCGTCTCGTAGCCGAGTCCGTCGGCCGAGGTGGCCACGGTGATCGGCCGCCGCCGACCGGGAGTCCAGGTCAGGCGGACCGAGGCCAGTTCCCGCGACGACCCGAGGTCGATCACCATTCGGCCGTTCGGGCCGGGTTGCCAGGCGGTCCCCGGGTCACCGTCGACGGCGGCCGACGGGTCGGTCATGCCGGCCGGCAGCGGTGACGTCGGGTAGGTCGTCCGAGACCGGGCCAGACCGCTGGTCGGCGTCACCGTTCCACCCGCGAACGCGACGTCCTTGCTGTGTCCGGCGGGAACCGTCAGCCGCTGGCGGGCGCCGCCGGCCGCGGACTCCACCTGCACCTTCACGATGTGCCCGGCGGGCGCGGTGACTCGGAGGTGGTGCGAGTCGGTGACGTCGAACCGGGTACCGGCGGGAATCGCCTTCTCCGGCTGTGCCGCGGTCACGGTGAACCGGGTCGGCTCGACGCGTGCGGTCGCGGCGGCAAGGTCGACCTGGTACGTCGTGGTCCCCGTCCCGGTGACCTGGCTTCCGTGGTACAGCCGCAGCGTGGCGGGCTGCGCAAGCGTGACGGCCGCCGCCGTGATGGCGCTGTCGGACAGGTTGAACAGGCTCAGGTATCCGTCCGCGTCACTCACCCGCAACGCCTCCGGACCACCGCCGGGCAGGGTTCGGGACGCCGCGGCGGCCAGGGCCGGCCGGCTCGCGCCCGCGTACCCCTCGATGATCAGCCGGGTGCTGCCGGTGGCCGGCCCGCTGGACAGGGTGACGGTGGTGGCGGTCACGGTGATCGGATTCTGGGCGTTGTGGACCACCAGACCCGCTCGTCCGTCGATGTCCAGCCAGGAGCCGGCGATGGTGGGGCTGTCCGGCACCACCGCCGCGTCGCTCCAGTCGGAGCCGTCGAGAGAGGTCTGGATGACGTAGCGGGTGCCGTACGCCGACTCCCAGTCCAGGCGTACGCCGCTGATGTCGATCGGCTCGCCGAGGTCGACGGCGACCCAACTGTCCGCGCGGGCGCGTTCCTCCCGGGCGACCGCCCAGCGGGTGCCGGGATTGCCGTCGGTGGCGCGCGCTGCGGGGTAGGCGGGGTCGGCGGACGAGGCCGTGGCGGTCCGGCCGGCGGCGCGGTCGACCCCACCGGCGTCGAGCACGGCGAAGGTGAACAGGGAGTAGCCGTACTGGGTGGCGGGGGAACGGCCGAGCATCCGCACGTGCCGGGCGGAACGAGACGCGAAGCTGATCTGGTCGGTTCCGCCGTCGCCGACGCCCGATTGTCCGGCCAGGGTGACGGACCCCTGTTCGCCGGTGAAGGTACGGGTGCCGGTGAGCCCGGGTACGCCGGGCATGTCCAGGTTGAACAGGGTGAGCGTGCCCTCGTCGGCACTGATGCCGGTGGTGGCGTACACGACCGTACCGGTGGGCAGCGTGGCGTACCCGGCGGTGCCGTCGGCGACGCGCAGAACCGTCGCCGTGGCGTCGACACCGTCCCGGGCCACGGTGTACGCGGCGGAGGTGCGGCCGAGGACCGGCGCGGACTGCCTCGGCAGCAGCGAGGCGGCCCGGGTGTCGAACAACCAGTTGTCGTGGGCGGGGGCCCACTGGAACGAGACGAATCCGGTTTTGCTGACCGCCGCGGCGAAGGCAGCCGGGGTTTGTTGGGCGGTCAGCCCGGCCTGCTCCCCGAAGTCGCGGGTGCCCGCCGCCGCCGTGAAGAACGTGGTGCTGGCGACCGGCTGGACCACGCCGCCGTTGGCCGCCCGCCAGGAGTGGAAGAGGTAACTGATCGCGATCTCGGCCCGGGCCTCGGGCTCGTACTTCGGCTCGCCGCTGAACTTGGTGAGCCGATTCTCGGGCGGGTAGTTCAGGTAGGGCATGAGCCGGTCGGCGAGGTCCGCCTCGGCCCGGGCGGCGTGCCGGTCGCCCTGTACCTGCGCGAGGAAGGCGAGCGGCAGGACATCACGGCCGTACAGGTGGTAGCGGTCCGCGACCATCGGCATGAAGGGCTCGCCGGCGTCACTGGCGAGCAGCCGCATGGTCCGCCACAACTGGTCGCCGCTGGGCTGGCCGGTGAGTGCCTCCGGGAGCGGTTGGCCGGCGGTCAGGAAGTGCACCGCGGTACGACCCGCGGTGCGCCACAGTTCTTCCTGGTAGTGCGGGCCGAAGGAGTTGTGGTTCTCGACGAGGAACGTGTCGTGGATGTTGTGGGCGGTGTTCCAGTCCGCGATGGCCCGCCCGTCGACGACGGCGGGGTTGGCGCGGTCGGCTGCCGGTAGACCACTCGCGTTGAGCGTCCACATCGAGAACCGCTCGCGCCACGCCGCGGCGGCGGGGTCGTCCGACGCCCAGGCCAGGCCGGGCGCGATCGCCTGGGCGTAGACCCCCATCTCCTCGAGCTTGGTGTCACCGATCCAGCCACCGGTGCGGCCGTTCGGCGTCCAACTGCCGCTCAGCGGGTCGTTACCGGTGCCGAGGGAGTGGGCGTACGCGGCCTGCCCACGGGCGATGCGGTCGACGTTGGTGCGGGTCACCTCGTCCAGGTCGGACCAGAGCAGTCGGGCGGCGAGGACGAAGTACAGCTCGAAGGTGCTGTCCCAGAACAGCTGTCGTCCCCACTCGGTGCCACCGGCGAGCCGGTTGGTGGCCGCGAACCGGCGGATGGTGGCGATGGTACGGGCGTGCAGCGTGTCCCGGTCGACGCCGGTCACCGCCGGGTCGTACCCGGGCGAGATGAGCAGGACCGCGTTACCGAGCACGACCGCGAACCGGAAGTCCGCGAGGCGGTACGCGCTGATCGCCGGATCCCACTGCTCCTCGGCCCATCGGGTGTGGGCGAGCAGCAGCGCGTGGTAGGTGTTGGCGACCGGGCCGGTGGCCGCAGCCGGTGGCGTGGCGGCGGCCGACGCGGCCCGGGCGGCGGCGGGTCGGGCGGTGGCGAGTCCAGCGCCGATGGCGCCGCCGAGGATGAGCAGCCGCCGCCTGCTCAGCTCGAATTCGGAGATACGCATGGTGGTCCTTCGGTGGTGACAACGTTGTCAGCCAGGCTCCGACGATCACCCCCAGATGTCAAGACCAACATCACCGCCTCAGGCCCTCCCCCGCGCCCGACCAGCTCACCCCGCCGATCTTGCACTTTCTGTCGTCTCGATGCCCCGATCCGCGTCTTTTGGGACGACAGAAAGTGCAAGATCGCGGGCATGACGGCGGGAGCGTGCGGTGTGGGCTGCCAGGAGAAGCAGCGCTGCCAGGGCGGCCAGGAGCACCGCCGGGCCCAGGGTATCGACGGTGTTCGACAGGGCGTGCTGCACCTGGGCGGCTGCTTGGATGACCGGATCTCGCAGGGCTTCTCGCCGGCCGGCGGCCAGCCGTAGCTCGTACCAGCCGTACCAGGCGACGTAGCCGCCCGCCAGCAGCAGCACCAGGCCGCTGAGCCGGGGCACCAGCGCGCCGGCGACGCGCAGCCGGGCCACCAGCGAATCGCGCAGCAGCGCCACACCGACCGCGGCGACCGCGACCACCAGGCCCATCCCGAGGGCGTACGCGCCGAACAGGGCCAGCCCACGCCCGGTCGAGCCGGCCTGGAGGCTCGTCACCACGATGGCCAGAAAGGGCGCGATGGCGCACCCCAGCGAGGCCAGCGCGTACGCCGCCCCGAACAGCGCCATCGACGGCCACGACCTGGTCAGCCGGGGTGCCCGGGCGGTCCAGCCCGGCGCGGGCAGTCGTCGGCCGGCGAGCAGCCAGCAACCGGCCGCGACCAGCAGCAGCCCGAGCACCACCGTCAGCCACGGCAGCCGGGGCCGCAGCCAGCCGGCCAGCGGCGCGAGCGCCAACCCGAAGGCGCCGAAGACCGCCACGTACCCCAGGGTGAGCCCGGCCGCCGCGGTGAGCGCGCGGCCGACCGCGCCGCGGGCGTCCGACGCTCCGGCGACCAGCAGTGAGAGGTACGCGGGCAGCAACGCGAAACCGCACGGGTTGACCGCGCCGAGCATGCCGGCGGTCAGCGCGAGCAGCAGCGGGCCGGTCACGCCCCGGCCAGCGCGGTAACCCGGGCGGTGAGTGACTCACCGTCAAGGAAGCCCTGGTGGACGACCTTGCCGTCCCGATCGATGATCACGAAGATGCTCTGTTCGGTGACCTTGAACCGCTTCCAGAGCACGCCCTTGCGATCGTCGATCTGGGGCATGTCGCCGAGGTCGAACTCGGTGACGAAGTTCTTCATGTCGCGCTGCTCGCCCAGCCCGGCGACGCCGACGATCGGCACGGTGTCCCGGTACTTCGGGGCGATCTCGGCCACCGTCCAGGCCTGGCTGGCGCAGGTGGCGCACCACGGCGCCCAGAACCAGAGCACCACCGGCCGGCCGGCCAGTCGCGTCCCGTCGAAGGCGCCGCCGGCGAGGGTCGTACCGGTGAAGCGCAGGGTGTCCGGGATCGGGGCCGCCGGGGCCGACGACGCGCCGGCCGAGGGGGTAGCCGAGGGGGTCGGGGAGCCGGTCGGGGCCGGCGCGGTCCCGGCGGCGGCAGCGTCGGGCGGCACCGTGCCGGTGCAGGCCGTCGTGGCGAGCAGGGCGGCGACGAGTACTGCTGCCGCCGTCGGCCCGATCCGCTTGTGCATCCGTGCTCCTCCACAGTCGTAAGGAAGGGCCCCTTCCTATACACGAGGCGTTGAAAAGGTGCCCTTCCTCACTCGGCCTTGGCGAGGCGCAGGGCGAGTTCCGGGCAGACCTTGACCGCCTTGAGGGCGCCCTCGCGCAGCCAGGTCGGCACGGGCGTGGCGGGGAAGGCGGGGTAGCCGTTGGCATCGAGCCGGATGAAGTCCGGCACCACGTGCGCGCAGAGACCGTGCCCGTCACAGCGGGACCAGTCCAGGGTGAGCTTCTGCGGGTTCGGGTCGGGTGCGCCGGGCAGCCCCATGACGCCCTTGACCCGCCGACCGCAGCCGTCGCCGGTGCTGTGCAGCCGCAGGTCCTCGGCGAAGACCTCGATCGCCGAGAGCGCGAACCGGGCCGTACCGTCGGGGTGGCTGCACGCGCCGCGGCCCTTGACCTCGCCCGCGGCGGCGCGGACGACGTCGGCCGGTTGGCTGCCGGCCACGGCCAGGTCGACCGCGCGGGCCAGGTCCGGCAGGCCCATCTTGCACGGGCCGCACTGGCCGGCGGACTCGCCGGCCAGGTAGCGCACCACCTGCGCGGCCTCCCCGAGCGGGCAGGTGTCGACCCCGATCGGAATGATGATGCCCGCGCCCAGGGTGCCGCCGACCGCGGCGAGGCCCTTGCGGGAGACCTCGGCCTTCTCGGCCGCCTCGGCGGTGATCCACTTGCCGTGGTAGCCGCCCATCAGAATGCCCTGTACGTCCGGGACCTCGCACAGGTCGAGGACGTCGCGCAGCGGCATGCCGGCGGTGCACTCCACCACGGCCGGCCGGCCCGCCGCGCCGGTCACCGTGAGCAGCACGGTGCCCGGCTCGTCGTCGGTGCCGAGGGCCGCGTACTCGTACGGGCCGAGTCGCGCGCCGACCGCGAGCTGTGCGTACGTCTCGGCGTTGGACAACAGGGTGGGCAGGCCACTGACCCCGGAGTCGCTGGAGCGCTTCTTGGTGCCGGGCGGTATGTGCGGCAGCCCGTTGATCCCGTTGACCAGGGCGCCACCCTCACCGGAGATGAATCGGTGCGGCACGGTGACGATGGTGGTCGGCACCGGCATCCGGCGCTCGTCGAGGGCCTCCATCAGCGAGTCCCGGCCGACCCCGTCGTCCGCCACGCCGATCACGATCTCGTCGGCGTCCAGCGCGTACGCGGCCAGCGCCGCCCCGTCGAGGACCAGGTGCGGGGCGCGGGTCAGCAGTACCTTGTCCTTCCAGCTCGCCGGCTCGCCCTCGGTGGCGTTCACCACCACCACCGCGGAGAGGTCCTGCCGCTCGCACGACTCCAGCACGGCGCGCATCTTGCGGGCGAACGGGAAGCCCGCGCCGCCCTTGCCCTTGAGCTGCATGCCCTCGGCGAGCCGGAGCAGCTGCGCCGGCTCCATCGGGCCGATCGGTCCGTGCACCTCCTCGTGCGCGGCCAGGTCGAGGCGTCCGAACTCGGCGAACCCGGCGGTGAGTCGAGGCTCACCGACGCAGGCCACCGGGGGGACGGTCGTCCGCATCACTTCGCCTCACCCCGCAGTCCGGCCCAGTACGCCCCGTCCACGGCGTCCGCGCTGGCCTTGCGGCGCTTGGCGGACCGGCCCTCGGCCCGCCGCGCGCGACGAGATGCCAGGTCGACAAGGGTCGGAGTGTCGTCGACGGGCGGCGGGACCTCGTCGGGGACGTACCGGGCCGGCGGGCGCCAGTAGTCCGGCTCCTCCGGCAGGTCGTCCTCCGCGCTGTGCCGGCCGCTGCCGCTGCGCGGCGCCGCCGAGATCGGACCGGCCGAGATCGGGCTGCTCGAGATCGGGCCGGCCGAGATCGGCTCGACCGAGACCGGACCAGCCGAGATCGGCTCGGCGGCCTGCCAGCGGCGCGGGCTGTCCCACGGCTCCTCCGGCTCGTCCACGGCCCGCCGCGGCGGGGCCGAGTACCGGGTGCCCTCGTCCTCGGTGCGGGACCGTCGTCCGCTCCGCTCGGCCGCCGGCTCCTCGGCGCGCCGCCGCCGGGTGGGGGCGGTCTCCTCGTCCCGGTCGCGGCTGCGCGACGCGCGCCGCCGGGTCACCGGCTCCATCTCCTCCTCGTCGCTGCGGCGGGCGGAGCGGCGGGTCGCCGTCGTCTCCATCTCTTCGCGGCGGTCCTGCCGGGCGGCGGGCTCCTCGTCGCGGCGACGGCGACTCGGCCGGACCGGCTCGACCAGCGAACCGGGCTCGGGCACCACCGGAACGGTGAACCGCTCGGGGTCCCGCCGCCGCGGACCGGTCGGCGCCGTCCACGTGGCGGTGGTGGCCTCCGCCCAGGCCGGACGCTTGTCCTCGCTCTTCTCGCGGCGGCGACCCAGGCCGGCCAGCAGCGAGCGTCCACGGCCCTCGTCGGTGGCCCTCCCGGCCATCGCCGCGTTGCGCACGGCGGCCTGCTGCTGCTCGCGACTGCGCCGGCCGATGGTGACCGAGAGCCGCACCAGCAGCGCCAACACGACGAGCAGGACGCACGCGAAGTAGCTGAGGACCACCCAGGATGCCGCAGCCCGACCGGCGTTGAGGCCGTGGAAGATCGCGAACGGCCAGGCGAGGTAGGCGGCGGAGTGCAGCGTGCGCCACAGCCACTTTGGACCGACGCCGGCGAAGCGGGCCCGGATGATGCCGGTCCAGATCACGCTGACCATGAGCAGGGCGGCCACGGTGCCGAGGCCGACGTAGAGCCCTCGACCGCCGATGAACGGCACGAGTGAGTCGGTCGCCGCAGCCCGACCGGTAGCGATCTTGGTGAGCACGTGGAAGACCAGTCCGGCCGTACCCAGGACGCCGGTGGCGCGGTGCGCGGACTGCATCAGCACCCGGTGCGAGATGTTCAGCACCAGCCGGTCGGTGGCGAGCAGTCCCAGCATCACGGTGAGACTCAGCGACACCAGAGCGATCACGCCGGCGAAGAACTCGGTGAAGAAGAAGCCGTACGCGTACGCCATCTGACCGGCGCCGGTCAGCATGGTCGCCGCCCAGAACGCGGCGAGCAACGAGGCGATCAGCATCATCGTCGCCGAGCGGGACCGCGTCCGCACCCCCCGACTGCTGGTGCTGGTCCGGACCTCGGTGGCCTTCTGGTTCTGCTTTGCCCGGGCCATCTGCTCCTCGATCGTCTCGCGGCGGCGTACCACCGGCCGACCCCTGCTCCCCCATCCAGTACGGACCGGCGGCGCGCGCGGATCACCCGGAGGGAAAAAATTCTGGGCCGCCATCGAACCAAGTGACGTCGCGGTGCGTTGTGCACGATCCTCGCGCGTGCCAGGCAGTGACGCAGGTCCATGCATTGACAGCCCTTGCAACACGCTTGTAACCTTTCGGCAAATTTTCAGCACGTATTGCAAGATCCCAGCAGTCCTGTGCTCCCCGGCACCACCACCCCCACCCCCGCTCCCGTCAGGAGTCCCGATGCGCCAACGTCGACGCGGCTCGGCGATCCTCGCCCTCGGCCTGGTCGCCAGCCTGTTGGTTCCCCTCACCGCGGCGTCCCCGGCCGCCGCCAGCCCGTCCGGCGCGAAGAAGGTCATCGTCCAGCTCTTCGAGTGGAACTGGCCGTCGGTCGCCAGCGAGTGCCAGAGCACCCTCGGCCCCAAGGGCTACGGCTACGTGCAGGTCTCGCCCCCGCAGGAGCACGTGCGGGGCAACCAGTGGTACATGGCGTACCAGCCGGTCAGCTACCGGATCGAATCCCGCAAGGGCACCCGGGCCCAGTTCCAGTCGATGGTGAACACCTGCCACGCGGCCGGCGTCAAGGTGATCGTCGACGCCGTCATCAACCACATGTCCGGCCAGGACAACGGCGGCACCGGTTGGGCCGGCTCGTCGTACGCGCACTACGACTACCCGGGCATCTACCAGACCCAGGACTTCCACCACTGCGGACGCAACGGCGGCGACGACATCGCCAACTACAACGACCGGTACGAGGTGCAGAACTGTGAGCTGGTCAACCTGTCCGACCTGAAGACCGAGTCGGACTACGTCCGTACGAAGATCGCGTCGTACCTCAACGACCTGCTGTCCCTCGGTGTGGACGGCTTCCGGCTGGACGCCAGCAAGCACATGCCGGCCGCCGACATCGCCGCCATCAGGAGCAAGCTGTCCCGGTCGGCGTACATCGTGCAGGAGGTCATCTACGGCGCCGGCGAGCCGGTCCAGCCGACCGAGTACACCGGCAACGGCGACGTGCACGAGTTCCGCTACGGCAAGGACCTGGCCCGGGTGTTCCGCTCCGAGCGGCTGGCGTACCTGAAGAACTTCGGCGAGGGCTGGGGGCACCTGCCCTCCGGCTCGGCGTCGGTGTTCGTGGACAACCACGACACCCAGCGCGACTCCAGCGGCGTGCTGACCTACCGCGACCGGGGGATCTACGCCCTCGCGAACGCCTTCATGCTGGCCTGGCCGTACGGGTCGCCGACCGTCATGTCCAGCTACACCTTCAGCGACCGGGACGCCGGCCCGCCCTCGGACGGCGGCAACAAGACCCTCAACACCACCTGCTACTCGGGCTGGGAGTGCGAGCACCGTTGGCCGGTGATCGCCAACATGGTCGGCTTCCGCAACGCCACCGAGGGTGCCGGCGTGGCCAACTGGTACGACAACGGCAACAACCACATCGCGTTCAGCCGCAGCGGCAAGGGCTACCTCACCGTCAACGACGAGGACGGCGCGGTGAACGGCCGCTCGTACTACACCGGACTACCCGCCGGCCGGTACTGCGACGTCATCCACGGCACGTACGCGAACGGTTCGTGCAGCGGCCCGGTGATCACCGTGGACGGTAACGGCTGGTTCGCCGCGAGCGTGCCGGCGCACGACGCGGTGGCCATCCACATCGGCGCGCGGCTCTGACCGACTCCGGGGCCTCCGGCTGGCGGGTATCGCCGAACCGGGGGCCCCGGACCGTTCAGCACCCTAGAGTGGTTTAGTGCCGTTTGACCGAATGTCCCCGTCCCGTCGTCGCGCCGGCTGGATCGCCGGCGCGGTCGCCGTACCCGTGCTGCTGGTCGCCGCGCTGCTGATCGGCCAGGCTCTCACCCCGCGCTCGACGGCCCCCGACGAGCAGAACGTGGTGGTCGCCGACCCGACGCCGAACAGCGTCGAGCAGAGCCCGGAGGAGTCGGTCCCGCCGGCCGCGCCCGCTCCGGACGGCCTGCCGGTACTCGACTACGACCCGGCGCCCAAGGGCTTCCCCGCCGACCCGGCCACGATGGACACCACGCCGCTGACCGAGGGCGTGCACCCGACCCGGCGGATCGCCGCGTACGACGCTCCCGGTGGCCGGCCGCTGGCTTTCGTCGAGCCGACGCTCGCGGGGGTCGAGCTGACCGTGCCGATCGCCCAACGGCGGGCCGGCTGGACGGCCGTCCTGCTGCCGTCGGCGAACCGGCAGCTCGCCTGGCTGCCGCCGGGCGGCTTCGACACCGTGGCGCTGCGCGACCAGATCGTGGTGGAGCGCAAGGTGCACCGGCTGACCTGGTACCGGGCCGGCAAGCCGGTGCGCTCCTGGGAGACGAGCCTCGGCCAGTCGGGGCAGGAGACGCCGCTCGGGCGCACCTTCATCCTGGGCCGCACCCCGCCACCCGAGGCGGTCTACGGCGGCGTGGACATCTACGCCCTCGGCTCGGTGCCGGACGACCCGGAGGCGGTGCCGACCGGGCTCAAGGGCGCGCACATCGGCCTGCACACCTGGCAGGACGACGACGAACTGGGCGAGAACACGACCAACGGGTGCATCCGGGTGACCCGCAGCGGTCAGCGGGAACTGCTCGCCGAGGTCCGGCCCGGTAGCAGCCTGGTGGTCGTCGACCAGCTCCCCACCCCGCCGTCGACCGCCTGAGCGGGTCGCTCAGTCGCCGAGTAGCCAACCGTTCTGCTCGGCGATGCGTACGGCCGCCGCCCGGTTCCGCGCGCCGGTCTTGCCGATCGCCGCCGACAGGTGGTTACGTACCGTCCCCTCGGACAGGTGCAGCGTCCTCGCCAGCTCGGCGACCGCGCCGCCGCCCCGCGCCGCCCGCAACACCTCGGTCTCCCGCTCGGTCAACGGGCTCGCTCCGGTCGCCAGCGTCTCCGCGGCCAGGGTCGGGTCCACCACCCGCAGGCCGGCGTGCACCCGTCGGACGGCGTCGGCGAGCTGCCGGGCCGGCGTGTCCTTGACGACGAACCCGTTCGCGCCGGCCTCCATGGCACGACGCAGGTAACCGGGCCGACCGAACGTGGTCACCACGAGCACCCGGCAGGACGGCAGCGCGGCCCGCACGGCCGCGGTGGCGGCGATGCCGTCCAGGCCGGGCATCTCGACGTCCAGCAGCGCCACGTCGGGCGTGTGCCGGAGCGCCTCGGGCACCACCTCGTCGCCCCGGCCGACCTCGGCGACGACGGTCAGGTCCGGCTCCAGCGACAGCAGCGCGGCCAGCGCGCCACGGACCAGCGCCTGGTCGTCGGCGAGCAGCAGCCGGATCGGCGTCGACGAGCCGCTCACCGGGCCTCCCCCGGGGCGTGCACCCGCAACACAAAACCGGTGCCGTCGCTACGCCGTCCCAGGGTGACCACGGCATCCAGCCGGCGGGCGCGCTCCCGTAGGCCGACCAGACCGTACCCGGCGGCGTCGGGTGTGGACGGGCCTCGCCCGTCGTCGCCAATCTCGACCCCGTCCGGGCGTACCCGGATCGTGCAGCACCGCGCTCCGCTGTGCCGGACCACGTTGGTCACCCCTTCGCGCACCGTCCATCCGAACAACCGGTCCCACTCGCGCGGCAGTTCCGGCACCTCGGCCGGCACCTCGGCCGCGATGCCCGCCGCGGCGAGCGCGGACCGCGCGCCGGCCAACTCCCCGGCGAGGGTGACCTCCCGGTACGCGCCGACGGTCTGCCGCACGTCCGCGAGGGCCTCCCGCGCCAGCCTCTCCACCTCGGCGATCTCGGCGGCGGCCCGGGGCGGGTCGACCTCGACGAGCCGCCCGGCCAGTTCGGCCTTGATCGCGACCACGGTCAGCGAGTGTCCGAGGATGTCGTGCAGGTCGCGGGCGGCGCGGGCCCGCTCCTCGGCGACCGCGAGCCGGCCGATCTCCTGCTGGGCCGCCTGTAGTTCGCTGTTGCGCTGGGCCAGCCGCGACACGCCGAACATGGCGAACGAGGCGAGCAGCACCGCGAAGACGATGCCGTTCTCCGCCTCCCATCCGCTCACCAGCCAGGACGTCAGCGCCGGGGTCACGGCGCAGAGCGCCACGGTGGCCGCCGCCTCCCACGCCGGAAGCAGGAACACCCCGGCCGCGGCCACGTAGACCAGCGTCGCCAGCCAGTCTCCGCCGGTGCCCGGGATGCTGGCCAGGCCAACCGCGAGCAGCAGGAGCAGGCCCACCCGCGCCCGCCCGGCCGGGATCGGCAGCAGCAACTGACGCAACCGGCGGGCCCACTGGAACAGCAGCACGTAGCCCAGGCCGAACAGGAGCAGGGCGGCCACTCCGACGATCCGCCGCCACGGCTGCGGCTGGTGCAGCGCGGTGGCGAGCGGCACGTTGAGGAAGAACAGCCACACGGCGGCCAACAGCCAGCCGATGACCCGCCAGTGGCGGGTCATCGGCCGGGGCTGCCCCGCCGGGAGATCCATCGAGTCCACGCTAGCGGTCGCGGCCGTCAGACCCGAGCGGTGTCCCGACGGAACAGCCGGGTCGCGCCGACCCCGAAGGCCAGGGTCCAGATGACGATGTTGGCCACCGCCGCCATGCTCACGCCGTCGCCGGTCAGTGGCGAGCGGGCCAGCTCACCCATGCCGTACACCGGGGTGAACTTCGCGACCTCCTGGAGCACGTGCGGCAGCACCTCGACCGGCACGAACAGCCCGCCGAACATGGCCAGCACCGCCAGGATCGGCCCGATGAACTGCATGACGTTCTCGGCCGGCACCAGGTAGCCGATGAACAGGCCGAACGCGGCGAACACCAGCGAGCCGATCCAGGCGGCCAGCCCGGACAGCAGCCAGACGTCCAGCGGAAGGCGGACGCCGGTGGCCGCCCCCACCAGGAACTCCACGACGACCGCGAGCAGGCCGAGGGTCATCGCGGTGGCCAGCTTCGTCGCCACGTACGCGGTCGGCCGCAGCGGGGTGAGCCGGAGCTGCCGGCTCCACCCCAACGCCCGCTCGGTGGCGACCGCGCCACCCGCGCTGGTCGTCGCCACCATCGCCGCGTACACGGCGAGGCTGATCATGATGTACGCCGTGACGGGCCGGCCATTGTCGAGCGTCTGCCCCCGCTGCGGCAGACCGAAGATGAGGAAGAAGACGCCCGGCATGATCAGCGTGAAGGCGAGGGTGCGGCGGTTGCGCAGCACCCGGCGCAGCTCGATGCCGAGAACCGCAGGGGCGAAGCCACCCAGAGCGGACGGGCGGCGATCGGGCCGGGCAGGACGGTCGGTGCTGGTGGCCATGGGGGTGGACATCGTCAGGCTCCGATACGTTCGGTGGTCAGGGCGAGGAAGGCGTCCTCAAGGTTGCGGGAGGTGATCTCCACGTCCCGGGCGGCGGTCCGGGTGAGCAGGTGCCGGGCGATCGCGTCCGAGTCGCCGGTACGCACCAGCACGCTGTCGCCGCGTACCTCCACGGCGTCGACGCCGGGCAGCGCGGCGAGCGCGGCCTGGTCCGCGCCGGGCAGGGTGGCCCGCACCGTACGGCCGGCGGCCAGGTTCTTGATCTCGGCGGTGGTGCCGTCGGCGACGACGCGGCCCTGGCGGACCAGCACGATCCGGTCGGCGTACGCGTCCGCCTCGTCCAGGTAGTGGGTGGCGAAGATGACGGTCCTGCCGTCACGCGCGTCGCGGCGCAGGGCCTGCCAGAAGTCCCGCCGACCCTCGACGTCCATGCCGGTGGTCGGCTCGTCGAGGACCATCAGGTCCGGGTCCGGCAGCAGCGCCAACGCGAAGCGCAGCCGCTGCTGCTGACCGCCCGAGCACCGCCCGACGATCCGGTCGGCGATGTCGGCGATGCCGGCGCGCGCCAGCACCTCGGCGGCCGGTCGGGTGTGCCGGTAGAAGTGGGCGGTCATCCGTACCGTCTCGCCCACGGTGAGGTCCTTGAGCAGGCCGCCGGTCTGGAGCACGGCGGCGATCCGCCCCTGGGCCACCGCCTCGTCGGCGGTGCCACCGAGAACGCGCACGGTGCCCGCGTCCGGGCGGGCCAGGCCGAGCAGCATGTCGATCGTGGTGGTCTTACCCGCCCCGTTAGGGCCGAGGAACGCCACCACCTCGCCGGGCTGCACCCGCAGGCTCAGTCCGTCGACCGCGGTGACCGTACCGAAGGTCTTGGTGAGGCCGTTCAGCTCGACGGCCGGATGCGTACTCGTCATGGCATTGATCCTGGGGTGTCGCGGACCTCGACTCCTGAAGCGGCCGTCACGTTCCGACCGTGACATTTGTCAGGGGCGTGCCACGAGGCATTCCGCGCCCGGCAGCGGGTAAGCGCGCCGCCGGACGCCGCGACACCGGGAGGACGCGATGGGTGCCACACCGCAGGGCCAGGTCGACACGATCGTGCTGATCCACGGGCTCTGGATGACCCCACGGAGTTGGGAGGGGTGGGCCCAGCGATTCACCGAGCGCGGCATGCACGTGATCGCCCCGGCCTGGCCCGGGATGGACCGGTCCGTGGAGCAGTTGCGCGACGACCCGAGCCCCATCGCCGAGCAGAGCATGGCCACGATCGTCGCCCACTACGACCGGATCATCCGGGCGCTCCCGCGTCCGCCGATCATCATGGGTCACTCGTTCGGCGGGCTGTTCGCCCAGGTCCTCGCCGACCGGGGCCTCGGCGCGGCGGTGGTGGGGGTACACCCTGCCGCGATCAAGGGGGTACTCAAGGTGCCGTTGAGCCAGTTGCGCTCCGGCTTCCCGATCCTGCGCAGCCCCGCCAACCGTGGCAAGGCCGTCCCGTTCACCCCGGACGACTTCGCCTACACCTTCGGCAACACACTGAGCCGCGAGGAGTCCGACCGGGCCTACCAGCGCTATGCCGTCCCCGGTGCCGGTCGGGTGTTCTTCGAGGGCGCGTTCGCCAACGTCGACCCGCGCTCGCCCGCCCGCGTCGACACCGGACGCGTCGACCGGGCGCCGCTGCTGCTCATGGCCGGCGGGCAGGACCACGTGGTGCCGGCGTCGGTGGTCCGCGCCAACGCGGGGCTCTACCAGAAGTCCCGCGCGCTCACCGCGTACGAGGAGTTTCCCGACCGGTCGCACTTCACGGTCGGAGCGCCCGGCTGGGAGGAGATCGCCGACTACGCGCTGGACTGGGCGATGCGGGCGGCGGCGCTGCCCCGCGAGGCGACCATCGCCAGCGAGACCCCCCGCCGCTGACGGCCAGGGACTCGACCGCGCCGCGGATATCAATGCACCGCATTCTTGATATCATCGGCGCGGCCGAGAAGCTGAGGAGGCACCGTGAGCCGGACGATTCTTGACGTCGACGATGAACTACTCAACGAAGCCGGGCAGATTCTCGGCACCTCGACGAAGAAGGCCACCGTCAACGCAGCCCTCAAGGCGGTCGTCGACCGGGAAAAGCGACGCGAGTTCGCCGACTGGCTCAAGAGTGGCGGGCTTCCCGACCTCACCGGCCCCGTCGAGACCGCTGCGCCGGACGCGGCGTGAACCACGAGCAGTATCTGCTCGACAAATCGGCCCTGGCCCGCTGGCCCAAGCGTCTCGTAGCTCCCGTCCTCGGCGAACTCTCCGACCGAGGCCTGCTCGCCGTCTGCGCGGCGGTCGAGATCGAGGTCATCCACAGTGCCCGTACTGCGAAGGACGCCCAACGTGCGCGGTGGCTGATGGGCGGTTTCCGGTGGCTGTCGATGCCCGACGAGATCTGGGACCGGGCGATCGACGTGCAGGTGCAGGCGCTGCACAAGGGCAACCACCGCGCGCTGTCCATGGCGGACCTGCTGATTGCCGCCACCGCCGAACGACACGGCGTCACCGTTCTGCACTACGACGGCGACTTCGACCTGATCAGCGCTATTACCGGGCAACCCAGCGCGTGGGTCGTCCCGCCCGGCTCGGCCGACTGAACACCTCTGGCGCCGCGTGCCGCATGGCTCGGCTGACCGTGGGTATGAGCCCGGGATGAGGGCGAGTTTCCGGATCGGTCGGATCGCGGGAGTGCCGGTCGGCGTCAACTGGAGCGTGCTGGTCATCTTCGCGCTGATCGCGTGGGGGCTGGCCGCCAACCAGTTTCCCCGGTCGTACCCGGATCGCTCGCCCGTGGCGTACACCCTCGCCGGCCTGGCCGCGGCGGTGGTCTTCTTCGTCGGCCTGCTCGCCCACGAGGTGTCGCACGCCGTGGTGGCCAAACGCAACGGGCTGGAGGTCGACGGCATCACGCTGTGGCTGTTCGGCGGCGTGGCCGAGCTGAAGGGCGAGCCGCGTGACCCGGGCGCGGAGTTGCGCATCGCGGGCGTCGGACCGCTGGTCAGTCTGCTGCTCGGGGCGTTCTTCGGCGTCATCGCGCTGCTGTTCGCGCTGGCCGGGCAGGGCGGGCTGCTCTTCGGGGCGATCGCCTGGCTGGCCGGCATCAACGTGCTGCTGGCGATCTTCAACGTGCTGCCGGCCGCGCCGCTGGACGGCGGTCGGCTGCTGCGCGCGGCGGTGTGGAAGGCCACCGGCGACCGGACCCGGGCGTCAGTGGTCGCCGCGCGGGCCGGCTGGGTGCTCGGCGCGCTGCTCATCGGCCTCGGGCTGTGGCAGTTCCTGTCCGGCGTCGGCTTCGGCGGGCTGTGGCTGGCGCTGATCGGCTGGTTCCTGATCGGGGCCGCCGGGGTGGAGGAGCGGCAGGCCCGCACCGGGACCGCGCTGCGCGGAATCCGGGTCGGCGACGTGATGACACCGCAGCCGCAGACCGCGTCGGCGGACATGACGGTCGCCGACTTCGTCGACCACTACCTCTTCGCGTACCGGCACTCGGCGCTGCCGCTGACCGACCAGGGGCGGCCGACCGGCCTGGTCACCGTGGACCGGGTGCGGGGCGTACCGGCCGAGCGGCGCGCGTCGACCACGCTTGCCGAGGTGGCCTGCCGGGCCGACGAGCTGGTGCTCGCCCAGCCGGGTGAACAGCTCAACGACCTGCTCCCCCGACTCACCGAGTGCGCCGACGGCCGAGCCCTGGTGGTAGCCGAGGACGGCCGCCTGACCGGAATCGTCTCCCCCACCGACATCAGCCGCGCCGTCCAACGCGCCACCCTACGCACCCCCACCCCTTCCCGCTGACGCCCCTCTCCCGCCCGCCCACGCCGCGTCGATCATGGAGTTGCGGTGGGATCAAAACGTCTTCGAAGCCCCCTGAACGGGCACCACAACTCCATGATCGACATGGGTAGGGCGGCGCGGGGAGCTAGCGGGGGAAGTAGTGGTTCAGCTGGTCGGTTCCGAACTTGTTTTTCGGGTCCAGCTTCGTCAGCAGGGACGTGAAGTCGGCGTACCTCGGGTAGCGGCCCGACAGGTCCTCCGGGTCGGTGACGAAGACCTTGCCCCAGTGCGGGCGCGGGGCGAACGGGGCCAGGCGCGCCTCCACCTCGGCCAGCACGGGCAGCACCGCGTCGGTGTCGGCGACCCAGGTGAAGTGAACGACGAAGCTGTCCCGCTGGTGGTTGGGGCTCAGCCACAGCTCGTCGGCGGCCACCGTCCGCAGCTCGCACACGTGCAGGACCGGGGCGATCAGGTGCGCCACGTCGGCCAGGGCGGCGAGCGCGTCGGCCACAGCGGTACGCGGCAGGTGGTACTCGGACTGCAACTCGTCACCGCTGCTCGGGGTGAAGCCGAGCTTGAAGTGCGGCAGGCGCTCGTGCCACGGGCCCGGCTCGCCGAGTTGCGGGGTGCAGTTCTCCGGCGGCATGCCGAGCACCGGGTGCCGTGGCTGGTCGGCCGGGGTGGTGCCGAGCCAGTCCGCCGCCGGGGGCGGCTGGTCCGCGAGCTGCTTGCGCCACACCTCCCGCAGGCGCGGCGTACGCCAGTCGGTGAAGACACTCACGCTGTACGCCGAGTCGAGCGCCTCGTCCAGCGCGGCCGGGTCGAGGTCGAGCCGTACGTACTGGCGCAGTTCGAAGGCCGGCACCAGGTCCAGGGTGACCCGGGTGACCAGGCCGAGCGCGCCGAGCCCCACCACCATGCCGGCGAACGTGTCGTCGTCGCGGTCGACCCGCAGCAGGTCGCCGTCGGCGGTGACCAGCTCCAGCCCGGCGACGGCGCTGGCCAGGTTGCCGTGGGTGGGGCCGGAGCCGTGGGTGGCGGTGGCCACCGCGCCGGCGACCGAGATGTGCGGCAGCGAGGCCATGTTGGCCAGCGCGTACCCCTGGGTGTGCAGGTGTCCGGCGAGGTCGCCGTAGCGCATCGCGCCGCTCACGGTGACCTGGCCGCGTTCTCGGTCCACCTCGACGGTCGGCGGCAGACCGGCCAGGCTCACCAGGTCGCCGTCGGTGTCGCCGAAGCGGTTGAAGGAGTGTCCCGTGCCGAGGGCGCGGACGCGCCGACTGTCGGCGACGAGACGACGCACCTCGTCGAGGGAGGTCGGTCGGTGGAACGTCCGGGCCGCGTACCGGACGTTGCCGGCCCAGTTGCGGCGCGGCACCTCGGAAGCTGCGGTCGACGTGGCGTTCGGTCCCCGGGTGGTCACGTGGCGGTCTCCCGATCGGTGGACTGCTGGTCGCTCAGAGCGGCGACGAGGGCGTTTAGAACCGTATCCACCTGGAACGTGTGGTAACCACGTTGGGCGCGCGGCAGACCGGCCGCGGCGGCGCGTTCGATCTCACCGCGGGCCGCCTGCCGGGCCGTCTCGTCGCCGGACAGCAGGGCGTCCTGGCCGCGCCGGATCAACCGATCGACCCGGTCCATGGCGTAGCCGCGCAGGCCCACCGTGATGTCCGGGACGGCGAACGCGGCGCGCCGCAGCGCGAGCAGGTCGACGAAGCGGTCTCCGGCATGCCGGGTGAGCGCTTCGGACACCTGCTCGGGTTGCTCGCGGACCTGGTCGAGGACGAGCAGCTCGATGGCCGGCCGGCCGTCGAGCGGGTGGCGGGCGGTCACCAGCTCACGCGGCACACCCTGCGCGGGCACCAGCAGCAACCTCGGCGGGGTCGGGTAGCCATCCTGTCGAGGCGGCTCGTCGAGGACCACCGCGTCGACCTCGGCCCACCGGAACTCCCGGCGCAGGCCCGGCCGCCGGATGCTCAGCCCGTCCGCGTGGATCCCGAACCGGAACGGCCGCAGCGCGCTGACCAGCGCCACCGCGCCGAGCGCGATGGCACCCACCGCGATGATCGTCCGTAGCAGGGCGCGGTCGCTGGGATAGGCCAGCAGGATCACCCCACCGAGTACGCAGGCCAGGGCGAGCGCACGGGCCCCCCGATTCCGGCGCAATTCCACCCGCGGACCCCCGTTTCATGACCGTGGCGTCGGTCCCGACATCTTCCGCCAGACCGGGCACCGAGGACACCCCACGATCGGGCACGGTTGTTCTCGCCGTCGTCGGGGAACCCTACGACCATGAGCAGCTACCGTGATCCGGCCGCGCGAGGTGACGTCTTCCCGTCGGAGGAGGAGCTGGACCCGACCGGCAGCGCGGTCGAGCCGGCCAGTGCGCCGCCGGGCGTCCGGTTGCCGAACCATCCGGCGCCCACACCCGGTCCCCGGCCGACGCCCGCTCCCGCGCCCGCCCCGACGCCCGTACCGTCGCCGGGGCCGCCGCCGCGCGAGCCCGGCGGCGAGTCGCGGTCGATCGTGACGCGGCACCTGGACGGGTCGGTCGAGATCGTCACCGACCTCGACGGCGATGGCGTGGCCGACGTCGTCCAGATCGACGTGGACGGTGACGGCGTACCGGACATCACCTATGTGGACAGCGACCGTGACGGCCGGTTGGACACGGTGCTGCGCGAGCCGGGCCGGCACGCGCAGTACCGGGCCTGACGGGTCACAGGTTCGCCAGCACCTCGCTCGCGACCAGGTCGAGGTGGTCGAGGTCGGCCAGGTCCAGCACCTGAAGGTAGATCCGCTGGCTGCCGATCTTGGCGTACCGGTCGATGGTGTTCAGGACCTCGTCGGGCGTGCCGGCGACGCCGTTGGTCCGCAGCTCGTCCGGGTCACGGCCGATGGCGGCGGCCCGGCGGGCCACCTCGGCGTCGTCGCGTCCGCAGCAGAGCACCAGGGCGTTGGACCAGACCAGTTCCGCCGGGTCGCGGCCGATCTCCGCGCACGCCGCGCGGACGCGCTCGAACTGCGCCGCCGAGTCCGCCGGCGAGGCGAACGGCAGGTTGAACTCGTCGGCGTAGCGGGCGGCCAGCCGGGGCGTCCGCTTCGGACCCATCCCACCGAGCAGGATCGGCGGGCGGGGCTGCTGCACCGGCTTGGGCAGGGCCGGCGAGTCGGTGACCGGGTAGTACCGGCCCGGGTGGCTGAACGTCTCGCCCGCCGGGGTGGACCAGAGGCCGGTGATGACCGCGAGCTGCTCCTCCAGCCGGTCGAACCGCTCGCCCAGCGCCGGGAACGGGATGCCGTACGCGGTGTGCTCGTCGCCGTACCAGCCGGTGCCGATGCCCAGCTCCACCCGACCGCCGCTCATCTGGTCGACCTGCGCCACCGTGATCGCCAGCGGGCCGGGCAGCCGGAACGTGGCGGCGGTCATCAGCGTGCCCAGCCGGATGCGGCTGGTGTCGCGGGCCAGACCGGCAAGCGTCGTCCACGCGTCGGTGGGGCCTGGGTCGCCGCTCACCGAGCCCATCTTCAGGTAGTGGTCGGAGCGGAAGAACGCGCCGAAGCCGGCGTCCTCGGCACGTCGGGCCACCGCGAGCAGTTGGTCGTACGTGGCGCCCTGCTGGGGTTCGGTGAAGATCCGCAGTTCCATGCTCCGAGCATAGATAGCGGCCTCCGACGCCGCTCCGGGACGGCGGCGAGAGTCGTATGCCTTGACAGACATATGGCTGCCGAGACATATTGGGCAGGTGTCCACCGACGCGTTCACCGTGCTCGCCGAGCCCACCCGACGCCGGATCCTCGACGCGCTCCGCGAGCGCGACCACAGCGTGAACGAGCTGGTAGACGGGCTCGGCGTCAGCCAGCCGGCCGTCTCCAAACACCTGCGGGTGCTGCGCGAGGCCGGCTTCGTCTCCTGCCGGGTGGCCGCCCGGCAGCGGATCTACCGCCTCGACCCCGGCCCGCTGCGGGCGGTCGACGGCTGGCTCGACCCGTACCGCCGGCTGTGGAGCCGGCACCTCGACGCCCTGCAACGGCACCTCGACAGTCAGGAGCAGTGAGATGGACCGCGACGCGTTCCGCCCCAGCCCGCCCGGCAAGGCGTACACCGAACACGCCGACAGCGGCGCGACCCTGGTGCTCGTCCGCGACCTGCGGCACCCACCCAGCGCGGTCTGGGCCGCGCTGACCGAGCCGGCCCAGCTCGCGCAGTGGGCGCCGTTCCTCGCCGACCGTGACCTCGGCAGCCCCGGCACCGCCGTGCTCACCCTGGTCGACGGCGAGACCACCGCCGACCAGACCGCGGTGGTACGCCACGCAGAGCCACCCCACCTGCTCGAATACACCTGGGGTGAGGACCTGCTGCGCTGGGAGCTGACCCCCTCGGGGGACGGCACCCGGCTCACCCTGCGCCACACCGTCGCGGATCCGGGCGCGCTGCCGATGGTCGCCGCCGGCTGGCACCTCTGCCTGGACGTGGCCGACCGGCTGCTCGACGGCGATCCGGTCGGCCCCATCCGGGGCGCAGAGGCCAAGGACTTCGGCTGGCCCGAGCTGCGCGACGCGTACGCCGAGCAGCTCGACGCCGAATGACCGGTCAGACGTACGGTCGGGTGGCGTACGCGGTGCGTAGCGCGGCCAGCCCGGCCGCCTTCGGCGACAGGGTGCCCCACCCGGAGTTGAAGTAGTTGGTCCGCGCGATGAGGGGACCCCGCTCGCCGTTGAGCTGCGCGATCGCCGCTGGAACGGTGGCGATCCAGGCCGCCTGGTCGGGAATCTCGGCCGAGCGCACTCCGTACTCGGCGATGATCACCGGCTTGGACAGCGCCACCGGGCCGAGGTCAGCCACCGCCCAGTCCTTGGTCCGGCGGAAGCGGGCCAGCGCGGTCTGCCCGACGGCTGTCGCGTAGGCGTTCCACTGGAGGTAGTCCAGCCGCGACATCAACGACTCGGGGTGGGTGCGCTGGAAGCACGCCCGGTCGAAGCCGCCCAGACCGACCGAGAAGGTCGTGCCGGTGGGCAGGGTCCGGGCCTTGAACCAGGTGACGATGTAGTTCACCGCCTGCACCGCCCGCGCGTCGGACTCGGCCCAGGTGTACGCCTTGCCGGCCTCGGTCGTACCGAACTCGTGGTCGGTGTCCAACTCGGACGCGAGTTGGATGTTCACCCCGAAGCCGAGCGACCGGTACTGCGACAGGGCACGCGCGAACAGCCCGTCGCACTGGCCGTTGAGCACCTGGGTGTACCCGTACGCCTTCGGCCACGGGGTCACGCCCGGACGCTGCTGGATCGTCATCGACGGCGCGGGCACGGTGTAGGTGACGCCGTCCACGGTGAAGGTCTGCGGCCCGGCGTTGGCGGCGCCGTAGTGCTTCAGCTCCAGGACCATGTTCATCTGCACGCCGGCCTTGCCCAGGTTGATCAGCCACGGTCGGTTGTAGCCCGGAAAGATGTACCCGTCGGCGAAGCTGCGGTACTGGGTCAGGGAGCGGAAGTTGCCGCCGGCCATGTCGGCGGTGGGGTCGGCCCCGCCGGACAGGTAGTAGCCGCCGAGCACCGGTTGGCGCACGGTGTAGTCGACCCCGGCCGTCGCCGTGTGTCCGGCGGCGTCGCGGACCTGGACGGTGACCCGGGGCATCACGCCACCGCCCGGTACACGGCAACCGAGCCGTTGTCGGAGACCCGGGTCCAGGTACGCCCGGAGTTGTCGGAGACGGTCACGGTGAGCGGGTCGATGACCGCGGTGACCTTGACCGGCGCGCTGCTGTTGCCCTGCGCGTCGGTGACCACGATGGTGACGGTCAGCGGTTTGGTGTCGGCGTCGGAGTACGTGACGGTCAGCAGCATCTGGTCACCCGGCGAGAAGACGGATGCGTTCAGGGCTGCGGTCGCGGTGGGAGCCGCCATGACAGGGCCTCTCTGATTCGGTCGCCCGGTCGGGCGCGCGGGTGAGCGACGCCGAACAGGGCGGGATCCACGATGCGTGTGGTCGACGGGGCACGTAGGCGACGTGCCGGTGGGCGACGTCGCCGGCGGTGGACGGTGACACCGCTGCGGGCGCCTCCAGCGGTGTGGGGACGGCCGAGCCGTACGCGTCGTCGGGGCCGGCGGCTGTGCCGGGCCCGCACCGGCGGGGCCGGGCCGGCGAGGGCGGCACCGGAGCGGACGATGCTGTCCGTACCGGGCGCGCGGGTGGGGATGTGGCCCGACATTCCTCGCCCTCTCACCTGCCTCAAGGGTCCTCTACCAGGGGCTTTACCGTCTTGTCCGGTTAGCGACATCTGTCCTCGACAGACGAATTGCCGACCTGCGCGGCCGCCCGCCACCGCAGCAACCTGCTCGCGCCGTACGACGTCTACGAGGCAGGTCGGGACACCCGACCGATGCGTGGCCGCGACCTGATCCTCGACCACCGGGGCCGGCTGCGACGGTTCGCCGACAGTCGGCTGGCGAACGTGGTGGGCATCTCCACCCTCGCGTTCACCCTCGACGGACGGCTGCTGCTCGTCGCCCAGACCCGGGACAACGTGGGCAGCCCGGGGCTCATCGCACCCTCCGGATCCGGTTCGTTGGAGCCCGGGGACGCGGCGGCGACGGTTACCGCGCCCAGCCTTCAGGAGGTCATCGTCGCTGGCGCGCTGCGTGAGCTGCGCGAGGAGTGCCACCTCGAACCCCACGAGATAGCCGAGAGCGTGGTCCTCGGCTTCGGGCGGTGGATCAGTCGGGGTGGCGTGCCGGAGTTCTGCACGGTCACCCTGCTCAAGGTCACTGCCGAAGAGGTGCTGCGGCGGGCCGTCCTCTGGAGGGAACGGCCGTACGTGGGTGAGGTGCTCGCCGTACCCGTCCCGACCACCACACAGTGGGATCCCGACGACCCTCTCGCGCTGCTGCCCGCCGAGAACCGGCACAGCGCCTCGTGGCCGCTCGCGTTCGGTCTCTCCTGCCTCACGGACTGTATGACCGACGAGGCGTGGCCACAACGCGCGGCCCTGACGGCGCTCGTCGACCAGTAGGGGCGCGTGTCAGAGGCTCTGGTCGAGGTAGTCGGCGGGGGCCGACGGCCTCGGCGCTCATGGCCCACATCCTAACGGCCGGTAGTGGGATCTGCGGCCGCGCGACAGGCGCGGTTACTGTCGAGCCATGCCACTGCGTTCCGACGAGGTCGAGGTGTTCGAGCGCTCCCGGCCCCGCCTGGAGGCGATCGCCTATCGACTGCTGGGCTCGGCCAGCGACGCCGAGGACGCGGTCCAGGACACGTTCCTGCGCTGGCAGGCCACCGACCGGGAGCGCGTCGAGACGCCCGAGGCCTGGCTGACGAGGGTGCTCACCAACCTGTGCCTGAACCAGCTCACCTCGGCGCGCGCCCGCCGCGAGACCTACGTGGGCACCTGGCTGCCCGAGCCCGTCCTCGCCGGGGATCGGATGCTCGGCCCGGTCGATACCGTCGAGCAGCGCGAGTCGGTATCGATGGCGGTGCTCACCCTCATGGAGCGGCTGTCCCCCAACGAGCGCGCGGTGTACGTGCTACGCGAGGCGTTCGGCTACCCGCACAGCGAGATCGGCGAGATCCTCGACCTCAGCGAGTCGAACTGCCAGCAGATCTACCGGCGGGCCAAGCAGCACGTCGCCGCCGGTCGGGCGCGCGGCGAGGTGGACGACGTCGCCGCCCGGAAGATCGTCACCGAATTCCTCACGGCGGCCAACAGCGGCCAGATCGAGCGGCTGGTGGAGTTGTTGACCGGGGACGTGACGAGCATCGGTGACGGCGGCGGCAAGATCCCGGCCCGCACCACGCCGGTCGTCGGCGCGCTGGCGGTGGCGAAGTTCCTGCGCGGTCTCTTTCGGCCCAGCGACGTGAAACGGAACCTGGTGGGCGGCAGCAGCCCCGCCCTCTACGCCGAGGTCGTCAACGGCGGCCCCGCGGTCGTCGTCGTGACCGGCGAGCAGGTCGTCGGTGTCATGTCCCTGGAGATGACGCCCGAGGGAGTCGCGGCGATCCGCGTCCAGGTCAACCCCGACAAGCTCGAACGCGTCACCCGCCAGTGGTCCGTCACCGCACACTCGGAGCCGCTCCTGCACGTCTGGTGACCCAGGTCATAGCCGCCTCCTGTCAGCAACGGCGTCGCCGCCCGGTTCAGGTAGCGACCATCGCCGAGACAGGAGCGCCGCCATGAAGCACCGCATCGTCGTCCTCGGAGCCGGCTACGCCGGAGCGACCGCCGCCGGCCGCCTCGCCCGCCGGTTGCACCCCGACGACATCGAGATCACCGTTGTCAACGCCGAGGCCGACTTCGTCGAGCGGGTACGCATGCACCAGCTCGCCGCCGGCCAGGACCTCACGCGCCGCGAGCTGAGCCGGGTGTACGCGGGCACCGGCGTGCGGGTCCGCGTCGCCCGGGTCACCGCCGTCGACGTCGACCGCCGGACCGTCGCGCTGACCGACGAGCATGGCAACGACGAGATCGCGTACGACACGCTCGTCTACGCTCTCGGCAGCGCCTCTGCCGACCACGGCGTTCCCGGCGTCGCCGAGCACGCGTACGACCTCGCGGGCCGACCGTCGGCGCTGCGGCTGCGGGACCGTCTCGCCCACCTCGTGGCCGGGCAGCGGGTGCTCGTGGTCGGCGGGGGTCTCACCGGCCTCGAGGCCGTCACCGAGATCGCCGAGGCCCGGCCCGACCTCGACGTCGCGATCGCCGTCCGCGGCGGTCTCGGTGACTGGCTGAACGACAGGGCGCGACAGCACCTGCGGGGCGTCACGGACCGGCTCGGCATCTCGGTGCACGAGCACACCGACGTCGTCCGGGTGGAGCCGGCCGGCGTGGTCACCGCCGACGGTACGACGATCCCGGCCACGGTGACCGTCTGGACGGCCGGCTTCGCCGTCCACCCCATCGCCGCCGCCACCGGTCTGACCGTCGCGGCCACCGGGCAGATCATCGTCGACGACACCATGCGGTCCGTCTCGCACCCGGACGTGTACGCGGTCGGCGACGCCGCCCTCGCCGCCGGGCCCGGCGGCAAGCCGCTACGGATGTCGTGCGCCTCGGGAACTCCGATGGCCTGGCAGGCGGCCGACGCCATCGCCGCGCGCCTGACCGGCCGGACGAAGATGCCGAACGCCCCGCTGCGCTACTTCAACCAGTGCATCAGTCTCGGCCGCCGCGACGGCATCATCCAGTACGTGACCGCCGACGACCGGGCCAAGCCGTCCCAGCTGACCGGGCGGCTGGCGGCCCGCTACAAGGAGGTCGTCTGCAAGGGCGCCGCCTGGGGGATCTCCCACCCGATCCCGTACCCGGTGCGCCGCCGCCGGGTCACGGCGACCAAGACGGAGACCGCCGCGAGAGTGTGACCCTCAGGAGAAGGTGCGGCGTGCCCACGTCCGGAAGTCGGTCGTGGGCAGGCCGAGCGCCCGGGTGATCTCGGGACGGGCGGGGCTGCCGTTCTCGTTGATCCGCTCGACCGAATTGACCATGGCGGGAAGCAGTCCGCGTTCGACGGCTTCCCGCGGAGTGAGCACGGGCGCGGAGATCGTCCGGCCGGTGACCTCGCTGAGGATCGCGGCCACCTCGGTCATGGTGAGCAGGTCGCCGGCGAGTTCGACGTCCAGGCCGTCGAGCCGTCCCGGGTCCGTGAACGCGATCGCCGCGGCCTCTCCGATGTCGTCGACGGCGACCCAGGGAAGCTGGGTGTCCGCCGCGAAGCCGGTGATGATCGTGCCGCTGGACCAGTCACCGAAGAGGTACGACCAGCCGACGAGGTTCTCCATGAACGTCGAGGGCGCCAGGACGGTCCAGTGCGCGAAGCCACCGGTGCGGACCATCTCGTCGATCGCCGCCTTGCTCTCCCAGTAGTGCCGGTCCCAGCGGCCCTCGGCCCAGCCGGGCTGGCTGCGGTGGAAGTCGCCCGCGCCGGACACGCTGCTGTGTACGACGTGTGCCACGCCGGCCCGGCGGGCGGCCTCGACGACGTTCCGACCGCGAGTCAGCTCGGCGTCGCCCTGCAGGTTCGCCACGTCGGGAAACGGGATCGAGAAGAGTCCGTCCATCCCCTGGGCCGCGGCGAGCAGCGACGCTGGATCGTCCAGGTCGCCCTTGACCAGTTCGGCGCCGCGCGCGGCCAGAGCCTGTGCGCTGTCGGTGGCGACGTCGCGGACCAGGGCACGGACCACGACGCCACGGTCGAGCAGTGCTCGGGCGGTAGCCCCTCCCTGCTTGCCGGTCGCGCCGATGACGAGGACAGCCATGATGCCTCCAAATAAGTGGGGCGTCCCCCCACTTGTCGCCGGCTACGATATGGGGGACCACCCCACTTTGGCAAGGGCGGGACATGAGAGCCGACGCACAACGCAACTACGACCTCATCGTGAAGGCGGCCGCCGAGGCGATCGCCCGCGATGGCGCGTACGCCTCGCTGGAGGAGATCGCCCGCTCCGCCGGGGTCGGCTCGGCGACCCTGCACCGGCGCTTCCCGTCCCGGTGGTCCCTGCTCCAGGCCGTCTTCCGGACCTGCGTGCAGAACCTCGCCGGTCGCGCCGAGGACCTGCTGGCCGAACCGGACGCTCTCGCCGCCTTCACCACCTGGTTGCGGGAGGTCACCGTGTACGCCACGACGACCCGTGGGCTCGCGGTGACACTGCTGAACGCGCCACCCGAGGAGAACGAGACCTGCGGCGCGACGCTCAGCGCGGCGGGCGAGAAGCTGTTGCGTCGGGCCGTCGAGCAGGGAACCGTCCGCGCGGATGTCGTCATGGCGGACGTGATGACCCTCGCCAACGCCATCTCACTCGCCGCCCAGCCGGCCGACGCCACGAAGGCGGAACGACTCCTGGCCCTCTCCCTGGCGGGAATCCAGTCCCCCGTACGGTGACCGACCTCGCTCCACGATGGAGTGTTCGGGGCTGGCGAGCTTGACTCGATCGTCATGCTGAAAGCCGATGCCCGCGCCCGTACCGTCGTTGGAGGACCCGTGCGCAAGCCAGCCAGGACCGCGGCCGTCCTCGTCGGGCTCGGCGTCGGCGGCGCGGTCGGTCCGGCCCTGGGGCCGGCCGCCCTCTGGTCCGGTGTCGCGGTCGCCGCGATCGGAGTCGCGCTCTCCCTGATCGGCACCGGCGAGTCCCACCTCGTCGAGGACGGCCTGGCCGACCGGGGAGAGGACGACCAGGCCGCCACCGCTCCGCGGCGACGCAAGCGGGAGACGCCGACCCTCAGCGGCCTGGGTACCCGGGTGGAGCAGATCCTCGACCTCGCCGAGAAGCAGGCCGAGGACCACCGCGCCGTCGCGCGACTCGAGGCGGAGAACATCGTGACCGCCGCGCGGCGGGAGGCCGAGTCGATCCTCAACCGCGCGCACGAACAGGCGGCCGGGATCACCGGTACCCGCTGGGAGCCGCCTTCCTACGGCGTCGGCTCGGCGTAGCGGCCGGAAGGTAGGCGCGCAGGTCCGCGTGCGATGTCACCGGGCCGACGATGCTCAGTGGTCGGTGCCGCACAGCGCCTTCTCGACGCTCTCGTTCACCTCGGCGAGCATCTGCTCACCGGTCGGCAGGCCGGTCACGGCGACCACGGCCCCACGGCCGTCGCGGGTGACCAGGTTGCGGGTCTCGAAGCCCTGGATGTCGCCGCCGTGGCCCCAGGCTTCGACGCCGCAGGGCAACTCGTGGCTGGCGATGCCGAGCCCGTACGCGTACTCGCCGGTCGGCTCGAAGCCGGGCGCGGGCACGGTGGTCATCATCGCCTTCTGCTGCGCGGGCTCGAGCAGCCGGCCGTCGACGAGCGCCTGGAAGAAGGTCCGCAGCTCGTCGGGCGTGGAGACCAGTTGACCGGCGGCCCAGCCCAGCGACGGGTCCATGTCGGTGACGTCCACCCACGGTGCGCCGGGGGCCACTCCGACGTAGCCGTGCGGGTGCGTACCCCGAAGAGACTGCTCCCCCACCCCCGGCCAGTAGGTGTCGCGCAGGCCGAGTGGCCTGATGATCCGGTTGTTGATCTCCTCGCCGATGGGACGCTCGGTGACCTGCTCGACGATGAGCCCGGCGAGGACGTAGTTCGTGTTGCTGTACTCCCACCTCGCGCCGGGCGCGAAGTGCGGCGCGTTCGTCAGCGCGGCATCCACCAGCCGCCTCGGCTGGTAGTACGAGTGGCTCTTGTCGATGAGGTCCTGCGCCTTGGTGAACAGCACGTCGTCGTAGTCCGCCAGGCCGCTCGTCTGCTGCAACAGCTGACGTACGGTGATCGCCTCGCCGTCGTTGCCGTGACCTCGCACGACTCCGGGCAGGTAGTGCTCGACCGTGGCGTCCAGGTCGATGCGTCCCTCCCCCACCAACTGCAGGACGACCACCGCGGTGAAGGTCTTGGTGTTGCTGCCGATGCGAACCTGGCCGTCCCGGGGAACCGGGCCGCGCGTCTGGAGGTCGCCGACCCCGGCGGTGTAGTCGCGGACCCGGCCGTCGGCCCCCCGTACGGAGGCGAGGACGCCCGGAAAGCCGCTCTCGCTGACCAGGCCGTCCAGTTGCCGTTGCACGGCATCGCGTGGCCCGGCCGGGCGACCGCCGTCGGTGGCGGCGAACGCGGCGGAGCCGGTCAGGATGGTGGCGGCGGCCAGTGTCGCGGCGAGAGCCCGCAGGGCCCGGCGGTGCGTGGACGTGACGGCGTGCGGCGGCATGACTGCTCCTCTGCTTCGGAAACGCTTGACGCCATCAAGGGTTCAAGAATTCCGATCCGAGGACGATCCCCCCAGCTGCCCTCCTTCTGGTACAGCCTGCGCTACCGGGCCGGCCGGGTCTGCTCGACCCACCACACCGGCCGTGGCGAGCGGTATACCTCGGTGGAATGTTCATTCCGCTGAGGTATACCGCTCCACCAGGATCATCCCGATGAAGGTCACCCTCGACGGTCGGCGCGGCGGAGCATCTCCTCCATCTCGGGGTCGGCCATGATCTCCCGGACCTCCTGGGCGCAGCGGCAACCGGCGGCCCACTTGGCGGCCCACCCGAGCGCCTCCTCGCGGGTGTCCACGTCGACGACCACGAACCCGCCGATGACCTCCTTGGTCTCCGGGTAGAGGCCGTCGGTGACCGACCCGTCCGTGGCAACGATGCTGGCCTGCTGCCGTTCCAGGCCGCCGCCGAACACCCAGACGCCCGCGTCGATGGCCTCCTGGAGCACGGCGTGCGCCGCCTTGCCCACCTCGGGCAACTCCTCGGCGGGGATGTGGTCCATCGCGCCATCGTCGAACGAGATCAGGTATCGCGCCATCTCAGAGTTCCCTTCTTCCGGGCGGCCTTCGGCAACCGCCTCCACCCGTACCACGAACGAGCCGCCAGGGTTTCGACAGCCGGGTCGAAAGAAGCCCTACCCCCTCAGGATGCTCCGAGCACTCGTATCTCACAGCGGACGCCGCTGGCCTTGGCGAGCCGGCCGTCGCCGGTCACGAGTGGGCAGCCCAACAGTTCGGCCGCCGCGACGTAGGCCGCGTCGTACGCCGTGACATTGCCCCGCAACTGCCACATCCGGTCGAGCAGCATCGCGACGTTGACCTCGTCGACGACCAGCGAGGGCAGAGTGTCAACCACTTCCGAAGCACGAGCGAGGCCGAGCTTGCCACCGAGGACCTTGCCTCTGATGACCGACAGAACCTCGACGAGGAGGTGACCCGGAGCAGCCCAGTGCGGATCACCGGTCAGTTCCGCCCGCGCCGCGTCGCCCAGCGGACCATCGTCGACCAACGCGTCGACCAACGCCGACGCATCCACGACGATCACGCGGCGTCTCCCCCCGGTCCACGCTGCTCCCGCTGGTCACCCAGCTCGGTGGCGGTCTCCCCCGGCAAGGAACGGGCACCATCCGAACGACCAGCGAAACGATCAAGGGTCGCCGTGTTGCGCAGCCGCCGCGCCTGCGTCTCGACCAACTCCAACAGGTACGCCTGGAGCGACTGTCCACGCGCCTTGGCCTGGGCCGCCAGAGCGTCCCGCACCTCTTCGGGCACGTCCCGAATCTGAAGAGCAACCATGCATTCATTATGCATGCACAATCACCCTCACGTGCCGGATCCCTCTCGGTCAGCCGGCCTCCCGCACCAGGCGGTACAGGTCCTGGCGCACCGCCGGCCAGTCCTCGCCGAGCGCGTGCCGAACGGCGCCCAGCGCGTCGACGGCGGCCGCCCCAGCAGCCAGCGCCGCGTGCAGGGCGTGCGCGGCGTCGGCGCCGGCCCGGACGTCACCGACCTGCGCCGTGAGGCGGGCGATCCTCCACCGGGTCTCCGCGTCCACGGTCAGCCCCCGCTCGACGGCCTCGACCACCTGCCTCGCCAGGTCGTCGTCGCTGAACCGGAACCGCGTGGTCACCGCCCGTACGGCGTGCGCCACCGCCGCCCGCCGTACCTGCTCCGGCGCGGCCCGCAGCCGCGCGTCCAGGTCGGGCTCGTAGTGGCCGAAGTTCGACGGCGGCCTGGGGTCGGCCGGAATGTGCGGCAGCCGTACGGTCACCCACGGCCCGGCCTGCGGATCGGCCCCCTCGTCGCTCATCCACTCGGCCGGCAGCCGCACCCCGGTTCGCCGCTCGACGAACGCCATCGCCGCCGACCGCACGTACCCGGTTCCGCGCGCGGCACGTACGTCGTCCAGGTCGTCGGCGAACGCGGACGGGTCGTCGCCGTGCCGCCGATCCGGGTCGTTCAGGTCCATCCAGGCGAGCACCCGGCCGTACACCGCGTACGTCAGGCCGCCGTTGCCGTTGATGGTCCACTCGACGGTGTGCACCCGCGTACCGTCGCTCAGCCAGCGCAGCACCTCGGGCCGGCTCAACGCGCAGCCGTTGTCCTGGAACACCAGCACGTTCGGGCCAATCTGGGCCAGGTCGGCAAGCTCGCCCGCCTGCCCGTCACCCGGCTCGACACGCCTGGCCCGCAGCCGCTCGACGACCCCGTCGACGGTGGCCTCGGCACTCGCCGGCTGCACCACGGCCCAGCTCAGCCCCTCGGCGAGCCAGTCCCGCTCGGTGAGGAAGTCGTCGTAGTACCGCATCGCGTCCGACACCATCGGAACACGGTACGACGATCATCGACGCCTAGGACTGCCTGATCCACTCAGGTTCCTGAAAGTCGGTCGGAAAACGGCGCGTTCATACCCCCATTTCCCGGAAGCCGAGTCGATCAATCGTCCGTGTGCCGTCGTGGGCTCAATCGTCGCCGCCTCCGGCTTCCTCCGTCCTGGCGGCTCGGGAAGCCCGCTCGTCGCGGTCCTGTCGACTGAACGCGCGATAGAGCCGGGTGATGTCGTGCAGGAATCGTTCGATCGTGGCGCGTTCGTCGTCGGTGTAGTCGGTCGCCAGATCCTGGATCGCGTCGTCGAGCGGGCGCAGTTCGTTCGCGGCGCGGTCGAGGGCCTGCTCGCTGGGTTCGAGGACGAGGCGACGCCGGTCGTGCGGGTCGCGGTGGCGGTGGAGATGGCCGCCGCGCTCCAAGCGGTCGACCAGGCCGGTGGCGGAACCGGAGGTCAGGCCGACCAGGGTGCCGAGTTCGACCGGACCGAGGGCGGCCTCGCTGGTCATCAGGTGCTTCATGGCCAGATAGTCGCCGGGGCTGAGCCGCAGTCGCCGACCCAGGGCGACATCGAGTTCCGCAGCCGCGACGACGAAGTGGTGCAGCGCCATCGACAGGTCCGGGGATGCCTTGTCGTCCTGGTTTCGCATCTCCGCATAATAGTCTAGCTTGGAAACCAAGCTACTTTGTTGCCAAGCCTGCTCGTTGCTGGTCTCGGCATGTCCCTCCGCACCCCGATCCGAGGTGAGTGCTCATGAACAGGTCTGACCGGCTCCGCTGCGTCGCGCTCGGTGTATCGACCGCCGCACTGGTTCTCGTCCCCACACTCGGACCGGTCTTGGCGGGCACCGAGGAGGGCGCGGAGGAGTTCGACACCGACATCACGCCGCCCAACTACGCATTTGCGATCTGGGCGCCGATCTTCGCCACCAGCGCGGCGAGCACCATCCAGCACATCGTCCACGCTGCCGACGACGTCAACCGGCGGCATGGCTGGTGGCTCGCCGGCGCCCACGCCGCGAACGCCGCCTGGTCGCTGGTCGCCCAGTCTGGCCGCTTCCGATACACCGCCGCGATCCTGCCGGTCGCGACGGCTCTGGCAGCGGGGGCACACCGTCAACTCCAGGGCACGGGGCCGGCGGGCATCGCGCCGCACAGCACCGGGCTGCTGCTCGGCTGGACCAGCGTGGCCTCGGTCGTCAACGTCTTCGCCGTACGCAAGCGGGCGCCGCACCCACGGACGACGGCCGCCGCGGTGGTGGGGGCCGCCGCCGTCCTGGCGGGCACGCTCGCCACGAGCCGACGCGGGTACGTCGCAGTCGCCGCCGCAGGCCTGTGGGCGCTGACGACAAGTGCGTTCAACACCAGGCGTACGCGGAGCGCCCGGCTGGCGAACGCCGTCGGCGCGACCCTCGTCGCCACCACTGCGACGACGAAACTGTGGCGGGATCGCGGCAGATCCCGGCGCGGGAAGGCGTCCCACTCCCCGCGGTGACGGGACTGTGGGCGTCGATATTCGGCGGTATCGTCCCACCGGTGAAACTGGACCGGCGTCGTGACCTTGCCGGATGGGTGGTGACGCCACTGTTCACCCTCGTGGCGGCACCGGTGCTGGCCGGCATCGTCGGCGTGTTGGGAAACGTCCAGAACGACCACCGCACCCCGCCGCTGTGCACAGAGGCCGTCGCCGACAACATGTGCGAGGAGACCAGCCTCCGGGTGATCGGCACGCACCTGGCGATCGCGGGCGTCATGTGGCTGCTGCTCTGGACCATCCCTTGGTGGCGAGGCCTCCGCACGGTGCGTGTGCTGCTCGCCGTCGCCGCGACCGTCGTCCTCGTACTCCTGCCGGTGCGCATGTTCGACTGGTCCTTCTGACGAAGGTTCCGGCCGCGTGCGCGGGAACGGGTCAGCGCGGCTGCTTGGCGCTGCTGATGAACGCCGCCCAGGCGGCCGGTGCGAAGCTCAACACCCCGGCATCCGGAGCCTTGGAATCGCGAATATCGACCCCGACGCCCCGGTCCCGCACCTCCACGCACTGGCCATTGCTACCGGAACGGCTCGACGTGCGCCAGGCGTTACGTTCCATGCTTGCTCAGCTCCTTGATGAACGTGACCGACTCGGCGGGTGACATCGCCAGCATCTTCAGATTGTCGTACGCCGCCGACAGCCGCGCCAGGTCACGACTGGACTCAAGGAACAGCTCGCCCGCCAGGGTCTCGACGTAGCCGAGCGGTGGCTCATCCTGCTCGAAGCCGAGCAGAACGAAGCCGCTGCTGTCAGCCAAGTGCGCACCGGCCTCGAAGCGCAGCACCTGGATCGTCACATTCGGCAGCCGGCTCTGCGTGACCAAGTGGTCGAGCTGCTCACGCAGCACGTCCGGACCGCCGACCTCCGTGCGCAGCGACGCCTCCGAGAGGATGGCGTGCATCCGCAACGGATTCGGCTGCCGACGCAGCACCTCCTGCCGGGTCATCCGGGCGGCGACTCGCTGGTCGATGGTGTCCGGGTCCGTCTCCCGGCCGATCACGTTGACCTCGCGGGCGTAGCTCTCGGTCTGCAACAGACCGGGCACCAGCATCGGCTCGAAGTTCTTGAGCTCCACGGCCTCGATCTCGTACGCGATGTAGGTGGCGTACTTACCGCCGAGGCGCTGCCACCAACCGTCCTCGCGCAGTGCCCGCGCCTGGTCGAGCAGCGAGGTGCCCGGCTCCTCGTCGATCCTGACGCCGTACGCGACGAGCAACTCCATCACGTCACCGGCCCCACCACCGCAACGAGCCGCCCATCGGGCGACGGATGGCGGAGCTACGGGCCCGACGCGGCATGAGCCAACAGGTGTTCGCCGACCGGATCCGCAGGTCGAAGAGCTGGGTGGACAAAGTCGAGCGAGGCGTCCGTACCCTCGATCGACTTTCGGTGATCGAGACGGTGGCCGGAGCCCTCGGCGTAGCGCCCGATGTGTTGCTCGCCGGCAACGCTCCGCGCGAGTCGGTCGCCGACACCGGCGGTGACGTGGACCAGGTCCGCGCCGCGCTCGCGCGCTACGACCTGCCCGGTTCCGGCAGCGACGACCGGCCAAGGCCGTCGTTGGTCGAGCTTGACAGCCAGGCGGGGTACGCGTGGACGGCGTACCGCCACGGTCACCATCCGCAGGTGTTACGGCTGTTGCCCGGCCTGCTCGCCGACAGCCGCCGGACCTGCCACGCGCACCCGCGCGAGGCAGCGGACCTCTCGGTGCGGGTGAACCGGCTCGCCGCCCACGTGCTGGTCAAGGTCGGCGAAGGCGACCTGGCCTGGCTGGCCGCCGACCGGGCGATGAGCGCCGCCAACGGCGACCCGTGGCGCAGCGGCCTCGCGGGGATCTCCCTCGCGCAGGCACTACGGACCCTCGGTCGGGGCCGGCTGGCGATGACGGCCGCCATGGACGCCGTACGCCAGATCGACCTTGCGCCGCCCCACCCCCGCCATGCGGGCGTAGCGGGGACCCTGCTGATCGAGGCGGCGCTCGCCGCCGCCATCAGCTCGGACGCCACCGCCGCAGGCGAACTCACCGAGCGCGCGGCCCGCCTCGCGAACCACGCCGACTGCCACGACCACGACGGCATCGCATTCAGCGCCACTGGGGTCGACCTCGCTCGCGCATTGATCGCGACGTGGTCCGGGGATCACCACCTGGCCGTGCTCAGACACCGACGGGCCATCGGTGCCACCGGCTGGCACCTGCTCCCCGCCGAACATCGAGCCGCCCACCTGATCGACATCGCACGTGCTCACCTGAACCTCGGCGACGCGGGCGCAGCCGGCCAGGCCCTGGTGAACGCCGATCGCATAGCGCCTGCGGAGACGCGGACCCGCCCCGTCGCCCGGGAGACGCTGACCGCCGCGCTACGAGCCGGCCCGACAACCGCCGACGTTGCCCGCCTGGCCGCCGCCATCGGACTGACCCGGCGTTAGCGCGCTGTTCGGGTCGGTATACGGAACATCGACGACCGTAGACTGCTCGCCGTGGGATATTCGGTGTGGCCATCGGGCCGTCTGCACCTACCGGAGTCGGACGATGCCGCTGCGACCGCCGCCGCCAAGGCCGCCATGGCCGAACAGAGTCATTGGTACGAGCCCGACATGGGCGAGGTGAATGACCGGCTCGTCGACATAGCGTGCGAGGCCAGGGCCTCGATCACCCGCGACGGGGACTGGATCGAGTTCGATCACGACGACGAGGGCGACCCCAAGTGGTCGAAGCAGGCCATCGCCTTCTACGTCGCGATCGCGCCGTTCGTTCGCTCCGGCGTCGTCCACTTCGAAGGTGAGGACGGCGCCCGCTGGTCCTACATCTACGCGGACGGACGGATGACCCAACAGGGCTGGCTCGGCTGGGACGGATCGATCGAGCCGTTCGGCGAGTACGTGGATCCCCCTGCCCCGGAGTAGGGACCCGCGTTCGGATACACCGGCGCGCCTTCGGCTGACTGGCAGCACTATGGTGACTCCGTGGTGAGGCTGGGGCATGAAACCTTGATGTTCGTGCGGGACCGGTGGCTCTGGACGGCGTTGGGATCGGGCGTGCTCGGCGTGGCAGCTGTCACCGTCGCCTGGGAGGTCATGCCCCCAATTTCCGAGTGCCTGAACTCGGGCGTTGATGGCGTGGCGTGCGGGGCGGCGCAGGGCATGACTGGCCTGGTCTTCGCGTTTCCCGCAGCACTCCTGGTGGCGCTACTTGGCGCAAGACTTCTCCGTGTTCGCCAATGGTGGCAGGTAGGCGCATCGGCAACGTTCCTGACGGCTGTCCTCACCACCGTCACCCACATCGACACCTGGCGCGCTCTGTCCGCGCTCGGGGCTGGGGTCTTCTTGCTTGTCACTGTCGCGTTCGATCGCGTTCGCGCCTGAGCTGCACTGCCACGCCGTGCAACGCGGTGAAGATCTGGTTCGGACGCGCGATATGAGCCTTGCTCGGCGTTGCTAGCGTCGTGGCTACGTCTGGGGCGTGAACAGGCAGGACGACGCGATGGCCAGCAGCGGAAGTACAGCTAGCTTGGCGAATCGGCGTGCTCGCGCGCCGATGGTCGTGATCGGCAGCGTCGTGGCGTTGGCCGCCCTCATCGCGCTGGGGTACCGGCTGAGTACCGACCCGCGGGTCGGGCACGGCGGTACCGTCATCCGCGTGGTGCTGGCTCCGGGAGCCTTTCTGGTGCTGTCCTGGCTCGTCCGCCTGGTGCAGTGGTGGGGTGCCGCTCGTGCTCCCGCGAGGCGCGTCCTGGTGGCCGCGCATCTGGCGCAGGGGAGGCAGCCGGGAAGCGCGGGGCGGGTCGCCGCTGCGGCGCACGCCGTAAGCGCCGCCGGCGGGTCCGACACCAGCCCCAAGGGATACTCCGTGTGGCTGACGGTGAGCGGCCGGGGCAGGGGCGGCGTCCTGCACCAACGTGTCGTCTGGGAACCGTGGTTGCGCGAGCTGACCAGGTCGCATCAGGCTACGGTCCGGCACGGGCCCGGCGTCAGCGTGGTCGACGTGGCCGGGTACGGGCGGCTCTGGCCGGCAAGTCTCACGCTGCTCCGTCGTCCCTACGGGGTCAGCCTCATTCCGTTCCGCAAGGCCCATGAGTTGCCGAAGAGCAGGAGCCTCTCGTACGGCCGCCTGGCCTACCTTTTTCTCGCGTTCCTCGTGCTCGGCCTGGCCGACCTCGTCGGCCACGGTATGTGGGCGCTGCTCGGGTGGTGGGCGGCGTACCTCGTCGCCTCGATGGCCGCCATCGGAGCCTGGTTCGGCCTCGTTCCGCCCGGCGTGCGTTGGGGAGCAGCCCCTCGGGGCCACGCCCCGACGACCTCCTGACCACGGGCGCGATCGAGCGAACAGGCGGCGACCTCTTCTGGTCTTGTCGTCTCCAAGCCTGGCCGGTCGGCCGGGCCGGACGGCCGAGGCTCGTTGAGGTTCGCGGCAACGACGTATTTCGCAGCGGTGGCCGTGTGCGATCCGACCGCCCGCGAGCTGGCGTACGTCGCGTTGGACTCGGATGGCGAGCTGGCCGCGCATGCGTCGCTGCGGGATCTGCCGTACCGGCGCCTGATCGGCTCCCCGTTCGACGTCGCCCGCCGCCCGGGTCATGCCGGCCATCTCCACGTTGACGATCCACCGAGACGGGGACTCCGCCTAATTTCTCAGGCACCGCCGTGACCCGCGCGCTGTGGCTGCCGTCGACGGCATGATGCAGGTCATCCCCAGTGGCATCTTCCAACCGTCGAGCATCCTGCCTGCCGCCCGCGCCGCCGACTTCGGCCTAGGGCGCAACATCGAACGCGAGTTCTCGGAGGACTGCTGGGCATGCCCGAATGCGATGGGCACGGCCATCCGGTGGACTACGCGTCAGGGCCGTTCGCCGTGCTCGACGGGGTGCGGGCTGACGGGCGGCTGTAGGTGCACTGCCTGAGTGTCGCGCTGGATGTGCTGACCTTGATCGGGGAGATCATGACGGTGCGGGTAGTCGACGCCGACGTGTTCGACTCCCTCGCGGCCGACTTCGTTGATCGCAACGACGAAGGCGCGGTGGTCCCGGAGCGGTACCGGTTTATGGAGCAGGGCGTACGGGGGCCGCTCGATGCGGGGATGGTCGCGCCGGCCGGGGCCGGCTGCCTTGAACTAGCGTGGCCCTGGCGGGAGCACCTGCTACCCGCCTGACCGTGGGGAGAACACATGGACTTGTTCGCTGAAGCATTCGACGACCTCAACGACGTGTTGGCGAGGCAGCCGTTCGACACCATGAGCACAGCGGAGCGGTTGCAGGTCGTTCAGGTTCGGGCGCTGCTGTCGATCTCGCAGGAGTTGTCGCGGATCCACCACGACGGCATCAACCCGGAATACGACGACGGGCGTTGACCTTGTCTTGCCGCTGGTGGGTGAAGCCCCGGACCGGTGACGGCCGGGGCTTCGTCGCATGAGGGATGTGCGGCTCAGCAGCCAACTCTTAGCTTTGGGTTAAAGGTTGCACCGGTCCCGTGCGGGCCCGGGCTTCGTCGTGCTGGCGAGCGGTCAGCGACCAAGGCGTCCGATTGCCGCGACGGTGGCTAGCATCTTGATCTCACAAGCCATCGCTTTGGAGCACCCACATGACTTCCACCCCAGGCCCGCTGGATGATCCCAGATTCCCCCGCCATTCGGTGACCATCTCCGATGGCACGGGCATGACCGTCGATGTGCAGGCCACCGAGTATGAGGACACCACGTTCGTGTACGTGAGCCTTGGTCTGCGGATGGCGGAGACGAACGAGGGCGCCTTGTCGGTGGCCTACCAGTGCCGGATGGACACGGTCGAGTTGAACGATCTGATTGAGGCGTTGTCTGCGGCTCGGGATGAGGCTGAGGCGCGCGCCCGGCAGCACGGTTGGGATCCCGACGACGACAGCGATAATGAGGCCGAGGTCGTGCAGGGTCGCACCGCCGGGTAGGCCGGAAGCCATTGGCGCAGGTCACAGGTTCGGAACGTGCGGACTGCTTGGTGTCGGCTTGTACCCTCGGGCCGTGCACCCGACCAGGTGGATCATGTGGGCGGACGCCTGCCACACGTGGTGGCACCTGTGGTTGGCATGGTCCGACGGGCAGCAAGTCAACAGCCAGCCTCTCGGCCCGTGGACAGTGCTCATCTGGGGACGCGCCGGGAAGCTGATGCAGTTCGTCGCAGGGCTTGTGGTGGTGGTCGACCTTCTCGACCCGGAAAAACTGCGCGGCAAAGGCCGAGTCGCATCGCGGAGCATCCGGGCACATCGGGCGCTGCTGCGGCGTCAAGTCGAGGTTCGATCACTGCTCGACCTTGAAGTGCGGGCATTCAAGGGGCTCACCGAGCTGCGCTTCCACACCACCGACAGCACCGACGGCGCGTCGTTTGGGACCTACCTGAGGCGGGAGCCGCCGACTGCCGGACCCGGCCACCCCTTCACCAACGCCACATACCAGCAGCTTTGGCGAGACGTGGGATTGGCCCTGCCGGAGTCACAGTACTACCTGGTTGATACGACGAACCCGAATGTGCGTGCCGTGATGGAGCGCGAGATACGCAACTGCATGCAGCGGGTTTTACCGTACGAGGTTTTCGCTGCGCTGCTAGCGACGACGAGGCGCGTGCGCCGGCTTAAGGTTGCTGTCTGGTTCGCGGGGCTGCTGTTGGGCTTTGTGATTCCGGCGACGACGATGACGGATGTGCCGTCGCTGGGTGACTTGCTTTTGGTCTTCGCGGTCGCCTGCCTCGTCATCTTGACGGGCATGTTCGCCGATGCGGTGGCGGCATGGTTCACAACGGGGCTGGTGTTGGTGCCGCACGTTGTGCGGTCGCTGCCGGCGTTGGCTGCGGGCACTGTGTTGGCGGGCGTGCTAGACAAGTCCCGCCCGTTGCATGTGCTGCGCTGGCTGGCGTTACTGCTGTTCGTGGTGGGCTTCCACTTCGACTTGTTGGCGTCGTGACCGCATCTCCGAGCTACGTTCACCTGCGTGAAGGTGCTGCTTAGGCATGGTCCCGCCGATGGTCGGCTTTTCGATGGCGGCGGTGAAACGGTCGTGGTTGACGTGTGCGTGTACGAGCGGAGCGGGGAGCGCGCCAACCGGGGCGAGGATGTGGCGGTGTCCGAGCACCGGGCCGACTACTGCGAGGCGAACCAGCGGGCGCAGTCGACGGGTGCGAGTGATCCCATATACGACGAAGCCGCCTACCCTCTGGCGGGCAGGCTGTCCAGGTACGGGTAGCGAGCCAACCGCCCTCGGGCATCGGAAAGCAGATTCCCGGCCAAGGCCTCCTTGAGCGCATCCACGAGCCGCTTGTCCTCGTGTTTCGAGTAACCCCATTCGCGGCGGATGTGCGCCGTTGCGGATCGCGATGGGGCTTGCTTTCCTCCCTGGCGCGCTTTTGCTTGCGGAGGGCATCGCGAGCCTTGCCGAGGTTGGCTCCCGCTTCGTTCAGCAGACCGCCGTTACTACGGCTGCCCTCAGTTTCGTCGCCGCCATGTGGACCGTGTTCCGAGCCAGCCGATCTCTGCGACGTTGGACCCGATCAACGCCGCGCAGCGCGGCCTCGCTGAGCTCGCTAGCCGGCAGTGATATGGCAGGCTTCCATTCGTGCCCCGCCTGGAACCCGCCGAGATCGTCCGACGCCTCGCCTACATCCGGTACCTGCACCACTTAGGCGTTGAGCAGGCGCGCCTACCGGAGCCGATGTCGTCCGCCAGTGTGCTCATGTTCCACGACGCTGTAGAGAGCTTCCTGCTCACGGCCGGCGAGCACTTAGGTGCCCCCTCGACGTACGAGTTCGACCGGTACTGGGATGCGCTGAGGCCAGCAAAGCTGCTCGGCGGCATCGACCTTCCGGTCCAGCAGGGCATGAAACGCCTCAACCACCAGCGGAAGCTAGTGAAGCACCACGGCGCCCACCCGAGTCCCACGACGATCGAGCTGATCAAGAACGACACCGCCACGTTCCTCGCGGCAGCAAGTCAGCTGGTCTTCGGCGTCGACTATGAGACGACGAGCATGGCGAGCGTGATCCCGCAGGAGCGCGTGCGCGAGCTGGTCGTGCAGGCGGACACGGCGAACGGCATCGGTGATCGGATCGGGGCCATGGTTCTCCTGACTGACGCATGGACGGAGTTGTTCTCTCTGCAGGAATGGAGGGATGACGTCGACGGTTCGCCCCCGTTCAAGTTCGGGCCGACGCTGGGGCGGACTCTCTCGGAGCAAGACATCGCGAGCTACCTGCTGAACGAGGGGCAGCGGTATCGGTATGTCCGGCGAAATGAGGACATCGGCCGTCAGATCGCAGGCGTCACCGAAATCGTGAAGGAGCTTCAGGCGGCGGCTCGCCTCACCAGCGTGGGCATCGACTTCGCCGCATACCATCGCTTCCGGGCGCTGACCCCACAGCGTGACGACTACTACGACGGGCGGCGCAAGTACCACGCCCCGCCGGGATACGAGCCCACGGCGGACGATGTGGCGTCTTGTCTCCAGTTCGTTGTCACAGCCGCATTACGCTTCGCTGCTGCTCAGGCGCAGCTAACTCAGCCTCCATGGGGAGTCGATGCAGGGGATGCGTGGCGCACCCCATGGGAGCTGGTTCGGGAGGTGGCAGGAGACTCGGATGGGTCTACCTAGACGCCTGACTGTTGACGCCCCGCGCGGCAACGGCAGGTAGCTACGTTGCGGCGCGGCCAGTCAGCGCTGCCGAGGTGCAGGCGGCGAGGTACGCCAGTTCACCTTTCGACGAGACAGGTTAGCTTCGCCGCGTGCCACCGCCGCCAGGTACGCCCCCGTTTCGGGGCTGTCGTGGCGGGTCCACTTCGGCAACGCCCGATTGCCGTCTCGGCAGGCGTAGTGGATCCAGACTCCGTCTTTCAAGGTGATGAGAGTGCGCTCCCGCCATCCACCCTTGCATGAGGAGCAAGAGCCGGGCTGCTTGGCGCGCATGACGGGTGGCCGTTCCATGCCGGGGAGCGTAGAGGCACGCTACCTCGATCGGGTTGGCGACGCGCCCCGCAGTCCCGTCATGCTGCAGGGCGTCCGACGACCCGGCCCGCGCAGTCCCCCGCAGTGCAAGGGCGTTTCGCATTCCGCCCAACCTGTACCAACATGTCCCACCACAGCGATCAGTGCCGGCTGTCACACAATCACGCTCGTGATGGACCCGGGGCAGCCGAAGGTCAGCTCGCATGAGCTCGCCGCGCTCCTCCGCGACCAGACTCTCACGGGCACTCTGCCCCCTGGCGCTCGGATTCCCTCCGACTCGTGGCTACAGGAGACGTACGGGGCACGTCCTTAGGGGACGTGCCCCTGCTGTTTGACCATTGGTGCACCCAGGGTGCACCCAAAGCCCGAAACTGTTGATCTTTGGATGAGTGTTAGTGCTGGTGGGGCGGGCGGGACTCGAACCCGCGACCGAGGGATTATGAGTCCCCTGCTCTAACCGGCTGAGCTACCGCCCCGGAACCGCGCGGATCTTATCCCGCCCGGTGGATCACGGGCCAGCGCCGATGCGGCCCCGTCCCATCACCGCCGCCGTCGCCACAGCAGGACGATGGGCAACGCGAGGATAACAGTGAGCAGCCAGCCTGCCACGACGACGCCCCACAGCAACTCTTCGCCCGGCTCGGTGCCGGCGGCGACCACGACGTAGGTCACCAGCAGACTCGCGGCACCCACCACGAGTACGGCGACGCCGCTGACCACGATCATCGCGACCTCCCACCAGGGGCGGTCGCCGGGCGCGCGGGCCGGCTTCTGCGGCGTCGAGGGCTGGGGGATCTCGTCCGGCGTACGTGCCGGCATGCTGATGTGCCGGTCGGCCGGCACCTGGGCGTCGATGACCGGGAGCGCCGCCGGGTGCAGGTGGAACATCGTCGGCTCGATGTGCAGCACGATGGCGTCCGCGCCGATCAGTTGCCGCGCGCCGTCGGGCCAGGTGAGCATGGCGGCGCAGTCGGCGTACCGGACGGTCAGCGGCTTGTCGTTCTGCAACAGGGTCACTCCGTCGACGCCGATCCGCAGGGCGGCGTTGCCCTCCTTCGCCGAGTAGCCGGTGCCGTCCAGGATCTCCGTGGAGTGGGTGGGCGCGGCGACGAAGCCGGCCCAGTCGGCGGTGAGCCCTCGCGGCACCATGAGCAGCGCGGAGCCCATCACCTCGCCGGCGACCTCGTGCAGGTCGGCGAGGTTGACGGCCTTCAACTCGGCCCGGTGCTCGTCGATGGTGAGGTTGGGTTCCCCGGTGAGCACGTTCAGGGCGTACCCGGGAAGTCGCGCGGCATCGACCTCGGCGGTGCCGAGCAGATCCTCGCGCTTGGCCACGGTGGCGTCCAGGTCGGCCTGCTCGATCCGGCCGACCCGCAGCTTGGCGAGCACGTCGACGAAGCCGCCGAGAACAGCGTCCTGCTTCTCCGCCAGCGCGTCGGCGAGCGCCCGCAGCGTGGCGTTGCCGTCGCCGCGCGGGTCGTACCCGGTGGTGGCGGTGTAGGAGAGACCGGACTCCTGGCGCAGCGACCGGTACAGCTCCCGTTCCAGCACACCGGCGAAGACGGCCGCGGCGGCGCTGCGCCGCACCACGGCGTCGAGCACCACGGCCCGGGCGCCGTGCACGAAGTACGCGGGGGTCTGCGGCAGCGCCGACGAGACCGCCGGGACCGGCTGGCGTACCCCGGTCGGCAGCGGCAGCCGGAGCCCCGCGGGCACGCGGTCGCCGCAGATCCACAGCACCGCGTTCTCCCGGGTGAACCAGCGGGCCGTCCACTCGCGCAGGTCGTCGGCGGTCAGCGCGCCCAGGCCCCACTCCGGGTAGCTGCTGAGCCCGAAGTCGCGGGCCCCGTGTCGCCACAGCGGGATGTCGTCGATGGCGGCGGCGCCCCGGCTGCTCCACTCGGTACGCAGGATGTCCTTCTCGACGTCGAGTCGCGCGACCGGCAGGTCGGACAGGTGCCCGCAGACGGCGGTCAGGAACGCCGCGATGTCGGTCTCGGAGCCCTGCGTGTGGAACATGGTGAACGCCGGGGCGGTCACGCCGTTGACGTGGTAGTCGGCCAGGCCGAGCGGCGCGAGCGCGAGGTGCTCGATGAGGTGGGTGGTGCCGGCGCGGGCGAGTGTCTCGTCGGCGGTGCCGACCCGGAAGGTCAGCCCGGCGCGCATCGGCCCACCGGTGGGGGCGAGCAGCGTGGGCACCCCGTCCACGTCCAGGTGCTGGATCACGACTGGCCACCCTTCGCGTACGCCTTCGCGCGGTACTTCGTGTAGCCCTCGGCGTCGTCCGCGTACGTCCAGGGGAATTCCGAGCCGAGGTTGCCGAGCGCTCTGAACTGGCTGGCCGCCGCGGACCACTGCTCGGTGAGGCTGAACACCAGCGCGAACGACGAGCGGACCCAGACCCAGCCGGGCCGGTCGACGAAGTCCGGGTGCAGCACGGACCGCTGCCCGGCCTGCATGATCTCGTCCACGACGGGGGCGCTGCGCACGTACGCGGCGCGTTCCCGCTCGGTGTCGAAGTCGAGCCAGCGTTCCAGGTGCGCCTCGGCGAGCACCACGGCGTTGGGCGCGCCGGCGGGCGCGGCCTGCGCGCACTCGCGGGCGAAGGCGAAGGCGCGATCCCAGTCGCCGCTCCACTTCGGGCAGAATTGCTGGAGCAGCGTCGCCTGGGCGGGCGCGTGGTGGGGATGGTGCTGGGCGAGCCGGTCGTAGCGGCGACGGGCCTCGTTCTGCCCCAGTTCCAGACCACGGGCGATGGTGATCCGTTGGGTCCAGGCGGCCGCGTCGTCGGGGTACCGGGCGGTGACGTCGATGAGCACCCGTTCGGCGCGACGCAGATGGTCATGGAACTGGTCGAACTGCTCCCGGCTGACGTACTTGGCCCGGTAGGCGCTGCGGATCCGCCAGCCGGCGCGGATGAGGTGGTTGCCGAGCAACGTCCCGGCGAGCTGGTCGGTGGGGTCCGCGTCGTACACCTGGCGCAGGAACGGCTCGGTCCCGACCTTGTCGCCGGCCGCGGCGACGAGCAGCGTGCGGCCGTCCGGGTCGCGGTCCGCGAACACCGCCCGCACCGCGGGCCAGTCAGCGGCGTCGAGCGCCTTGTGCAGGTCACTGACCTCGGGGTACGCGTCGGCGACGTCGAAGGTGGGCGCCGGGAGGGTGGCGGGCATGGCGGCGATCATAGGTGATCATTTAAGGCTGTGGTGCCCTCGTTTTCGGCGCGGGCTCAGCCGGCGCGCAGCTCCTCCAGCACCGCGCCGGCGGCACGCCAACCGCTGGCGAGAGCGCCCTGGATCGATGGGCTGTCCCGGTGGTCACCGGCCACGAACAGCCCCTGCCCGAGCGCGACCGGCTTACGCAGCCGTCCCTGCGGGGGTGGGGCGGCGGGCAGCGCGTCCGGTACGGACACGGTGGTGAGGTGCGTCCAGTCGGCGGTGGATCGTCCGTACAGCCGGGTCAACTCGGCCCGGATGGTCGGTTCGGGCGGGGCCGTCGGGCCGACCACCGAGGTGGCCACGAGATGCCGGCCGGCCGGGGCGTAGGTCGGCACGGCGTTGCTGAGCACCACCGTGTTCGCCACGATCTCCCGACGGTCACCGTCGACGAGCAGGATCGGCTCGCGGAGCGGTGGTTCGGGAGCGCTGTGGTAGTACGTCGTGTAGCTGTGCATCCGTACCCTCGTCAGAGCCGGCAGCAGCGCGGCCGCGGCGGGCGGGTCGACGGCGACCACGACGGCCCGGCATCTGATGTCGCCGGCCTGCGTGCGGACCAGGCCGGGCGCGACCTGCGCTACCGGGGTGTCCAGGTCGAGCAGGTCGACCGGGAGCGGGTCGGCGATGGCCCGGGGCAGCGCGGCCATCCCCTCGGCGGGCAGACCGATGCGGCCCCGGGCGAACGAGCGCAGCACCATCGCGAACACGTGGCTGGAGGTCGCCAACTCCCGGTCGATGAACACACCGGACAGGAACGGCCGCAGCAGCTCCTCGATGATCGCGTCGGAGAGACCGGCCCGGCGCAGCGCCGTCTCCGTGGTGGTCTCCGACGCGGCGAGCAGGCGGGACGCCGGCAGCGTGGCGGCACCGGTGGCGAGCGCGGCGAAGCGGATCCGGTCGAGCAACGAGCCGACGCCGGCGAGGGCGGTACGCGGGCCGCCGGTCGGCTCGCGCAGCGGGTTGACCAGCCGCAGCAGGTCGTCGCCCCGACGGACCAGCACGCCGGAGGTGAAGTATCCGAGGTTCAGGCGGTCCGTGTCGAGCAGCGTGCCGAGCTTCGGGTAGGCGGTGTTGAGCACCTGGAAACCGCGGTCGATCAGGTACCCGTCGACGACGTCGGTGGCGACCCGACCCCCGAGCCGGCCACCGGCCTCCAGCAGCCGCCAGGGCACGCCCGCGCGGTGCAGCCGGCGGGCGGCGGCGAGGCCCGCCAGGCCACCGCCGACGACCACCACGTCGGTCTCAGCCAGCATCGCGCGCCTCCCGCTCACCGTTCGTCCGGGACAACCGGCCCGGCCACCAGATCTTCGGCCCGACGTCGTACGTGAGCGCGGGCACCAGCAGCGACCGGACGATGATCGTGTCGATCAGTACCCCGATCGCGACCGCCGTACCCAGCTCGACAAGCACCACCAGCGGCAGCACGGCGAGGGCGGAGAACGTCGCGGCGAGCACGATGCCGGCGGACGTGATCACCCCGCCGGTGACGGCGAGGCCGGCGAGCACACCGGCCCGGGTACCCCGCTTGACCGACTCCTCGCGAACCCGGCTCATCAGGAAGATGTTGTAGTCGATGCCGAGCGCGACGAGGAACACGAACGCGAACAGCGGGAACGAGGAGTCCACGCCAGGAAAGCCGAAGACGTGGCGGAACAGCAACGCGCACAGGCCGAGGGTGGCCGCGAAGCTGAGCAGCACCGTGCCGATGAGCAGCAGCGGCGCGAGGAGGGCGCGCAGCAGCAGGGCCAGGATCACCGCGATGACCACCAGCACCACCGGGATGATGACATTCTGGTCGCGCTTCGCGGCGTCCGAGGTGTCCACGTTGATCGCGGTGAAGCCGCCGACCACGGCGTCCGCGTCGGGCACCCGGTGTACGGCCTCCCGCAGGTCGCGGATGGTCCGCTCGGCGCCGTCACTGTCCGGTGGGTCGGTCAGGGTCGCCTCCAGTTGCACCCGACCGTCGACGACCTTCGGGGCGGCGTCGCGGTCGGGCGGGCCGCCCTGCTGGCCGCCGCTGAACGGGCGGACGGCCGCCACCCCGGGCACGCCCTGCGCCACCTGTGCCACCCGCTGCGCGGACTGCTCGGTGGTGAAGATGGTGGCCGGGCTGCCGGTGCCGGCCGGGTAGTGCCGGGCGATCACCTCCTGACCGTCCACCGAGTCGGTGCGCTGGGTGAACAGGTCGGACTGACCGAGGATGGTCGCGCCGAGCTGGGTGAGGCCGAACGTCAGCGCCGCCAGCACGACGGCCGTGCTCAGCCAGATCGGTCGGGCGTGCCGGGCCACGAAGCCGGCGATCCGGCTCCAGATGCCGTGCTCGGCCTGCGGATCGGCCTGGTCCACCCGGGGACGTCGGGGCCAGAACGCCCACCGGCCGCCCAGCACCAGCAGCGCGGGCAGGAAGGTGAGCATCACCAGCAGCGTGGCGGCGATGCCGATGGCGGCGACCGGCCCGAGCGCCCGGTTGGAGTTCAGGCTGGACAGCAGCAGGCAGAGCAGGCTGACGATGACCGTGCCGCCGGACGCGATGATGGCCGGCGCCGCACCCCGCCACGCGGCACGCATCGCGCTCCACGGGCGGTCGTGCCGGTGCAGCTCCTCCCGGTAGCGGGCGATCAACAGCAGCGCGTAGTCGGTGCCCGCGCCGAAGACCAGGACGGTGAGGATGCCCTGCGCCTGCCCGTTGAGTTTGAGGACGTCGGCGTCGGCGAGCAGGTAGACGAAGACCGCGGCGAGGGCGTACGACATCCCCGCGGCCAGCAGCGGAAAGACCCACAGGACCGGGCTGCGGTAGACGATCAGCAGGATGACCAGCACCACGACGAGCGTGACCAGCAGCAGCGGCCCGTCGATCGCGGAGAACACCTCGATCAGGTCGGCGAGCAGACCGGCCGGTCCCGCGACGTCCACGGTGAGACCGTCCCGGTCGCCCCCGGCGATGTCGCGCACCTGTCGGACGACCGCGCCGATCTGCTCACCCTCGGCGTCGTCCACCGGCACGACGACCTGTAACGCCTGGCCGTCCTCGCTGGGAATCGGCGGGGGCAGCGGGGTGACGACGCCCGGCACCCGGGCGAAGCGGGCCGCGTCGGCGGCGACCCGCTGCCGGTCGGCGTCGGTGATCCCCGACGCCCGCTCGTAGACGACCAGCGCCGGAGTGGTCGGCCGGTCGACGAACCCACCGGCGAGATCCTGGGCACGGGTCGCCTCGGCGTCGGTGGGCAGGAAGGCGGCGTTGTCGTTGGTGGAGACCTCACCGAGCCGTCCGGCGTACGGGCCGGCCACCGCGCCGATCACCAACCAGGCCAGTACGACCACCACCGCGACCAGCGTGGCGCGGCCGAAGCCCCCTCGTCCGGACATTCGCGCTCACTCCAAGAATCGATGCAACAATCGACGCAGCGGGAGTCCAAGTCGACATCGTCATCCTGCCGCGCCCACGAGCCCCAAGCGGGTCGAACCTCTCATTCCGCCTCGCGCCCCGCGCCCCGCGCCCCGCGCCCCGCGCCCCGCGCCCCGCGCCCCGCGCCCCGCGCCCCGCGCCCCGCGCCCCGCGCCCCGCGCCCCGCGCCCAAGATCCTCACAACTTCACCGATGTTGCTGCATCCGCCACGCGGGAAGCAGCAACATCGCTGAAGTTGCTGCCCCGAACGCCGACATCCTGCCCCGCACAGCCGTGCGCCCCCGGCGCTTGCCGGCATGATCGCGTCGATCTTGCACTTTCGGTTGTCGAAAGGCGCGCTACATCCCGATATGCCACCGCACCAAGTGCAAGATCGGCGCGCAGGGGTGGGCCGCGAGGCCGAGGCAGAGGTTGGGCCGAGGCAAGGCGAGGCCGAGGCAGGGCCCAGGGTGGGGTCGGAGCAGGGCCGAGGGTGGAGGGGCCGGGGCGGGAGCGCCTTCAGGGGCCAGGGCCGGGAGGGCCCGGCAGTGCCGGGGCGCGTCATGGCCGGGAGGGCCGGGGGCCAGGGACGACCCGAGGCCAGGGACGACCCGAGGGCAGGGACGACCCGGGGCCAGGGACGACCCGGGGGGCAGGGACGACCCGAGGGCAGGGACGGCCCGAGGAGGCTGGGAGGGTGGGGATACGGCAACGCCCGTCGGCGTGGGCCGACGGGCGTTGGGTGGAGAAGCTCCCCCGATTGGACTCGAACCAATAACCTGCCGGTTAACAGCCGGCTGCTCTGCCAATTGAGCTACAGGGGATCGTGCACCGCTTGGCATCCGGATCTCGCCGGCACCGTGCGACGGGGACAAGAGTACAGGACATCCCCGGGTGGTGGTCCAGTGGGTTCCACCCGCAGCCCACCCGCGGCACACCCTCAATCCACCCGCAGCCCACCATGATCCAGATCCGCAGGTCAGAGCTGGGAGCGCGTTCACAATTAGGGCAAATCGCCATCCGGGCACAAGCAGGCTTGAGCGGAGAGCAGGATGGGTAGTTAGGTGCGGACAGAGGACGCAGGCGCGGATTGGTCGCGTCCGGCGGGGCGACCCGACGGGGCGACGGCGCGTCAGGTACGGAAGGAGCCGCCATGCGCGGAAAGATCATGTTTCTTGGCGGGCTGGCTGCGGGATTCGTCCTGGGCGCCCGTGCCGGCCGGGAGAAGTACGAAGAGCTCGTGGTCCGGGGCCGCAAGGTGCTCGACCACCCGACCGTCCAGGAGGCGGCCGGGGTCGCGCAGGCCCAGGCCAACCGGCTCTACAGCGAGGGCAAGGACAAGCTCGGCCAGACCAAGCTGGGCGAGAAGCTGGGCAACGGCAGCACCGGCAAGCAGGAGCTGACCGCCGCCGACGACGCGTTCGCCGGCACGCCCGCCACCGTGGGCGCCAAGGCGGGCAGCAGCCCGGTCGGCACGACCTCCGGGTCGCCGTCGGCCACCACCCCCCGCACCAAGCCGTCCGGCTCGGGCACCAACGCAAGCACGCTCTGACCCACCCGCACGTCGACGGGCCGGCCGCCGCGAGGCGACCGGCCCGTGGTCTGTCCGGACCACGCTCCGGCCAACCGGGCAACCGGGCAACCGGGCAACCGGGCAACCGGGCAACCGGGCAACCCGGCGACCGAACCGGGCCAACCGAACCCGGCCCGGCCCGGTTGTCGTCGGGCCGGGCGGTGACTCGTCAGTCCTTGCTGCTGAACGCGGCGTCGAAGGCGGCGCTCGGCGCGTCGAAGGCGAGCCGGCGGACGAACTGCAGCGCCTCGGGGGCACCGACCAGGCGGTCCATGCCGGCGTCCTCCCACTCGACCGAGATCGGGCCGTCGTAGCCGATCGCGTTCAACGCCCGGAAGCAGTCCTCCCAGGGCACGTCGCCGTGGCCGGTGGAGACGAAGTCCCAGCCGCGGCGCAGGTCGGCCCAGGGCAGGTGCGAGGCGAGCCGGCCGCGACGGCCGTCGCCGGTACGCACCTTCGCGTCCTTGCAGTCGACGTGGTAGATGCGGTCGGCGAAGTCGAAGATGAAGTTCACCGGGTCCAGCTCCTGCCAGACGAAGTGCGACGGATCCCAGTTGAGCCCGAAGGCGGGCCGGTTGCCGATCGCCTCGAGGGTCCGCTTCGTCGTCCAGTAGTCGTACGCGATCTCGCTGGGGTGCACCTCGTGCGCGAACCGCACGCCGACCTCGTCGAAGACGTCGAGGATCGGGTTCCACCGGTCGGCGAAGTCCTGGTAGCCGCGCTCGATCATCGCCGGCGGCACCGGCGGGAACATGGCGAGGGTGTGCCAGATGGACGAGCCGGTGAAGCCGACGACGGTGTTCACACCGAGCTTCGCCGCCGCCCGCGCGGTGTCCTTGATCTCCTCGGCGGCCCGCTGGCGTACGCCCTCGGGCTCCCCGTCACCCCAGATACGGCCGGGCAGGATGTCCTGGTGCCGCTCGTCGATCGGGTGGTCGCAGACCGCCTGACCGACCAGGTGGTTGGAGATCGTGAAGACCTGGAGGTTGTGCTTGGCCAGGGTCTCCTTCTTGCGCTCGATGTACGAGTCGTCGGCGAGCGCCTTGTCGACCTCGAAGTGGTCGCCCCAGCAGGCGATCTCCAGACCGTCGTAGCCCCACTCGGAGGCGAGCCGGCAGACCTCTTCGAACGGCAGGTCGGCCCACTGGCCGGTGAAGAGCGTGATGGGTCGCGCCATTGTCCTTCTCCCCTGATGTGATGGGGATTCCGTTGTGCGGACCGGGGCGAGGGTGACCGGTCAGACCGGTACGTGGCATCGGGGCGGAACGCCGGTGGGTGCCGAGCGCACCTGAACCCGGCGGGTTGCGCCTCCCACCGGGTCACCGGCAACCGTCACGGTCGCCGACCCCACCCTATTTCCGCCGGGCCCATCGCGGAAGCCCCCGGCCGTCACCCGACCGCATCGCGAAAGCCCCCGACTGTCACCCGGCCACTTCTTCGGGGGCCGGCAGGACCGCCCGGACGGTGAAGCCGCCGCCCGGGTTCGGGCCGGCGCTCAGGGTGCCGCCGACGCGCTCGACCCGACGGCATACCGCGACCAGGCCGCCACCGGCCCCCGCCGGGCTCCGCACCGCTGGCGCGCCGTCGTCGCGTACCTCGATGGTGATGCCCTCGTCGTCGTAGCGCAGGCGGACCGCGACGGCCGCGCCCGGCGCGTGCCGGCACGCGTTGGTCAGGGCCTCTTCGATGACCCGGTACGCCGCCACGTCCACCGCCTCGGGCAGCGGCCGGGGCGCCCCGGCCAGGCTCCACCGCACGGGCTGGCCTGCGGCGAAGCCCTCTACCAGGGCATCGAGGCGGTTCAGGCTGGGTGCCGGCCCGGTCAGTGGGTCGGGCTCGTCGGCCGGGCGCAGCGCGTCGTGCAGCCGGCGCCCCTGCGCCTGGACCATCCGGCGCCATCGCGCGTAACGCCCCATGCCGGTCAAGGTACGGCAGCCGACTGGCAGTCGATCCGCGGCATCGGTCCGACGCGCGGGACGCCGTCGGCGCGGCGGCGGTGAGGTACCGCCGCGCCGGCGGCGTCATCGGGTGGTACGCCGGGGCCGCCGGTCACGTCCGACGGCCCCAGCGGGCTCGGTGGGTCAGGGCAGGGTCCACTTCTGGTTGGCCGCGCCGTTGCAGGTCCAGAGGTGGACGACGGTGCTGTCGGCGGAGTTGTTGCCGGACACGTCGAGGCACTTGTTCGAGGACGTGTTGCGCAGGCTGCCGTCGGACTGGGCCGCCCAGTTCTGCGCGCCGGTGCCGTTGCAGGTCCAGAGCTGGATCTTGGTGCCGTCGGCGCTGCCGCCGCCGCTGACGTCGAGGCACTTGCCGAGCGCCTTGATGGTCGAGTTCGGTGTCACGGTCCAGGTCTGCGCCGTACTGCCGTTGCAGGTGTAGATCTGGATCTGGGTGCCGTCGGCGGTGGCGCCGCTGCGGACGTCCAGGCATTTGCCGGCGAGCCCCTTGACCGGCCCGACGCCGGAACCGCCGCCGGTCCCCTTGACGAGGGTGAAGTCGTCGACGTCGAAGAGCCCGGTGCCGCTGCCGTTGAACGTGAGGTACAGGTTCTGGGTGCCGGACGGGACGTTCGACAGCGTCGTGGTGACGTTGGCGTACGTGTCCCAGCTACCGGTGTTCGGCACGGTGACCGTGCCCAGCACCGGCCCGGTGGCCGAGCCGGTACGGACTCCGATGGTGCCGCCCGCGCCGCCCGAGACGACCCGGGTGGTGAACGAGGTGACGCCGGTCAGGTCCACGCCGTTGTACCCGGCCCAGTCGCCCGGCTCGATGTAGCCGAGCGTCTGGCCGCCGTTGGCGCCGGCCTTGGTGAACGCGCTGACGCCGTTGGCCGAGCTGAACGCCTCGGCCTGGACCGTGGTGTTGCCGGTCGGCGGGTTGCTGCCGCCCAGCTCTTTGATCCTGATGTTGCGGAAGTAGGCGTCGTCGCCCGTACCGTGGTTCTGGATGCCGATGTGGCCGGCCAGCGACCGTACCGGATTGGTGTTGGTGAAGTCGTTGATCTTCACCCCGTTGAGGAAGACCTGGAGCCGTTCCCCCTCGACCAGCAGCTCGTAGGTGTTCCACTCCCCCGGCGCGTTGAGCGCCGCGTCCCGAGCCGCGATGTCGGCGGCCTTGTACGTGTAGACCGCGCCGGTGGTGCGGTCGACCGCGTCGGTGGCGTCGATCTGGACCTCGTAGCCGTTGTCGATCGCCGACTGCGGGTCGCTCGACGGCGGGAAGCCGATGAAGATGCCCGAGTTGTCGTCGCCGGCCAGCTTCCAATCCAGCTTCAGCGAGTAGTTGGTGAACTGCTTCGCGCTGTACCAGTACAGGCCCATGCCGCCGACCGAGGTGAGGGTGGCGTCGGAGTTGGTGAAGTTGCCCGGGCCGGCCTGCGACCAGCCGGTGGTGGAGCCGTTGTAGAGCGGCGTGTAGCCGGTCTCGGGCCGGCAGTCGGCCTTGCTCCGGCCGGCCGCGTACCGGATGCCGCCGAGCAGGTGGTTGCGGAAGGCCGGCTCGGCGTACGACGCCTGGGTGTGCCCGCTTCCGGTGTAGAAGGAGCGGCCGCCGCTGTAGCTCTTGCACCAGGAGTGCGGGTGGTCGGCGCCCATTCCGCCGCCGGAGTACGACGACTCGTCGAGCGTGGCGAGCACGTGCGCGGTGGACCGGGCGTTGGTGCGGTAGTTGTACCACTCGTCGGTGCGGGTCCAGGTCTGCGGCAGGTGCCCGGTCGCGGCGTGCCCCCGGTCCTCCACCTTGACGTTGGCCTGCTGGATGGCCGGGTGCGAGGCGAACCACGCGCCGACCAGGTTGCCGTAGAACGGCCAGTCGTACTCGGTGTCGGCGGCGGCGTGCACACCCACGTACCCGCGGCCCGAGCCGATGTACGACTCGAAGGCGGTCTGCTGGGTGGCGTTGAGCACGTCACCGGTGGTGTTGAGGAAGACCACCGCCTCGTACTGGGCGAGGTTGCTCGTGGTGAACGCGGCGGCGTCCTCGGTGGCGGTGACGGTGAAGTTGTTGGCCGCGCCCAGGTCACGGATGGTCTGGATGCCGACCGGGATCGCGTCGTGCCGGAAGCCGGCGGTCTTGGAGAAGACCAGCACGTCGTACGGGGCGTCGGCGGCGCTGGCCGGGGTTGCCGGGGTGGTGCAGGCGATGACGGCGAGGACGGCGGCGCTCAGGCCGACCGTGGATCGCAGGAGTCTGCGCATGTCGCTCTCCTAAAAAGTGTTAGGAGGGGCCCCTTGTACAACACTAGGCGTTAACAAGGGGCCCTTCCTTTCAACTCAGGGCAGGGTCCACTTTTGGTTCGCGGCGGCGGTGCAGGTCCAGAGGTTCACCACGGTGCTGTCCGCGGAGTTGCTTCCGGACACGTTCAGGCACTTTCCGGACGCCACGTTGCGCAGCGTGCCGTCGGCCTGCGCGGCCCAGTTCTGCGCCCCGGTGCCGTTGCAGGTGTAGAGCTGGATCTTGGTGCCGTCGGCGGTGCCGGCGCCGGAGACGTCGAGACACTTGCCCAACGACTTGATGGTGGAGTTCGGCGTGACCGCCCACGTCTGGGCCGCGCTGGCGTTGCAGGTGTAGATCTGGATCTGCGTGCCGTCGGCGGTGGCGGCGTTGCGCACGTCCAGGCACTTGCCACCCAGGCCCGTGATCGGGCCGGTCCCACCGGTGGGGGCCGAGCCGGTGACGAAGGTGAACGCGTCCAGGTCGTAGAGCGCGCCGGTGCCCGTACCCGCGAAGGTCAGGTAGAGCGTGGTGGTGCCGGTCGGCGGGTTGGTGATCGTCCCCGTGACGGTGGTGAACGTCTCCCAGCCACCGGTGACCGGGACGGTCGCGGAGCCGAGCACCGTGCCGGTGGCCGAGCCGGCCCGCACCTGGAGGGTGCCGCCGCTGCCCGCCGAGGAGACCCGGGCGGTGAACGAGGTGACGTTGCCGAGCCGGTACGGCTGGAACGAGATCCAGTCGCCGTTGTTGATGTCGCCGACGGTCTTACCGCCCTCGGCCGGGGTCTTGCTGAACACGTTGACGCCGGAGGAGCTGCCGAAGAACTCGGCCTGGCGGTGCCGCGGCGGCAGGGTGTGCTGGGTGTGCGTGGTCAGGCCGCCCGCGTCGGTGTACTCGGCGTCGAAGATGGCGAAGATGTTCGCCGCGTCGTCGTGTTCGCCGTCGACGGGGATGGTGATCGAGCCGGAGCAGCCGTTCTTCGAGGTGATCTGGTGCCCGTGCTGGTCGTGCCCGAGCACGTAGGTCATCTTGACCTTGGTGCAGTCGATCGTGCCGTCCTCCGGGTCGGTCACCGTGATGCTGTACGGCACCGTGTCACCGAAGCTGAACAGCTGCCCGTTGCCGGGGTTGTTGATGGTCACCGTGGGCGCGGTGTTGCCGACGTTGATCTGCACGCTGGCGCTGCCGGTGGCACCCTGCGGGTCCCGTACGGTCAGCGTCGCCGTGTACGTGCCGTTGGTGCTGTAGGTCTTCGTCGGGTTCGCCGCCGTGGAGGTGGTGCCGTCGCCGAAGTTCCACGAGTAGGTGAGCGTCCCGCCCTCGGGGTCGGACGAGCCGGCCGAGGAGAACGTCACGGCCAGCGGGGCCGCGCCGGACGTCTTGTTGGCGCTCGCCGAGGCGCTGGGCGCCCGGTTGCCGCCGCCGACGTAGTCGAAGCGGTAGAGCGCCGAGTTGGCGTCGCCGTTGAAGTAGCCGGTGCCGTAGTCGAGCACGTAGTACGAGCCGTCCGGGCCGAAGGCCGAGTCCATCACCTGCTTGCCGACCCACGGGAACGTGTCGATGGTGCCCCGGGAGCCGTCGGAGTTGACGTGGATGGGCTTGATCCAGCCACGGCCGAACTCGGTGGCGAAGAACTGCCCGTCGAACGACTGCGGGAACTTCGTGGTGGAGGTCGACGAGGCGTTGTACCGGTAGACCGGGCCACCCATCGGCGACTCGGAGCCGCCGCCGAACTCGGTCGGGGTGCCGGCGTCACCGGCGTACCGGATCCAGGCCGGCTGGGCCGGCGGCAGGGTGGTCAGGCCGGTGTTGCGGAACGAGTTGTTGGTCGGCCCGCCGGTGCAGTTGTACTTCGCGCCGCCGGTGTTGGTGGCGAAGTCCCACTCGTTGTACGTCTCGGTGCTGGTGTTGGTGCCGGTGCAGTACGGCCAGCCGTAGTTGCCCGGTGCCGCGACCCGGTTGAACTCCACCTGGCCGGACGGGCCACGGGTGGAGCTGGTGGAGCCGGCGTCCGGCCCGTAGTCGCCGACGTAGACGACCCCGGTGCCCTTGTCCACGCTGATCCGGAACGGGTTGCGGAACCCCATCGCGTAGATCTCCGGCCGCGTCTTGGCGGTGCCGGGCGCGAACAGGTTGCCCGAGGGGATGGAGTACGTCCCGTTGGTGTTCACCTTGATCCGCAGGATCTTGCCCCGCAGGTCGTTGGTGTTGCCGGCGCTGCGCTGCGCGTCGTACGCCGGGTTGCGGTTGGTCCGCTCGTCCAGCGGCGAGTAGCCGGCGGACTCGAAGGGGTTGGTGTCGTCGCCGGTGGACAGGTAGAGGTTGCCGGCGGCGTCGAAGTCGATGTCCCCACCGACGTGGCAGCACAGGCCGCGATCGGCCGGCACGTCGAGGACGTCCACCTTGCTGGACTGGTTGAGCGTGAAGTCGCTGTTGAGGGTGAACCGGGAGAGGCGGTTCACTCCCTGCCAGGCCGAGAAGTCGGTGCCGGTCGCGGGGGCGTCGCCGGCGGGGGTGGACAGCGGCGGCGCGTAGTAGAGGAAGATCTGCCGGTTGCTGGCGAAGTTCGGGTCGACGCCGACGCCCTGCAGGCCCTCCTCGTCGTGGTTGTAGACCGACAGGGTGCCGATCACCGAGGTGGTGCCGTTCGCGTCGGTGCGGCGCAGGGTGCCGTTGCGGGCGGTGTGCAGGACCGAGCGGTCCGGCAGGACAGCCAGCGACATCGGCTCGCCCATGTCGGTGACGCCCCGGGCGAGTTCGACCTGCTGGAAGTCGCTGGCGTTGATCGTGTGCGCCTGGGCCGGTGTCGCGCTGGCCGTGAGGGTGACCGTGCCGGCCGCGGCCACGAGGAGCAGGGCCGATCCGGCGGAGAACCATCGTCGGGACCGTTGGGTGGGTCTGTCCTTCATGGACATCTGTGCTGTCCCTTCCTGACGAAGAGGCCAGGGCGGGGCGCGCGCCGTCGCGCCGGATGCCGTAGCGGGTGGTGGGGTCGATGGGTTACCGCGCCGCCGGTTCACCTCGACGAAACATTGCTGTGTTGGCCCCGACACTAAGTCGCAAGTGTCGATGTGTCCATACCTTCCGGTGGTACGGCATGAACTTTCGTCGATTTGATCGAAAGTCGGCCGGTCAGGCGCGCCGGTCGATGGCCTGTCCGGCCAACGCGACCAGGGCCGCCCGGGCCTCCTCGTTCACCGCCGCGCTCCGCAACGCGGTCAGCGCGGCCTCGGTGCGGACCCGGATCATCTGCTCGATCCGGTCCCGCGCGCCGGTGGCCTCGATGATCTCGCGCAGGTCCGCCGCGCCGTCGGTGTCGAGCGACGGGTTGCCGAACAGTTCCTTCAGCCGCGCGGTCTGCGACCGGTCCGCGGAGCTGCGGGCCAGCGCCATCATCACCGTGGGCTTGCCCTCGCGCAGGTCGTCCAGGATCGACTTGCCGGTGACCGCCGGATCACCGAAGACACCCAACACGTCGTCACGGAGCTGGAACGCGTCCCCCAACGGGTCGCCGAACTCGCCGAGAGCGGCGATCAGTTCCGGTCCCCCACCGGCGAGCGCCGCGCCGATCTGCAACGGCCGGGTGACCGTGTACCGGGCCGCCTTCATCCGTATCACGGTGAGCGCGCTGGCGACCGAGCCGTCGCCCACCCCGGACACCAGGTCCAGGTACTCCCCCGCGATGACCTCGGTACGCATCAGCGCGAACACCGCGTACCCCCGGTGCACCTGCTCGGTCCCCAGCCCACACTCGTGGAACATCTGATCCGACCAGGCCGCGCAGAGGTCGCCGCAGAGCAGGGCGGTGTTGCGCCCGTACGCCTCCGGGTCGCCGCGCCACGACGACCGGGCGTGCAGGTCGGCGAAGAGCCGGTGCACCGACGGCTCACCCCGGCGGCGGTCGCTGCCGTCCAGGATGTCGTCGTGGATCAGCGCGAACGCGTGGAACAGTTCCAACGCCGCCGCGGCCACCACGATCGGGGTGGCGTCGGCCGCCCCGGCGCCGCGCCAGCCCCAGTAGCAGAACAGCGGGCGCAGCCGCTTCCCCCCGGCCAGCACGAACCGTTGCAGCGCGGTGAACACCCCCCGGGGCGCGCCGTCGGGCCAGTCCGGCCCCTGCCGGTCGAGGAAGGCGGCCAGCTCCGCGTCGAAGCGCGCCCGCAGACCGCTGGTGTCGGTGGGCGCGACGGTGACGGTCACGTCCGATCTCCCGGACCCTGCGCACCAGCGGCGCTTAACCCGGCCAGCTCCAGTAACAGGCCCTTGACCTCGGTGGCCGCGATCCGGTCCCGGGCCGCGGACGCGTCGGAGCAGAGCAGCACCGGGGCGTCCGCCGGGTCGGTGGGAAGCCGCCCGTGCGAACCGCGGACCGCCCGAGCACCGGCGTCCAGGCCGACGGCGCTCATCAGGTAGCGCATGCCGAGCTTCTTGCGGGCCAGCGCCACGCCGGCGCGAGCCTTGGCGGCACCGGGATTGGCCGGGTCGAAGAACAGCTCGGCGGGGTCGTACCCGGGCTTGCGGTGGATCTCGACCAGCCGGGCGAAATCGGGCGCGTTGGCGTCGTCGAGCCAGTAGTAGTAGGTGAACCAGGAGTCCGGCTCGGCCACCAGCACCAGTTCGCCGGCGCGCGGGTGGTCCAGCCCGTGCACGGCCTTGCCGTCGGCGTCGAGCACCTCGGCCACCCCGGGCAGTCCGGCGCAGAGCTTCGCCACCGCCGGCACGTCGGCCGGGTCCTTGACGTAGACGTGCGCGATCTGGTGGTCGGCGACGGCGAACGCCTTCGACGTCCAGGGGTCGAGGTACTCCATGCCGGCCTGGGTGTGCACCCGCAGCAACCCCTCGCTGCGCAGCAGCCGGTTGACGTCGACCGGCCGGGACACGTCGGTGATGCCGTACTCCGAGAGCACCACCACGGTGGCGTCCCGGGCCCGGGCGGCGTCCAGCAGCGGCCCGAGGACGGCGTCCAGCTCGGCCGCCGCCGTGGCGGCCTGCGGCGACGAGGGGCCGTACCGTTGCAGGTCGTAGTCCAGGTGGGGCACGTAGACCAGGGTCAGGTCGGGTGACACGTCGGCCAGGATCTGCTCGGCCGCCTGGCAGATCCACTTCGACGACGGCAGCGCGGCCGTCGGCCCCCAGTACGTGAACAGCGGGAAGGTGCCGAGCCGCCCGGTCAGCGCGTCGTGCAGCTCCGGCGGGTCGGTGTAGCAGTCCGGCTCCTTGCGCCCGTCGGCGTAGTACACCGGGCGGGGCGTGACGGTCCAGTTGACGTCGGCGCCCATGGCGTACCACCAGCAGACGTTGGCGACGGTGTAGCCCGGCTCGGCCCGGCGGGCCGCGTGCCAGAGCTTGTCCCCGCCGACCAGCGCGTTGTGCTGCCGCCACAGCAGCACCTCGCCCAGCTCCCGGAAGTACCACCCGTTGCCGACGATGCCGTGCCCGCTGGGCTGCTCGCCGGTGAGGAACGTGGACTGCACCGAGCAGGTCACCGCCGGCAGCACCGTGCCCAGCTCGGCCCGGAAGCCACCGTCGGCGACGCCGCGCAGTCGGGGCATGTGCTTCAGCAGTCGCGGGGTCAACCCCACCACGTCGAGGACCACCAGTCGCCGGCTCATCGCGTCACCTCCATGCTCGCGGTTCGGTCTGCGGTCAGCCCGAGGCCGACCAGTTCGTCGCGGGCGAAGGCCAACTCGGCGGCGATGCCGGCGGCCAGCTCCGCGTCGGTGCCGGGCCGCCGTGCGGCCGGCAGGACACCCCAGGTGTACGTCTCGACGTCGAGGTGGTCGCAGCCCGCGGCCGGCCCCTCGAAGAGCGCTCTCAGGGCCGCACGGAGAACCGGCAGGGTCGAGCCGAGCGGCTCCTCGGGCGGGGCGTGCAGGGGCACGTGGTAGTGCACCCGCCACGGACCGGGAAGCTCCCGGTCCAGGGCCTCGTCCAGATCGTCGGCGGCGTACGCCTCGTCGGCCGGGTCGGCCACGCCCGCGCAGCCGGCGCTGCGGGTCTGGTGCAGGAAGCGCGGCTCCACCCAGCGGCGCAGCGCGTCGGCCCCACCGGCCGGGTCGGCCGCCTCGACGGCGGCCGAGACCTGCACCTTCACCACCGGCAGTCCAGCCGCCCGCAGCCGGTCCAGCGCCGCCGCCGGCTCCTCCCACGCACAGGCCAGGTGCGCGAGGTCGAGGCAGACTCCCATCCGGTCGGTGTCCATGCCGGACAGCAGCGCGGCGGCCTGCCCGGTGCTCTCCACCACGCAACCGGGCTCCGGCTCGAACGCCACCCGCACCTCGCGGCCGGTGTCCCGCTGCACATCGGCCAGGCCGGCCGCGAGCGCATCGAGCCGCCGCCGGGCGGCGTCCGCCAGGTCGGAGTTCCACGGCCGCCGCCAGGCCAGCGGCAGGGTGGAGATCGAGCCCCGGGCCGCGTCGTCGGGCAGCAGGTCGGCGAGCACCCGGGCCAGATCCAGGGTGTACGTCAGTCGCTGCTCGGTCGTCCAGTCCGGGTGGTACACGTCCTGCTTCACGACGGGGGCCTGGAAGGCCGCGTACGGGAAGCCGTTGAGGGTGACCACCTCCAGACCGCGCGCGTCCAGTTCCGCGCGGAGCCGGCGGCGCAGCGCCGGGTCGGCGGCCAGTTCGGCGGCGACCGGGGCGGCCAGCCACAGGCCGAGCCCGAGCAGGTCGCTGCCGAGCGCCTGACGCACCGGCACGGCGTAGGTGTCCAGTTGGGCGAGGATGCCGGCCAGGTCCTCGGCGGGGTGCACGTTGGTGCAGTAGCCGAGGTGGACCGTCTCGCCGCCGGAATGTCGCAGCCGCATCAGCTACCACCGCGCAGGATTGAGTTGCCGGTCTGCGGGTCCACGGCGACGGGCGCCTCCACGTCGCCGAGGTCGAGCCGACCCGACTGCCCGTAGAACTCCACCGGGTTGCGCCACAGCACCTTGTCGACGTCGTCGTCGCTGAAGCCGGCCGCACGCATCGCCTCGCCGGTGGCCCGGGTCAGCAGCGGATCGGAGCGTCCCCAGTCGGCGGCCGAGTTGACCAGCATCCGTTCGGTGCCGTACTCGCGCAGCAGCTCGACCATCCGCGACGGGGTCATCTTGGTGTCCGGGTAGATGGAGAAGCCCAGCCAGCAGCCGCTGTCCTTGACGAGCTTGACGGTCACTTCGTTGAGGTGGTCGACCACCACGCGACCCGCGTCGATGCCGGACTCGGCGACCACGGCGAGGGTGCGTTCGCAGCCCCGGGCCTTGTCCCGGTGCGGGGTGTGCACCAGCGCCGGCAGGTCGTACGCCACGGCGAGGGCGAGTTGCGCGGCGAACGCCTCGTCCTCCTCGGGGGTCATCGAGTCGTACCCGATCTCGCCGACCGCCACGACCGCGTCCTTGTCCAGGTAGCGGGGCAACAGGTCGAGCACCGGGCGGCAGCGCGGGTCGTTGGCCTCCTTCGGGTTGAGCGCGATGGTGGCGAAGTGGCGCACGCCGAACTGCCCGGCCCGGAACGGCTCCCAGCCGATCAGCGAGTCGAAGTAGTCGACGAACGACGCGGCGCTGGTGCGCGGCTGCCCCAGCCAGAACGCCGGCTCGACCACCGCGAGGACGCCAGCGCCGGCCATCCGTTCGTAGTCGTCGGTGGTTCGCGAGGTCATGTGGATGTGCGGGTCGAAGATGCGCATGTCACGCCTCCCGGGGCAGTGCGGCGGTGAGCCGGTGGAGCAGGTCGGTGGCGTCGGCGGGCAGGTCCCGGCCGGCGGCGTGCCGTTCGGCGGCGAGCGCGGCGAGCATCGCGGCCAGCTCGCCGTCGGCCCGGCCGTCCAGGTCGGCCACCGCGGCGAGGGGCACCCCGCTGAACACGCACTTGAGCACCGCCTGCCGCCAGGCGGCCGCGTCGAGGTGCCGGGCGTACGGGCCGAGCGCGGCGGCGACCAGCCGGGTGTCGTTGGTCCGGATCGCGTCGTGCAGCAGCGGCACCGCCTCGGCGCCGATCGGCAGCAGCGGCAGGGCCCGCAGCACGGCCCGCCGTTCGGCGGCGTCGCCGTGCCGGTAGAGGCTCTCGGCGTAGGCGGCGTGCTCGCCGGGCAGGCCGGTGAGCAGCAGCACCCGGGCCGCGTCGTCGGCGGTCCAGCCGGGTGCGTCCGGCAGCGCGGCCCGACCGCACCGCCGGCCGGCGGCCGGAAAGAGCCGGGTGATCGCGGTGGGCTCGGCCGCGACCCGGCGCAGCGCCGTGTCCAGCCAGTCGGGATCGGGTACGCCCCGCAGCGCGGCCCGCAGTGAATCCGGTGTCATCCCGTCTCCTCCCCTTGTACTGCTGTGCTGCCGTGCTGCCGTGCTGCTGTGCTGCTGTGCTGCCGTCGTGCCGTGCTGCCCTTGATGCCGCGCTACTGCGTCGACCGGCTGCTGCTCTGCGCGGCGGGCACCTCAGGCACGTCCTTTGCTCTGCTTCACTCCAGGAAACGGCCGGTGTTCGAATATCGGACGGTCGCTGTTTCCTCCGTTGAAGCAGAGCAAAGGACGTCAGCGGGGACCTCGCCCCCGGCGGGCCGGGCACCGGCCATCGCGGTGGCCGAGGTGGCCGAGGTGGCTGCGGTGGCAGCGGCGGCAGCGGTGGCAGCGGCGGCAGCGGTGGCAGCGGCGCGCAGGAACTCGATCGACCGGGCGGCCACGGCGGGCGCGGCGTGCGAGTCGCGGGGTAGCTCCACCGCGACCAGGCCGTGGTAGCCGGCATTGGCCAGGGCGGCCAGCACCGGCGGGAAGTCGATCTCGCCGGCACCGAACTCCAGGTGCTCGTGCACACCCCTGCGCATGTCGTCGATCTGCACGTTGACCAGGTGCTCGGCGACCTCGGCGACGCACTGCGGCACCGGCTGAGGCTCCAGGCACCGGCAGTGGCCGATGTCGAGGGTGATGCCGAGGCGGGCCGGGGCGCCGAGCGCCGCGTGCAGTCGACGCCAGTCGGCGATGTCCTGCACCAGCATCCCCGGTTCCGGTTCGAAGCCGAGCGTCACACCCGCGCTGTCGGCGGCGTCGACCACGGTGGCGCAGCCGGAGACGAGCCGGTCCCAGGCGCACTGCGGCGACACCGCCTCGGGCCGTACGCCGGCCCAGAACGAGACGGCCTCCGCGCCCAGGTCGGCGCCGATCCGTACCGCCCGGCGCAGGAACTCGATCCGCCGGGTCGGGTCGTCGTGCAGCAGCGTCGGGGCGTGCTTGTGCCACGGGTCCAACAGGTAGCGGGCCCCGGTCTCGATCACCACCGCGAGACCCAGTTCGGACAGCCGGCGGCCGACCGCGGCGATCCGGCGGGTGAGGCCGGGCGCGAACGGGTCCAGATGATCGTGGTCCAGGGTGAGCGCCACCCCGTCGTAGCCCAGGTCGGCGATGACGGCGAGCGCGTCGTCGAGCCGGTGGTTGGCGAAGCCGTTGGTGCCGTACCCGAGGCGCACCGTCGTCGCGTCGCCCGGAACCACGTCGGGCTGCACGACGTCGGGCTGCACGCGGCGGGGCTCGGGCACGGTCATGTCGGGGAGACCTTCCGGGCCAGCCGGCGGCCCAGTGGCGCGGCCGCCGCGACGGCCAGCCCGAGCAGGCCGGCGCCGCCACGGGCGGTGAGCGCTCCCTGGAGGGCGGGCAGGCCGGTGATCCCGGCGCCCACCGCCGCGCGGACCTTCCCGGCCGACGGATCACGGACCACCTGCACCTGGGCCGCGCCGTAGCGGGCGGCGTACCACCCGGCCAGCACGGCGGGCAGCGCGGCGGCGATACCAGCGCGCCGGGGTACGGCGACGGCGGCGCTCGCGGCGACCACGGCGGTGCCGGCCAGGGTACGCATCGGCAGGGCGGCGTCCGCGCCGCTGACCTCGCGACGGGACAACGCGGTGACCGTCCAGGTGTGCGCCGCCACGGTGGCCGCCGAGGGCAGCGCCCGCGCCAGCCGGCCGCCGGACGCGCCCAGCAGCACGTCCAGCCCTCGGCAGGTGGCCATCACGGCGGGGCCGGCGGCGGTGTTCTTGGCCAGCAGGTCGTACCCCCAGATGCTGGCGGCCAGCGGCACCGCGAGCGCGGCGGCGCGGCGACCGCCCACGGCGGCGGCCAGGCCCACGCCGGCGGCGGTGAGGCCGGCGGCGAGACCCAGCGCGGCGTTCGGGGTGACCCGGCCGCTGGGGATCGGGCGCTCGGGGCGTTCGACGGCGTCGAGCCGCCGGTCGGACCAGTCGTTGGCGGCCATGCCGGCCCAGTAGAGCAGCACCGACGCGCCCGCCAAGGCGGGAGTACGCGGGCTCAGCGCGCCGGCCGCCGCCGCGCCGGCCACGACGTCCCCGGGGACCGAGAGCGCGGCCGGCGCGCGGACCAGCTCGGCCAGGTCAGCCAGCGTGGTCATGGCCACCGTCCGGGCCGGCGTGCAGTCGCTGGGCGAAGTCGGTCAGCCGGGCCCACTGCTCGGCCAGCGAGTGGGTCGGCGTGCCGAGCGGGTCCTTGAAGAAGAAGCCGAGGTCGGCCAGCGGCCCGACGTGCCCGGCGGCGTGTGCGGCCGCGGTGAGGCGGGCCAGGTCGAGCACCAGCGGCGCGGCCAGCGCCGAGTCGCAGCCGTGCCAGGTGAACTCCATCCGCATGCCGGTGCCGAGGAAGCCGGCGAACGTGATCAGATCCCAGGCGGTCTTGAAGTCGCCCAGCTCCTCGACGTACTCGATGCGGGTGTTGCCCTGCGGGACGTAGCCCAGCGTCTCGCCCAGCACGCGTTGCTTGCTCTGCACCTTGGCCGCGTTGGCGGCCGGGTCGGCGAGGGTGGCGCCGTCGCCGCCGCCGAGCAGGTTCATCCCGGACCAGGAGCGCACGGCGAGGTTGCGCATCGCGAACATCGGCGCGAGCACCGACTTGACCAGGGTCTCGCCGGTCTTGCCGTCGTGCCCGGCGTACGGCAGGCGGCGCTCCTGCGCCAGCGCGGCCAGCGCCGGCAACCGCAGGCCGGTGGACGGCGTGAAGTCGACGTACGGGCAGCCGGCCAGCAGCGCCGCGTACGCGTACAGGGAGCTGGGCGGCAGCACCTCGTCGGTGCCGTCGAGGGCGGCGCGCAACGCGGCCGGGTCGGCGTGCCCGGGGTGCGGTCGGGGCACGGCCTCGGTGGCGGAGACGTTGACCACGACCACGCGATCCAGGTCGTGGCGCTCCCGGAAGCTGGTCAGGTCGCGGACCACGGCCGCGGCCCGGTCGGCCTGGGTGTCACCGACCGGCGCGGGGCGCAACTCCTGCTCGACCACGCCCAACTCGTCGCGGAGCGCGGCGACCAGCCGCCCGGGGATGACACCGGCGTCGGCGAGCGCCTCGGCGCGCTTGCACAGCGGGGTGGTGGCCACGTCGTGCCCGCCGAAGACCAGGTCCGCGAAGGACGGCAGGGCGGGACCGCGCAGGTCCGGCAGCTCGGTCACACAGCCGGTGGGCCCGGCCAGGCCGGCTCGCAGCGCGAGCCCCCCGACGATGCTGGTGGTCGCGACGGAACCGCGCGCTCCTACCAGCCAGACACCTGTTCGCATGGTGCTCCTTCCCCATTTCCGAGGAACCGTCGGTACCGCTAAATATAGGAATATCAGAATATGTTTCGGAAAGATACGGCCCGGTTTCGGAAAAGTTTCGGGCCGGATGGATGGGCCCCGCCCGCCCGACCCGTACCGGTACGACGCCGGCCCGGCGTCGGCGTCGGCGGCGACGACGACGGACCGGATCTCGGCACGGGTACGGACAGACGGGGCTGGCAGGCAGGGTCGGTCGGCGTCTCGACCCTGCCTCCCCCGCATCCGCCGGCCGGGGCGTTGGCATGCCCCGACCGGACGTCTCAGGTTGCCGCGCCCACCGGATCCTCGACCGGGGTGCGGTCCGCCGTGCGGTGGCAGGCGGAGGCGGTACGGGTGGGGGCAGCGGCGGGCGATGTCATCGGGTCCTCCGGATCGCCGGGGTGGTGGTGGCGGTCCTCCGGTGCGGCCGGGGAATCCCGGTCCGGTCGCACCGGACGACCGTCCTATCCGTGCGCCACCAGGCCTCAAGGGCCCGGCTGCACACTCTCCGGAGCCGACCTCGTCCCGGCCGCGGGGCGCAAACCGCGGCCGGTCCCTCGCCGGTCGGCTCCGGAAAGCCGGTCGGGCGACGGCGGCGCGAACACCGCCGTCGCGGATGGTCAGGGGGTCAGACGGCGACCACGGTCAGCGCCGGTTCCACGTCGGTCCACGAGGAACCGGTCTCCGCCGAACGGGTCACCGCGTCCAGCACGAGCTGGACCTGCAAGGCGTCGGCGAAGGAGGGCGCCGGGTCGGTGCCGGTGGCGATCGCCTCGATGAGATCGCGCATCTGGTGGGTGAAGGAGTGCTCGTAGCCGATGATGTGACCCGGAGGCCACCACGCCGACATGTACGGGTGGTCTCCCTCGGTCACCAGGATCCGGCTGAAGCCCTGTTCCAGCACGGGCCGGGTGGCGTCGTAGAACTCCAACTCGTTGAGACGCTCCAGGTCGAAGACCACGCTGCCCAGCGAGCCGTTGATCTCGACACGCAGGGCGTTCTTGCGGCCCGTCGCGAAACGGCTCGCCTCGTACGTGGCCAGGGCGCCGCCGTCGAGCCGGGCCACGAAGACCGCGGCGTCGTCGACGGTGACCGTCCCGGTGGCCGGAGCGCTGCCGTCGGCCGACTCGCCGTCGACAGTGGCCGCCAGCCCGCTCGACTCGGCCGGCAACGGCCGCTCCTTGACGAACGTCTCGGTGATCGCGCTGACGCCGGTGATCTGCTGGCCGACGACGAACTGCGTCAGGTCGATGATGTGCGCACCGATGTCACCGAGCGCGCCGGAGCCCGCCCTGTCCTTCTGCAACCGCCAGACCAGCGGGAACTGCGGATCCACGATCCAGTCCTGCAGGTACGACGCTCGGACGTGACGGATCACCCCGAGTCGTCCCTCGGCGACCATCTGGCGCATCATCGTGACCGCGGGGACCCGGCGGTAGTTGAACCCGCACATCGACCGCACCCCGGCGGCGCGTGCGGTGTCCGCCGCGGCGGTCATCGCCCGTGCCTCGGCCACCGTGTTGGCCAACGGCTTCTCGCACAGCACGTGCTTGCCGGCGGCCAACGCGGCGAGGGCGATCTCGGCGTGACTGTCGCCCGGGGTGCAGACATCGACAACGTCGATGTCGTCCCGGTTGACGAGGTCACGCCAGTCGGTCGTGTACGCGTCCCAGCCGAGCCGGTCGGCGGCGTCGGACACCGCTGTGGTGTCCCGGCCGCAGATCAGCGCCATCCGGGCCCGCGCCGGCAGGTCGTACACGCGGTTCACGGTGCGCCACGCCTGTGAGTGCGCGGCGCCCATGAACGCGTAACCGACCATGCCGATCCGCAGTTCTCTGTCTGTCGTGGACAAGGTGGGTCTCCCCCCGGTATGTCAGAACCCGAGCTTGTCGTAGCTGCTCGCGTTCTCCTTGGTGATCGTCTCGGAGGCGAGGGTCACTTCCTTGGGCACCTGCAGCTCCGTCAGGTCGCCCAGGCCCCGGCCCTGCGCGATGAGCCGCGCGAGCGAGATCGCCGAGGACGCCATCGACGGGTTGTAGGTGACCGTCGCCTTGAGCACCGAGTTGTCGGCCTTGATCGCGTCGATCGCGAGCTTGGAGCCCGCGCCGCCGACCATGAAGAACTCCGACCGGTTGGCCTGCTTGATGGCCGCGAGCACACCGATGCCCTGGTCGTCGTCGTGGTTCCAGATCGCGTCGATCTTCTTCAGCGCCTGGAGGAGCTGGGCCGCCTCGCGCTGACCGCTGTCCGAGGTGAACTCGGCCGAGCGCCGGTTGGCAACCTTGAACCCGTAGGTGGCCAGGGCGGCCTTGAAGCCCTCGCTGCGCTCGACGGTCAGCGGGATCTCCAGGCCGGCGATCTCACCGATGACCGGGTTGGCGACGCCCTTGTCCTTGAGCATCTTTCCGATGTAGTGCCCGGCGGAGACGCCCATGCCGTAGTTGTCACCCTTGATCACCAGCCGCGAGGCCAGCGCGTCGGGGAACGCCCGGTCGAGGTTGACGATCGGGATGCCGGCCTGCATGGCCTGGAGGGCAACGGCGTTGACCTCCTTGCCGTCGTGCGGCAGCACGACGATGATGTCCGGCTTCTGGGCGATCAGGGTGCCGAGCGTGGAGCGCTGGGCCTCCGAGTTCGACCCGCCGTCGACCTCCTTGAACTCCACGTCCGAGTACGCCGCGGCCTGCGCCTTGGCGTTGGCGTGGATCGCGCCCATCCAGCCGTGGTCGGCGGCCGGGGCGGAGAAGCCGATGACGACCTTCTTGCCCGGAGCGTTGTTGCCCTCGGCGTTGCCGGCGGCCTTGGTCTGGGTGCTGGCGGCCGGGGTCTCGTTACTGGTGCAGGCGGTCAGCAGGGTGGCGGCGCCAACCGCGGCACCACCGAAGAGCAACCGGCGGCGCGACAGGTCGCGACTGTTCTGGGTCATGAACGACCTCCTGGGAGCGGGCTTTCATCTGGGTGAGGGTGTGCGAGGCCCGGCCACCGTCGAAGATCTCGACGTCGCCAGGACAACGGTGCGGTGCGTCAGGTTGTGGTGGTGACCCTGTTCCGCGCGAGGAGCCGGGTGACTGACTTGAACTTGAACTGCTGGATCAGGACGGCGGCGACGATAATGCCGCCCTTGACCATGTTCTGCGCCTCGATGGAGAGGCCGTTGATGGCGAAGAGGTTCGTGATCGTGGCGAAGATGATGACGCCGAGCAGCGAGCCGACGATCGTGCCCCGACCACCGCTGAGCAGCGTCCCGCCGATGATCGCGGCGGCGATCGCGTCCAACTCGTACAGGTTGGCCATCGCCGCCTGCGCCGAGGTGGCCTGCGAGGTGAGCATGATGGCCGCGATGCCGCAGCACAGACCGGAGAGCGCGTAGAGCAGCATCGTGTGCCGGCGGACGTTGATGCCGGCCAGTCGGGCCGCCTCCGGGTTACCGCCGACGGCGATGGTCCGCCGGCCGAAGGTCGTCCGGTTGAGCAGGACCCATCCGGCCAGTACGACCGCGCCGAGGATATAGACCAGGATCGGGACACCGATGATCTTGCGGGCGGCGATGTCGTTGATGAACGTGCTGCTCGACACCTGCGTCTGCTTGTTGGAGATCGAGGCCGCCAGGCCGCGCGCGGCCACCAGCATCGCGAGGGTCGCGATGAAGGGCACCAACCTGCCGTACGAGATGAGGACGCCATTGACCAGGCCGACGCAGATGCCGACCACGAGGGCCGTGAAGATCATGCCGCCCGCGCCGTAGCTCTGGGTGGCGACCGTGGTGCACCAGACCCCGGCCAGCGCGACGATCGCTCCGACCGACAGGTCGATGCCGCCGCCGATGATCACGAAGGTCATGCCGACCGTGACCACGCCGACGACCGAGGCGAGCTGGAGGATCGCCAGGACGTTGTTCCAGACCCAGGTCGGGTCGCCGTACAGGTCCGGCTTGGTGATCGCGCCGACCACGATGAGCGCGGCCAGCACGCCGATCAGGCCGAGGTTACGCTTCGCACCGTCGCCGCCGTCGCCCCGCCACCAGGAGAGCTTGCCGGTGGATGCCGTCTTTTCGCTGGCCACCGCCGTCTCCGCCGGGTCCACCGGCGGCGACTGGGCCGGAAGCTGCGGGCGCTCCGGTGTCGCGGTGGGTGTGGGAGTCGCGTCGCTCATGCCGGTGCGCCTTCCATCAAGGACCCCGCCATAACGAGGTCAAGCACAGTGTTCTCGTCCAGTTCGCCGGCCGCGGCCTCGCGGACGACCCGGCCTTCGCGCATCACCAGCACCCGGTCGGCCAGGCCCAGCACCTCGGGTACCTCGCTGGAGACCAGCAGCACGCCGACGCCCTGCGCGGCCAGTGAGCGGATCACCTGGTAGAGCTCGGCCCGGGCGCCCACGTCCACACCCCGGGTGGGCTCGTCGAGCAGCAGCAGCTTGGTGCCGCCGAGCAACCACCGGCCGACCACGACCTTCTGCTGGTTGCCGCCGGACAGGGTGCGTACCGGCCGGTCGACGTCCCGGGGACGCAGCTCCAGGGTCTCGGCGATCCGGTCCGCCTCGGCGCGTTCCGCCGCCGCGTTCGTGAAGCCGAGCCGCGCGTACCGGCCGAAGGTGGCCAGCGTGACGTTGCGGTAGATCGGCTCGCCGAGCAGCAGCGCCTGGCTCTTACGCTCCTCCGGGGCCATGCCCATGCCCGCCCGCACCGCCGCCCCGACGCCGGGGCGCAGCGCCTTGCCGTCCATCCGCACCGTGCCGGCCTCCGCCAGCCGGGCGCCGTAGATCGTCTCCAACAGCTCGGACCGGCCGGAGCCGACCAGGCCGGCGATGCCGACGATCTCCCCGGCCCGCACGTTCAGCGAGACGTCGGCGAACTCGCCGGTCCGGGTCAACCCCTCCACCTGGAGCAGGTCGGCGCCGGCGGTGTCGTCGGCCGGGCGGTCCGGGAAGACGTACTCGATGGTCCGGCCGGTCATCCGGCTGACCAGGTCGCGGGTCGGGGTGTCGCGCGCCGGCAGGTTCGCCGCCGTGGTCCGGCCGTCCTTGAGTACGGTGACCCGGTCGCCGATCTCGCGGATCTCCTCCATGCGGTGGGAGATGTAGATGACGGCGATGCCCTGAGCGGTCAGCTCGCGGATGATCCGGAACAGGTTGCCGACCTCGTCGTGGGCCAGCACCGCGCTCGGCTCGTCCATGATGATCAGTCGCGCCTCGTGCGACAACGCCCGGGCCATGCTGACGATCTGCTTGCCGGCCGCCGGTAGCGAGCGGACCATCCGACCGGGCGGGATCTCGCCGTGCCCGAGCCGGCTGAGGATCTGCCGGGTGTGCCGGGCCATCCGGCCGCGCCGGACGAAACCGAAGCTGCGGTACTCGTGCCCGAGGAACGCGTTCTCCGCGACCGAGAGGTCTTCGACGAGGTCGAGTTCCTGGTAGATGGTGGCGATGCCGGCCTTCATGGCGGCCTGCGGGTTGGTGAAGGTGGCCGGTTCGCCGCGCCACTCCACCAGCCCGGAATCCGGCTGGTGCACGCCGGCCAGCACCTTGATGAGCGTGGACTTGCCAGCGCCGTTCTGCCCCAGCAGGCAGTGCACCTCGCCGGCGCGTACCTCGAGCTGGACCCCGTCCAGGGCGCGTACGCCGGGGAAGGTCTTGACCACGTCGGTGAGGCGCAGGACCACCTCGCCCGCGACGGTGTCGGGCGGAGCTTCGACCAGCGGCGCGGCGGCGTCGGCGTCGGCCGACCCGGTGGTGGCGGTCTCGTCGGACAGGGCCACGGTCTCCTCCTCGCTCATGATGCTTCCCCGAAGGCGACGTCGCTGGCGAGCACGGCCGCGCCGGCGACACCGGCCCGGCCACCCAACTCGGACAGCACGACGGGCAGGTTGCCGGTAGCCAGGGGCAGTGACCGGCGGTAGACCACACTGCGGATCTCGGCGAGCAGGATGTGCCCGAGCTGGGCCAACCCGCCGCCGATCACGATCATCGACGGGTTGGTGAAGCTGACCAGGCCGGCGAGCACCCCGCCGACCCGGCGTCCGCCGTCGCGGATCAACTGGATGCAGGTCACGTCGCCCTCGACGGCGCCCTCGGCGACGTCCAGCGCGGTCACCGTGCCCCGCGTGCTCAACCGCTCGGCCAGGGCCGGCGACGCTCCGCTGCGGGCCGCGACGAACGCGTCCTTGGCCAGCGCCGCGCCGCTGAACAGGGCCTCCAGGCAGCCCGCGTTGCCGCAGGAGCACATCGGACCGTGCGCGTCGACCTGGATGTGGCCGATGTCCCCGGCGCAGCCGTCGGTGCCCCGGTAGACCTCGCCGGAGAGGTAGATGCCGCAGCCGACACCGGTGCCGATCTTCACGAAGAGGAAGTCGTCCACCGAGTGGGCGACCCCGCCGTGGCGTTCCCCGATGGCCATGATGTTGACGTCGTTGTCGACCACCGCCGGGCAGGCGTGCTCGCGGCTGAGCAACTCGCGGACGGGGAACCGGTCCCAGCCCGGCATGATCGGCGGCGACACCGGCACGCCGTCGCGGAAGCTGACCGGCCCGGGTACGCCGATGCCCACCGCGTCCAGCCGCTCGTACGCCCCGTCGACCCGGGCCTTGTGCAGCAGCTCGTTGACCCGTTGCAGGGTGACCTTCGGGCCGCTGCGGATGTCGGCCGGCTCGGCGTAGTGGGCCACCGGTTCGAGGCGACCGTTGACCACCTCGACGTCCATCGAGCTGGCGCCCAGGTCGACGGCGGCGAAGCGCAGCTTCGGGTTCAGCTCGACGAGCGTCGAGCGACGCCCTCCCCGGGACGCGGCGAAACCGGCCTCGGCGACGTACCCCAGCGCGACCAGCCGGTCCAGCTCGGCCAGCAGTCGCGGGCGCGGCATCTGGAGCCGGTCGCCCAGCTCGGCGCGGGACACGGCCCCCTCGTCGCGGAGCAACCGCAACAGTCGGACGTGCAGGGGGTCGACGGTCCGCACGCGCGGTTCACCTCTTCATCGGACTCGTTCACATCGACGCAATGTCGATGTGTTGTGTCCGACACAGTAGGAGCGCTCTGCGCCGCGTGTCCAGAGCTTCAGCCGTTCCGTTCCCAACTTTTGTCCGAAGGAACAAAAGCTAAAAGTGGATCAAGAAAAGGATAACGGCGTGCCCGCAGGCGCTCGCGTGCAGTTTCATCGACCGACACGAACCCGCCCCGCCAGCGGGTCTGTGCTGGCGGGGCGGGTTCGGGTGGCTCAGCCGTTGTGCGCGGCGCCCTTCTTGCGGAGCTTGCGGTCGTCGCGCAGCTCGACGTACGGCTCGTCGTCCACCGGGTGACCGGCCGAGATGGCCCGGCCGCGCTCCAACTCCGCGTCGAACTCGGCGCCCAGCAGGATCGCGATGTTGCTCAGCCACAACCAGACCAGGAAGATGATCACCCCGGCCAGCGCCCCGTACGTCTTGTTGTACGAGCCGAAGTTGCTCACGTAGAAGGCGAACAGACCGGAGATCACCAGCCAGATCACCACCGCCAGCACGCCGCCCGGGCTGACCCAGCGGAACCCGCCGTGCCGGGCGTTCGGCGACGCCCAGTAGAGGATGGCGAACATCAGGCTGACCAGGAGCAGCAGCACCGGCCACTTGGCGACGTTCCACACCGTGACCGCCTCGGAGCCCACGCCGATCGCGTCGCCGACCACCTCGGCGAGCCGGCCGGTGAACACCACGATCACCGCGCTGGCCAGCAGCAGCACGCCGATCACCGCGGTCACGCCGAGCCGGATCGGCAGCGTCTTCCAGATCGGCCGGCCCTCCGGCACGTCGTAGATGGTGTTCGAGGCGCGCATGAACGCGCCCACGTAACCGGACGCGGACCAGAACGCCGCCAGCAGACCGATGATCGCGGCAACGCTGGCCAGCCCACCACTGCCCTGCGCCTGCTTGATGGCCTCCTCGATGATCTTCTGGACGCTGTCGTTGGGCACCGCCTGGTTGACCGTGTCCTTGACCCCCTCGGTGGCGCTGGTGCCCAGCAGCCCGAGGATCGAGATCAGCACCAGCACCCCTGGGAAGATCGACAGCACGCCGTAGTAGGTCAGCGCCGCCGCCCAGTCGGTCAGGCTGTCGTCCTGGAACTCGCGGACCGTACGGCGCAGCGCCGCCTTCCAGCCACTGCCGGGCAGGTCGGTGGGGCTGTCCGGGCCGGCGTCCGGCCCGACCGGCCCGACCGGCGCGCTGGCGCGGTCACGCTCGGTGCGGCCGCGCGTGCGGGGGTCGTGCTCGCTCCGGCCGTGCTTGCGATCGCGCGCGCCGCGATCGCCCGCGGTGCTGTCGTGCACGCTGCGGTCGCCCACGGTGCTGTGGTCGCGTTGGGCGGAAGACTCGTCCGAGGCCATCGCCCCTCCTCGTCGTCGGGGTGTCACCTGCGGACATGCCCCGTCGACGGCCTCGGATAACCCCTACTTGTAGAGCATCCTGCCCATCCGGCGCGACGCCACCAGCAGACCGACCGCCATCATCGCCAGCAGGTAGAGCACGTCGAGCAGCCAGAGCCACCCGCCTGCGCCCAACGTCACCCCACGAATCAGGTGCACCGCCCGGTACAGCGGAGTGACCTCGACCAGCCAGCGCAGCAGGGTCGGGTAGGCCTGCGCCGGCACGAACGTGCCCGAGAAGAAGAACAGGGTGAACTGGACCGACCCCACCAGGTCGAAATCCTGCCAACTGCGCATGACGGTGGCGACCGCCATGCCGAGCCCACCGAACGCGAACCCGACCAGCACCGCCGCCGGGAGCGCGGTGACGGCCCGGGTCACGGTGGTCAGGTCGAGCGCGACCATGACTCCGAGGAACGCCGCGGAGTACGCGCTGCCGCGCAGCATCGCCCACCCCAGCTCCCCGAGGGCGATCTCGAACGGGCGGACCGGGGTGGCGATCATCCCGTCGTACAGCTTCATGTACTTCATCTTGCCGAAGAAATTGAATGTGGTCTCCGAGAGCGCCCCGGTCATCGCGGAGGAGGCCAGCATCGCCGGGGCCACGAACTCGGCGTACGACACCAGCCGCCCGTCGGGCAGCGGCAGGTCCCCGACCAGCGTGCCGACGCCCAGGCCGATGGAGAACAGATAAAGCAGCGGCTCCACGAAGCCGGAGAGCAGCAGCAGCCAGTAGACCGACTTCAGGGCGGCGACGTTGCGCCCGATCACCGACGCCGACCGGCGGGACGCGCCGGAGACGTCGACCAGCCGGGGCAGGACCAGCGTGACCACGGGTTCCCCCTAGACGACGAGCTTGCGGCGGAAGGTGCGCAGCGCGAGCAGCCACCCGACGACCGCCCAGGCGGCCAGGTAGAGCAGGTGACCGACGATCGACCACTGTGGGGCGACACCGAGCGTGGCCGCCCGGCACAGGTCGACGGCATGCCACAGCGGCGTCGCGTACGCCAGCCACCGCAGCGCCTCGGGCAGCGACTCGACCGGGAAGAACACCCCCGCGAACAGGCTCATCGGGATGACCGCGAACCGGAACAGCATCGCCAGCCAACTGTCACTGGACACCACCGCCGAGTACGCGAAGGTCGGCGCGGCCACGGCCAGCCCGAGCAACGCCACCACCGGCAGGGTGACCACCGCCCACGGCGACCGCAACGCCCCGAACAACCCGGTGACCAGCAGGAACACCGCGATCGTGGTGACCACTCGGAACAGCACGAAGGCCAGGTGCCCGGCCAGGATGTCGCCGACGCGCAGCGGCGACGCGCTCTGCGCCTGGTAGCTCTTGATCCACTGGAAGTTGCTGAACACCGGCCACGTCGAGTCACCCACGGTCACCTGGAGCGCGGTCGAGGCGATCAACCCGGGGACCAGCCAGTCCAGGTAGCGCACCCCGTCGACACCCTGGTCGATGTAGCCCCCGACGCCCACGCCGAACCCGAGCACCGTCAGCACCGGCAGCAGGAACGACGAGAAGACCCCGGCCCGCCAGGTGCGCCGCAGCCCGACCAGGTAGTAACCGAACACCGCGGACGCCGGCGCCCACGGCGGTCCTGGTCTCGCCCGCGTCCGTTCCGCCACACTCACCGCGCCACCCCCACCCGCATCGACCACGACCTGTCTACCCCCGGGGTACGACAGACCGCGACCCCTTTACGCCGCGCCGGCTCGGCTCTGGCGTGCCGGCGGCCCGCCCGCGCGATGATCAACTCCTGATCTGCGGAGTGGCGGCATCCCATCGCCCGGACGGCCCCACATCGCCGATCTGGTGTGGATCACGCTCTGCGGGCGGCGTCGGACCCGACGAACGCGCGCCACGCGTCGGGCGTGAACACCAGCGCCGGCCCATCCGGATCCTTGGAGTCACGGACGGCCACCACCCCCGGCAGATTGTCCGCAACCTCCACGCAGTTGCCACCGCTGCCGTTGCTGCGAGTGCTCTTGCGCTATCGGGCACCGGTCAGCTCCATGTCTCCGCCACTTCCTTCGCGTCCGTCGGGTGACTGCTGCTGCGGTGGTGCCTCATGGCAGATCAACTCGGGCTCCCGGAAAGCGGGGTGTCCTGGTCCCGCAGACACCCCGGTTCGCAGGAAGCCGAGTGGACCTTGGGACTGTGCAGGCCGAGGTGGTCGACGAGCGACCGCCCGGGAGCTACCGGTCCGGCGACCTATCGGCCCGGCGACTTACCGGACACCGGCACCGAGCCCGACGAACGCGCGCCACGCCTCGGGTTCGAAGACCAGCACTGGGCCATCCGGGTCCTTCGAATCACGCACGGCCACCAGCCCCGGAAGGTTGTCAGCCACTTCCACACAGTTTCCACCGCTGCCGTTACTGCGAGTGCTCTTGCGCCACCGGGCACCGGTCAGTTCCATGTCTCCGCCACTTCTGCGATCAGGTCGAGGGACTGTTGCTGCGATAGTGCCTCACCCCGGATCGACTCCCACACCTCGACCATCTGACGGACGTACTCAGACCGGTCGATGACCTGCCCATGACGCTGCCCGTCGAGGTAGACGACATCCTCACCGGTTGCCGCGGCGGCGATCACGAAGGGACCATCGAGCCCAGCGTAAGCACCCGCGGAGAGCGGCACTACCTGGATTCTGACCCGGGGCAGCGTCGCGCCGATCTTCGTCAGGTGGTGCAACTGCTCGCGCATTACCTCCTGCCCGCCGACCTGCCGGCGCAGCGCGTACTCGTCGACGACCAGACTGAGCAGCGGCGGCCGGTCCCGGCTGAGCACGCCCTGCCGGTCGAGCCGGGCGGTCACCTGCTGCTCGATCTCGTCCGCCGCGAAGAGCCCGGCACCGGCCAGGATGGCGCGGGCGTACCCCTCGGTCTGGACCAGGCCCGGCACGTAGAGCGGCTCGAACGAGCGCAGTGCGGTGGTCTCCTGCTCTATGCCGGCCCAGTCGCGGAACCACGGCACCACGGTCTCGCGGCTGATCCGGCGTTGGATGCGTTCGAACCGGCCGTCGGCGGCCAACACGACGTCGCAGCGGCGCGCGAAGTCCAGGCTCGGTCGACGCTCGGAGGTCTCCACCTTGGCGACCAGCGCGCCCGAGTAGCTCAGCGCCTCGGCGAGCGCCGCCTGTGACAGGCCCCTGGCTGCCCGGGCCAGCCGCAGCTCCTCCGCGAAGTGCTCCAGCATGGACGAACTCTCCACGGACAACCTCCGTACATCTTCGTACCGTGCCGGGCCGACCGTCGTACGCCCTGGTCGTCGGCGCGCGGAACCTCCCACGGTAGTCGGGCCATCACCAGACTGTCACGCAGCGGAACCGCTCACGGGATCGGACGGCGGGCGGAACCAGGCCGGGAACGCCCCGTGACCCCCGATCCGGGGCGCTCCCACCCATCCTTTGCTCTGCTTCACCGGAGGCAACACCGGGAGCCTTCGGGTGTTGCGCCGGTGGAAGCAGAGCAAAGGACCTGCCCGAGCACGTCGGTTCACGATGCAGGGAGGCGCCGATGCCTCGCTACCGTCCGCATGTGGCGGCCCGCCCGTCGTGGCGCTGCCGGGTCTGCGGTGCCGCGTGGCCCTGCTCACCGGCCCGGCTGGCGCTGCTCGGCGAGTACCGCGAGAACAGGACCGGCCTGCTCATCTACCTCGCCACGCTGCTCGACGAGGCCGCCGGGGACCTCCCGGAGAGCGAACGACTGACCGACCGCTTCCTCGCCTGGGCCAGAGCCCGATGATCGTTGGCTGTTCAACAGCACGACACGCCGGCACGAATACCGCTGAGCGGCCACCGATCGCCCGGCTGACCCGCACCGATCGGCCCGGCTCGGCCACACCGCCGGCAGCCAGCCGCGCCTCAGTCGACGAGGGTGCGGCCGGTCAGGTGCAGGAAGACGTCCTCCAGGCTGCTGCGGCGCACCAGCACGTTGGCCGGCTGCAACCCCAGCGCGGTCACCTCGGCGACCGCCGCGTCGCCGTCGGGCACGTAGAGCAGTACGCGGTCGGGCAGCACCTCGGCCCGCTCCCCCACTCCGTCCAGCTTGTCGGCGAACGGCGCCTGCGACTCGGCGGCGAAGCGCAGCTCGACCACCTCGCGGGTGGAGTACCGCTCGATCAGCGCCCGGGGCGAGCCCTCGGCGACGATCCGGCCGCCGTCCATCACCACCAGCCGGTCGCAGAGCTGCTCGGCCTCGTCCATGTAGTGCGTGGTGAGCACCAGCGTGACGCCCTGCTGCTTGAGCCGGAACAGGCGCTCCCACACCAGGTGTCGGGCCTGCGGGTCGAGCCCGGTGGTCGGCTCGTCGAGCAGCACGAGGTCCGGTTCGTTGACCAGGGCGCGGGCGATGGTCAGGCGACGCTTCATCCCGCCGGAGAGCGGATCGACCTTGCTGTCGGCCCGCTCGGTGAGCTGGACGAAGTCGAGCAGTTCGTCGGCGCGCGCCCGCGCCGCCCGCCGCGAGATGCCGAAGTAGCGGGCGTAGACGGTCAGGTTCTCCCGGACGGTCAGCTCCGGGTCGAGGTTGTCGAGCTGGGGACACACGCCGAGGCGGGCGCGGATCGCCGGCCCGTCGGCCACCGGATCCAGGCCGAGGATGCGCAGCTCACCGGCGCTCGGTGGCGAGGTGCAGCCGATCATCCGCATGGTGGACGATTTGCCGGCGCCGTTCGGTCCCAGAAAGCCGAACGCCTCACCCGACTGCACCTCGACGTCGATGCCGTCCACGGCGGTGAAGTCGCCGAACCGCTTCACCAGCCCACGAGCCCGAATCAGTGGTCGCCCGGTAGTCACCGCCCGACCCTAACCGCCGGGTCCGACACCCCTCCACGCAAATACGCGCGCGTCCGACCCGCCCGAAACGAAACGCCGATCAATGCCTCACGCCATCGGCCAATCGACAGGTATCGTCCCCCTGTGTCGCCCGCCAGCTCGCCCGATGGTCCGCCGCCACCCGCCCGACCAGCCAACTCACCCGGCGACGGGCCACCCCGACCGCGCTCGGCGACCGCAGATCCAACCAAGACCACAAAACCGGCCGAGACCACGAACCCGGCCAAGACCACGAACCCGGCCAAGACCGCAGAGCCGACCGGAACCGTAGAGCCCAGTGGACCGGCCGGCGCCGCCGAGCGGGCCACCCGGGACATGGCGGCCCAGTTCGAGGACGAGAAGCCCGGCCGGGTGCTGTCCGGTCCGGCGGCTCTGCTCCTCGGCACGGTGGCCCTGGCGGTCGGCGCGCTCGCGCTCTGGCAGGTGTTCCGCCCACTCGCGCAGGGCAGCAAGTACTACCTGATCATCTTCCTGGCGGGTGTGCTCCCGCTGGTCTTCCTCGCCTACCCGGCCGTCCTGCCGCGCTGGGCCGGCCGACGCGGGCCGCGACAAGCCACCGACAGCACCAACAGCACCCGACCCACCCTCGTCGACTGGCTGCTGGCCGCCCTGGCCGTGGCGGCCTGTCTCTATCCCGTCGTGCCGATCACGATCGGCACGGGTGGCGGCGGCTACAACGCGTTCCTCGACCGGCAGGGCCTGCTCGCGCCGATCGACCTGCTGCTCGGCACCGTGCTGCTGCTCCTGCTGCTGGAGGCGTGCCGGCGTACCACGGGTTGGATCCTGCCGGCGGTCTGCCTGCTGTTCCTCGGGTACGGCTACTACGGCGGCTTGCTGCCGCAGTCGTGGCCGGTCGCGCACGCCGGGCTCGACTTCCGGCAACTCGTCGACGCGTTCTACAACTCCGACAGCGGTTTCTACGGCACGCCGTTGGACGTGGCCGCGTCGTACATCGTGCTGTTCACCATCTACGGCGCGGTGTTGGAGCTGTCCGGGGCGGGGCGGTTCTTCGTCGACCTGTCGGCCGCCGCGTTCCGCCGTTCCCGGACCGCCGCCGGCCGGACGGCGGTGGCCTCGGGCTTCCTGCTCGGCACGGTCTCCGGCTCGGGAGCGGCGACGACGGTGAGCATCGGCGCGGTCACCTGGCCGCTGCTGCGTCGCGCCGGCTATCCAGCGGAGCGGGCCGGCGGCATGCTGGCGGCGGCCGGGGTGGGCGCGATCCTCTCCCCGCCCACCCTGGGGGCGGCGGCGTTCATCATCGCGGAGTACCTGGGCGTCTCGTACCTTCAGGTGCTGGGCTGGGCGACGGTGCCGACGGTGCTGTACTACCTGGGCATCCTGCTCTCCGTGGAGATCGACGCCCGCCGGTCCGGCGTACGACCGGTCGTACTCGACGTCGGCTCGCCGTGGCGGCTGCTGGGCCGTTTCGGCTACCACTTCGCCTCGCTGATCGCGATCGTCGTGTTCCTCGCGGTCGGTGTCTCCGCGATGAGGGCCGTGGTCTTCGCCATCGTCCTCACCGCCGCGCTGTCGTGGCTGGACCGCACGCACCGGCTCACCCCGGCCCGGCTGGTGACCGCGCTCGTCACCGGCGTACGCGGGGTCCTCGCCGTCACCGCCGTGTGCGCCGCCGCCGGCATCATCACGGCGACCACCACGAAGACCGGGCTCGGGCCGCAGGCGGCGGCGCTGCTGGTCGGCGGGGCGCAGGCGGCCACCTCGGACCCGACGCTGGTCCTGGTGCTGACGGCGTTGCTCGCCGCCGTCGCGCTCAGTCTGCTGGGCCTGGCCGTGCCGGTCACCGCCTCGTTCGTGATCGGGTGGGTGATCGTCGGGCCGGCCCTGCTCGACCTGGGCGTGGCCGCGCCCGCCGCGGCGATGTTCGTCTTCTACTTCGCCGTGCTGTCCGAGGTGTCCCCGCCGACCGCGCTCGCCGCCGTGGCCGCGGCTGCCGTGACCGGGGGCCGGCTGGTGCCGACCATGTGGCAGACCCTGCGGTACGCGCTGCCGGCGTACCTCACCCCGATCGCGTTCGTCATCACCCCGACCGGGCTGGGCCTGCTCGGCATCGGCGGCGTGCCGCGGATCGCCGTCGCCGCCGTGGTGACGGCGCTCAGCGTGTCCGTGCTGGCCGTCGCCGCGGGTGGCTGGCTGCCCGGCGTGGGTCCCGCCGGCGTACCGGAACGGGTGCTCGGCGTCATCGCCGGCGTCACCCTGCTCTGGCTCGAACCCGTGCCGGTCGCGGTGGGCGTGGCGCTGGCTGCCATCGCGGCAGCGGGAGTGCTCGTCCGACACGGATCGACGGGCCGAACGCGAACACCAACACAGGGCCGACCGCGAACAGCGACAGAGGGCCGACCGCGAACACCAACAGAGGAGAAACTGTGCGACGAACCGACGTACGGCTCGCGGCGGGAGTGAGCGCGCTCGCCCTCGTCCTGGCGGGCGTCACCGGCTGCGGCGGCCAGCAGGGCGACGCGGCCAAGGACGACACCGCCAGTGCGGTCACCTGCGAGGTGAGCCGGGAGACCCGCGTGGGCATCGCCACCGGCAACTCGACGGGCGTCTACTACGTGGTCGGCAACGCCCTGGCCGGGCAGCTCTCCGGGGCGACCGGCGGCAAGCTCACCGGCACCGCCGCCGAGACCGGCGCGTCGGTGCAGAACGTCGAGCAGTTGGTCGGCGGCCAGTACGATGTGGCGTTCTCGCTGTTCGACACGGCGGTCAACGCGGTCGAGGGCAAGGGCAGTTTCAACGAGCCACAGCCGGTGCGGGCGTTGGCCCGCCTCTACGACAACTACACGCAGGTGGTGGTCCGCAAGGACTCCGGGATCACCTCGGTCGCCGGCATGCGCGGCAAGCGGATCTCCACGGGCTCCCCGAAGTCCGGCACGGAGGTGATCGCGAACCGGCTGCTGGAGGCCGCCGGGCTCGACCCGGCCAAGGACGTGCGGGCGCAGCGACTCGACCTCGCCAAGACGGTCGACGGCGTCAAGGACGGCAGCGTCGACGGGTTCTTCTGGTCCGGCGGCCTGCCCACCGGCGGCCTGACGGACCTGTTCACGACCGCCGGCGACACGGTGACGTTCGTCGACATCTCGTCGCTGCTGCCGAAGCTGACCGCGCTGAGCCCCGGCTACCAGTCCGGCACGATCGGTCGGGACGTGTACCGGACGGTGACCGACACCCCGACCATCGTCGTGCCGAACGTGCTGCTGGTCCGCGAGGACCTGGACGCCAACGTCGCCTGCGCGATCACCCGGACGGTGTTCGACAAACGCGAGGTTCTGGCCCAGGCCAACCCGGCGGCCAAGGGGATCTCGCTGGAGAAGGCCCGCCGGACCCTGCCGGTGCCGCTGCACCGGGGCGCCGAGAAGGCGCTGAACGACCTGGGAGCGAGGTGACCGTCGGTCAGAGGTCGGTCGGCGCGGTGGCGGCACGGGCCACGCCGACCAGGCGGTCGGTCTCGGCGAGCAGCGCCTCGTCGTCCGCCGGTGTGCCGGGGTCGAGTCGGACCGTCCAGGTCAGACCGTCGGCCCCGGCCGCGCGGCGGGCCGCGACGCGCGCCGCGCCGCCGGGCACCGGGTGGTGTTCGGTGTACGCGACGGAGCGGGTCACCCGGGCGCGCACCTGGTGCGGCAGCTCACCGGGGTCGAGTAGCAGGTACGTCTCGGCCGGCCCGTCGGCGACCACCAGGTAGCCGTCGCGCTCGACGACGGTCTCGGCGGGCGTGACGGTCAGCTCCCGACCGGACCAGACCGCCTTGATCAGGTCGTGCCAGCCGATGCGGTGCCCCCGGCCGGGCAGCCACAGCCCGAGGTTGCTGGCCACGATCACGCCGTCGCCCTCGCCGTTGCCCACCGCCGCCCAGGCGAGTACCCGCTCGTCGGCGGCCATCGGCGGCCGGTCGGCCGGGGGCAGCTTCGGCTTGCGGCTGAACAGTCCCATCTCAGAGCCCTCCCGCGGCCTGCTCGCGCAGCGCCCGGGCGTGCTGTTCCAGCGACAGCAACTCCCCGAAGGCGGCGAAGTACTCGTCCTTGTTGTTGACCGGGTTGATCCGCTGGATCCGCGACTTGAGATCCCGGATGCGGGCCGTCACCGACCCGAACTGCACCCGGGCCATGGTGATCGACACGTAGCGCGGGTCGGGCTCACCGTCGATGCGGAGCGGCTCCACGGACAGCTCGCCGACCAGCGCGGCGGCGGCCAGGTCCTCGCAGGCGTCGCGGACCTTCTCGATCCAGACCGCGCCTCCGGTCGCCGACGCGGCCCCGCCGGCCGCCGCCACGGCCGCCCGGACGGCCACGTGCACCGGGTGGCGGTACTCGGTGGCCTCGACCGCGTCGAACATCGGCCCGGCCAGCACGGGCTGTTGCAGGGCGAGTTTCAACGCCTCGCGCTCGACCATCGACTGTGGGCTGTCCACGGCCGGCTCGGGGCGGGCCGGGGCGGGCCGTGCAGCGGGCGCGGCGTCCCGACCGCCGGACGGCGGAGTGTTGGCGGCGGCGAGCACGGCCCGCTGCACCGGCTCGATCTCCATCCCGAGGTCCATGGCGAGCTTGCGGACGTACTCCGGACGCTTTTCCCGGTCCTTGAGTTGCGCGACCAGCGGCGCGGCCCGGCGCATGGCCTCCACCCGGCCATCGACGGTGTCCAGGTCGAAGCGACTGATCTCGTGCCGCAGCGCGAAGTCGACGAGCGGTTCACGGCGGGCGACCAGGTCCCGCACGGCCAGGTCACCCTTGGCCAGGCGCAGCTCACACGGGTCCATGTTGTCGGGGCTGACCGCGATGAACGTCCGGCCGACGAAGCGCTGGTCGTCGCCGAACGCGCGCAGCGCCGCCTTCTGGCCGGCGGCGTCCCCGTCGAAGGTGAAGATGATCTCGCCGGCTACGGAGTCGGTGTCCAGCAGAAGCCGGCGCAGCACCCCGATGTGGTCCGCGCCGAACGCCGTGCCGCAGGTCGCCACCGCCGTCGGCACGTCGGCCAGGTGACAGGCCATCACGTCGGTGTAGCCCTCGACGACGACCACCCGGCCCTGCTTGGCAATCTCCCGCTTGGCCTGGTCGAGGCCGTAGAGCACGTGCGACTTCTTGTAGATCGGCGTCTCGGGGGTGTTCAGGTACTTCGGGCCGTCGTCGTCGTCGAAGAGCTTGCGCGCCCCGAAGCCGATCACGTCGCCGGCCAGGTCGCGGATCGGCCAGAGCAGCCGACGACGGAACCGGTCGATCAGCGTGCCCGAGCGGGACTCCCGGGACAGCCCGGCGGTGACCAGCTCCTGGTGGGTGAAGCCCTGCTGACGCAGGTGCTTGGTGAGCAGGTCCCAGCCCTCCGGCGCGAACCCGCACCCGTAGCGCTCGGCGGCGGCCCGGTCGAAACCGCGTTGGGCCAGGAACTCGCGCGCCGGTCGGGCCCCGGCGGTGCTGAGCTGCGCCCGGTAGAACTCGACGGCGGCGGCGTGCGCGGCGACCAGTCGCTGGCGCTGGCCCTGCTGCGGGCGCGGACGCGGGGTGCCCCGGTCGTCCTCGACGTAGCGGAGCTGGATGCCGGCGCGCCCGGCCAGCCGCTCGACGGACTCGACGAAGCTCAGGTGCTCCGCGTCCATCAGGAACTTGATCGCGTCGCCGCCCGCCCCGCAGCCGAAGCAGTACCAGACGTTGCGGGCCGGCGAGACGTTGAACGACGGGCTCTTCTCGTCGTGGAACGGGCACAGGCCCTTGAGGTTGCCGCCCCCGGCGGACTTCAGGGTGACCGTCTCGGAGATCACATCCCCGATCGAGGTGCGTTCCCGGACCAGCGCGATGTCCTCGTCCCGGATCCGCCCAGCCATGCGCCACCCCCTCGTCGTACATCCTGCCCTGCCGGGCCGACGACACGCCGGCCGGGGGACGCCGGTGTGGTGGAGGCCGCCGCCGGGGTCACCCGTTTCCGCCCGGCAGCCGGGTCCGCGCGGGGACCATGACCAGATGCGCAGGGTACGCGCCAACGGGCCCCGGCCGCCGCGATGGGTGTCCGGTCGGCTGCGGATGCGCGGGCAGGGTCCGCAGACGGACGACACCGGTGAACGGCACGCGACCTGGTTGGAGCTGTTCCTCGACCTCATCTTCGTGTACGCCCTGGCGGCGGTGGTACGCCGGCTGGGCGACGATCCCACGCCGTCGCCCAGCGCCGTGCTGGCCGTGCTCGGGCTGTTCGTGGTGGTCCAGTGGGCCTGGTTGGGCCAGGTGTTCTACGACACCCGCTTCGACCCGGACGACGTACCGCACCGGCTCCTGGTGCTGGTCGCGCTGGTCGGCGCGGGCACGATGACGCTCGGGGTGGACGAGGTGCCGGAGAGCGTGCTCCTGCCGGTCGGCTACCTGGTCGTGCGGGGTGTGCTGCTCGTGCTGTACCTGCGGGCCCGCCCGACCAGTCCGCAGGCCCGTACGGTGACCACGATCTACCTGTGCGGCTTCGGGTCGGGCTGGCTGATCTGGCTGGCCTCGCTGGCCGCCCCGGCATCCACGCGGCCGACGTTGTGGATCGTCGCCATGATCATCGAGCTGGCCACCCCGTGGGTGGGCAAGCGCTGGCTGAACCGGTTTCCGGTCGACGACCAGCACCTACCCGAGCGGATCGGGCAGTTCACCATCATCGTGCTGGGCAGCGCGCTGGCCAACCTGCTCTTCGCGGTGCCCGACCATCCCCGGACGCACATGATCGTGACGGCCGGACTGGCGTTCCTGGTGCCGGCGGCCGTCTGGTGGGTCTACACCACCTTCGTCACCACCCGCGAGACACGGCGACGGCTGCGCGGCGGCCAGACGTACGCCTACCTGCACATCCCGCTCGGCGCGGCGCTGCTGCTGCTCGGCTGGGCGCTCGGGCAGATGGTCCGACTGGCCGACGACGAGGTGGTGCGGCTACCGGTGGAGCTGCGACTCGTCCTGGCCGCCTCGATCACCGTCTGGATGCTCTGCGGCCTGGCGTTGCACTGGGTGTGGAACCGGCCGAGTATCGGTCGCCTGGGCATCGCCGGCTACGGCATCGGCTCGGCCGTCCTGATCACCACGGTGGTGCATGAGCCGAAGCTGATGCTGGCCCTGCTCTCGGTGGCGGTCGTCGGGTACGCGGTGCTGCTCACCCGACGACTCGCCGCCACGGCCGACGGCTCGACCGACGTCGGCCAGGGTTGAGCCACGTTCAGGCGGCGGCCGGCTCCTCGGCGGCGACCTGCCGGTTCCACTCCTGCTTCGACGAACGCCAGCCCTCGTCGTCCATGCCGCGTCGCCAGTAGCCGGAGATGGAGAGCCGGTCCAGCGGCACGCCACGCTCGCCGCGCAGCAGCCGACGCAGGTCCCGGACGAAGGCTGCCTCGCCGTGCACGAAGGCGTGCACCTGGCCGGCCGGGAACTCCAGCGATCGCACCGCGTCGACCAGCGCCTCGCCCACCGGGCGGTCGCCGCGGTGGAGCCAGGTGAGCGTGACCGCTCCGGGGCTGAGCAGCTTCTGCTCGTCCACCGGGTCGGCGATCTCCACGAAGACGTGTGCCGGCGCGCCCAGCGGCAGCCGTTCCAGCGCGGCGGCGATCGCCGGCAGAGCGCTCTCGTCGCCGACCAGGAGGTGCCAGTCCGCGTCCGGGTCCGGCGCGTACGCCCCGCCGGGGCCGACGAAGTGCACCGGGTCACCGGGGCGCAGCGCCGCGGCCCACGGCCCGGCCAGGCCCTCGTCGCCGTGGTGCACCACGTCGACGGTCAGCTCGCCGGCGCGCGGGTCCCACCGGCGCACGGTGTACGCGCGCAGCCGGGGCCACTGCTCGCGGGGCATGTCCCGGCGGATCGCGGCGAGGTCGAGCGGCTCGGGGTACGCGACGCCGGACTGCGGGAAGACCAGCTTGATGTAGTGGTCGGTGAACTCGCCCACCGGCAGGCCGTCCAGTTCGTCCCCACCGAGGACGAGCCGGATCAGGTGCGGGGTGGGTCGTTCGGTGCGCAGCACCCGGACCGAGGTGACGTTCCTGGGGCGTTCCGTCATGCGGTTAGGCTAGCCTAAGTTGTCGAGCTGTCCACCAGACGGGTGTGCCAGCTCACCGCCGCCGGGTCGGTGAGCGAGGCGACCTGGTCGATCACGACGCGCAGCCGGGCGTCGTCGTCGGGCGCGGCCCGCCACAGCGGAGCGAAGATCGGATCGAGCCCGTCCGGCGCCCGCCGGACCAGCGCGGCGACCAGTTCGGCCAACATCGTCCGCTGCCGCTCGTAGCGACCCCGGAACCCGCTGCGCCGCATCACGTACCGCAGGGCGATGCCCTTGAGCAGCGCACACTGCGCTCGGACCCGCCTCGGCACCACCAGGTCGGCGGCGTACCGGCGGTGCGGTCCGGGGCCGTACCGCTCCTCGGTGGCCTCCACCGCCGCCGACACGAACCGGCCGGTCAGCCCGCTCGTGGTCGCCTTCAGCGCGACCTGGGCACGATGGCTGCCGTCGTACGCGGCGAGGGGGGCGAGCAGCGGGTCGGCCAGCAACGCGACCAGCACCTCGGCCAGGTCGGTCGAGGACTCCCCCGAGTACGTGGCGGCCACGTCGGCGCAGAGCGCGGCCCGTTCGTCGGCGTCGGCGAGCAGCGGACCCAGCGTGACGTACCCGCCGTGGATGCCGTCCTCGACGTCGTGCACCGAGTACGCGACATCGTCGGCCCAGTCCATCACCTGCGCCTCCAGGCAGCGCCGGTCCCCCGGCGCACCGGCCCGGAGCCACTCGAACACCGCCGTGTCGTCGGCGTACACCCCGAACTTCCGCTGTCCCGGGCGGCGCGGCCACGGGTACTTGCCGATCGCGTCGAGCGACGCCCGGGTCAGGTTCAGCCCGACGGACGACCCGTCCGGGGCGAGCACCTTCGCCTCCAGCCGGGTCAGCACCCGCAGCGTCTGCGCGTTGCCCTCGAAGCCACCGCAGGGCGACGCGAGCAGGTCCAGCGCGGCCTCGCCGTTGTGCCCGAACGGCGGGTGCCCCAGGTCGTGGGCGAGCCCGGCGACGTCGACCACGTCCGGGTCACAGCCCAGCCGAGCGCCCATCTCCCGGGCGATCTGGGCCACCTCCAACGAGTGCGTCAGCCGCGTACGCAGGAAGTCGTCGGTGCCGGCGGTGTGCACCTGCGTCTTGGTGGCCAACCGGCGGAACGCGGCCGAGTGCAGCACCCGGGCACGATCACGCTCGTACGGCGACCGGCGGTGGCCGGTGTCCTTCGGCGGCTCCGCCACCAACCGGCCGGCCGGATCAACGCTCACTTCTCAGGCAGCACGCAGAACTCGTTGCCCTCCGGGTCGGCGAGCACCGTCCACTCCACCTCGCCCTGGCCGATGTCGACGTGCCGGGCGCCCATGTCGACCAGTCGCTCGACCTCGGCCTCCCGGTCGGCGGGGCGCAGGTCCAGGTGGAGCCGGTTCTTTCGCACCTTGCCCTCGGCGACCGGGCCGAAGAAGATGGCGGGGGACCGATCCGGCGACTGGCGGATCTCCACGCCGCCCGGCTTATCGGAGATGATCTGATAGCCGAGCGCCTCGGCCCACCAGCGGGCCAGCCGTGCCGGATCACGGGCATCGACGGTGAGGCTCTCCCAGACGCTTGTCATTCAGTCACCCTTCCCGTTCGACGGCGTAGTCAATCGGCCGTTGCGAGCGAGCCAAGGTTACGCCCGTCACGGCTCCTTGACGTGCCCCCGACGCGGCGACGGGTGGTGGACGCCGTGGCGGCCCGGTCGCCCGGGTCCGCCACGGCGTCACGCGTCAGCGACTGTCCGAACCGTCGGTCTCCACTGCCGCCCGGCCGGCCTCCAGGCGTGCCACCGGCACCCGGAAGGGCGAGCAGGAGACGTAGTCCAGGCCGACCTCGTGGAAGAAGTGCACCGAGTCGGGGTCGCCCCCGTGCTCGCCGCAGACGCCGAGCTTCAGCCCGGGGCGGGCGGCGCGGCCCTCCTCGGCGGCGATCCGCACCAGCCGGCCGACGCCGTCGGTGTCGATCGACTCGAACGGCGAGATGCCGAAGATGCCCAGCTCCAGGTAGCGCCAGAAGAACGCGCCCTCGACGTCGTCGCGGGAGAAGCCCCAGGCCATCTGGGTCAGATCGTTGGTGCCGAAGGAGAAGAACTCGGCGGCCTCGGCGATCTGCCCGGCGGTCAGCGCCGCCCGGGGCACCTCGATCATGGTGCCGATCAGCACCTCGACGGCGCTGTCCCCGACCACCTCGGCGATGATCTTTTCGGCCTCGGCGCGTACCGTCTCCAACTCCTGCACGGCCCCGACCAGCGGCACCATGATCTCGGGGCAGGCCCTGCCGCCGGCGCGGACGACCGCGACGGCGGCCTCGGCGATGGCCCGGACCTGCATCGCGAACAGGCCGGGGATGACCAGGCCGAGGCGTACGCCCCGCAGCCCGAGCATCGGGTTCTCCTCGTGCATCCGCCGGACGGCGGCGAGCAGCGCCTCCTCCTTGGCCACGTCCTCGCCGCGCTCCTGGGCGACCGCCACGTTGACCGCGAGCTGCTCCAGCGGCGGCAGGAACTCGTGCAGCGGCGGGTCGATGAGCCGGACGGTGACCGGCAGCCCGTCCATCTCGCGGAAGATCTCCTCGAAGTCGGCCCGCTGCAACGGCAGCAGCGCGGCCAGCGCCTCGTCGCGCTCACCCTCGGCACGGGCCAGGATCAACCGCTCGACCAGCTCGCGCCGGTCGCCGAGGAACATGTGCTCGGTGCGGCACAGCCCGATGCCCTCGGCGCCGAAGCGCCGGGCACGGGCCGCGTCCGCGCCGGTGTCGGCGTTCGTGCGGACCGCGAGCCGCCGCCTGCCGTCGGCGTGCGTCATGATCCGGTGTACGGCACGGACGAGCGGGTTGTCGATGTGCTCGGGGTCGAGGCTGCCCTCGAAGTACTGCACCACCTCGGACGGCATGACCGGCACCTCGCCCAGGTACACCTTGCCGGTGGTGCCGTCGATGGAGATGACGTCGCCCTCGCCGACGGTCCGTCCGGCCACGGTGAACCGCTTCGCCGGCACGTTCACGTCGATCTCGTCCGCGCCGGAGACGCAGGTCTTGCCCATCCCCCGGGCCACCACGGCGGCGTGGCTGGTCTTGCCGCCGCGCGAGGTGAGAATGCCCTGGGCGGCGATCATGCCGTTCAGGTCGTCCGGGTTGGTCTCCCGGCGGACCAGGATCACCGACTTGCCCTCGGCGGCCAGCTCGACGGCCCGGGCCGAGGTGAAGACCACCGTGCCGGACGCCGCACCGGGCGAGGCGCCGATGCCCGTGGCGACCGCCTCGAACTCGTGGTCGAGCTGGAAGCGGGGGAACATGAGCTGGGCGAGCTGCGCGCCGTTGACCCGGTGCAGCGCCTCGTTCAGGTCGATCAGGCCCTCGTCGACGAGCTGCCCGGCGATGACGAACGCGGCGGCGGCCGTCCGCTTACCGACCCGGGTCTGCAACATCCACAGCTTGCCGCGCTCGATGGTGAACTCGATGTCGCACAGATCCCGGTAGTGCTCCTCCAACCGGGCCATGATCGAGAGCAGCTCGTCGTAGGAGGACTTGTCCAGTCGCTCCAAATCCTGCAACGGCACGGTGTTGCGGATGCCGGCCACCACGTCCTCGCCCTGGGCGTTGGCCAGGTAGTCGCCGTAGATGCCCTGCGCGCCGCTGCCCGGGTCGCGGGTGAAGGCGACGCCGGTGCCGGAGTCGGGGCCGAGGTTGCCGAAGACCATCGTCACCACGTTGACCGCGGTGCCGAGGTCGGCCGGGATCCGCTCCTGGCGGCGATAGAGCACCGCGCGCTCGGCGTTCCACGACTCGAACACCGCCCGGATGGCCAGGTCGAGCTGTTCACGCGGCTGCTGCGGGAACTCCCGGCCGGTGTGTTTGGCGAAGATCTTCTTGTACGCGTCGACCAGCCCGCGCAGGTCGTCCGCGTCCAGGTCCAGGTCGTTGTGCGTACCCTTGGCGCGCTTGACCTCGTCGAGGGCGTGTTCGAACTCCTCGCCCGGCACCTCGCAGACGGTCTTGCCGAACATCTGGATGAGTCGGCGGTACGAGTCCCAGGCGAAGCGGTCGTTCTGACCTGCCTGCGCGGCGAGTCCCACCACGCTCTGGTCGTTGAGGCCGACGTTGAGGACGGTCTCCATCATGCCGGGCATGGAGAACTTCGCGCCGGAACGGACGGACACCAGCAGCGGGTCTCCCGGGTCGCCGAGGCGCTTGCCCATCTCACGCTCCAGCGCCCGCAGGTGCGCCTCGATCTGACCGGCGAGGCCGTCGGGCTCCCGGCCGGTCGCGAGGTACGCCTGGCACGCCTCGGTGGTGATGGTGAAGCCGGGCGGCACGGGCAGGCCGAGGTTGGTCATCTCGGCGAGGTTGGCGCCCTTGCCCCCGAGCAGGTCCTTCAGGTCCTTGTTGCCCTCGGAGAAGTCGTAGACGTACTTGTGATCGTCGGTCTCTTGCGCTGCCACCAGAGCCTCCCACGCGCGCCGGATTGACACTTAACGAAGGTTCAGGGCGAAGGTTAAGCGAAGATCGGGTGGCCTGGGGCTGGTCGGTGACAATTGGCACAGCCGTCACGACTATCCGCGTTCGTACCGGTTTTTGGGAACGCTTCCACGCGCACGATCACGCAATATCTCCGGTCCTCGTATTGTTGACGACACTGGTTCTGCCGAAGCTCGCTTTTGCCATATCCGACGCGAAATAACCCCTTCCGGAGCCGTCGTCGTGTCCTCCCCTTCGCTCTCCTCCCCCACCCCCGATCCGACCGTCAGCGCCGACCCGGCCGCGCTGCCCGCGCACCAGCCGGGGGTCGGTGACCTGGCGGCGCTCGCCGCTCGGGCGGCCGGTGACGACCTGCTCGCTCCGCCGGTCCGCCTCGACGACGTCGTGCCGGCACCGGAACGGATCGAAGCGGACCCGAGGGTGACGTTCGTGCTCGACGGGGACACGGCCATTCGGGTCACCGCTGCGCCGGGCGCCCGGGAGGTGGCCGACCACCTGGCCCAGCTGCTGCGCCCGGCGACCGGCCTCCCGCTGCCCGTCGCCGACACCCTCGCGGCGGAGCCGGCCGGCACGGTGACGCTCACCCTGGCCGGCATGACCCCGACGCCTCCCATCACCCCCGGCGAGAGCGCCGACCTCGGGGCAGAGGGCTACCGGCTCGACGTGACCACCACCGGGGTACGCGTCGTCGCCGAGACCGCCACCGGTCTCTTCTACGGCGTCCAGACGCTCCGGCAACTCCTCCCGGCTGCCGTGGAGAGCCCGATTCCGGTGGCTGCCCGCTGGGCGTTGCCCGGCGGCACGATCCTGGACCGCCCCCGCTTCCCGTACCGGGGCGCGATGCTCGACGTGGCCCGACACTTCTTCGCCGTCGAGGACGTACTGCGGGTGATCGACCACCTGGCCCGCTACAAGCTCAACCACCTGCACCTGCACCTCACCGACGATCAGGGCTGGCGCATCGCCGTCGACTCCTGGCCGCGGCTCGCCACCGTCGGCGGGGCGAGCGAGGTCGGCGGCGGCCCCGGCGGGCACTACACCAAGGCCGACTACCGGCGGATCGTCTCGTACGCGTCCGCCCGGCACGTCACCGTCGTCCCGGAGATCGACCTTCCGGGCCACACCAACGCGGCGCTCGTCGCGTACCCGGAGCTGGCGCCGGACAAGCTCGCGCCCGCGCCGTACACCGGCACCGAGGTCGGCTTCAGCTACGTCGACCCGGCCGACGAGCAGACGTACGACTTCATCGCCGACGTCCTCGGCGAGGTCGCCGCCCTCACCCCGGGGCCGTGGCTGCACATCGGCGGCGACGAGGCGTTCAAGGTCAAGGGCGAGGTCTACACCGGTTTCGTGGAGAGGGCGCAGCGACTCGTCACCGACACGGGCAAGACCGTGCTGGGCTGGCACCAGCTCGCCCCGGCCGCACACGTCGACGGGCGGGTCCTGCAGTGGTGGGGTACGGACACCGACGATTCCACCACCGCCGACGCCGTCCGGCGGGGCGCACGACTGATCGTCTCCCCCGGTAACCACGCCTACCTGGACATGAAGTACGCCGAGGACACCCCGATCGGCCACGACTGGGCGGGCCTCATCGACGTACGCCGCGCGTACGACTGGGATCCGGGCACGCACGTCGACGGCGTGCCCAGCACGGCCGTCCTCGGTGTGGAAGCCCCGCTCTGGACCGAATCGGTCACCTCGCTGGCCGACATCGAGTTCCTACTGCTCCCCCGGCTCCCCGCCATCGCCGAGCTGGGTTGGTCGCCCCGGGCGACGCACGACTGGGCCGGCTTCCGGGACCGCCTGGCCGGGCACGGCCCGCGCTGGTCCACCGCCGGGATCACCTTCCACCGCAGCCCCGAGATCCCCTGGCCGGCGGCCCCCACGATTCCCCGCCAACACCGCGCGCCCCAAGACGACACGACAACCCACTGAAGGCGCGGCACACCCCGGAGTTGCGGTCAGCGGCGAGCCGCCCCACCGACGGACACCGTGCACGCATGACTCGGCGGGCATGATCGTGCTCGATCCTGGATGTAGTGGCCTCGCCGGCTGGGTGAGGGCCCTGTTTCCTGGTTCGAGCGCGATCATCGAGTGGCCGTGGGGCCGCGCGTTGGTGATCCACTCGGGTTCGGCCATGTCGGGGTGTCCCGGGCGCCTCGGATACCCCGGTATCGCCGATCGCGTGTGGATCACTCCCGGCGGTGGCGGGTGTCCGTTCCGGTGGGTGGTTTGGGTGGATTCGGCATTGCCGTCCCGTGGTCGGCGGCACCCTGGGGGCGGAATCGGGGACCCGGCGGGGTCGTTATACCTGGCATGGCGCCGCGAGCCTCGGGCTTCGGTGGCGCGGCAGCCGCCGGGAACACCCGCTCGGCCGCCACGGTTACATCCCCCGTACCGCCGAGCAGCACCACCCGGCCCGGCCCGTGTGACAGCCGCCGCGAACACTCCGCCGGCGGCCACGGTTACAACCCCGCACGGCCGAGCACCACCGGTCGTCCCCCGGTCCGGGAAGAACGTCGGCGGAATGATTCGCCACCCCGGACCGTTGCACCACCCTCCGGGACACCCCCGTGCAGGCCCTCGCCGGGTCGCCGGGCCACGTCCCGCCGTGAACTTTCCCGCTCGGCACACGTCCCCCCGTTTTGTGTGTCGTTGCGGTATCCCCCGATGCAGAGGAGCACGCCATCATGCGTACCGATCTGATTCGTAAGACCGCTCTGACCGCTGCTGGCCTCGCCTTCACCGGCGGCGCCATCGCCGGCCCCATCACCACCGCCTACGCCGCGTCCGAGGCCAAGCCCGCCACTGCGACGCAGGCCGACCGCAAGCCTGCGGGTGAGCGTCAGCTGGGCGTGCGCTACGAAGCGCAGCCGAACTTCTACTACTGCGGCCCCGCCGCCGCCCGTAACGCCCTGAGCGTGCAGGGCAAGGACATCAGCGTGGACGCCATGGCCAAGGAGATGGGCACCACCGAGGCCGGCACCAACAGCATCAACGACATCACCCCGGTGCTGAACAAGGAGACCGGTAAGACCGACGCCTACCACAGCGTCGAGATCAGCAAGCCCGACGCCGACGCCACGCAGACCGACAAGCTGCGCGCCGACATCGTCAAGACCGTCGACAACGGCCGCGCCGTGGTCGCCAACATCGCCGGCACCAGCACCGACACCGACGGTGGTATCCACTCGTTCGAAGGCGGGCACTACATCAGCGTCGTGGGCTACCGCGACAACGGCAACATCGTACGAATCGCCGACTCGGCCGACCCGAACACCGCCGCCTACGACATCACCGTCGAGCACCTCGCCGACTGGATCGCCACCCGCGGCTACGCCACCAGCTGATCGCAACCTGCACCACCAGCACACAACCGAGAGGGCCGGACCCCACCACGGGGCCCGGCCCTTTCGGCATGCCGTCAGCCGGCAGCCGGGCAGGCACGAAGCGCCCCTCCGCCCCCGCGCCGAGTGGCCCGGTTCCTCGCCCACCTGCCCAATACATGAGCAAATCTTGGACAGTTTCCGTTAGCGGCTAACGGAAACTGTCCAAGATTTGTGCGTTCAGGCTGCGGTGGCGTGGTCGGAGACGGGTGAGGCGGCCCCTTGGCCGCTTAGCCGCCGGAGTCGTCCATCTCGGCGCCCTCGGGGACGGTGTCGTCGTCCCGGCTGGCCAGCCAGCCGTCCGGCAGGGCGACCTTGCCCGGCGAGTTGGTACGCCCGCGCGGCTGACCCAGGGCGGCCACCGGGAACGGCTCCGCCGGGTCGAGCTTGCCGAGCAGGTCGTCGAGCTGGGCCAGGCTCTCGATCATCGCCAGCGAGCGGCGCAGCTCGCCGCCGACCGGGAAGCCCTTGAGGTACCAGGCGACATGCTTGCGGAAGTCGGTGCAGCCGTCGCGCTCACCCCGGGCCGGGTTGCGGGCGCCCGCCACGAACTGGTCGACCAGCAGCTCGGCGTGCCGGCGCATGGTCACCGCCACCTCGCCGAGGGTGGGCAGACGCCGCTCCGGCCGACCGTTGAAGGCGGCCTCCAGATCGGCGAAGAGCCACGGCCGGCCCAGGCAGCCGCGACCCACGACCACGCCGTCGACGCCGGTGTGGGCGACCATCCGCAGCGCGTCGTCAGCCTCCCAGATGTCGCCGTTGCCGAGGACCGGCACGTCGAGGGCCTGCTTCAAGGTGGCGATCGCGTCCCAGTCGGCGGTGCCCGAGTAGCGCTGCGATGCCGTACGCCCGTGCAGGGCCACCGCGGCGACGCCGGCCTCCTGCGCGGCGAGCCCCGCCTCGACGTACGTCAGATGGTCGTCGTCGATGCCCTTGCGCATCTTGACCGTGACCGGCACGCCGGAGGGTGCGGCGGCGTCCACCGCGGCCCGCACCAGGCGGGCGAAGAGCCGGCGTCGCCACGGGAGCGCCGCGCCGCCGCCCCGCCGGGTGACCTTGGGGACCGGGCAGCCGAAGTTGAGGTCGATGTGGTCGGCCAGGTTGCGCTCGACGACGATCCGCACGGCGGCGGCGGTGATCTCCGGGTCGGTGCCGTAGAGCTGGAGGCTGCGCGGCTTCTCGTCGTCGCCGAAGGCGATCATGCGCAGCGTCTTCGGGTTCCGTTCGACCAGCGCCCGGGTCGTGATCATCTCGCAGACGTAGATGCCGCCGCCCTGCTCGCGGCAGAGCCGGCGGAATCCGACGTTCGTGATCCCGGCCATCGGCGCGAGCACCACCGGCGGCGACACCTGGTACGGCCCGAGGGCCAACGGGCGCAGCGCGGGAACGGTCGAGGCGGTCACCGCACAAGTGTACGGGGCCCCGACCGGCGCTTTCCGCGTCGGCCGGGGCCCCGTGCCCACCGTCTCAGCAGCCGGGGAGGCGCTCGATCAGGTAACGCTCGACCTGGTCGAGGGAGACGCGCTCCTGGCCCATGGTGTCCCGGTTCCGCACCGTCACGGCGTTGTCGTCAAGCGTGTCGAAGTCGACGGTCACGCAGAACGGGGTGCCGATCTCGTCCTGCCGGCGGTAGCGGCGGCCGATGGCCTGCGAGTCGTCGAACTCCACCACCCAACGCTTGCGCAGCAGCGCGGCGAGGTCCTTCGCCTTGGGTGACAGCGCCTCGTTACGCGACAGCGGCAGCACCGCCACCTTGACCGGGGCCAGGCGCGGGTCGAACCGCATGACCGTGCGCTTGTCCACGCCGCCCTTGGTGTTCGGGGCCTCGTCCTCGTCGTACGCCTCGAGCAGGAAGGCGAGCACCGCCCGGGTCAGACCGGCGGCCGGCTCGATGACGTACGGCATCCAGCGCTCGCCCTTGGTCTGGTCGAAGTACGACAGGTCGACGCCGGAGTGCTTGCTGTGCGTGGAGAGGTCGAAGTCGGTGCGGTTGGCGACACCCTCCAGCTCGGCGAACTCGGTCCCGCCGAACTGGAACCGGTACTCGATGTCGACGGTGCGCTTCGAGTAGTGCGACAGCTTCTCGGCCGGGTGCTCGTACAGGCGCAGATTGTCCGCCGAGAGGCCAAGGTCGAGGTACCAGTTCCAGCGCTCCTGGAGCCAGTACTCGTGCCACTGCTCGTCGGTGCCCGGCTCGACGAAGAACTCCATTTCCATCTGCTCGAACTCGCGGGTCCGGAAGATGAAGTTGCCCGGGGTGATCTCGTTACGGAACGACTTGCCGGTCTGCGCGATACCGAACGGCGGCTTCTTGCGGGCCACCGTCTCGACGTTCTTGTAGTTGACGAAGATGCCCTGCGCGGTCTCCGGGCGCAGGTAGTGCATGCCCTCGTCGCTCTCCACCGGGCCCAGGTACGTCTTCATGAGGCCGTTGAACATCTTCGGCTCGGTGAAGGTGCCCTTGTTGCCGCAGTTGGGGCAGTTGACCTCAGCGAGCGAGGTGGGCGCGTGGCCGTGCTTGGCCTCGTACGCCTCCTCGATGTGGTCCGCCCGGAACCGCTTGTGGCAGAACTGGCACTCGGTGAGCGGGTCGACGAACTCGGCGATGTGGCCGGACGCCTCCCACACCTTGCGGGCCAGGATCACCGCGGAGTCGAGGCCGACGACGTCGTCGCGCTGCTGGACCATGGTCTTCCACCACTGCCGGCGGACGTTCTCCTTCAGCTCCACGCCGAGCGGACCGTAGTCCCACGCCGACCGGGTGCCTCCGTAGATCTCGCTGGAGGGGAAGACGAAGCCTCGGCGCTTCGCGAGGCTGACGACGGCGTCGATACGGTCGGCTGGCATGTTTCCTCCTACGCCGGCTGGCGGTCGGCGGGGGCGAGATGTGGATGGAACGGTCGGTTCGGAACAACGGTACGACCACCGTCGCCCCGAGCCCAGCAGAATACCGGGGGCGGGTCAGCTCACCCCGCAGACCTCCATGCCACCGGTCTGACCGTCCTGACCCAGGCTGACCTGCTGACGTTCCCGGTCGCCGCCGGCCAGCGTCACGTCCACCGGCACGGTGAGGTTGGTGGTGTCCACCTCACCCACCCGGAACGCGGTGACCTGCGGCTCGGCGGCCGCTCGCCGCTCGAACTCGGGGCGGGACTCGCGCCGCTGCGCGTCGTCGCAGAGCTGGTCGTACGCCCGGCCGTAGTTGCGCTCGACGAGCGCCTGGTAGTAGTCGCCGGTCACCGTGCGGCCCTGCTCGCGTACCGCCTGCACGCCGCTCACGGCCAGGCCCACGATGGCCGTGCCACCTCCGCCGCAGCAGAGCAGCACGGCGAGGGCGCCGACGCCGAGGCCGATCCAGAGCCGGGTACGACGCCCCTCGGTGGGAGGCGCGGCGAAGGGAGGAGCCACACCGGGACCGGGCGGCGGGGCGGGTGCGGTCATAGGAGCAGGGTAGTGCCCGAGTCTCAGCGGTAAGGACCTGCCGCCCGATCACTCTCGGCGACCACCACGGCTCCGCCCGGCGCGGCGCTGGCCAGCGCCTCGTACGCGGACGGCTCGTCCACCGACTCGGCGAGCAACGGCACCGCGCTCACCTTGACCTCGAACGCGCCCAGTGCCCGCCGGTAGGTGCCGACCGACTCCCACTCGGTGACCAGGGACCAGTACCGGGGGTCGTCCAGGGCCCGGACCAGTTGGCCGCGCAGGTAGCCGGGGCAGGCGGCCAGCGCGGTCAGGGCGGCGTGCGCCCGTTCGGTGAAGCCGTCGGCGACATCGACGTCGACCACGAACCGGTTGGTCACCAGCACCGGGGGTTCCTCCTCGTAGAGTCTGTGGGATGCAGCGTACGCAGCGCCCTCTGCTGGCCCGGCTGGCCGGGGCGAACCCGACGTCGGTGTTCCTGCTCACCCTGGTGGTGGTGCTGGTGGCGTTCTTCACGCCGGGGGTGGTCGGCGGCCTGTTGACGCTGGCCCTCGCCGCCGCTCTGATCGCCCTGTTGGTGACCACCTGGCCGGTTCAGGCGCCGCAGACGAGGGTGCTCCGGCTGCTGATGCTGACTCTGCTGGTGACGGTGGGCCTGGCGAAGCTGCTCTGACATGCAAGCATGCGTTTTTGACAATCATTGTCGTTACCACGGACAGTTGGCGACATGAGCAACCGCACCATGTCCCGCGTCCTGGCCGCCGCCGCGACCGCCCTGATCGCCCTGGGCGCCGCCACCGGCTGCTCCACCGGCGGCCCGGCCGGCGCCGATCCCCAACGGGTCGACGTGGTGGCCGCGTTCTACCCACTCCAGTTCGTCGCCGAGCGCGTCGGCGGCGACGCCGTCCGCGTCACCAACCTGGCCAAGCCCGGCGCCGAGCCGCACGACCTGGAGCTGAGCCCACGCCAGGTCGGTGAGATCACCGAGGCCGAACTGATCGTCTACCTCAAGGGCTTCCAGCCCGCGGTGGACGAGGCGATCGCGCAGGACGACGACGCACCCGTGTTCGACGTAGCCAGCGTGCAGCCGCTGATGGACGCGAGCTCCGGCGGCCACAACCACGAGGGCGACGAGGAGGGCGAGGAGGGGCACGGGCACGCCAAGGACCCACACGTCTGGCTCGACCCGATCCGGCTCGCCACCATCGGCGACAAGCTCGCCCAACAGCTCGGCACGGTCGATGAGAAGCACGCCGCCGACTACACCGCCCGCGCCGCGGCCCTGCGCGCCGACCTGACCACCCTCGACGGCGAGTTCACCAAGGGCCTGGCGACCTGCCAGCGACGCGAGATCGTGACCAGCCACACCGCGTTCGGCTACCTCGCCGACCGCTACCACCTCGACCAGGTTGGCATCACCGGGCTCAGCCCCGACGTCGAGCCCTCGCCCCAGCGGCTCGCCCAGGTCATCGAGGAGGCGAAGGAACACCACGCCACCACGATCTTCTTCGAGGCGCTGGTCAGCCCGAAGGTCGCCGAGACCATCGCCGGTCAGGTCGGCGCGAAGACCGCGGTGCTCGATCCGATCGAAGGACTCGCTGCGGGCAGCGACGCCGACTACTTTTCGGTGATGCGTACCAACCTGCAGACCCTGCGGACGGCGTTGAGCTGCTCGTGAGCACACCTGTCATCACCGTGGAGCACGGCGCGGTCGGCTACGAAGGCCGCCCCGTTCTCCGGGACGTCTCGTTCACCGTGACCGCCGGGGAGGTGGTCGCGGTGCTCGGGGCCAACGGCTCCGGCAAGTCCACGCTGATCCGCACCATCCTCGGCCTGGTGCCGCTCAGCTCCGGCTCGATCACCCTCTTCGACCGGCCGTTGCGCCAGTTCCGCCAGTGGCAGCGCATCGGGTACGTCCCACAGCGCCTCGGCGCCGGGTCGGGCGTGCCCGCCACCGTCCGTGAGGTGGTGGCCTCCGGCCGGCTGGCCCGCCGGGGCATCCTGCGCCCTCCCGGCGCCGCCGACCGGGCCGCCGTCGACGCGGCGCTGCGGGCGGTCGGGCTCGCCGAACGGGCCACCGATCCGGTGTCCACCCTCTCCGGCGGACAGCAGCAGCGCACCCTCATCGCCCGCGCGCTGGCCGGTAAGCCGGAACTGCTGATCCTCGACGAGCCCACCGCCGGAGTGGACGCGGCCAGCCAGGAGGCGTTCGCGGGCGCGTTGCGCGACTTCGTCGCCGACGGCGGGACGGTGCTGCTGGTGGCCCACGAGCTGGGCCCGCTGCGACCGGTGATCAGCCGGGCGGTCGTCGTCCACCAGGGCGGCATCTGTCACGACGGCCCGGTTCCGGACCCGGCCGGCCACCACGCCGAGCCCGATCACGACCACGTGCACCCGCACGGTCCCGACGAGCCCGCCGGGCTGTGGAGCAACTGACGATGGAACTCTTTCAGTACCCCTACATGCAGCGTGCCCTGATCGGCGCGCTGGTGATCGGCCTGGCCGCTCCGGCGCTCGGCATCTACCTGGTGCAGCGCCGACTGACGCTGATCGGCGACGGCATCGGCCACGTGGCGTTGACGGGTGTCGGCGCAGGCCTGCTCCTGAACCGCTCACCGGTGCTGGTGGCGGTCATCGTCGCCACCGTCGGCGCGATCGCCATCGAGCTGGTCCGCGCCCGCGGGCGTACCTCCGGCGATCTGGCCCTGGCCCTGCTCTTCTACGGCGGCATCGCCGGTGGCGTCCTGCTGGTCGGCCTCTCGGACGCGACGAGCGCCAACCTCAACGCCTACCTGTTCGGATCGCTGCTCTCCACCTCGACCGACGACCTGATCACCGTCGGAGTGCTCGGTGCGGCGATCCTGATCACCATGATCGCCCTGCGGCCGGCGCTTTTCGCGATCAGCCACGACGAGGAGTACGCCCGCGTCTCCGGCCTCCCGGTGCGCACGCTCAACCTGCTGATCGCGGTCACCACCGCGGTCACGGTGACCATCGCGATGCGGGCCGTCGGCGTGTTGCTGATCAGCGCGCTGATGGTGGTTCCGGTGGCCGCCGCCCAGCAGGTCACCCGGGGCTTCCGCAGCACGATGACCGCCGCCATGGCGCTCGGGTTCCTCGCCGCCGGCTCGGGTGTCTGGGTGGCCGCCAGCGCCGACACCCCGCCCGGGGCCTCGGTGGTGCTGCTGGCCATCGCCTCCTTCCTGGTGATGGCCGTCGCCGGGACGATCTGGCGTAGGCGGCACCGCCGCACCGCGCCGGCGCTCGTACCAGCCGTGGAGCCGCACGAGGTCGTCCTCGACTAGGGCCTGGCCGGATCGGCGGATGTCGGTGGTATTGGTTACCGTTGCAAGATGACCAGCGCAACGGGCTACGAGGGTTTCGACGGAGCCAGCGAACTGCTCCGAGCCCTGTCCGCGCCCATCCGGCTGGCCATCGTCAGCGAGCTCGCCGACGGCGAGCGGTGCGTGCACGAGCTGGTGGAGAAGCTGGGCGCCGCGCAACCGCTGGTCTCCCAGCACCTGCGGGTGCTGCGCGGCGCGGGCGTGGTGCGCGGCTCGCGTCGAGGTCGGGAGATCGCCTACAGCCTGGTCGACGAGCACGTCGCGCATATCGTGGCGGACGCGGTCAGTCACGCGGGGGAGGGATCATGAGCGAGAGCGGCGCCGCCGTACGCAACACCCGGCAGCGCTCGGCGGTGAGCGCGCTGCTGGGCGAGATGGACGGCTTCCACAGCGCCCAGGAACTGCACGCGATGCTCCGGCAGCGCGGCGAGCGGGTCGGCCTGACCACCGTCTACCGCACCCTCCAGGGGCTGGCCGACGCGGGCGAGATCGACGTGATGCGCCCGCCGGGCGGCGAGCACCTCTACCGCCGGTGCAGCGAGGGGCACCACCACCACCTGGTCTGCCGGGCCTGCGGGCGTACCGTCGAGGTCGCCGGCCCGGCGGTGGAGAGCTGGGCGGACCGGGTCTCCGCCGAGCACGGGTACGCAGATGTCAGCCACACCCTGGAGATCTTCGGCACCTGCCCGACCTGCGTCCGATGACGGGCCTTCGGTTCACTCCCGTCCAGTCCGCGGGCACCGAGACGGCGCTGCGCGACTGGCAGCACATCCACAACTCGATCATCCCGACGGCGCCCCTGTCCGCCGACGAGATCGCCGCTCGAGCCCAGCGCCACATCCTCGAGGTCGCGTACGCCGACGGGGTGGCCGTGGGCTGCTCGACCGTACGCCCCCCGGCGCCCGACGCCGCGACCGTGATCGCCCGGGTGCTGCCCGGGAGCCGCCGGCACGGCTACGGGGAGCAGCTCTACCAGCGCGGGCTGGCCCGGGCCCGTGAGCTGGGCGCGCAGACGATCGAGACCGTCGTCCTGGCGTCCAACGACGGGGGCCTGCGGTTCGCCCGCCACCACGGCTTCGTCGAGACCGACCGGTACGTCCTACCGGGCGACACCATCGCGTTCGTGGACCTGCGGCTCGCCTGATCGACGGCTGGCTCCCGCCCTCCGGTCCGGCCACCGAATCGACGGGTGCCGGCCCGTCGTCGTTCGTGGCACGCTGTCCGACGTGAAGATCTACGCCGATCGGTTTCCGACCGCCGTCCGTCAGTTGCTCACCGACCTGCTCGTCGTCGTCTGGGTGTACGTCGCGATCCGCGCCGCCCTCTGGCTGCACGACCTGGTGCAGAAGCTCGCCGTACCCGGGCAGAAGCTGGAGGGCGCGGGCAGTGGCCTCGCCGACAACCTCGCCGACGCCGGCGGCAAGGTACGCCGGGTACCGCTGGTCGGTGACGAACTGACCGCACCCTTCCAGCGCGCCGCCGACGCCGCCCGAGGGCTCGCCGACGCCGGCCGGGAACAGCAGCACCTGGTCGACCAACTCGCCCTCGCCCTTACCGTCGCGGTGCTGATCTTCCCGCTCGGTCTGGTGCTCTTCGGTTGGCTGCCGCTGCGGCTGCGCTGGATGCGTCGCGCCGGCTCGGCCGCGAAGCTCGCCGCCGTACCGGCCGGACGGGACCTGCTCGCGCTCCGCGCGCTGGCCACCCAGCCGCTGGGCCGGCTCACGCGGATCGCCCCGGACGTCGCCGAGGCGTGGCGACGCGGCGACGACGACACCGTCGACGCCCTGGCCGCGCTGGAGCTACGCCAACTAGGCCTCCGCAACAAAGCCCGCTAACCCCCCACCCCTCACCCCACGCCCCTCAACCCCGGCCCACCAACGCCCTCCCCCACCCACGCCCTCGCGCCCACCCACGCCCCACGCCCACGCCCCACGCCCGCGCCACGCGCCCACCCACGCCCCACGCCCACGCGCCCCACGCCCACGCGCCCCACGCCCCCGCGCCTACCCATGCGCCTACCCCATGCGCCTACGCCCGCGCGCCCACCCTCGCCCACGCCGACGCGCCCACCCTCGCCCACGCGCCCACGCGAGCCCGCACCTCGCCCACCCGCGCCAAGCCCTCGCCCACGGGTGCACCCTCGCGCCCCCTCTCCCCCGCCCCGCTCCACCCTCGCCCGCGCCCCCGCTCGTCGATCATGGAGTTCTGGTGGGTGACAAAGCACCCCTCAATCCCTATAACAGGCACCACAACTCCATGATCGACGAGGTCGGGCGGTGACCACCCCGCGATCTTGCACTTTCTGTGGTGACGTAAGGGGCATACCGTCCTGAGTTGACAACCGAAAGTGCAAGATCGGCGCGAACACTCGGGGCGGGAACACGGGGCGTGGGGTTTGGGGGTGTGGCGGCGGCTCGGGGGTGCGGGTACAGGCCGTTAAGGTCGTCGGGTGTTCTACTTCCTGATCGTCATCGCCGTCCTGCTGCTCGGCTACGCCGCCGTCCTGGTCTCCTTCGTCCGCCGGGGCAAGAAGATTCCACCTGCGGCGTACCTCGCCCTGGCCGGGCTCAACGGTCTGATCTTGGCCGGGGTGCTGGCCTGGGCGGTCGCCCGCTGACGTGCCCCACCGCACCGCACCGCACCGCACCGCACCGCACCGCACCGCACCGCACCAAGATCGTGCTCGAACCAGGAAGTAGTGGCCTCGGGGTCGCAGGGATGCCACTGAATCCAGGATCGAGCACGATCTTGCGGGCCGCGATCGTCCCCGCCAACGCCGCGATCGTCCCCGCCAACGCCGCGATCGTCCCGCCGATGGGTCGGGGACCTGTCGCGAAGGCCTACGGCTTCGGGGGGATGCGGCGGCGGACGTCCTCGGCGGTGGACGGGCCGGGCTCCCAGCGGGCCACCCAGGGCAGTTCGGCGGACGGGGTGACGACGCCCTCCTCCACGCTCGCGTAGCGGCCCGCGAGGATCCGCTTGGCGGCGGCGGTGTCGACCGAATCGGTGTTGTTCCAGAGGGCGGCGAACAGGGCGTCCACCCGAACGCGGGCCTGCCGGCAGAACAGGTCGGCCAGTTCGACGTTCTCCGGGTGGGTGTCACGTTCGGCGGTCGCTCGCACGCAGACGGCGGACATGGCGAACAGCTCCGCGCCGATGTCCACGACGCGCCCGAGGAACGCCTGCTTGCGCTCCATCTTTCCCTGCCAGCGCGACATCGCGTAGAACGTCGAACGGGCCAGCTTGCGCGAGGAGCGTTCCACCTGGCGCAGGTGGCCGGCGAGGGGACCGAACTCGGCGTACGCCGATGGGCTCTGGCCCTTGCCGACCGTGAGGGTCGGCAGCCACCGCGCGTAGAACGCTCCCGCCCGGGCGCTGGCGCGGGCCTTGCGGCCGAGCCCCGCCTCCGGGTCGATGATGTCGCCGGCCACCGACAGGTGGGCGTCGACGGCCTCCCGGGCGATCAGCAGGTGCATGATCTCGGTGGAGCCCTCGAAGATCCGGTTGATGCGCAGGTCGCGGAGCACCTGCTCGACGTTGGCCGGGCGTTCGCCGCGGGCGGCCAGGGAGTCGGCGGTCTCGTAGCCGCGCCCGCCCCGGATCTGGACCAGCTCGTCGGCGATCTTCCAGGCCATCTCGCTGGCGTAGAGCTTGACCAGCGCGGCCTCGATCCGGATGTCGTTGCGGTCGTCGTCGGCGAGCAGGCAGCACAGGTCGAGCATGGTCTCCATGCCGTACGTGGTCGCGGCGATGAAGGAGAGCTTCTGGGCGACGGCCTCGTGCTCGCCCACCGGCCGTCCCCACTGAACGCGGTCGGCGGCCCATCCCCGGGCCACGTGCAGCGCCCACTTGCCGGCGCCCACGCACATGGCCGGCAGCGAGAGCCGGCCGGTGTTCAGCGTGGTCAGGGCGATTTTGAGGCCCTTGCCCTCGCCGCCGATGACGTTCTCGGCGGGAACGAACACGTCGTGGAAGCGGGTCAGGCTGTTCTCCAGGCCGCGCAGGCCGACGAACTCGTTGCGCCGTTCCACGGTGATGCCGGCACTGTCGCCGTCCACCACGAACGCGGTGATGCCGCCGCGTCGACCGTCGGCGGCGGGCACCCGGGCCATCACCACCAGCAGGGTGGCCACGGTGCCGTTGGTGGCCCAGAGTTTCACGCCGTTGAGCCGGTAGCCGGTGCCGTCGTCGGTCGGTTCGGCGGTGGTGGCGAGCCGGGCCGGGTCGGAGCCGACGTCCGGCTCGGTGAGCAGGAACGCGGAGACCTCACCGGCGGCGAGTCGGGGCAGGAAGCGCTGCTTCTGCTCGGCGGTGCCGAACATCTTCAGCGGTTGCGGCACGCCGATCGACTGGTGGGCCGAGAGCAGCGCCCCGATCGCCGGGCTGGCCGAGCCGGCCAGCATCAGGGCCCGGCAGTAGTGCAGGTTGCTCAGCCCGAGGCCGCCGTACTTCCGGTCGATCTTCATGCCGAACGCGCCGAGGTCGGCGAGGCCGTGGAAGACGGAGTCGGGGATGGAGGCGTCCCGCTCGATTGCCGCGCCGTCCACCTCGGAGGTGATGAAGGAGCGCAGCTGGCCGAGGAACTCCTCGGCGCGGGCCACGTCGTCCGGGTCGGACCGCGGCCACGGGTCGATGAGGTCGAGCCGGAACCGGCCGAGGAACAGTTCCTTGCCGAAGCTGGGACGGTCCCAGGTGGACTCGCGGGCGGCCTCGGCGACCCTGCGGGCCTCCTTCTCGGAGACCTGTCCGGCTTCGGCGGGCAGCGGTGCGGCGGTGCCGGCCGAGGCACCGGGTTCGGGGGCAGGACCGGATTCGGGGCCGTCCGGTGCCGGTCGGCCGTCCTGTGTCGTGGTCACGGCTGCCCCCTCGAAGCTCGGTGCGGCTGCTCGACGTGTGCGACTAACGCCACGCTACCCCCGGTTGTTACCCAGGGGTAGCGTGGCGTGAACATCGACGGAGGTCAGCCGACGGTGAGCGTGTCCGGGTCGTCGTCCTCGTCGTCGATGTCGTCGTCACCCCAGTTGCGCCGGGCGAACGGCAGAATCACCCAGAAGACGAGGAACCAGAGCCCGGCCAGCGCGCTCAGCACGAAGGCGATCGGCCGGTCCAGCACGAAGTCGGTGATCAGCAGCACCGCGCTGACCATGGCGATCAACATGAAGCCCAGGCCGCCGGTCGCCATGCGGTGCGCGAACCGCACCAGTTCCGGCTTGCGCCCCTGGCGGAACAGCGCCCGGTGGAACGCCACCGGCGAAATGATCATCGCGGTGGCGGCGGCCGCGGCGAGCAGGGCGACGATGTAGACGTCGCGCTGGAACTCGCTGGTCCGGGTGAAGCCGTTGCTGAACGGCAGGGTGAGCAGGAAGGCGAAGAGGATCTGCACGCCGGTCTGGGCGACCCGCAACTCCTGGAGTAGGTCGGCGAAGTTACGCTGCCAGCGTTGCTTCTCGGTCTCCTTGGACACGCGCTACCTCCGGTGCGACGGTACTGCCGACGGTCCTGGCCGCCGGCAGCAACGCCAATGCCCCACCCGACCGAGCGCGAAACAGGCTCACGACACCTGCCGTTCATCGCGCGGCAACGTCAGGAACCGCGACGGATCCGTCCGGCGTACCGGGCCTCCAGCGCGTTGTTGTGCGCGTCCCCGTCCGGGATGTTCGCCGACAGGTAGACCGGGGGCCGCTCCCCCACCGCGAGCAGCCGCGCCACCACCTCCACGGTGATCTGCTGGGCCAGCAGCGCGGCCGTGATCGAGGAGACCGCGCCGACCGCGCCCCCGTCGGGCAACGGCAGCGTCGCGTCGCCGTACGGCGCGCCGTTGTCGAGCACCACGTCGGCGAGGTCGGCCAGCTTGCGCCCGGACGGGTGGCGGGAGGTCATCCGGCCGGAGTGCTGTGCCGAGGTGATCGCGACCAGCTGGTGACCCCGTTCCTTGAGCAGCGTGGCGAACTCGACCATCGCGCCGTTGACCCCGGAGTTCGAGGCGAGCACGAAGATGTCAGCGGGCCGTACGGGAGCCAACGCCCAGAGCCGGTGCGCCACCGCCGGGTCCCGTTCCAGTAGCGGCCCGAGCACGTCGGCCGGCTCGCCGCCGAGCAGCACCAGGTCCCGCAGGGCGATCCGGTTGGTGGGTACCAGCCCGCCGGCCCGGCCGGCGATCTCCATGGCGAGGGCCTCCGAGTGCCCGGTGCCAAAGGCGTGCACCACCCCGTCGGCGCGTACCGCGTCGGCGATCAGGTCGGCGGCCCGACCCACGGCCTCGGCCTGGCTGGCGGCCACCCGGGACATCGTCTCGGTCACCACCCTCAGGTAGTCCTCGGCGCTCACCGTCATACGTCCTCCGTCCGTCTGTTGCGGGCGAACCACCGCACCGCGAAGTCGACCGCCGCCCGCTGGCGTACCAACCTCGCCGTCCCGGCGCCCACCGGGCCGACGCGGACCACCGTCGTGGCGTCGAGGTCCCGGCCCAGCGCGCCGAAGTCGCTCTCGTCGAGCCGGACGTCCTGCCACCAGACCCATTCCCGGCCGCCGTCGGCGGTCCGCACCGCCGCGCCCAGTCGCTCGCGGACGAGGGCGGGACGGCGGTACTCGGCCAGGTGCAGCGAGGTGTTGACGCTGTGGTCGACTCCGAGCAGCAGCACGTCGGCGTCCAGGTCGTAGAGCCGGGCCAGCGGTGAGGCCTCGCCGAGCATGTCGGCCAGCGCGTGCCCGGCGACGACCTGCCCGGCCGTCGGGCCGAGCGCCGCGAACGACACGTGGGGGTGGGTGCTGCGGAGTGCCCGTGGCCAGCAGCGGACCGTCTCGGCGAGGACGCCCATGTGGCGGCTCGGCGTGACCGCCGGGTCGAAGCCGGGCATCTCGGCGCGGATCAGCGGCCACCAGTCCACCGGCACCGGCGGGTTCCGCCACTGCGCGGGGTCGCTGTTGTCGGGGGTGTGGGTGGGCACCACGATCGTGCCGTCCGGGCCGAGCGCGTCACGCAGGGCGAGCACCAGCGCCTGCGGTCCGCCGCAGACGTAGCCCAGCGGGCGCATCCCGGCGTGCACCAGCACCGTCGATCCGGGGCGTACGCCCAGCAGGCGGAGTTGCGCGGCGATCGACCGGCGGGTGCTCGGCCCGCCGACGGGAACGGTCACAGCTCTCCCCCGCCCGGCACGGCTCAGGCCGTCCCGGCGACCCGCGCCAGGACCGCCTCGGCCAGCGCGGCGGGCGCGGCGTCCGGGATCCAGTGGCTCACCCCGGCCAGGGGTACGAAGCGATAGTCGCCGGTCACGTGGGCGGCGCACGCCTCGGCGGCGGTCCGGCCGATCGCGACGTCCCGATCGCTCCACACGTAGGTGGTCGGTACGGCGACCGGGCCGACGGCGGCCAGGTCGGCGCGGGACATGGCCCGGTACCAGTTCAGGGCGGCGGTGAGCGCGCCCGGCTCGCGCATCGGCTCGGCGTAGCGGTTAACCCGGGTGGCGTCGCCCACCCCGCCCAGCAGCTTGCGCAGCGCCGTCGCGTGCCACGCGAGCAGCACCTTCTCGGCCTTGCCCGGCTTGCGGAACAGCGCGATGTACGACGACCGGGCCTTCTGCTGGCCGTCCGTGGCGAGCGCGTGTGCCATGGCCGCCGGATGCGGCACCGACACCGCCGTCAACGTACGGACCCGCTGCGGGTGCGCGGCGGCCACCGCCCAGGCCACGACCGCGCCCCAGTCGTGGCCGACGAGGTGCACGGCGTCCAGACCGAGCGCGTCGAGCACCGCGACCGCGTCGGCGACCAGCTCGGGAATCCGGTACCCCGCCACCTCGGCGGGGCGCGCGCCCGGCGAGTAGCCCCGCTGGTCGAGGGCGTAGGTGCGCAGGCCGGCGGCGTGCAGCGGCGGCACGACCTCGTCCCACTCGCCGCTGTGCTGCGGAAACCCGTGCAGCAGCAGGACGGGGACGCCGTCGGACGGGCCGCCGGTGCGTACCTCGAATGTCAGACCCCGCGCGTCGACCTGCATGATCGTCAGCCTACCCAGCCGTCGTCGCGCCGACCCGGATGCGCCGGCCACGGTGACGCCCTGCTGGGCTGTTACCCCTGGTCGGTGCTAGCGTCAGCGAGACAACTTCACATCCGACAGGGGAGCGCACAGCGCTGAGAGTGCGGGCACGCCCGCAGACCCTCGAACCTGATCTGGGTAATGCCAGCGCAGGGAGTTCGGTCGACCTCCAGCCGCGCCGTGGGTCCGGTGCCACCGGACGCGCGGCGTGCGTCTTCTCCTGGTTCGTTTCACTGAACTGGGAGCACAGCATGGACAACACCACCAACCGTTGGCGCACGATCGACATCGTGGTCGCCTCGGTGATCGCGGTCGCCTTCGGCGTCATCTTCTGGGCCTGGGGCCTGGTCTGGAGCGCCACCGAGGGGGCGTTCGCCTTCTTCCCGCCGGCGCAGACGCTGATCTACGGCGTGTGGCTGATGCCGGCCGTGGTCGGCGGGCTGGTCATCCGCAAGCCCGGCGCCGCGCTCTACTGCGAGACGGTGGCCGCGGTCATCTCCGCGTTACTGGGCAGCCAGTGGGCCGGCACGGTCATCCCGCAGGGCATCGTGCAGGGAATCGGGGCCGAGCTGGCGTTCGCCGCCTTCCGGTACCGGTCGTACCGCCTGCCGACCGCCGTGCTGGCCGGCGCGCTGACCGGCCTCAGCGCGGCCCTGTTCGACTTCTTCGTCTGGAACGCCGAGTACGCGCTGGGCGACTACCGCATCCCGTACGCGCTGCTCACCATCGTCAGCGCCACGATCATCGCGGGCGTCGGCGGCTGGGCGCTCACCCGCGCCCTGGCCAACACCGGCGCCTTGGACCGCCTCCCATCAGGCCGAACCCGCGCGCTGGTCTAGAACCTGCCCTTACCTCGTTGATCAAGAGGTTGGCGTCACCGCGAGGCGGAATTCTGACGCGAACCTCTTGATCAACAGGGGGACGACCCGGGAGGAGGGGTGGTGGGGGTACTGCTGCGGGGTTTTGGGTGGCGGCACGCCGGGCGGCGGGCCTGGGCGCTGCGCGGGGTTGATCTCCGGGTGGCGGACGGGGAGCGGGTGCTGCTGCTCGGGCCCTCCGGGGCCGGCAAGAGCACCCTGCTCGCCGCGCTCGCCGGGCTGCTGCCGGAGGACTCCGGTGAGCAGGAGGGCACCGTCGAGATCGACGGGCTCGACCCGCGCAAGGGCCGGGAACGGGTCGGCATCGTCTTCCAGGACCCGCAGACCCAGTTGGTCATGGCACGCAGCGGCGACGACGTCGCGTTCGGGTTGGAGAACCGGGGCGTACCCACGGACGAGATCTGGCCGCGCGTCGACGAGGCGCTGCGGCGCGTCGGCTTCCCGTACCCCCGCGACCGCAACACGGCCGCCCTCTCCGGCGGCGAGCAGCAGCGCCTCGCCCTGGCCGGCGCGCTGGCGCTGCGGCCCGGCCTGCTGCTGCTCGACGAGCCGACCGCCAACCTCGACCCGGACGGCGCCGCCCTGGTCCGGGGCGCCGTGGCGGGCGCGCTGGACGCCGACACCACCCTGATCCTCGTCGAACACCGGGTGGCCGAGGCGTTGCCGCTGGTCGACCGGGTGGTCGTCCTGGAGCCCGGCGGCGGCATCCGCGCGGACGGGCCACCCGACGCGGTCTTCGCCACGCACGGCGACGCCCTCGCCGCCGAGGGCGTCTGGGTGCCCGGTCACCCCATCGCGCCGCGCCGGGCCACCGCCGCCGCCGGCGACGTGTTGCTCACCGCCGACCGGCTCGGCCTGCCGTCGCGGCTGGGGCCCACCGATCTGACGGTACGCGCCGGAGAGGCCCTCGCCGTACGAGGACCGAACGGTGCCGGCAAGTCGACCCTGGCGCTGCTGCTCGGCGGGCTGCTCAAACCGGGCACCGGCCGGGTCACCGCCTCGGCCGAGCTGGCCGGTGCCCACCATCGCACTCCCCCGCACCGCTGGCGCGCGCCCACGCTGGCGCGGCGGATCGGGTCGGTCTTCCAGGACCCGGAGCACCAGTTCGTCACCGGCACCGTCTTCGACGAGCTGGCGCTCGGCCCACGCCGGACGGGTCAACCCGAGGCAGCGGTCAAGGAGACGGTGGCCGGACTACTCGAGCGGTTACGACTGACCCGGCTCGCGGCGGCCAACCCGTACACCCTCTCCGGTGGGGAGGCGCGACGCCTCAGCGTGGCGACGGCCCTGGCCACCGCGCCACGCCTGCTGATCTGCGACGAACCCACCTTCGGCCAGGACCGGCGGACCTGGGGCGAGCTGGTCGACCTCTTCGCCGACCTGCGCGACGCCGGGCACGGCGTCGTCAGCGTCACCCACGACCCGGACTTCGTCGCCGCGCTCGCCGACCGCACCGTCACCCTGGAGCGGTCGTGAGCGCGGCGGCGCGCAACCGTCACCTCGGAGCGATCGTGAACGCGGCGGCGCGCCGCTACCGACGCCGCAGCGCCGGACGGGAGCCACGCCCATGATCAGCATCGAGCCGGTCGCCCGACCCGGAGCGCCGCTGGCCCGCCGGAACCCGGTGGCGAAGCTCGCCGCCGCGCTGGTCTTCTCGTTCACCCTGCTGGCCACGCTCGACCCGGTGGCGCCCGCGGTCGCCATCGCCGTCGAACTCGCCGTGCTGCCGCTGTTCGGCCTGCGCTACCGGGTACTGGCCCGGCGGGCGCTGCCGCTGCTGCTCAGCGCCGTCGGCATCCTGGTCACGCTGGTGCTCTTCGCCGCCGACCAGTCCGGCCGCGTCCTGCTGCACGCCGGGCCGGTGCTGGTGAGTACCGGCGTGCTGCTCACCGCTCTCGGCCTGGTGCTGCGGATCTTCGCGGTGGCCCTGCCCGGGGTGATCGTCTTCGCCACCACCGACCCGACCGACCTGGCGGACGCGTTGATCCAGAACGCGAAGGCGCCGGCGCGGTTCGCCATCGGGGCACTGGCCGCGTTCCGGCTCGTGCCGCTGCTCGGGCAGGAGTGGCAGATGATCAGCATGGCCCGCCGGGCCCGCGGCGTCGACGCGGGGCGCAACCCGGTGGCCAAGCTACGACTCTTCGCGTCCACGGCGTTCGCACTGCTGGTCGGGGCGATCCGCCGAGGCACCCGGCTGGCCGTCGCGATGGACGCGCGCGGGTTCGACGCCGGCACACCCCGTACCGTGGCTCGCCGGCAACGCTTCCGGCTCGCCGACACGCTGCTGGTCGTCGGCGCGGCGGCGCTGGCCGGCGCGGCCCTGACGACGAGCATCCTGGCCGGAACCTTCCGCCCCCTACTCGGCTGACCCCGGCCCACGCCAGGCGATCGTGGGCCAGGCCGATCGTGGGCCAGGCCGGTCCGCGGGCCAGGCCTGTCGCGGGCCAGACCGGTCGCGGGCCAGGGCTCCCGCGCGCTGCGCCTCCACGCGCCGGGCCGCTGGCAAGATCCGCGCAACTTCAGGGATGTAGTGGCCTCCCACAGTGGCGAGGCCACTACATCCCTGAAGTTGTCGTCACCGAATCGTGGGGGGGGGGGGGCGGGGGGGCGGGGGCAGTTCGGAAGAGCAGACGTGTGGAGTCCGGTCCCCTATCCTCAAATCATGTAAACACTAAAAAACAAAAAAAAACATTATT
>NZ_JBEXUR010000010.1:0-255905 GCF_040614415.1 Micromonospora sp. NPDC005979 | reverse complement strand
GGACCGCCCGCGACGTCGACGCCACCGCCTGCGGAGGCACCGCCGCCGACAACAACGTCTTCGGCGAGGGTCAGCTGGACGGTGCACGCACCCGCCCCGACCGAGGGGATGAGCCGCACTCGTTGCCACGCGAGGAGCGGCTCGCGCTTAAACATATATGCCTAAGTGGCACTGTCGCAACGCTTAGTTGTCTGACCAGTGCGTGTCGTGATCAAATTGGCGTGCCACGCGAGGAGTGTCATGCCACAGATTCCGGACTACATCCGGATCTCGGAAGAGATCATCGGGGACCTGCGCAGCGGGAAGGTCAAGCCGGGGGACAAGTTGCCCTCGATCGCTGACATGTCCGACCGCTTCGACGTCAGCTCGTCCACTATCCAGATGGTCTACGTCCGTCTGGAAGCGCTGCGGGTGATCCGGCGGCACCAGGGCAAGGGCATTTTCGTGACCGATCCGAAGACCTGGATGCGGGAGCCCTAGGTGGCGTGGGACATCTCGGAGCACGCCGCCTATGCGGGCGGTCTCGCCACACGTGTGGCGGACCTGCGGCAGCGCTTTCCCGACGCGCTCGTGACGTGCGACGTTGACGACGAATTCCCTGGGCCCGAACTCATCTGCTGGAACGCACACCCACGCGAGATCTGGGTGTGGGTGTTCGAGTCGGATGATTCTGCGGGGGCGCGACGAGCCTCGGCCCGGCTGGGGCAGCTGCTCACGGCACCACACGAGCTGACCGCTGTCGTGGACAAGCCGGTGGTGGCCGGCCCGAACGACGTCTTCGACAAGGAGTCCGTCACCGCGTCCAGTTACTTCGACGTGGATGGGCGGATCGAGGTCCGGAACGGGCCCACCGACGGCATTCAGCTGTTCCGGGCCTTCGGTATCGATGACTTCGACGACATCGCCAATCGGGTCGCGATCAACCTCGTGCTGGGTGCCGCCCGTAAGGCGGACCGTGACTCCCGAGAAGCGCTGGGTTTCCGGCGTGCCGGTCTCCCCGTGCACTCGCCAGGTGACGAACGCGTTTGACAGGCTCCGCCTACCACATCGAGGCGCGGTCTGGGGCGGCGTCCACAGGAGCGCGCGCTGTCCACAGGGGCACCCGCGCGGCCGGTGTGCCGGGGCGCGGTACGGCAGGTTCAGCCCATGGACTCGCGACTGTGCGCGCTCGTGGCTGCCGGTGGTGGGGTGTGCACCTGGCGGGAGATGGTGCGGGCGGCACCCGAATGGACGGTTCAGGCCGCGTGCCGGGCTGGTCGACTGGTCCGGGCGCTGCCCGGGGTCTACCTGGACGCCACCCTGCTCTCCCGGACGAGCACCGCGGCACCGCTCCTGGCCCGAGTCGAACCCGAAGTGGCACGACGGGCGGCTCTCGCGTACGCCGACGGTCGGGGTGCGCTCAGCCGGCTGACCGCGCTCGACGTGTCGGGCCTACGCCGCCAGCCACCCGGCGAGCCGGTGTACGTGGACGTACCGACCGGCTCGGGTCTGCGTGGCCGGCCCGGGTTGATTCTGCGTCACCGCACCGGATTCGCGGCCGAGCCGCCCCAGGTGGTGGTACGGGCTGGGTTCCCGGTGACGCGACTCGACCGGACCCTGGTGGACTGTTGGCCGCTACTGCCGGCGGTCGACCGCCCCGGGCCGGTCATCCGCGCGGTGAACGACCGGCGCACCACACCGCAGCGGCTCGTCGTCACGCTGGCCGAGGAGCCCCGGTTGACCGACCGCGCGGCGCTGCGTGGTCTGGTGGAACGGCTGGCCGCCGGGTGCCGCAGCGCGCTGGAGATCTGGGGCCACGACCACGTGTTCACGGGCCCAGGCATGCCGGCGTTCGTCCGGCAGGCACCGGTGCGGATCGGCGGTCGGACCATCTACCTTGACATGTTCGCCGAGGCCGAGCGGGTCAACGTCGAGCTGGACGGTGCCACGAGCCACGGTGACCCGGCCGAACGCGAGATCGACCTCCGCCGCGATGCCCTGCTGGCAACCAGGGGGATCCTCGTCGTCCGCTTCACCCACCGCCGCCTGCGGGCGAATCCCGACGACGTCCGCCAGCAGACCCTGGCGATCCTTGCCAGCCGCCGCTCATCCTGATGATCACTTGATGGTGACCAGTTCTCCGGGACCTCTGACAACTGGTCACCATCAAGTGATCATGGGCGACGTGAGAGGCGTCAGGGGGTTGTGGCGAAGGCCAGGGCGCCGCAGGCGGCGATCAGGAGGAACAGGGTCAGCAGGATGAGGCTCACGATCGCGCCGGGGCGTTGGATGACCGGCTTGCCGGGGTCGAGGGGCGCGGGCAGGTGGGCCGCGACGCCCGGCGTCGGCTGGGGCGGGGCGAGCCGCAGGATGCGCCGCAGCCGGAAGCGGTCGACGCCGAGGAAGATCGGAATGCCGATGATCCCGATTCCCCACCAGCCGGCCAGCAGGGTCTTGTTGGTGTGGTGGCGGTACAGCGAGAGGCCGCAGGCGCGGCACATCCAGCCGCGTTGGGAGGAGACGACGTACAGGATCACGATGCTCGTCATCGACTGGAACGAAACCCGCGCGGCGGGGTGACTGCCGCAGAACTGGCACTCCCCGTCGGCGGGTGGCCGCAGGGCGGGGGGCGGCACGGGCGCGGGAGTGGGCATTGTCGACATTGATGGCTCCGAGACTCAGGCGGCCGGCGTGGGGTAGCGGTCTCCGCCGTACTGGCGCAGCGCGGCCGCGACCTCGTCGCGGGACTGCCGGGTGTTCCGCAGGTCGGCCAGGCGGTAGCCGCGCAGGCCGGTCAGCTCGACGTCGGGCGGCACCGCGCGCTGCGTCTGGTCGGCCACCCAGACGGTGAGCATGCTTGGCTTCTCCAGCTTGCCGGCGTTCGGCTTCTTCTCGATCGCGACCCGGGTCACCTCCGACCACCCGAACTCGGTGGTGGCCGCTCCCTTGGTCCAGGTGATGCCCTGCTCGCCGATGCGGACGGCGAACGCCTCGCGGCTCTCCCGCACCGCGCCGAGGCCGCCGATCAGGGCCAGCGCCGCCATCGCGTACCCGACCCAGTTGCCGAACGTGAACTCCTGGTTCATCAGCGCCAGCAGTTCCGGCGAGAACAGCAGGACGACGGCGAGCACCAGCAGCGCCGGGCCCTTCGCGTACGGCTTCCAGTTGCGTTCAAGTTGCATCGTGTGTTCCTCCCCCGTGCCTTCCACGGCGGAAGGACGGGAGGATGCTAACCAGTCGCGATCAAGATTTGGTGACCCGGTGGTGAAGGAGGTCGCCGATCCAGCGCGCGGCCTCCCGCTGGGCGGCGAGCAGGTGCTCGCGGGCGTCCGCCATCTCCTGGTCCGCGTCCTCGTCGAGGCGGTCACCGAGGATCGTCGCCCAGCGCCGGCTCAACTCCTCGGCGTACGTCGCCCGGCGCATCTGCTCGTCGAACTGGTACTCCATGCGCACCATCGCGTCGACGTGGGGTCGTAGCGCCGGCATCATCCGCTCGTCGAGGCGTACGGCGGCGTCGGGTCGGCAGGTCACGAGGACGTCCCCGCGCCGGTAGGACCACTCCGGGTCCTCGGCGAGCGCCCGCTGCAACGCCACCTCCAGGTCGGCGGCCCGGTGCGGGGGCAGGTCCCGGGCGGCATCGGCGGCGAGTCGGGTCAGCCGCTGGATGGCGTTCGGCTGGAAGTACCCCACATACCAGTTGAGCACCTCGGCCCGCAGGCTCGCCGATGACGACCAGGCGAAGGTGGCGCGGACGTAGAACGAGTAGACGTACCCCTGCGCGGGCACCGCGATCAGCCGGGGCGCGTCGCGCTGCTCGACCAGCGGGCCGGGCGGGGACGGACCGGCGCCGGCGCCGACGGGGGCCTCGTCCTGGAGCGCGGCCACCAGTCGGTCCCAGGTGCGCGCCCACCACCGCCAGCCGCGCACGCTGCCGTCCCGGGTGATCCTCAGCGCGCGGACGCCCCGCTGCCGCCACAGATCCGCGGGTCTCGGTCTCTGCTCGGGAGCGTCCGTCATGGCACCCCTTCACGGTCACGGGTCCGCGCGCCCGCAGCTCACGCTAACAACGGATGACCGAAATGCCCGCCGCCGCGCCGATGTGCGACACAATGTCGGTAGCCCGCGGTTCACCGGGCATTGTGTAGCAGTTGGGCCGACGGGACTGTCGCCGACCGCGGGCAACGGCCAGACTGGGCGCGACCCGCCACTCACGTGGGTCGATGGATCGGATGGTCTGGAGGCAGCCTGTGTCCACCCTCGTGTCCCCGCTGGCCACGCTCGGCGCGATCCGCCGGCGTACCACCACCCTCGCCCTGCTCCTCGCCCTGGTCGCCGCCGCGCTGGTCGGCCCGTCCGTGGTCACCCCACGGCTGACGGACTCCGCGTCGGCGGCGGTCTACAGCTCCTGCACCATCAGCCGCTGCGCGGACGCGCGCACCGCACGATCCGGCTGGTCCGCCAAGGGCTTCCCGACCAGCCGCGGCTGGTACTCCTGGAGTGGCGGGCTGTCCAACTTCGCCGGTGGCCGGTTCTACAACTACGAGGGTCAACTGCCCACGAACGCCACCTACTACGAGTACGACGTGTACCCCCGCACCCAGGGCGCCGCCCGCGACGCGTACCGGATCGTGGTGAACCGCAGCACGGGCGTCACCTGGTTCTCGCCCAATCACTACACCGACTTCTACCGGCTCTGACCGGCCCGGTGGCCAGCCGGTCCGGGAGGCACGCACATGGACGACGCTGAGCAGGTTGGCGCGGTGGCGCTGGCCGGGGCGGCGGCCCGTACCCGGCCCGCGCTCTTCGCCGCGCTGGCCGAGGCGCTGGCCCTGCCGGCGTACCTGGGCGACACCTGGGACGCCCTCGCCGACGCGCTCCGGGACCGGCTGGACGCCGGCCCGCTGACCCTGCTGGTCACCGACGCCGGTCAGCTCCTCGCCGACGAGCCAGCCGATCAGTACGCCCTGCTGTTCACCGTGCTCGGCGACCTCGCCACCACCGCACCCCACCCGCTGCACGTCGTCCTGCGTCCCTGAGGTCGCGATCGGTCACCGGTCGGTCTGCCGACAGTTCGGCCGGTGGCCGGTGCGGTGACGGTGGCGGTGACGCTCGGGTGACGGCCCCTCCGCGATCCTCGTGCCGAGCCGGGCGGTGTGCCCCGGCGTGGGCAGCGGGGGAGGCGGCGGCGTGGACTTCGTCGACGGTGTGCTGGTGCGGCTGGCCGACCCGGGCACCCGCGCCGCGCTCTTCGACGACGCCTCGCTGGCCCACCTGGTCGACGCCGCGTACGACACCGAGGCGATGCCCGTCGCGCCCCCGTACGCGGCGGTCTTCGACGAGCTGACCCTCGGCTTCGCGGCCGCGCCGGTGACCCTCGCCGAGGGGGAGTGGCTGGGCGAGGGCGGCACCGCCCGTACCGAGCTGCGCGTGCGTCTGCACGGCCTCGGCGGGTCGGCGCTGCGCATCGACGCGCTCTGGCGGGGGAGCCTCGTGGTACGCACGAGCGCCGCCCGGGACCGGGTCGAGGACCTCGACGTGGCGATGCCGGCCTTCGACGTCGACCCGCAGATCATCGCCGACCTCGGCGCGTTGCCGGCCGATCCGACGCTGCTGGAGACCGAGCGCCGTACCCGACTGGTGGCCCGGCTGCGGGCGGGCCTGCACCAGCCCGCCGCCTTCACCGACGCGCACCTGGACCGGCTGCTCGCCGGTGTCGGCGCGGCGAACGCCGGTGACCTGGTGGACCGGATGCGCGGGCAGGCCGCCGGCGCGACCGTACGGCTGCGCTACGCCGCGCCGCCGGCCGCGCCCCCCACACCCCGTCCGCTGCCGTTCGCCGCCGCCGTGCTGGTCCGCGACAAGGGCTTCTCCCTGGCCGACCTGCTCGTCGAGACCCGCCTGGTCCGGGCCCGCGCCGAGGAGTTGGGACTGGACGTGCCCGCGCCGGAGGACGTCCGGCGGCGGCACCGGGTGGTCGCCGTGTGGGTGGTGCCCGTCGAGACGTTCGACGACGACGGATGGCCCGGTGGCGACACCGGCACCGCCGTGCAGAAGCGGGCCGCCCGGTTCGCCCGTGCCGGCCAGTGGCTCGCCCGCAGCGGTATCGGGCTCGCCGCCGTCCCGACCTGAGATCAGACCAGCAGCAACTTCGTCCGGGAGGACCCGTGGCACCGACAGCAGCATTCCCGTTCATCGAGGTCCGGATCGTGCCGCCACCGGCGCCGCTGGCCCAGCGTTCGCCGGGCGTCATCGCCGTGGTGGGCAAGACGCCGTCCACGGCCGACGGTGGCTCCGCCCCGGCCAACACACCGGTCCGGATCGAGACCCTCGACGACGCGGTCACCAACTTCGCCCGCCGACAGGCCGGCAACGTCGTCCGCAACGCCCTCTACAACTCGCTCGAACTGGCGTTCCTCCAGGACCCGCGCCCGGCCAAGGTGTACGGCGTGAAGGTCGCCGGCGACGACTACGCCGCCGCGCTCAGCGGTCTGGAGGCCGCCGACGACGTGACGATGGTGTCGCTGGCCAACGAGTCGACCGTCGGCAACCCCGCCGGAGCGGGCGCGCCCACCGGGCTGCACGCGCTCAAGGCGCACGTGGAGACGATGTCCGCCGCCGGCCAGCGGCGCATCGGCTTCGCCATGGTCAACCCGGCGACCGAGAAGAGCGCCAGCTACGTCACCGACATCACCGCCGCCGCGAACCCGCTCAAGAGCAGCACCAGCCGGATGCTGATGATCGCCGCCCGGGGCGCGGACGGCGACGCGGCCACCGCCGCCATGGCCGCCGTGGCCGGGCTGCCGGTGCACCACAGCATCGTGCTCAAGAAGATCCGTGGGGTGGCCATCCCGGTGGCCAAGCAGTACAGCCCGGCCGAGATCAAGGGACTCTCCGAGGCCAACCTCACGCCGATCATCGACCCGACGCTGATCACCGGCGAGAGCCTGCACTTCGCCGACGGGCGGCTGTTCACCTCGGACGCGAGCCTGCTGCACGTCGACCTGGTCCGCACCCTCGATCAGATCGAGTTCATGCTCCGCGCCGGACTCATCGGCCTGGTCGGCGACGCCCGCATCACCAAGCCGGGCATGACCCTGCTCAAGACCCAGGTGGACGGCATCCTCGGCCCGCTCAAGCGGCAGGCCGTGATCGACGACTACCGCATCGAGATCCCGGTGTTGGACATCCTCACCATCCCCGAGGCCGCCCGTACCGCCACCGACACCTCGATCGTCACCACCGCCCGGGCCGACCGCACCGTCGACCTCGTCGTCACCGTCACGTACGGCCCGGCCGTGAGCCGCCTGCTGGTCACGCTCGTGGCCAAGTTCTGACCGGAGGAACCAGACCATGGAGTGGAAGACCCGCCTCGCGGTGCAGTACACCAAGGGCACCGAGACGGTGTTGATCAGCCCGATCGACTCGTTCAGCCCGTCCTTCTCGCTCAACGTCGAGGCGCTGCACTCGTGCGAGGTGACCCACATGGGCGCCATCCACGCGCCCGTGTCGATGAACTTCACGATGACCGTCAAGGCGATCGGGGACGTCGCCGGCCGGCTCACCAAGCTGGCCCTCGACGGCGAGCTGTTCGACATCGCGCTGCTGGAGCACACCGGCGACGACTGGGCGTTCTCGTCCTTCGTGTTGCAGGACTGCCTGATCACCAGCGCCACGCCGACCACCGCCACCATCTCCGGCGCACCGGCGGCGACGTTCAGCGGCTTCAGCCTGGCGGCCTCGGTCGACCCGAAGACCGGCGACCCGTCCGTCCTGCCGTAACCCCACCAGGATCAACCGGAGGTAACAGATGGCGACCGGAGCTGGCCGCGCCGCCCGGGTCACCCGTACCGGGCTGGCCCTGGTGCACGCGGGTGAACTGGTGTTGCCGGCGGCCGGCAGCGAGGCCGAGGCCGAGCAGGTGGCCGAGGACGATCGCGCCGTCATCGCGTACCACTTCCCGGTGGAGATCGAGGTGGTCGCGGCCGGCGGCGCGTTCGACGCCGACGCGCTCGCGGACCTCGCGTTGGCCCGCCTCGCCGAGCACCTGGACGGGCGGTTCTGACGGTGGCCATCTCGGTGCACGTGCCGGTGCGGATCCGGCTGGACGCCCGGTCGGTGACCGAGCGGCCGGAGGCCGTGACCGACGCGCTCGCCGCCGCCCTGGCCCGCGCGCTGGAACGCTCCCGCCAGGAGGCGGTCGCGCCGCACGGCGGCTACCTGGAGGTACGCACCGACGCGCCGGAGTTCCGCTGGACCGGCGCGGCCCGCGAGCACGTGACGCCGGACGAGCGGCGTGCCTTCGAGGCCCGGCTGCGCCGGAGCGTCGACGAGGTCGTCGCCGCCGCGCGGCTCGACCCGGGCCTGCCGCCCGGGGTGCCCCTGCCGCTGAGCGAACCGGCCACCGAGCTGTTCGACCCGCAGCGGATGCGCCACCTGCTCGCCGTGTACCGGGTGCCGTCCTACGACGCCGGTGGGGACGCCGCCGAGGTGCCGGTGGACGGTCCCGAGCCGCCGCGGGTGAGCTACCAGTGGCTGCTGCGCCCGGCCGCCTACCTGGCCGGTCACTTCGCCGAGCTGGCCCGCGAGGCGGTACGCCAGCACGGCGGCCTCCCGTCGGGCGCCCCGCAGGGGATCATCGCCCGGGTCATCGGCGTGGACGGCCGCCCGGTCTGGGCGATCATGGTGACCACCACTCCCTTGTCGGTCCTGACCTTCGAGCAGTTCGGCGAGACGGTGTTCCGGGCCACCCCGCAACCCCACTTCGAGGTCGAGGCGCGGGTGCCGAGCCCGCAACCCGGGACGGTGCAGCGGCGACCGGTCGCCGACCGCAGCGCCCTGGTCGCCATGGTGGACGAGGAGTTGAGCGGCGACATCCGGCGGCGGCTGCGGATCGCCTCGCCGCGCGGCGAGACCACGAGCGTCGAGGAGTACCAGGCGCAGATCGAGCGGGCCGTCGACGCCGAGGTGACGCGGCGGGTCGACGCGATCCTCGCGTCGGTGGGCGGGGCCACGCCGACCAGCCTGGTGGTGGTCGACATCGGCGGCGTCTCCCTGTTGCTGGTCAGCACCGAGGAGACCGACGCCACGCTGCACTTCACCGGTACGGCCAACCTGTTGCCGATCAGCGTCGAGCAGCCCCCGGCCGCCGCGCCCGATCCGAACGCGCCGCCCGGCGGTGGCGTCGGCACGGGCACCGGGGCCGGCGCGGGGAGCGGCGCCGGCAGCGGTCCGGGCGGCACCGGGCCGGGTGGCGGCGGTCCGGGCGGCACCGGCGCGGGTGGCCCCGGCACGGGCGCCGGCCCTGGTGGTGGGCCCGGTGGCACCGGTGACGGCGGCACCGCCGTCGGGCGGGGCGGGTTCGTCTTCGACCCGAGCAGCCCCAGCGCACCGCCGGGCGTCGAGGGGCGGCGGTTCCCCGCCGTCGGCACCGGGCACTCCACGATGCCCGCCTGCGCGTCGTTCAATGGCGAGCCGGAGTTGGCGGCGCTCGGCCCGGACGGCGACGAGCTGCGCCGACTCATGGACGACATCGCGTTCCGGTTGCAGATGGGCGAACCCTGCCGTTACCCGGCGAACTTCTGCCTCCAGGCCGCCGCCGTGCTGCGCGGCCGGGCCGCGGCGATCAGCCTGCTCGTCGGCTCGGCCGAGCGGGAGGCGTTCACCCGGCCGGTACCCGAGGGCAGCGGTCGACTCGGCCCGCTGGACTTCCGGCCGGTCGCCTCGCCGGCCGTGCAGTTCCTGCGTCACCTGGCCGGCGTCGTACCCCGCCTGGACCACCTCGCCCAGCTCGTCATGCGCCGCTACCGCCAGCCCGAGCACTTCGCGCGGATCCAGGGCGGCTGGATCGACACGTCCGCCTCCTGGAACCTGCACTTCGTACAGGCGCTCAGCCCGGCCGTGAACGCGGCGGTCGGGCAGCTGTTCGTCGTCGGCAGCCAGGCCATGCTGGTGCAGCTCCTGCTCAGCTCCCGGACCGGTATCGAGGCGCGGATCGCCCACTTCGAGGCGTACGCGCCGATCTTCGAGCGGTTGATCGTCTCCCAGCTCACCGACTACGCCGAGTTGCAGGGGCTGCGCGAGCGGCTGCGCCGCCACGAGGCCGCCCGGTGGACGCAGGAGCACACCGACCTGGGCGGCGGCAGCGTGGCCACGTTGAGCATGCTGAACCCGTCCACCGCCTGGTACGGGGCGGCCCGCGCCATCTCCAGCGCGTTCCTCGCCACCGAGGCGGCCCTGACCAGCCCCGGCGCGGCCGGAGAGATCGTCGAACGCGACGGCGTCACCCGCATCCGCGACTCGCACGCGGTGCTCTGGACCCTCGCCGAGATCGAACAGGCGCTGGTCATCCAGCGCGGCGAGGCCGAGGGCGTCGACCCGCTGGTCAAGCAGATCAGCGACCTGCCCGACGTGCTGGCCCGCTTCGCCGGCAACCGGTCGGCGATCCGCGACGAGCTGTGGCGGGTGTTGCAGGACATGCGACGCCACAACACCGAGATGCTCGGCCGCTCCCGCACCGACGCGCACTTCGCCTTCCGGTCCAGCCGGATCAGCGAACACATCCCGTCGGCCACCATCGCAGGCGGACGCTACGCGTTACAGGGCATCCACCTCGTCACCCACCAGCAGCTCGGCGAGTTCTTCGGCGGCAACCCCTACTACACCAGCGGCGTCGACAGCCTGTTCAGCACCGAGCTGGGCCGGGAGGCACTGAGCGCGTTCGCCGTCATGGTGGGGATCATCGCGCTGTCGCTGCTCTGCCCGCCGCTGGGCTTCGTGGTCGGGGTCGCCGTCGCCGCCGTCGACGTGGCGCACGCCCACCAACGCGAGCGCCTGTACTCCTCGATGCTGGACCCGGAGCTGGTGCTCACCCGCACCGAGGTCGAGGTCGAGCTGTTCGCCGCGTACCTCGGGTTGGCGATGTCGCTGATCCCGGAGGCCGGCACCATCGGCGGCGCGGCCGTGCGCGGCGGCCGGGTCGCCCTGCGCTTCGGCGTCCGCGCGGGGCTGCGTGCCGCCCGGGGGTACGTGGTACGCCGGGTCACCCGACAGATCGTCGAGGCCGCGTCCCGCGACCTGCTCCAGGGGTTCCTCACCGAGATCCTGCTCAACGAGGTGCTGGAACGCGTCGTGCAGAAGCTGATGGAGCCGATCCTCGCGTACGTGGAGCGCGAGGCGATGCTCAGCGGCGCGGTCGGCGGCCCGGAGGGCGCCCGGTTCATCCTCATGGTGCTCGACTCGCAGCCCGGCGGTGCCGCCGCCGGCCCGCGCGTGCCGGTGGTGCGGCCGTGACCGGGCCCCGCCGGTTCCGCGCCGGCCGGTTCCTCGACGCCGCCGCCGTGCACGCCGCCGCCGACGCGAACCCCCGGCTGCGGCGCTTCATGCGGACCATCGCCGAGCACAGCGAGGCCGGCGAGGTGCGCTCCCGGCGGCTGCTGGAACACCTCATCCGCCGCATCGTCGACGACGTCGGCGACCTGCACCTGGGCAACGCGCTCAACCGGCTGGAACGCATCGCCGTGCTGCGGGACAACATCGCCGCGATCCTCGACCACGTGTTGGAGGGCGGCACCCTGCCCGAGGGGGTGCGGGTGGCGACCCTCGGCGAGTACTTCGAACAGCTCAGCACCGAGATGCGCGAGCTGAGCCGACCCCGCGAGGGCATCGTCGGCGACGCGCCGCTGCGGCTTGCCGACGACGCGGGCGCGTACGCCGACTCGCTGCTGCGGGAGTTCGACGCCGGCGGCGGCGCGGCCGGCCGGCACGCCGAGCCGGCCGCCATCGTCGGTGACGCGTTCCGGGCCATGCCGGCGGACCGGCAGGCGGCGCTGCGCCGGGCCGCCGAGCTGGAACCGGCCGCGCTGTGGCGCGCGGTCGCCGCCGAGACCGAGGCCGGCAAACGGTCCGCCGTCGCGGACCTCCAGACCCGCCTCGGCGGCCGGCTCACCCCCGACGAGCTGGCCCGGCTGCGCACCGCCGTCGACGACCTCGGCCGGGCCCGCTCGCGTGGCCTGCAGATGAGCGACGCCCGGCTCGCCGACGCCCTCGCCCGCATCGGCGATCCGGACCTGCGGGCCGTGGTGGCCGGCGGCGACGTCTGGCTCACCCAGCAGCTCGCCGTGCACAACCCGGAAGCGCTGGCCGCCCTCTGGCGGCGCTTCCGCGACGGGGGCGGACGCGCCGACGACGGTCCCGGCTTCCGCGCCTACCTGCGCCACGACATGGTCACCTACGGCCGGGGCGTCCTCGGCGAGTACAGCGCGGCGTTCTCGCTGAGCAGCATCGAGCTGTTCCTCAAGGGACCGGACGCCAACGTCAAGGTCGCCGGCACCGACCTCGTCGGCATCGGCCACGACGGCTGGGTGTGGCTCGTCGACGACAAGTCCCACCGGGCCACCAGCGTCAGCGGGGTCAGCGCGCTCACCGACAACCTCGTGGTCAACCTGCGGCGCGACGCCGCCGACTTCCGCGACGCCATCGCCCGCCTCCAGCGCGACGACCCCGGGTTCACCCCCGACCCGCGCATTCTCGACGCGATCTCCCGGATGGAGGACGCCGCCGCCGAGATCGACCGGATCAACCGGCGCGGGTCCGCGTCCACCCGGCCCGCCCGGATCAGCGCGGCGCTGGCCGAGCGCCGGCTGCGGCTGCGCGTCACCAGCGCCGCCGGCGAGGTCCGCGAGATCACCCAGGCCCTGCGCGACCTCGGCCTGGCCGTCGAACCCACCGGTACGCCGGTGCCGCTGCCACCCACCGGAGGACGCTGAGCATGGCGATCACCAGCAGCTTCATGCGGTACGGCACGGTGCCGTCGGCGATCATCAGCGATGGGGTGCTGCCGATCCCCCTGTGGGCGGTCACCGCCATCTCCCTGGCGCAGACGTACCACCTGCCGCCGATCGGCTCCACCGCCCACAAGGCCATCGTGGCCACCCACGACGACACCATCACGCTCACCGGGGTGCTCGTCGGCGCGGAACGCTACGCCTGGAAGTTCGCCCTGGAGACGATGGCCGAGGCCAGCAAACGCGGCACCGCCCTGGCGGCGTACTCCGGCGGGAAGTTCGGCGGGCTGATCCTGGTCACCTCCATGACCATCCGCACCGACATGCAGGTGCAGTCGCTGACCTTCAACGCCTCGGCCGCCCGCCGCGACGTCCTGGACACCACCGTCACCCTCGTCCACGTGCCCCGTCCCAGCCTGCTCGGCAAGCTGCTCGACGTGGCCAGCATCGGAGTCGGCGCGCTCGCCGACGGGTTGGGCAACTGATGCCACCGTTCCCGATCGACCGCTACCTGCTGCCGGAGACACCGATCGAGGTGCCCGACGGGTTCACCGAGGTGCGCCAGGGCCTCACCGCCGGCCTGCCGCACCGCGTCGAGCTGGGCGCGGGCGTGCACGCGGTGCTGATCCTGCCCACCGGCCTGGCCCGACAGTGGCTGTCCACCGACCCACTCGCCGTGGTGAGCGGCTCCGCCGACGACCTCGCGCCCCGACCCGCGCCGACGGCCACGGCCCGGCCACCGGCGCTGGTCGGTCGGGTGCCGCTGCGTCTCGTCGTCCGCCAGGGCACCCGCATCCTCGGCTCGGTGCCGCTCGCCACCGGCCTGCGCCGGGTCTGCCCCGACGCGGGCACACCGACCGCCCCCGGCGTCACCCCGGTCGCCGTCGAGGTGCTGGTGCTGGCCTGGCTGCTGCATGCCGGGACGGTCCGCGGCTCCGGCGACTACGGCTCCTACCTGACGGTGGCCTGGCGGCCCGCCGACCGGGCGGTGGACCAGTTCGGTCCACCACCGATCAACGAGTTCGTCTGGCGTCGCCGGCCGCCCGCGCAACGCGTCGAGTCCGACCTCGGTCCCGCCCGGCTGCGCTACCGCTACCTGCTCGACAAGAAGATGCGGAGGGTGCTGCGATGACGCTCACGCCGTTCCAGACCGGCCAGGTACGCCAGGGCGCCGTCGGCAACGACGCCGGCTGGACCATCACCTTCCACCGGGAGACCCCGACCGGCATCAGCCCGGACGCCGCGCTCACCCTGTCCAGCGCCGACTACTACGCGGCCATCGACGCCGCGCTGCCCGACGGGCTGGGCCCCGGCGCGTACACGGTCACCGTGCAGGGGCTCGTCGACGAACACTTCGCCGCGCTGCGCACCGCCGAGGGGCAACCGCCGCTGGTGGCGAAGCTGCACCTGTACTGGCGCGACGCCAACACCTCGGTCGGCGCGTTCTTCACCAACCTGGTCGGCGTGAACGCCGGCCCGACCCCGGCCGAGCTGACCCAGGCGCTGGTCGCCGTCCTGCGCGTCACGAAGGTGCGCCGGCTCACCGGCGAGCGGACGTACGACACCGAGCTGACCCTCGTCGAGCAGGCGTACGCCCGGCTCGGGCAGCGGGTCGCCGAACGGTTCGAGGCGGCCACGTTCACCGCCGCGATCCGCGCCATCGGCGAGCGGACCAGGGTGGACGTGACCGGGTGGGGCGCCAACCCGGACGGCACGATGACCCGGGGCGCGACCGAGGCGGCCGGCGACGAACGGGTCGCCTTCGGGGCCGGGCTGCTCTACCGCGCCGCCCTGGAACGCCTCGGCGGCGCGTTGCAGCAGTCCCTCAACGCGTACGGGCGGGGGATGTTGCTGATCCGCGACGGCACCGTGCACGTCGGCAAGCGCCCCATCCCGTACCCGGAGGGCGAGCCGAAGCCGCTGACCCTCGCCACCGGCCTGCTGGCCTGCACCGAGAACGGCACCCAGGACACCGACCCGTACGCGGCCACCGAGACCGGCGGCACCGCCGCGCCGCGCCGTCGGGCGTGGACGCTGACCCTCAAGGGCCGCCCCGACCTGAAGCCCGGCGACCTGGTGCGCTTCGACCCGCCCGCGACCGACGAGGCCACCACGCTGGGCAGCGTCGGCGCGGCGCTGCTCGGCTCGTTCGCCGCGCCGTTCGCCCCGTCGACCGGGGAGCTGGGCGCGGGGTCGAAGCTGCTCTACCTCAGCGCCGCCCGGCACACGCTGTCGCGTACCGCCGGGTTCGTCACTGTCGTGCAGGGTGTCGAGGTCGCGTCGAGCGCGAGTGCGTGGGACACCTGGAGCGACGCGTCCGGCGTGGGTACCGCCGAGCCGGCCGGCCCGGCGTCGTCACCGGGGGTGGCGGCCGCCGAGGCGGTGCGCCGGGCCGCCCGCGCGGCCCGGGGCGAGACGCGCGGCCTGGAGATCGGCGAGGTCCGCGCGGTCGCCACCAACGCCAGCGGCGCGGTCGAGCCGCCCGCGCAGACCGAGACGGTGTGGGAGGGCCTCGTTCGCCCGGACGGTCGGCCCAACGCCGCCCGCCGCCTGCCGGTACGCCGGCAGCAACCCGCGCCGCTGCCCGGGGTGACCTACCTGACCCCCTTCGCCTGGGGCGGGTGCGGGCTGATCCTGCCCCGCTACCCGGGCACCCGCGTGGCGCTGGCCTACCGCAACGGCGCACCGGACGACCCGGTCGAGGTGGGCGCGCTCTGGCCCACCGGGCACGCCCCGGTCTCCGAGCCGGGGGACTGGTGGCTGTCGCTGCCGGTCGGAGTGGCCAGCAGCAGCCGCTCGTCCATCGCCGACACGGTGACCCCCGCCGACCACGACGGCAAGGTGGCGCACGACCTCACCGACGGCGACGGCAACCGGGTGATCGAGCTGGGCGAGCTGACCGTGCGGGTGGGCCGGGCCCAGCTCAAGGGTCGCGGCCAGCGCCCGGCGCGCGCCGACGAGGCCGACAGCATCACCATCGAGCACGCCGCCGGCGGGTCCTCGATCGTCATGAAGCAGGACGGCTCGATCACCATCACCGCCACCCAGATCGACCTGGACGCCGGCAACGGCGCGGTGAACATCAGCGGCGGCACGGTCAGCATCGCCGCCGACGACGTCGACGTCCAGGTCAGCAACGCGATGAACGTCCACTGAGGAGAGCGACATGGCATTCGTGCTCACCACGTCGAGCGACGTGCACTGCCCCAACCAGGGGAAGGTCTCTCCGACCGGGCAGGGCAAGCTGACCGTCGACCACAAGCCGGTGGTCCGCCTCGACGGCATCAACGGCAAGTCGGTGGCCGGCTGCACCATCACCACCAGCAACTCCACCAAGCAGTGCAGCACGGTGACGTCCGCGACCGGGGCGGCCGGCAAGCTCACCGTCGGCAACGTGGCCGTGGCGTTGGACTCGCTCAGCGGCGCCACCGACGGCTCCAGCCCCGGACTGTCCGCCAGCGCCGGCCAGAGCAAGCTGAAGGCAGCCTGACGTGGACCGTACCGAGCGCGAACGGCAGGCCGCCCAGCGCCGCTACCTCGGCTGGGGCCTCGCCTTCGAACCCACCATGCCCGGCGTCGACCTGGCCCGGGACATCGTCTTCGACGATGGACCGAACGGCCGGACGTTGGCACTGGTGGAGGGCACCGGCAACGTGGCGCAGAGCCTCGCGGTGGCGCTGACCACGCTGCGCGGCTCGAACGTCTTCGACGCGACGTTCGGCTTCGACGGCCTCAACGCCCTCGCCGAGCAGATCGAGCCGAACCTCATCCGGGAGCAGGTCCGCATCGGCATCATCACCCTGCTCGACCGCGATCCGCGGGTCCGCAAGATCGTCGACGTGAACCTCGACGACGGTCGGCTCGGCGCGGGCCGCGCCGACGACGCCTCGGCCGCCGCGCTGCGCGCCTCGCGCACCCTCCAGGTCCAGGTCCAGTTCGAAACCATCACCGACGACCGGCTCTCGGTGCGCCTCGGGGAGCTGCCAAGTGTCTGACCCGACCCTCCCGGCCGAGCTGGCCGATGTCCTCGCCGTCGACGCCGCCGCGCTGCGGGCCACCGGCTCGACGGGCTTCGGCATCGTCGAGACCGGCTTCGTGCCCAAGTCCTTCGCCCGGTTGCTCGCCGAGAAGCTGGCCACCGCCCGGCTGCTCTTCGGCGAGGACGTCGACCTGACCAGCGGTGCGGTGCTGCGCAAGGTCCTCGAACTCGCCGCCCTGGAGGACGCCCGGATGTGGGCCGCGCTCGGCGCGGTCTACGACAACTCCTTCGTGGTGTCCGCGACCGCCGACGCGCTGACCCGCCTCGGCGAGGAGCTCGGCATACCCCGGCCGTACCTGCCGGCCCGGGGGACGGTGAAGCTCAAGCTCAAGGCCGCCCTGCCGACCGGCCACCCACAGCTCACTCTGCCCCGGGGCGCCCGACTGTCCACCACCGGCGGGCACCACGTTGCCCTGGACGAGACGGTGGTGCTCTCCGCCGCCGTCGGTGAGCGCGAACCGGCCGTCGCCGCCTTCTATCCCGGCCCGGCGCACAATCTCGACCCCACCCAACCGCAGCAGAAGATCGACCGCTGGAACCGCGCCGACACCCTGCTGGCCGACCTGGACGACGCCGAGCAGGCCGCCGGCAAGGAGCTGGTCGAGATCACCCACACCGTCGCGCTCACCGGCGGCGAACAGCAGGTCTCCGACGCCCGCTACCGGCAACTGCTGCTCGCCGCGCCGCGCTCCATCTGGACAGCCGAGGCGATCGGCCTCGCCGTGGCCACCGTGCCCGGCGTACGCCAGGTGCAGGTCTTCGACGGCCGGGGCGGACTGGACCTCAACCAGTCCATCTTCGGCAACTTCAACTTCATCGAGCGGGTCTTCAGCACCGAACGCGACCTGGGCAACCCGTACTACGTCACGGTGCTCGTCGCCCCGACCGCCGCCGCCATCTGGGACGGTCCGGACGGGCTGCACGCCGCCGTCGAGTCGGTCATCGAGGACCTGCGCCCGGTGGGCATCTTCGCCTCGGTGGACCGCGCCGACGAGGTCGGCATCGGCGTCGAGGCCGACCTGGTGATCCGGGGTCTGCCGCTGCCCACCGGCTCGAAGGAGACGATCAACGCCTCCACGGCCGCCACCGAGCTGCGCGCCCGGCTGCACGCCCGCCTGCGCCGGTACGTCGACGAGCTGCCCTTCGGTGAGCCGGTCCGCGCCGCCGAGGTGATCTGGACGCTGATGAACGAGCCGGGCGTCGCCGACGTGCGCAACCTGCGGCTGGTCCGTTTCCCGGCCGACTCGGCGGTGGTGGTGACCGGCAGCGCGCCCACCGGCGACGGGGTGCAGCGGCTGCCGGTCGGCGACAACGCGGTGCTCGCCGCCAACCAGGTGCCCGTCTACGTCGACCGGGACGACCCCCGGCCGTTCCGGATCGTCTGAGCGGGGGCGCGATGACCGACATCCGGGTACCCGTGGACGGCGTCGACCCGTCCGTCGAACGCAACCTGATCGACCAGTTGGAGGGTCCGTACCCGGGAACCGTCCGGCGGGTCGTGGTGCCGCTCGCCAACTCCGGCGCCGCCGCCGTGGACTGGACCAGTCGACACCCGCTGCTCACCGTCGTACTGCGCCGCGACCTGGCCGAGGAGACCGTCCGGGTGACCGTCACCGTCGACCCGGGCGGCGCGGGGCAGCGGGTGCTGCCGCCGGTGGTGTTCGCCCCCTGGTCCGCCGAGGGCGCGTCGGTGCCGGCGTACGTGCCGGACACCGCCGACGAGCCGCTGGTCGCGCCGTTCGAGGTCGCCGTGTCGGCCGAGCGGGCCGTCGAGGGCGCGGCCGCCACGGCGGTCACCGGTACGGCGCTCCCCGCCCTCGTCGAGCTGGCCGTGGTCGAGGGCAACCTGGGTCGCCTGCTCTACCTGGTGTCGTACGAGAAGCACCGGCTGCGCCGCGCCGCCCGGGAGGTGCACGCGTACCGGACCCTGGCCCACGCCCGGCGCGACGCGCTGGACCGGATCGGCGCGGACGTCGGGGTGGCCCGCTTCGTCGACGAGCTGGTGCACGAGCCGACCAACGGCGAGGTGTACGCCCGCCGCCTGGCCGCACCGGCCCGTGAGCCGGACGACGCGTACGCCCACCGGCTCGGGCTGTACCGGCGGTTCCTGCTGCCCACCCCGGGCGCGGTACGTCGGCTGCTCAACGGCCCCGGCGCGGACACCGACCCGAACACGGGTCTCTTCGCCGACCTGCCCGGCGGGGCGCGCTTCACGCTGCGCGAGGACGACGACCAGTTCGCCGTGGCGGTCCGGCTGGTGGCCGTCGGCGACCCGCAGCACCGCGCCAACTTCCTCGCCCAACTGCGCCGCGACCGCCTCGTGCTGCCCGCCAACACCCCGCCGAACAACACCGTCCACGCTTCCCGGGCGCTGCCGGCGACCCGGCTCGCCCAGGTCACGGCCCTGCGGGCGAGCCTGCGCCAGTCGTACACCTTCGACAGCGCGCACGGCATCGCGCCGCCGCTGGCCGCGGCCCTGGACCGCGCGGGGCGGGTGTGCCGGGCGCTCGGCTCGACGATCGTGTGGCAGGTCAGCCGGGCCCAGGACGACGCCGGTGGGAGCCGCTACGAGTTGGGTCTCGGCGTCGACGTGAGCTGGCCGACCCCGGCGCAGGCCACCGACCTGCGTAACCGGGTGCTGGACACCGGCCGGACGGTGACCGCCGACCGGACCGCCGAGGCGCTCATCGCCGCCGCCCGCGCGGCCGGCGTGCCCACCGTCTCTGCCGACGGCGAGCTGGCCTGGCTGTGGCGGGTCTGCGGGTTGCCGACCACGCACCGGGTCAGCACCACCGTGATGTACCTGTCGCACCTGCCCACCCGGGGGCTCGCGGTGACCGCGCCGCTCACCGCGTCGGTCGGCGTCGACGCGCCGGTCGAGGCGCAGTTCCACGCTCCGGGCGACCCGGGCGGCAACGCCCTGCTGCTGGCCGGTCTGAGCGCGGCCCGTGCGGCCTGGACGGCCGCCGGGGAGACGGCGTGGTCGCCGTTGACGGACGCGGCGGCCCGGACCCGGTGGGCGGCCGTGCCGACCCGACCGGCCGGGCAGCCGGTCGACGCGGTCCTCGCCGCGGCCGGCCTGCCCGCGGTACGCGACCCCGCGCCCGTGGTGGCCGCGCTGAACCGCCTCCCCGACGAGCTGGTGGAGACCATCGAGTTGCCGGCCGCGCTGGCGTCCGCGCTGATCGCCGGCCAGCCGGCCGCCGCCGACCGGCTGGCCCGACTGGTGGGGCTGCTGCGTGACCAGCACCTGGCCGCCGCGCTGCCGCTCGTCGAGACGGGCAACCGGGTGCTGCTGGTGTGCGGCGTCATCGGCCTGCCGCAGGCCGGGCTGAACCTGAGCGAGCGCCGGGCCACCGGGTTCCGCTGGTACACGGTGGGACTCGGCGGCGGCACGGCGGAGATCAAGGCGGTCGGGGCGCGGACCGCGTTGCGCCCCACCCACGCCGGCCTGGTCGCCGTGGTGGCGCTGTCCTACGTGCGGACCGGCCGGACCGATCCGTACGAGTTCCGGGTCGAGCTGCCCGACGGGGTGACGTTGAGCCTGGAGCAGTACGAGCGGCTGATGAACACCCTGACGAGGGTCTGCCCGCTCGGCGTGGAGATCAACACGTTCGGCATCCGGCGTGACCACGTCGACCTCGACGACGACGGCACCGCCGAGCCACTGCGCCCGGCCGTCGCCCGGACCTTCCGCACCTTCCAGCAGCGCCGGCACCGCGGCGTGTACGACCAGCTCTGAGAGGGACACCACGATGGCGAACGAGATCAACTACGACGGGGTGACCGTCACCGAGCTGTACGAGGCGTTCACCAGGCACGGCATCCCGGCCTCGGACGCCAGCGTGCTGGTCTCCTCCTGGATCTACGAGAACGTCGGCACCGCGAAGCGGGTGTTCAGCTACGCCGAGCCGTTCCCGGCGGTGGAGCCGGGCTGCGCGCCACCACCGTTCGCCCGCACGTTCGCGCACACCGACTGGGTGGACGGCGAGGACGTCGTACAGGCCGGCCAGACACCGGGGGAGCAGGGCTTCAACGAGCGGTTCCACCGCATCGAGCACGACCTGGACCACCTCGGCACCGACCTGGCCAAGGCGTTCTCCTGCATGGCGGCCATGCGGGTGAGCCTGCGTCGACTGCTCGACGAGATCCGCGCCGAGATCAACCGGCTGCACTCGACGGTGCACGAGAACAAGATCGTGCCCGGCCCGTACACCTTCGAGCAGATCCCCAACTACATCGGCGCGTTGGACTTCGGCAAGTACATGGGCACCACGATGTTCATGGACAAGAAGGTCAGCATCTGGCAGACCAAGGCCGGCACGATCGTGCTGCCCGCCGTCGAGACCCTCGGCGTGGACGTGGTCGCCGGCCCGAAGGTCCGGGGCGCCGCCTACCTCGACCGGTACGCCGTCGAGAACGCCGACGTCCGGCAGCGTTTCCCGCGCGAGGTGAAGGTGGTGGAGTTCATCCGTACCTTCGGTGAGGACCAGGTGGCGGACGGCCGGACGATCCGCGACGTGCTCAAGGTGCTGCCGGCCGACAGCAGCTACCCGAGCCTGGACGCGATGGTCGCCGAGGTCAGCGAACGGGAGGCGGCCATCGTCCGGACCACCGCGGGCGCCCAGTCGGCGGTCTCCGCCGCCCTCGGCATCGACGTGGAACTGGAGAACGTCGCCGACGCTGACATCGCCATGCTCGCCGGGGTGCCGACCAAGGCCCGGGCGGCGCTGACGCGCGCCGGGATCAGCACGCTGGGCAAGCTGGCCGAGACGCCGACCGAGCGGGTGGTCGGCATCATGAAGGAGGCGGGGGTACGCGCCGACGTCGGCGACGCCGCCGAGTGGACCGGCTACGCCCGGACGCTGAGCAAGCTGCGCTGAACGGCCTGCCGTGACTCCGGCGAACGGTTGATCCGCGCCGTTCGCCGGGTCGGTGTGACGACACTGCGCTGGCGTACCGACCCTCCACACCCGACCGTGAGAATCCCACGGGGCGATCGGGCACGAAGGGCGCACGGATGGCAGTTCACGAGGTGTCGCAGGACCTCCGCTCCGGGGCGCAGGAGACCGAGGCGGCGCGACCAGCGCGCTACGCGTTGCGGCTGCTCGGCGGGTTCGCGCTGGAACGCGACGGCCGGTCCGTGGTGGTGCCGCAGGGGGCCCGCCGGCTGCTCGCCTACCTCGGCGTACGCCAGCGGTGCGCCCGCTCGGAGGCTGCTGGGACGCTCTGGCCCGCCTCCCACGAGGATCGGGCGCGGGCCAACCTGCGCACGATGCTGTGGCGGCTGCACCGGGTGACGCCCGAGCCCTTGGTCGAGGAGGACGACGGGCTGGCCCTGGCCGCCGACGTCACGAGTGACGTGGCCGCCCTGAGCACGGCGGCGGCCGTCCTGCTGGCCGGCGGCTCACCCGTGGGCACCGTGCCGGCGTTGGCGACCGGCGAGCTGTTGCCCGGCTGGTACGACGACTGGGTTCTGACGGAGCGGGAACGGCTGCGCCAGACCCGGCTGTACGCGCTGGAAGCTCTCGCCGAACGCCTCACCGCCCAGGGACGCTTCAGTGAGGCGGTGCAGGTGGCGTTGACCGCCGTGCACCTGGAGCCGCTGCGGGAGAGCGCCACCCGCGCGCTGATCGCGGTGCACCTGGCCGAAAGCAACATCAACGAGGCGGTGCGGCGGTTCGAGCTGTTCCGCGCCGACCTGGGCCGGGAGTTGGGCGTTGCTCCGACACCCTGGCTGGAGCGTCTGGTGCAGGCTGGCCGCTCCGGCGCCGCGGTCCCGTATCCCTGAGTAACCGCACCACCCATACCGACAACGCGCCCCCGCGTGTCCCGCCTGGCCCCCGCGTGTCCCGCCTGGCCTCTACCTGTCTGGCTCCTGCCCGGCCGTCGGTCTGCCCCCGCCAACAGTCCGTCCAGTCCGCCCAGTCCGCCCGGCCGCCCGCGGGCGGCGGCCACGGGTCTCCTGCGCGCCCTTTGCTCTGCTTCAACCCGCGCAACACCGAGACGCCGTCAGTGTTGCCTCCGTTGAAGCAGAGCAAAGGACGCGCGAGGGGGTGGGGTAGGGGCGTCGGGTTGGCGGGCGGGCGGGCCGCTGGTGAGCCGGGTCAGTGGGTCGCGGGCGGGATGCTTTGCTCGTACTGGAAGACGTTGTGCGGGTCGTACTTCGCCTTGATCTTGCGCAGTCGCGGGAAGTTGCGCCCCCAGTAGGCCTCCTCCCACTCCGCCATGCCGATGTTCGGCACGTTGACGTACGCGCCGTCCACGTAGGGTCGCAGCGCCTGGCTGAACTCGGCGATCCAGGTCTGCGCGATCGGGGTGATGGCGTCGCCGCTGTCCGGCTCGCCGCGGGTGCCCCAACCAGCGCCTGGCTCGGAGTAGAAGAGCGCGTCACGGTGCGGGAACGCCGAGCCACCGAAGGGCTCCTGCCGTTGGGCGCCCCGGCCGAACGCCTGGGTGAAGAAGTTGCTGTCCGGCGACGGCGCCTTCTCCATGAACTCGCGGACGATGCTGATTGCCCTTGTCGGGAAGGGCTCCCTGGTGAACTGGGAGAAGAACTTCCACTTCGCCGGCTCTTCGTCGTTCGGGATTTGGAATCCGGCGTACGTCTCGCTCCAACCGCCGATCTGCACGCTGACCTCGGGGTTGCCGATGGAGAGCAGCGGTTCCAGCAGCCTTCTCACCTCCGCCTCCGATCCCTCGGCGAGCACCCCGAACACCAGGATCTCGGTTGGGTGGATCTCGACCTGGCTGCCGAGGCGGGGGTCGGTGAACGGCGCGACGCGCTGCCAGGTGTCGAAGACGTCGTGCAGGTCGTCGAGGCCCGACCAGGTCGCCTGCAGGTACGCCACGCTCTCCAGCGGGGCGACCTGGTAGGTCAGGGAGGTGACGATCCCGAAGTTGCCGTTTCCGGCGCCGCGCAGCGCCCAGAGCAGGTCCGCGTGGTTCCACGGGTCCACCTCGAGCACCCTGGCGCCGTTGGCGCCCGCCGCGACGACGATCTCCGCCCCGATCAGGTTGTCGCAGGCCATGCCGAGGTAGCGGGTGAGGAACCCGAAGCCGCCACCGAGGGTCGCGCCGGACAGGCCGACGGTCCCCTCCGTTCCGGTCGTCGCCGCGAGGTCGTACTCCCCGAGCGCGGTGATCGCTTCCGACTGGTTCAGCCCCGCGCCGAGCTTCGCCGTGCGTGTGGCCGTGTCGATGTGGACGTCCTTCAGCTCGCTGACGTCGATGACGAGGCCGTTGTCGACGTTCGACCAGCCTTCCAGGCTGTGCCGGCCGCTGCGTACCCGCAGCGCCACGTCGTGCTGCCGAGCCCAGGTGAGGGCGTTGACGACGTCCTGGGTCTCCTGAGCGAAGACGATGACCAGCGGGTAACGCACGAACAGCTCGTCCCAGCCGAGGCTCGCCTCCGCGTAGTCGGGGCTCTGGGGGCGGACGATCCGTCCGGTCAACGTCGCGGGCGGGTACGTGTCTCCGCGGGGTGGGCCGTCCGCCGCCACCGCCGAACTGCCGGCCAGCACGCCGGGGAGGGTGATCGCTCCGGCGCCGGCGGCCGTCGCCCTGAGCAGATCGCGGCGAGAAAGGTCGCGCATTGTCCGAATCCTCTCGATGGAGTCACGTCAGAAATTCGACCAAGAGGACTGTTGCCTCCCAAGTGACGCAAAACCACCGTAATTCCGCAGGCTGCGGCAGAGATCCGAGAACTTGTCAGAAAACCCGGTCGGGTGACGCGACGGCAGCTCAGTTAGCGTGCGCGGGCTGGTCGAGGATGGCGCTGAACCGTTCCTCGGCAAGGTCGAGCTGGCTGAAGATGTGCCGCTTGACCTCCACCGACAACGGTGTGTCCGGCCGACCGATCAGGTCCCGGAAGAGTGGCACCAGCGGCCGGTACTTCCGGGCCGACGAGACGACCTTGGGCCCGACCGTGTGGATCACCCCGACGCCGTTGTCGGTGAAGTCCGACACCTTGATCACCCGGGCCCAGGGCTCGCGCTCCAGGCTGACAGCCAGATGCTCCCGGTACTGCGTGTTGCGGTCCCGCGCGGGGTCGTACACCGGGTTGGTGACCGCGGCGACCAGGGTGGCCACCCGCGGCCCGAACCGCGCGGCGAGCGCGGCCAGCGCCGCGTCGGTGCCCCCGGCGGCCAGCTCGGCCGGGTGGTCCTCCACCGCGTCGTGCAGCAGACCCGCGACGATCACGTCGACGTCACGGACCTGGTAGTGGTGCATGAGCCGGATGGCGACCCGCAACAGGTGGTTGAGGTACGGCTCACGAACGCGCCGGTCGTCGCGGTGCAGCTCGGCGGCGAGATCGAGCGCGGCGGTCAACCGCGCCCGGTCGGGGTCGTCGAACTGCTGGACCTCCAAGCGGAAGCGCGCCAGCAGGCCCGGTTCGCCGTGGATCTCGGTGATCGCGTGCATCGGCATGCTGCCCAGGTGCGGCGGGAAGTCCATGCGTCACTTATAGCCGATCTTCTCCACATCGATGGCCCGGTCCGTCGGCGACCCGACCACGGCGAGTCGGTCGGACCGGGGCCGGACACCTCACCGCCTCCAGCGGGAATTCATCTCGGTGAAACTGTCAGTGAATCTCCCCCACGTTGACTGTCGCCATGCATAGACCCCGGTATGTCTTGTCCGTGCTGGTCACGGTCGTGATGGTGGTCGCCTTCGGTGCCAGCCCCGCCCGTGCCGCCACCGACCTCACGCTCACCCTCACGGCTGCGGACATGGGTGTGAGTCCGGCCGTCCTACGCGACGTGGTTCCGCAGATCCAGGCGGAGATCAGGCAGGACGGCGGCCTGGGCGCGTCCATCAAGAAGGACCTGCGGGAGATCCCTCCCGGCGGCGTCGCCGCCTTCGACGCCGCCTCGGTCCCGGACTTCGACGGTACGCTCACGATCACGCCGGACGGCGCCGGCATGACGATCACCGTTCCCGCCGCGGAGGTCCAGGCGTCCGGCTGGTTCATCCAACTGGGCGCCTTGGTGATCGGCGCTCTGGCCGGTTACGGGCTCCGCGCGGTGTGCATAGCCGTGCTGGGCAACAGCGGCGTAGGAGCGCCGACCATCCCGTTGATCTGCACCCCCCTGGGGACCGCCGTCACCGGTTTCGTCAGCGGTTTCGTGGTACACGCCTTCGCCGGGGACCTCGCCACCGGGGGAGCTTGGGCGGACATCATCATCCGGACGATCGTCGGGCTGGTCGCCGGTTTCGTCTGGGAGAAGTGGGCGGCGGGGTTCGCGAAGAACTACCTGCCAGGGGCGCTGCACAGAATCGGTGACTGGATTCTCACGAAGGTGCCCGCCCTCCAGGCGGTCGTCGGCGTTCCGTTCGCCGTGGCGGCGGAGGAGGCCGCCGAACTGGCGATCGAGCTGGAAGACCTGTTGGGCTGGGACATGCGCAGCTGGGGCATTGACGATCAACCGCTGCCGGACCTGCTGCCGCTGCCCACTCCCGGGCGCATGCCAATCCGGGGCGCCGACCCGAGCGTGATCAGGGTGGGCGACACCTACCTCTCGGTAGAGTCCGGCGGCGACGGGATCTACCTACGGTCGGCGCCGGCCGTGTCCGCCCTGGGCGACGTGGCCCCTCACCGGATCTGGACTAACCCGGGGCTGCCCGAGCTGTGGGCCCCCGAACTGGTCGCCATCGGCGGCCGCTACTACGTGTACTTCTCGGCCGGGGCGGGCGCGGCCCACCGGATGTACGTGATCAGCTCGTCGTCGCCGGTCAGCGGCTACGGCAGTCACCAGAAGCTCAACCTGCCCGACGATCGCTGGGCCATCGACGGGACCGCCTTCATGTTCGACAACCAGCTGTGGTTCGCGTGGTCGGGCTGGGAGGCGACCTCGAACGTGGAGCAGAACATCTACCTGACCCGGATGAGTGGCCCAACCACACCGACCGGGCCGCGGTACCGCATCTCCCAGCCGCGCGAGTCGTGGGAGCGGGTGGAGGGCAACCCGTTCGTCAACGAGGGCCCCGAGCCCGTCGTCGACCCCAACGGACAACTGCACATCGTCTACGCGGCCAACGGCTCGTGGAGCGACCAGTACTGCCTCGGCGACCTGCGACTGCGCACGGGCGGCGATCCGACGTACGTCTGGGACTGGTACAAGTCCAACGGCTGCGTGTTCGGCTCGAACGAGGCGACCATGATGTCCGGTTACCGCGCTACCCGCAACGTCAACGGCCCCGGCCACAACAGTTTCGCCCTGCTCGACTCGAACCCGGCGAACGGTGGGACGGCCGGGTCGAGAATTCCCTTCGTGTACCACGGCGTACCCGAGGGCATGACCTACAAATGGGAGAACCGGGTCTGGTACGAGGGCGCGTTCACCTGGTGGAAGACCATCTCGTACGCGCGACAGAACGTGCCCGGCGCCAACGTCGACACCGGCTACAGCCTCGGCATGATCGAGGATCCCGATGGCCCGCTGCCACCGGCGCCGGTCCTCACGCCCGCACCGCCCAACCTCGACCTGCGGGTGCTACCGCTCGGTGACTCGATCACCCACGGCGTTGGCGGGAGCCCCGGCGGCACGGGCTACCGCGCCCGGCTGTGGGAGTTGTTGGCGGGCCGACCCGGGGCGCTCGACTTCGTCGGCTCGGTGGATTCCGGGCAACTGCCCGACACCGACCACGAGGGGCACCCGAGGTGGCGGATCAGCCAGATCACCAGTCTGGTGAGCGACTGCACGATGCGCCGCTACCGGCCCAACGTCGTCACCCTGCACATCGGCACCAACGACATGACCCAGGACCCGGACGTCGCCGCGGCCGCGGACCGACTGCGGGCGCTCATCGAACAGATCACCCGGCTGGCCCCGGAGACCACCGTCCTGGTGGCCACCCTCGTGCCGTCGCTGACCGCGGTGACGAACAACCGTATTCAGCAGTACAACGCCCGAATCCCCGGCATCGTGAGCGGCCTGCGGGCCGAAGGCCGCTCCGTGCGGCTGGTCAGCATGAACGCGGTGACCACCGCCGACCTGAACGACCCCCTGCATCCGAACAACACCGGCTACCGCAAGATGGCGGACGCGTTCGGCCGGGCCGTCACCGACGCGCTCGCCGAGGGAATCGTCCGGCCACCGGTCGCTGGCGACACGACGCCGTGTGGTCCTCCGGCGGGGAACCTGCCGCCGTCGGGTTCCTCCCCGCCCGGCTGGAACTGGGCCGGCCAGATCGCCGCCGGCGCCGGGCCCCGGGAGCAGGTGCGGTTCGCCGACCTCGACGGTGACGGCCGCGACGACTATCTCCTGCTCGGCGAGCAGGGCCAGGTGCGGCTGTGGCTGAACCGGGGCACCGGTGACGGGGTCAGGTGGCAGTCGCAGGGCGAGGTCGCCCGGGGGTCCGCCCCACGCGATCAGGTGCGGTTCGCCGATTTCGACGGTGACGGCCGGGACGACTACCTGGTCGTCGGCGACCAGGGGCAGGTCCAGGCGTGGCTCAACACCGGCGCTGGCGATGCGGTGAGCTGGACCGCCAAGGGTGTCGTCGCCACCGGCGTGGGCGCGACCCGGGAGCAGGTGCGCTTCGCCGACATCGACATGGACGGTCGGGCGGACTACCTCGTGGTCGGCGACCAAGGCCAGGTGCGGGCCTGGCTGAACGCCGTCGACGCCGACAGCGCGGGGTGGATCGGACAGGGCGAGATCGCATCCGGTGTCGGTTCCACCCGGGAGCGGGTGCGGTTCGCCGATCTCGACGGTGACGGCCGCGACGACTACCTGACGGTCACCGATCAGGCGTGGGTACGCGGCTGGCTCAACACCATCGGCGACGGCGGACGGAGCTGGGGCTACCAGGGCGACGTCGCGGGCGGCGTCGGCGCCACCAGCGGCGAACTGGAACTGGCCGACATCAACGGTGACGGGCGCGCCGACTATCTCGTCGTCGGCAGCCAGGGGCAGGTCAAGGCGTGGTTCAACGACCGCTACGGCCGCCCCGACCCGTGGGACTGGCAGGGCGTCATCGCCACCAGCGGTGTCCCGCGCGAGCAGGTACGCCTGGCTGATCTCAACGGTGACGGCCGCGACGACTACCTGGCGGTCGGCGACCGGGGTCAGGTCCGCGCCTGGCTCAACGTCCGCGACGGTGACGCCGTCGGCTGGGACTGGCGGGGTGAGGTGGCCTCGGGCTCCGGCCCACGTGACCAGGTGCGCTTCGCCGACCTCAACGGCGACCGCCGCGACGACTACCTGATCGTGGGGGATTCGGGCCAGGTCAAGGCGTGGCTGAACACCGGCACCGGTGACGGCATCGCCTGGACGTCCATCGGTGAGATCGCCACGGGCTCGGGTCCGCGGGCCCAGGTGCGCTTCGGTGACGTCAACGGTGACGGCCGCGACGACTATCTCGTCGTCGACGACCTGGGCGAGGTCAAGGCGTGGCTCAACACCGGCAGCGGCAACGCCGTCATCTGGTTGGCGCAGGGCGGGATCGCCTCGGGCGTCGGCGCGTCGGGCAGCGCGGTGACCTTCGCCGACCTCAGCGGTGACGGCCGGGACGACTACCTGGTCATCGGGGAGTACGGGCAGATCCGCGCATGGGTCAACAACCGCGGCGGGCCCGGACCGGCGTGGGTGTCCCGGGGCGAGGTCGCCTCCGGTGTCGGCTACCCGGCCAGCCGGGTCGAGCTCGCCGAGGTCAACGGCGACCGCCGCGCCGACTACCTGGTCCTTGACGACCAGGGAGGCGTACGGGCGTGGTTCAACAACGCGGTGGTCGACGGTCCCGCGCCCGGCAATCCGCCGGCGATGCCAGGTGCCCCGAACCCGCCGTTGCCCCAGGATGACATTCCCCTCTGCGTCGCCAATCGCTGCCCCTGACAGCCGACGAACGGACCATCGGCGGTGCTCGGCCTCCGCTGACGTCGGGCGCCTGCCAAACGTGTCGGAGGAGGGGCGGGCATCGACCCGTCGCCTCCTTTGCTCTGCTTCAACCCAGGCGACACCTGCGGGGCAAAAGTGTTGCCTCGGTTGAAGCAGAGCAAAGGTGCTGCCCGAGCACACTCGCCGCCGCGCGGGGCACCACCGCTACGTCAGGTCCGCGCGGTACGCCGGCTCCGCCCACGGGACGCCCTGCTCGCTGGGCAGGGCGCCCTGCTCGGCCGCCCGACGCAGCACCTCGACCACGCCACGGATCCGCAACACCCGCTGGTCGCCGTCGCCCACCACGTCGACCAGCTCCCCGCCGAGCAGCCGGGGTTCGGGCGCGGCCCGCAACGCGTCCAGCAGCGCGGTGAACGGCGCGGTACGGGCCAGCGGCGCGATCAGCGGCGCCCCGGCCGGGTCGATCCGGTGGGCGAGCAGGTTCTCCAGCAGGCCCTGTCGACCGGGAACGTGCCGGGGTGCCGCGTCGCCGGGCAGGAGCAGCCGGTCGGTCGGGTATTCCAGCACGGCCTGCCCGGTCGTACCGGTCAGCGTCACCTCGCCCGGCACGAACTGCGCCGAGGCCATCGTGACCGCCGCCAGCACGGGCGGGCCGGCACGGAACCGGACGCGCAGCATCGCCGTGTCCTCCACCTCGATCGGTCGTACCCGGTAGCGCTCCACCTCGATCGCGACCGGCCACGGTGGCGCCCCACCCAGCGCCTCGGCGACGGCCAGGCACTGCATCACCGCGTGCGCGAACGGGTTGGCCAGCGCGCCGTCCAACACCGGTCGGCCGTCCAACGTCCGGCGGCCGGCCCAGGCGGACCGGGCGTAGTAGGAGTCCGGCCGCTGCCACGCGGCGACCGTGGCGATGCCGGTGACCGTGCCGAGGTGGCCGGCGGCCAAGGCGTCGGTCAGCGCGGTGAGCGCCGTCGAGCCGAGCGCCTGGAAACCGACCTGGGCCACCCGGCCCGCCGCCGCGAGCGCGTCGGTCAGCTCGTGGTGCTCGGCCAGCGACAGCACCGGCGGTTTCTCCAGCAGCAGGTCCGCGCCGGCCGCCACGGCGTCGCGGGCGATCGGCAGGTGGGTGTGCGGCGGGGTGCAGATCACCACCACCTCCGGGCGGGTGGCGGCGAGCATCGCCCGATGGTCGGTGAACACGTCCACGCCGGGCGGGACCGGCGCCTCCCGTTCGTCGAGCACCGGTGCGACGTCGACCAGGGCGACGAGCCGCAGCCGGCCGTCGGCGTGCAGCGGGGCGATCACCCGCCGGTGCCAGTGACCGTGCCCGTTCGCCCCGATCACCGCCACCGTCGCCGGCGGCACCGACCCGTTCACGACACGCCGGCCAGGGTCGCCTCCACGCCGTGTCGTCCGAGCGCGGTGAGCCAGGCGGTCACCTGGGCGCGTACCTCGTCGTCCTCGGCGACCTCGGCCGGGATGACCTCGCGGAGCGCGAAGACGGCGTCCACCGCGCCGGCCGGGCTCTGCGCGCCGGCGTCCAGGGCGGCCCGGATGGGCCCGGCGAGGGGATCCTGCAACGGCAACGGGCGGCCGTCGTCGGCGTACCCCAGCGCGAAGCGCAACCAGGACGCCACGACCAGCGCGCCCCAGCGCGCGGGCCGTCCGGACGCGCGCAGGTCGGCGATGGTGTGCAGGATGCGTTGCGGCAGCTTCTGCGAGCCGTCGATCGCGACCTGGAGGGTGCGGTGCCGGATCGCCGGGTTGCCGAACCGGGCCAGGACCTCCTCGCCGTAGTCGACGACCCGCACGCCGTCCGGCGGTGTGAAGCTGGCCGCGACGTCCTCGGCGATCAGCCGGCGCAGCACGTCGGTCAGGTGAGGGATCTCCAGGGCGTCGGCGATGGTCTCCCGCCCGGCCAGCGCACCGAGGTACGCCACGGCCGAGTGCACACCGTTGAGGGCGCGCAACTTCAACCGCTCCCACGGCCCGGCGTCGTCGGTCAGCACCGCCCCGGCGTGCTCCCAGCCCGGCCGCCCGCCGGGGAAGTCGTCCTCGATGACCCACTGCGCGTACGGCTCGGCGGCGACCGCGGCCAGGTCGGTGACGCCGAGCGCCCGGCGGGCCGTGTCGATGGTCTCCGGGGTGCTGGCCGGCACGATGCGGTCCACCATGGTCCCCGGGCACGTCACGTTGGCGGCCACCCAGTCGACGAACCCGGCCGGCGTCCCGGCGGCCCGCGCGATCGCCTGGTCGACCAGGCCGCGCAGCCGTCGGCCGTTGGCCGGCAGGTTGTCGCAGCTCACCAGGGCTACCGGTCCGGCGTCCGCGGCGGCGCGGGCCGCCAGCCCGCGCAGCAGCAGACCCGGCACGGTGGCCGGGGGCCGATGACCGGCGAGGTCCGCGGCGAGCGCGGAGTCCGGCGACAGCCGGCCGGTCACCGGATCGAGCTGGTACGCCTTCTCGGTGACGGTGAGCGTCACGACGCGGACCGCCGGGTCGGCGAGCAACGCCACCACGGCGTCCGGGTCGCTCGGCGCGTGCCGTACGCCGCTCAGCGCGCCCACCACCCGGGTGGTGGCGTCGGCGGCGGACAGGGCGCTCACGCTGAACAGGTTGTCCTGGGCGGCGAGCGCGTCGACCACGGCCGTGCTGCGGGGCGCGACGGCCACGATGCCCCAGTCGCCGCCGGCCGCGCCGACCGCCGCCTCGGTGTAGACCGCCTGGTGCGCGCGGTGGAAGGCGCCCAACCCCAGGTGTACGACGCCCGTCGGCACGGTGCCCGGCCGCACGAGGGGACGGGAGTCGACGGGCAGGTGGCGCAGCACCCCCAGGCCGAGGCGGGACGCGCCGACGGTCACCGCCATGCCGGACCGTCCGGGAACCGGTACTCCGCGATCGACGCCGGTCTCATGGTGGCGCTGTAACCGGGGCGGTCGGGCAGCAGGTAGCGGCCGCCGCGGGTGCGTACCGGGTCGACGAAGTGTTCGTGCAGGTGGTCGACGTACTCGATCATCCGGCCGTCGAGGCTGGCACCCACCCGCAGGTAGTCGAAGACCGCCAGGTGCTGGACGTACTCGCAGAGGCCGACGCCGCCCGCGTGCGGGCAGACCGGCACCCCGAACTTCGCCGCCAGCAGCAGCTCGGCCAGGACCTCGTCGACGCCGCCGACCCGGCACGCGTCGACCTGCATCACGCCGATCGCCTCGGCTTGGAGCAACTGCTTGAAGATGACGCGGTTGGCGGCGACCTCACCGGTGGCCACCCGGCACCGGCCGCCGGTCAGCTCGGCGACGGCGCGGTTGATCCGGGCGTGCCCGAGGATGTCGTCGGCGTGCGTCGGCTCCTCGATCCAGTACGGGTCAACCTCCGCGAGCGCGGTCATCGCGGTGATCGCCTCGTCGACGTCCCAGACCTGGTTGGCGTCCATCATCAGCAGCGCGTCCGGGCCGATCTCGGCGCGGATGATCCGGGCCCGGCGCAGGTCGTCGGCGAGCGGGCCGCCGACCTTCATCTTCATGGCCCGCCAGCCGTCGTCGTACGCCTGCCGGGTCAGCGTCCGTACCTTGTCGTCGGGGTAGCCGAGCCAGCCGACCGAGGTGGTGTACGAAGGAAAACCGTCTCGTTCCAGCGTCGCCAGCCGGTCGGTCAGGCCGTCGCGTCCCTTGTCGAGGATGGCCGCCGCCTCGTCGGGCGTCAGCGCGTCGCTGATGTGGTGGAAGTCGACGCTGGCGACGAGGTCGTCGGTGGGCAGCTCGGCCAGGAACCGCCACATCGGCTTGCCGGCGATCCTGGCCCGCAGGTCCCACACGGCGTTGACGAGCGCGCCGGTGGCCATGTGGATGACGCCCTTCTCGGGGCCCAGCCAGCGCAACTGCGCGTCCGCGCTGAGCGAGCGCCAGAACGCCACCGGCTCGGCGGCGATCTGCTCGACCGTACGACCCTCGACGTGGTGGGCCAGCGCCCGCACCGCCGCGCAGGTGATCTCGTTGCCCCGGCCGTTGGTGAAGGTGAACCCCGCGCCCACCGGCCCGGAGTCGGTGCCGAGCTCGACGTACGTCGCCGAGTAGTCGCCCCGGTTGATGGCGTCGGACCCGTCGCCCCGGGCCGCGGTGGGGAACCGTACGTCGTGCACCTCGACGGAGGTGATGGTGGTGGTCACTGGTCGGCCCCTTCGAAGTGGAAGACCCGTCTGGGTATCCGGTACGCCAGGTCGACGATCGTCTCGGCGGCCTCGTCCATCGCGAGCCGGTGCTCGGCGACCAGCCGGGCCAGGAAGCCGGCGTCGACCCGGCGGGCCACGTCGTGGCGTACCGGGATGGAGCAGAACGCCCGGGTGTCGTCGACGAACCCGGTGGTGTTGTAGAAGCCGGCGCTCTCGGTGACCGTCTCCCGGAACCGCCGCAGCGCCTCGGGGGAGTCCAGGAACCACCAGGGCGCCCCGAGCAGCAGCGCGGCGTACCCGCCGGCCAGGGGCGCCAGCTCGCGGGTGAAGGTGTCCTCGTCGAGGGTGTAGAGCACCACCGTCAGCCGGGGGTCGTTGCCGTAGCGGGACAGCAGTGGGGCGAGCGCGTGCACGTATTCGGTGGCCTGCGGCACGTCGCCGCCGACGTCCCGGCCGTGCCGCTCGTACAGCCAGCGGTTGTGGTTGCGCACCGCGCCGGGGTGCAGCTGCATCACCAGACCGTCGTCGAGGGACATGCGGGCGAACTCCATGAGCATGTGCGCCCGGAACGCCTCCGCGTCGGCGCCGTCCGCCGCGCCGCGCAGCCCACGGTCGTAGAGGCGGGCGGCCTCCGCCGGAGTCAGGTCCAGGGTGCGCGCGGTGGGATGCCCGTGGTCCGACGAGGTCGCCCCGGCCGCGACGAACGCGGCCCGGCGGGCCCGCAGGGCGGCCAGATAACCGGGGTACGCGCCGGTGTCCTCCCCGGTCAGCGCGCCGAGCCGCGCCACGTTGGCCGACCAGCCGTCGAACTCCATGTCCACCACGTCGTCCGGGCGGAACGTGGTGACCACCCGACCGCCCGGCCCACCCCAGCCGTCGGCGGCGAGCTTGGCGTGCGCCGCGAGGTCGTCCAGCGGCGACTCGGTGGTGGCGAGCACCTCGATTCCGAAGCGCTCGAACAGCGCCCGGGGCCGGAACTCCGGCTCGGCGAGCCTCGCGGCGATCTCGTCGTAGAGGGCGTCGGCGTTGTCGGGACGCAGCGGGGTGTGCGCCCCGAAGACGGTGCGGAGGGTCTGTTCCAGCCACAGCCGCGACGGGGTGCCCCGGAACAGGTGCCAGTGTGCGGCGAAGCGCCGCCAGATCACCCGTCCGTCGGCCTCGACCGGGCTGCCGTCGCGGGTGGGCACCCCCAGGTCGCCCGGGGGTACGCCCTGACTGAGCAGCATCCTCGTCAGGTAGTGGTCGGGCACGATGAGCAGCCGCGCCGGGTCGGGGAAGGGGCGGTCCTCGGCGAGCAGGGCCGGGTCGACGTGCCCGTGCGGCGAGATGATCGGCTGCCGGGCCGCGAGGGCGTACAGCTCCCGGGCCAGCGCGCGCTGGCCCGGCTCGGCCGGCAGGAGCAGGTCGGTGTGGTCGGACGTCGGCACGGGGCTCCTCGTTCTGCTTCTCAGCGGGTGGTGAGCAGGTCGGCGACGCGCACGGGCCGTCCGGTCTCCAGGGACCGGTTGGCGGCCAGGCCGGTGAGCAGGGCCAACGCGCCGTCGTCGGCCGTGGCGGCGCGGCCCAACGGATCGGGCTGGCCGCCGAGGAGCACCGCGGTCATCCGGGCGTCCGCGCCGCCGTGCCCCTGGCGGGTACGACCCTCGATGAGGATCCGTCGGGGAGGTTCCCAGAACGGGCGCACGGTGAGCGTCGCGCCGCCCCCCTCGGCGGGCGCCTCGACGCCGTGCAGGGCCGCGCCCTTGACGGCGCCGGCGGTGCCCCGGTCGACGTAGTCGTTCTCCGTCACCTCCAACTCCAACCGTCCCCGACTGCCGTTCACCATGACCCGGTAGCCCTCCCAGGGGGCGTACGCGGTGAGGTGGTAGGTCATTGTCGCGCCGGTGGAGTAGCGGGCCAGCACCGCCATGTCGTCCTCGATGCTCACCCCGGGGGCGAAGACGTTGCGGTCGCGTTGGTAGCCGTCCTCGGCCTCGGCGTCGAGGTACAGCTCGCGCAGTCGGGGGTGCGCGTCGAGCCGCAGCGCGAAGGGGTCGTCGGCGGCGGCCGGGGCCCCGTACGCCCGGTCGTAGTCGCGGGCGTAGCCGTGCCGGCGGCCGTCCTCGCCGTAGAAGAAGAGTCGCCCGGCCGCGTACACCTCGACCGGTGTGGCGGCCAGCCACCAGTTGACCAGGTCGAAGTGGTGGCTGGCCTTGTGCACCAGCAGGCCGCCGGAGGTGGCCTTGTCGCGGTGCCAGCGGCGGAAGTAGTCGGCGCCGTGGCGCACGTCGAGCAGCCACTCGAAGTGCACCGAGCCGATCTCGCCGACCGCGCCGTCGGCGAGCAGTCGGCGCACCTGCTCGTGCAGCGGGTTGTAGCGGTAGTTGAAGGCGACGGTGACGCGGCCGCCGGTCTCGGTCACCGCGTCCAGGATGCGCCGGCAGCGTGGGGCGTCGACCGTCATCGGCTTCTCGGTGACGACGTCCCGGCCGGCGCGCAGCGCGGCCACCACGTACTCGTCGTGGGTGACGTCCACGCTGGTCACGAGGACGACGTCGACGCGTTCGGCCTCCAGCATGGAGGCGAACTCGCCGGCCTTGTACGTGGGCACCGGATGATGTCCCAGCTCGCCCAGCCAGCGGTTGTGCGCGTCCATCCGGGTCTGGTTGACGTCGGCGAGGGCGACCAGTTCGGTGGAGTCGGCGTGGTCGAGCACCAGGGCCCGGACGAACATCTCGGCTCGCGCGCCGGCGCCCACGACGGCGTAGCGGACCCGCCCGCCGGATCTCGGTGACATGCGATCGCCCTCCGGATGGACCCTGCAAAGGTTTGCAGTGAAGTAACCACGATCAATGTGATGGCGTCAACGACGGCGGCACAATCGGCGGCAATTGTGGTTTTTTGCGGGTTCGAAGGCCACCGTTGGGCGTCTCGCTGCAACAGAGCTGCAAACATTGACCGTTGACAGTGGAGCAACCGTTTGCATTAATTGGCGGCACCCGCGTGACCACCGCCGCACTCGGACGAAGGGGCCGCCGTGCCAGTCACCATCCGGGACGTCGCCCGCGCCTCCGGGGTGCACATCTCCACCGTGTCCCGCACCTTCTCCGCCCCGCACCTCGTCAACCCCGAGACCCGGGTCCGGGTGCTGGCCTGCGCGGAGGACCTGGGCTACCGGCCGAACCGCGCCGCCCGCGCCCTCATCACCGGGCGTACGCACAACATCGGGCTGATCATCGCCGACATCGCGAACCCGTTCTTCCCACCGCTGATCAAGGCGGCCGAGAGCCAGGCACGCCATCGCGACTACCACGTCTTCGTGGCCGACACCAACGAGGACCCGACCGCCGAGGAGGAGTTGGTCCACGCCCTCGCGAAGCAGGTCGACGGGGTGCTGCTGTGCAGCCCCCGGATGAGCAACAGCCTGATCGAACAGCTCAGCCGCGAGGTGCCGCTGGTCGTGGTGAACCGTCAGGTGACCGGCCTGCCGTGCGTGCTGATGGACGTCGGGCAGGGTGCCCGGGCAGCCGTCGAGCACCTGATCGGTCTCGGTCACCGCGACATCGCCCTGCTCGGCGGGCCGCGCAGCTCGTGGACCAACCGGGAGATGCGGCGCGCCGCCACCACGGCCGTCCGGACCGGTGGCGGCGAGTTGACCGTGCTCGGCCCCAACGCTCCCACCGAGACCGGCGGCTCCGCCGTGGCCGAGCAGGTACGACGAAGCGGCGTCACCGCCGTGCTCGCCTACAACGACCTGATGGCGATCGGCCTCATCGAGGGGCTGGACGCGCTCGGGGTCCGGGTGCCGCAGCAGGTGAGCGTCGTCGGGGTCGACGACATCGCCCTGAGCCGGCTCACCCGACCCAAACTGACGACGGTGGCCACACCCACCGGGGCCGCCGGCCGGACGGCCGTCGACATGCTGCTGCAACAGGACATCGAGTCACCGCGCGGCGCGCGGGGGCCCGGTGCTGGCACGGCGGTCGGCGTCCGGCGTACCACCGCACAGGTAATGCTCCAGACCGACCTGGTCATCCGCGACTCGACCGGGCCGGGTCCGCACGCCCGGCCGGCACGTCCCCGGGCCGCTTCCCATGGCCCGGACCCGCACTGCCCTGCGGGCCCGGGCATCCCGACCGCGGCCTCGGGTGATGCCGTCGCCTCCTAAAGCCGAGGAGTGAGCGCACATGCACCCCGCAACGTCCCCCACCACGAGCACGTCCGTCGGGCGTTCTCAAAATACCCCGCTGCCCCGGCGGCGGCTGCTGCGCGGCCTGCTCGCCGCGACGGTCGCCGCTCCGCTGCTGTTCGGCGCCGCCGCGTGCGGCGACGACGAGGCCGCCGAGCCCAACGCCCCCGTCAAGCTCTCGATCTTCTGGTGGGGCGGCGACGCCCGGGCCAAGCTGACCGAGGACGCCCTCGCCCTCTACACCCAGAAGCATCCGAACGTGACCTTCGAGAAGACCTGGCAGGCGAACCAGGGCTACTTCGACAAGCTCGCCACGCTGACCGCCGGCGGCAACCCGCCCGACCTGTTCCAGATCGACGACAACTACCTCGCCGAGTACGCGGCCCGCAACACCACGCTCGACCTCACCTCGTACCAGAAGTCCGGCAAGCTGGACACCTCCACGTTCCCCAAGAGCCTGTGGCAGTACGGCGTCGTCGACGGCAAGCTCGCCGGCCTGGCCGCCGGGGAGAACACGCAGGGTCTGGTCTACAACAAGACGCTGCTGGCGAAGCACAACCTGCCCGAGCCGACCACCGGGATGAGCTGGGAGCAGCACATCGCCTGGGCCCAGGAGGTGTCCGCCAGGACAGGGGTTCCCGGCACCCAGGATCCGAGCGCCGACTACAAGGCGTTCTGGGTCTGGCTGCGCCAGCAGGGCAAGGACCTTTACAAGGGCAAGGATCTGGGCTTCACCGCCGAGGACGTGACCGCCTGGTTCGACCTGTGGAAGGGCGCGCGGGACCGTAAGGCCACCCCGACCGCCGACGTCATCCACGAGGGCAACTCCAGCGACGTCACCAAACAGTTGGTGGTCACCGGCAAGTCGGCGACGTCCTGGGTCTGGGCCAACCAGATGCCGGACCTGAAGAAGAACACCAAGGACGAACTGGGGGTGATCGCCTACCCCGGCGATCCGAGCGCGCAGTGGGCCCGGGCCTCGATGTACTGGTCGGTGTTCAAGGGCAGCAAGAACAGGGACGTCGCGGTCGATGTGATCAACTTCCTGGCCAACGACCGGGAGGCCGTCACCCTGCTCGGCACCGACCGGGGCCTGCCGTCCAACCTGGACCTGCGTCAGGTGGTCAGCGACGGCACCACCGATCCCGCGATGAAGCAGTCGATCGCCGTCGAGGCGGAGCTGACCCAGAAGTTCGGCGAGTCGCCACAGGTGCCCATCAAGGGACACAGCACGGTCAAGTCCGAGCTGGTCAAGGCCGCCGAGAGCGCCCAGTACGGCCGGGCCACCCCCGCGCAGGCCGCCGCCCAGTTCCTCGAGGCCTGCAAGGGCGCCATCGCCTGACCCGCCCCACGAGGCGAGGAGAGGAGCCGATCGTGGCGTTGACCACGGCGCCCGACCCGACCCGACCCGGCCCCGGATCCGCCCGGACCCACCCCACCCGGCGTGGGTCCGGCGGCATCCGGCACCGCGAGGGTCTGGCGGGGTACGTCTTCCTGTCGCCGTGGCTCATCGGCCTGATGGGTGTCACGGCCGTTCCCATGCTGCTGTCGCTCTACCTGAGCTTCACCAACTACGACATCCTCACCCCGTTCTCCGAGGCCCACTGGGTGGGGCTGGCCAACTACGAGCGGATGTTCACCGCCGACCCGTCGTACTGGCACGCGGTGCGGGTCACCCTGACCTTCGCGCTGGTCGCCGTACCCCTGAAACTGGCCGCCGCCCTCGGCGTGGCGCTGCTGCTCAACCGCGCGTGGCGCGGCGTCGGCCTGTTCCGCGGCCTGTTCTACCTGCCGTCGCTGCTCGGCGGCAGCGTGGCGCTGGCCATCGTCTGGGTCAACATGTTCAACCGGGACGGGGCGTTCAACTCGCTGCTGAGCCTCGTCGGCATCGAGGGCCGGCCCTGGGTCAACGACCCGGACTGGGCGCTGCAGACGCTCATGGTGCTGGCCATCTGGCAGTTCGGCGCCCCGATGGTGATCTTCCTGGCCGGGCTGAAGCAGGTGCCCACCGAGCTGTACGAGGCCGCGTCCGTCGACGGCGCCGGTCGGTTCCGGCAGTTCCGCGACGTCACGCTGCCGATGCTCTCCCCGGTGATCTTCTTCAACCTGGTGCTGGAGACGATCAACGGCTTCCAGGGCTTCACCGCCGCGTTCGTGCTCAGCAACGGCACCGGCGGCCCGGTCGACTCGACCCTGATGTACACGCTGAACCTCTACATCACCGGCTTCACCGACCTGGAGATGGGCTACGCCTCGGCGATGGCCTGGGTGTTCCTGCTCGCCATCGCGGTGCTCACCGCGATCTTCTTCAGCACCGGGCGGTTCTGGGTGCACTACTCCGACGGAGAGGACCGGTGATGGCGACTCCGACGGCGGCGGCGCTGCCCGGAGCGGGACGACGCCCCGGCGGTCGGCCCGTACTGCGGCTGCTGATCCTGGTGGTGATCGTGGCCGTGGTGCTCTACCCGCTGATCTGGATGGTCGGCACCTCCGTGAAGTCCCAGGAGGAGATCGTCAACAACGTCGGGCTGCTGCCCGAGCGGTTCACCCCGGGCAACTACACCGCCGGCTGGTCCAACTTCGACGTCGGATTCGGCCGGTTCTTCCTCAACAGCGCGCTGGTCAGCCTGCTCACCGTCGTCGGCAACGGGCTCTCCTGCCTGCTGGCCGCGTACGCCTTCGCCCGCCTGCGGTTCCGGCTGCGTGGCCTCTGGTTCGCCGTCATGATCGGTACACTGCTGCTGCCCCAGCACGTGCTGATCGTGCCGCAGTACATCCTGTTCCGCACCCTCGGTCTGGTCGGTGGCGAGTGGCCCTACCTGCCGCTGCTCATCCCGCAGTTCCTGGCCACCGAGGCGTTCTTCGTCTTCCTCATGGTGCAGTTCATGCGCGGCGTCCCGCGCGAGCTGGACGAGGCGGCGCGGATCGACGGCGCCGGCCCGTACGGGATCTTCCGGCACATCATCCTGCCGCTGAGCCGACCCGCGCTGGTCACCACCGCGATCTTCTCGTTCATCTGGACCTGGAACGACTTCTTCCGCCAACTGGTCTTCCTGTCCCAACTCGAGGACTACACGGTGCCGGTGGCGCTGACGCTGTTCATCGACTCGACGAGTCAGAGCGCGGTCGGGCCGATGTTCGCCATGTCGGTGCTGTCGCTGCTGCCGGTCTTCCTGTTCTTCGTCGCGTTCCAACGGATGCTCGTCGAGGGGATCAACACCAGTGGCATCAAGGGCTGAACCCGTCGACGTCGCCGAACGGCGGGACTGGCGCGACGTCGCCCGTGACGCCGCCGACCTGGCGCTGCTCGGCATCCTGGCGACCCTCGCGGCGGCGCCGGTGCTCACCGCCGCCGCGGCGGCCGGCACGGCCAGCGCGGCGGTGCACGACTGGACGCGTACCGGCGGTTGGCCGTCGGCGCGTACGACCCTGCGCCGATTCGGCCGCTCGGTGCTGCCCGGCGTGCCGGTCAGCCTGCTCGGGCTCTGCGTGCTCGGGCTGCTCGCCGCCGACCTGGCGGCGTTGACCGCCGGGCGGGTACCGGGTGGCCCACCGGCGCTGGCGGTGACCGGGCTGGTCGCGGCCGCTCTGGCCGGGTACGCCGGGCTGGTCGTCGTCGAGGCGGGCCGTAACGGGGGCGGGCGGTGGCGGGTGGCGGCCCGGTCCAGCGCCCGCGCCTGCCTCGACGCGCCCACCCGGTGGGCCGCCCTCACGGGCGTGACGGCGTTGGCGGGGCTGCTCGCCGTCCTGGTCACACCGGTGGCCGTGCCCATCCTCGCCGGCTACACCCTGGCGGCCCTGCACGCCGTCGCCAACCGGATGCCGGTACCCACGGACGTCGGGCGCGCCTTCGCAGCGGACGTCGGCAGCCGCGAACCGGCCGCCGCCCAGCCGGAGCTGCCATGACCGCCGATCCCGCCGCCGACCCCGCTCCAGTCGTCGAGGAGCCCGCGCGGCTGCTGGTCGGCGGGACCGAGGTGGCCCGGTACGTCGTCGACCCCGCGCTGGACGCGCGGCACGGCCCCCGGCCGTACCTGCACCCCGTCCGCACCCTCGGCGGCACGGTGGTCACCGACGCGCTCCCCGCCGACCACGTCTGGCACCTGGGCGCCTCCCTCGCGGTGCAGGACGTCGACGGCGTCAACCTGTGGGGCGGGCGCACCTACGTGCGCGACGTCGGCTACACGTGGCGCGAGGACCACGGGCGGATCGTCCACACCGGCTGGACGCGGCGCTCGGCCGACCGGCTGGCCCATCAGCTCCAGTGGCGCGATCCGCGCGGACGGGTGCTGCTCACCGAGCGGCGTCGGCTGGCCGCGTCGGCGGTGACGCCGGACGTCTGGCGGCTCGACCTGGACTCCGCGCTCACCGCCCCGCCCGACAGGTCCGTGCGCCTGGGCAGCCCGGCCACCAACGGTCGCCCCGGCGGGGCCGGCTACGGCGGGTTCTTCTGGCGGGCGGTCGCCGACGAAGAGGCGACGGTGTTCACCGCCGAGGCGGTGGGGGAGGAGGCGGTCAACGGCAGCGCCACCCCGTGGCTGGCGCTGGCCGGCACCGGCCCGGGCGGTGAGGCGTACACCCTGGTCTTCGCGGGCCTCGGCCCCGGCGACCGGTGGTTCGTGCGGACCGCCATGTACCCCGGCGTGTGCGTGGCCTTCGCCTTCGACCAACCGGCGGAGGTCCCCGCCGCCACCACCCGCCTCGGCAACTACCAGGTCTGGATCGCCGACGGCACCCTGCCGCCCGACCAATGCGCGACCCTCGCCAGCGCGCGTCGATCATGAAGTTGTTGTCACGACACGCCGAGCGCGGTGACAACAATTTCATGATCGACCGGGTAGGGCGGCGGGGACGGCGGCGGCGGTGACGCGGATGGCCTTGACTATCGCCGGGATCGAGCCGATCAGGAGGATCAGGCCCCAGATGATGGCGATGATGGCGAAGACGATCGCGCCGATGTCGTCGAGGATGCTCACCAGGATCACCGGCACCAGATTGTGCAGGAATTCCAGCACGACGGTGCACAGCAGGGTGGTGATGATAATCAGGACGAGGCCCTTGTTCTGCAGAAACCGGGGCTGGGCCAGCACCAACAACCCCGCCCACACGAGCTTGAGCAGCAGCGCCAGGCCGAGCAGCACCGCCGCGTCGCCGACCGGGAAGAAGCCCCACAGCGCCAGGTACGCCAGGGTGCCGAACGGCACGGCCAGGAACAGCGACACCATGATCATTAGCTCCACGAAGGCGATGATCAGTAGGATCAGCGAGCCCAGGATGAGCAGGATCGAGAAGATCAGCGTCGCGACGCCCTGGATGCGGCCCTGCACCCGCTCGGGCACCACCAGGCTCAGGCAGAACAGGCCGGTGGTCCAGAGCGCCACCGCGTCGATCAACGCCAGGTAGCTGGTGCCCCGTCCGGAGGGTTCGCTGACCCCGGCCGCGTCCACCTCCACGCCGAGGTCCGCCGCGCCGACCAGCAGCGCGCCGGTGGCGTCGCCGCCTCCGGTGAGCAGCGACGATCCCACCTCGACGAGGACCACCAGCGTGATCGCGACCAGCGCGAGCAGCAGGAACGGCTTGCGCAGGTCACCCATGGCGGGCCTCCGTACGGTCGAGGAGCGCGCCGGCGGGTGGACCTGTCACTCGGCGGCGACGGTGACCGTGCATCCCACACCTCCCGGGCAGCCCAGCAGCACCGTGGTCGCGCTGTCGACGGCGATCCGGGCGACCGCCTCGCCGCCGTCGTCCGGTTCGACCTCCGAGCGCACGGTGAGGTCGGCGTCCCCGGGCGCCGGGGCGCTCACCGCGAACGTGCGGCCACTGCGCAGCACCAACGTCCGCAGCTCGCCCGGGTCGGCGACCCGTACCGCGCAGCCGCCGACGAAGGTGAGCACATCGCCGGTACGGTCGCAGTCGGCCCGCACGGTCGCCGGGTCGATCGTGCCGCTCGCGCCGGCCAGGCGGCCCAGCCGCTGCACGATCCCCGGCCGATCGCTGGCGCGGCCCTGCTCGCCGCCGCCGACGCCGACGGCGAGCGCGAAGAACGCCACCAGCAGCACCGCCAGCGTCACCAGGACGACCTTCTGCCGACCGCTCATCGCCGCGCGACCGCCCCGGTCACCTCGGTGAAGCGGATCTGGTCCACGCCCGCGAAGTACCTGTCGAAGCCCTGCGTCTTGCCGACGGCGACCAGGGTGAGCGTGTGCCGGCCCGCCGCCAACCGGACGGTGCCCACGTCGGTGAAGTCCTGCAGGATCACCGTCGGGGTGAAGCCGAAGAAGGTGCTGCCGAGCTGCACGCCGTCGACCTGCCAGATGGTGTTGGCGTAGTCGAAGCTCGTGGTGCGCGTGGTGGAGAACCGCCACAGGGCGTCGGCCGGCAATTCGACGGTGACGCTCACCCGGTCGCCGGGCGCCAGGCCCGTGAAGAACAGTTGCGCGTCGCCCGACCAGGTCACGTCGCAGCAGTTCGGCTGCGCGTCGATGCCCGCCGCGGTCTTCGCCGGGGAGTCCACCCGTGCGCCGTCGACCAGGCTCTCCGCCTCCAGCGTCACCACCCGGGGCGTGCCCGGCGTCGGTGGGCCGTCGGAGCGGGTCAGCAGGTAGCCGACCACCCCCGCGACCACGAGCACCAGCGCCGCGGCGGCGGCGATCCACGGCCACGGCGTCCGCTTCGGCGCGGCGACCGCCCGGACCTCGTACGTCACCCGGCCGCTGGAGCGCGAGCTCTCCTCCGGCGCGGTGTTCGCCGAGTACGCGAACCCGGTCATGTCGTAGCGGCGGGGCGCGGTGCCGGCCGGCACCGCGAGGCGGACCAGGAACGAGACCGAGCCCTGACCGGGCACCACCCGCTGCGGCTCGGTGACGGTGAACCAGGCCCGCTGGCTGCCCTCGCCGGGCGCCACGTCGAAGACGACGGTGTCCGGCGCGAGGCCCGGGTTGGAGACGGTGAACGTCAGCTCGCCGTGGTTGGCGGCGTCCAGCGTGAACTGCGACGCGGCGGCGACGACGGCCCATTCGGTGGTCATGACGGCTCCTTAGGCGGACGGTGCGGCGGTCGGCTGATCCGATGGGGGCGAGGCGGCGAGGACGACCTCGGCGGTGGTCGCCGCCGGCTTCTCCGCCTCGACGATGCGGGTGATCACGGCGAGGTGGTCGGCGGCGGCCGCCGGTACCCGCACCACGATGTGAAAGGGCCTCTCGTCGGGCTCGTCGATGGCGAAGCCGCTCACCCCGGTGGCCACCTCCAGGGCCCGTCGCATCCCGTACGGGGTGCCGCGCCACCGCGCCAGCAGCGCGCCGTGGGCCACCAGGTCACGTAGCCGCCCGACCGGCAGGGGCAGCGGCGCGTCCGGTCGGTGCGACGCCACGACGTGGTCCATCGCCACCCAGCGGGTCAGGCGTACGACCATGTCGTCAGGGGCCCGGTACGGGTCGAACAGGGCGTCCACCTCGGCGAGGATCGCCTCGTCCGGGGCGTGCAGCCCCTCCATGACGTCCAGCAGCGCCCAGAGCACGCTGCCCGGCACGCATGCCCGCTGGTACGCGGCGGGCAGCAGCCGCTCAATCGCCGAGCGTCGCATCCTGGCGCACCACCTCGATGTCGTGCTCGCCGGAGCAGAGCAGCCACGTGTCCGGGACGGTCACCACGTCGGCGGTGGCCTGGTTGGCGCTGGCGGTCCAGGTGACCGCGTCGGCGCTGCGGTACACGCCGCGCTCGCCGCAGGCCAGCACCAGCCGGTCCGCCGCCGGACCGCCCGCGCCGGCGGCCGTCGGACCGCCCGCGCCGGCGGCCGCCGCGGGAGGGCCGCTCACGGCGACGGCGTCGACCGGCACGAACCGGGTCCGGTCGCGCAACGGCAGCCCGCAGTTGACCGAGACCGGTTGCCACTGCGGCTGGGCGGCCAGGGTGTCCAGCCGCAGCACCCCGCCACTCTGCGTGGCGGCCACCGCCTGCTGGCCGGCGAACGCCAGATCCCGGCAGGTACCGCCGATCCAGCCGGCCTGCACCGACTGCCACTTGACGTCGGACTCGAACAGCCGGGTGCGGTGACAGCCCTGGCCGGGCTTCTTCGGGTCCGGCTCGCCCGCGCCGCTCCACAGCAGCGTGGCCGGGCCGTCGTACTGCACCGCGAGGACCCGGTTGTCCACGTTGGAGAGCCCGACGTGCGTGAAGCTGCCCGGCCGGCCGCCGGCCGTCGACAGGTACACCCCGAAGCTGGCCTGCGCCGCGACCGCCACGCCCGGCGCGCCGCGCTCGGAGACGAAGGCGCGGACCGCGTAGAAGCCCCGGTCGGCGTCGGAAGGGTCGACGAGGATCTGCAACGGCACCGCGCCGGGCAGCAGCGACACCTCGTACAGCCCGGTGTCGGTGGCCACCAGCAGCGCTCCCGCGCCGTCGCGGTCCAGCCACGCCACGTCGGAGATCCGCGAGTCCAGGTCGGTCAGCAGCGACCACGTCTCACCCAGGTCGGTGCTCAGTCGTACCCGGGAGCCACCCGACTCGCGCACCGTCACCACGGCCACCGAGCCGGGACGCGCCACGATGCCGGGCCGCACCGGTGCGGGGGCGGGCGCGACCCGCAGCACCGTCTCGTCGTCGTCGAACCGGCCGGCCGGCTCCCAGCCCGAACCCGCGTTGCTGGAGCGGAACAACACCGGGCCACGCCCGGCGTACCAGGTGCGCGGCTGGTACGCGTCGACGGCGAGGGCGCGGACGTTGGCGTCGGGCGCCTCGTCGACCACGAACCGCACCGACTCGACGTACCGCACGCCCGGTTCGGCCTGCTCCAACAACCGGTACACGTTCGATGCCCGCAGCGGCTCGCCGAACGGCCACCCGCTCGGGTTGAGCGCGGTGGGCAGCGGGCTGAGCGTCTGGTGCAGCCGGTCGTGGATGCGCCGCCGGACCGCGTCCACGTCCTCCTCCCGCCGCACCACCACCCGGGCCCGCACCGACACCGCCTTGAACCGGGCCCAGCTCGCCCGCGAGCGGATACCGACCATCCGGCGCTGTTCCAGGTCGGCCTCGACGCGGTGGCGGGCCTCGGGCACCTCGTACTCGCGCAGCACCGCCACCGGCAGCCGGCCGCCCGGTCGAGCCTCCGGCGGCACGTACGGCACCAGCACCACCTCGACCTCACCCGGGCGGGCGAAGCTGTAGACGGCCGAGCGGGTGAACGCGCGGGCCCGCGCCACCGCGCCCGAGCTGGTGGCGAGGACCTCGAAATCGCGGGCGGTGACCGCGCGCTGCTGGGCGAAGAACTCGTACGGGCCGCGCAGCAGCACCGACTCCAACGCCTCCATCTCCCGGCCGCCGGCCGCCCGGGTGGGGTTGTCGACGCGTACCCCGGGCAGTGGATCGCGCAGGGTGGTCAGCGTGCCGGCGGCGACGTTGCCGGCCGGACCGCCGCCGGCCCGGTACCAGAGGCGGACCTGCCGCCCGGCCGGGGGCACGGCCGCCACCGGCGTCGGCCCGGCGGTGCCGTCGGCGGGCGGCCGCAGGTCCAGGGCCGGGGCGAAGGTGACGGTGCCCGAGCAGCGGTCCACCAGGTACGCCTTGGCCTGCGGGCCGAGCCCGGCGAAGCTGTCCACCGGCTGCCAGATCTCGAACGTGCGGCCCTCGTGCTCGCGGGCCGCCGCCCCCAGCTCCACCGAGCCGGTCGGCACCTCCACCCCGAGCAGCAGGTCCAGCGGCTCCCCGGTGTGGGCCAGGGGAGCGCGGGTCGCGCGCAGCACCTGCCCCGGCTGGCCGTTGCCGAGACCCAGCAGCTCCGCGTCCACCGGCTCGCAGTGGTGCATCCGGACGGTCACCGAGGACTCGCCGGCCGGCAGCGTCGCCGGCTCGGTCGTGACGAACACGACGGGCCGGGGATCCGCGCCACGCGCCGCCGCGACCCGCAGCCCGGCCGGGATCCGCACCGCCGAGGTGTCGGCGCCGGCGCGGGTGAACACCACGTCCGCCCAGGCCACGGTGGGCGCGTGCCGCGCCACCCCGAGCAGGTTCAGGAACTGCACGTACGCCTTCTCCGGCAACTGGTTCAGCCGGTAGATCATCACCTCGGTCAGGTGCGCGAACGCCTCCACCAGCGCCATGCCCGGGTCGTGCGCCGACAGGTCGGTCCAGCCGGGGCAGGACTGGCGGATCCGCTCGCGGGCCTCGGTGACGAGATCGAGGAACCCCCGGTCGTCCAGGTGCGGCACGGGCAGCGTCATGACGATTCTCCCGGTTCGTCGTCGGCGGGGAGCAGATCCACGGAGAACACCAACTGGCCGGGCGTGAGGCTGGCCCGCACCCGGTAGTCGAGGCGGATCACCAGCCGCCACGCGTCGTCCACGTCGGGCCCGGCGTCGACGTCGATGACCTCGACCCGGGGCTCCCAGCGGGCGATGGCCTGCCGCACGTAGTGGATAGCCAGCCCGGCCGTGGTGTCGTCGTTGGGCGCGAAGATCAGCCGGTGCAGCCGGGAGCCGTACCCGGGTCGCATCAGCCGCTCGCCGGGCGTCGTCGACAACAGCAGGAACAGCGCCTGGCGTACGCTCTCGTCGCCCTCGGTCATGGCCAGCCCGCCGGCGGCGGTGAGCGCCAACCCGCCGCCCCGGCCGGCGTCGAAGCCGGCCCCGACGAAGCGGAACGCCCTCACCGGTCCGCCCCCAGGAAGCGCTGGCGGGGGTCGCGGACGGTGTGGTGGATCGCGTCCGGTGGTGTGCCGTCGGTGAAGCCCTCCAGGTGCGAGAGCACCACCCGGTGTCCGTCGACGCGGATCCAGTCGCTGTAGCCGACGCGGACGGTCCGCGTCTTCGCGCACGGTTTGATGGTCGGGCCGTAGTTCGGGCAGGCGACGATCTTCCGACCCTCCGGGTCGTCGTCCACCAGCACCGGCACGGCGGTGACGGTCACCCACCGCTGCGACGGTTGGTTCTCGACCCGGCCGTCGTGGTCACAGGCGATCACCGAGTCGCGGTGGATCCAACGCATCAGCCGCCTCCTTCGTGGTGGGCGCGGGCGAGCGAACGGGCCTGCCGCGCCGCGGTGGTCGGGTCCTCGGTCGCCTCGGCGTGCAGGAAGTCCACGCTGCGGGCCCGGACCACCATGGCCCGGCCCGGTGCGGAGATCACCAGATCCGTCGCCGCGTGCAGGGTGGCCAGGTCGGGGGTGAGCTCCAACCAACTGCCGCCCTCGGTGCCGAGCCGCAGGCTGCGCTGGACGTCGTCCACGACGATCGACTGTCCGCCGGCCGTACGCAGCGTCCAGCGCCGGGCCCGACCGTCGTCGATGCCCGCGTCGTACGGCTCGACGGCCCCGAACAGCGAACCCAGCACGATGCCCGAGGCCGGCTCGCCGCCGGGCAGCACCACCAGCACGGTGTCGTCCGGATCGGGGAGCGCCACCAGACCCTTGCCGCGCCCCGCCCCCGGGCAGAGCACGCCGAGCCAACCGGCGTCCAGGTCCCCGTACGCGGGCAGGGTCAGCCGTACCCGGCCCAACCCGTCCGGGTCGGCCACGTCGGTCACGGTGCCGAGCGTGACGACCGCGCCGCCGACCGCCGTGGGCGTCGTGGCCGGCGGCACGGTCGAGAACCGGGTGAGGTGCCCCTCGCCGTCCACGGTGTGCACCACCTCGGTCAGCACGTACGCCCCCGCGAGAGGGTCGGGCACCCCCGCCAGGGCGATCCGCCGGCCCGGCCGCAGCGCCGGATCACCCTCGGCCACCCCCTCGGCGGTGGACAGGGCGGCAGCGCGCAGGTCCAGTCGCGCCTGGGCCAGCGCGGCCACCTCGTCGTCGCTGCGTCCCGGCTGGTCGACGGCGGTGCGGACGCCATCGGCGCCCACGTCGGCCGGGTCCGGGCGGTCACCGGCCGGCCGACCGCAGCGCGCCTCGTCGGCCCGCTGGCTGATCGGCTCGGCCCGCTGCGGGTGCCACCCCAACACGACGCTCGCGCCGCTGGCCTGGTCCGCGTTGGTGGACAACCGCAGGGTGTGCACACCCGCGCCGAGGGTCAGCGGGAGCGGCTCGCCGTAGCCGGCGAGGGTCACCAGTCGTACGCCGTCGCCGTCGGCGGCCAGGTGCAGCCCGGCCCGCCCAGCGACCTCGCAGAGCAGCTCCAGATCACTGTGCCGGTGCTGGACCAACCGTTCCAGCCGAGGGCCGTCGTCCTCGGCCGCCACGCTGAGCCCCACCTCGCCGCACAGGTCCCGGGCCAGCTCCGCCGCCGTCACCGAGGTGAAGACCCGCAGGTCCTGCCGCTTGCGCAGCCGGTGCAGCGCGTCGTACGCCCGCAGCCGCAGCACGACCGCGCCATCGGCGGCGTACTCGACCTCCACGCAGGTCACCTCCCCGACGAACAGCGCGTCGGCGTGGTCGGCGAGCCGTACGTCGAGGGTCGAGCCGGGGCGCACGGCGGGGTCGAGCGCCGCAGTGCCGGCGGAGGTCGCGAGCACCAGTTCCGCCTGGGTCGGCTGGTCGAGCCGGGCGGCCACCCGCAGCGAGCGGATCCGCTGGCGGGCCACGGCGTTCAGCTCGACGCCGTCGAGCAGGACGGTCAGCGCGCGGGGCGCGACGCTGGTCATGGCGCACCCCCCGCGCCTGGTGCGCCGCCAGCCGACGCGGTCCCGCTCGCGGCGGCCGTTCCGGCCGACCCGGTCCCGGTCGCGGCCGCGATCGAGGCGGCCCAGCTCGCGGCGGCGGCGATCGAGGCGTCCACGAACGACCCGCCGGCCCGTGCCATCGCGCCGAGCGCCGACTCCGGCGCGGAGCCGCCCGGGCCGACCGGGGGCACCGCGAGGGTCGTACCGGCCGGCACCGCGAGCGGGTCGGTGATCCGGTTGTGTTCGGCCAGCAGCCGCCACCGCAGCGGCGAGCCGAGCGCGTCGTTGGCCAGCAGGTCGAAACGGACCCCGGCGTGGCCCGGCTCGGTGGCACCGTCGCCGGCCGCGACCACGGCGCTGCCCGGCGCGGCGACCGGCGTACTCGCCGCGGCAAGCTCCTCGGCGAAGCCGGCCTGCGCCTGGTCGGCGCTCTCGGCGGTCCGGACCAACTTCAGTCGCAGCCAGGAGCGCCGGGGCGAGCCCGTACCGGTGAACGCGTCGAACCGCTCGGCCACCGCCACGATCACGCCCGGCACGTTCCACGTCTTACCCCAGACCAGCCGGACCAGCGGCGGACGCAGCCAGCCATGCTCGACGTCGGAGTTCTCCGCCAGCATCCACAACGGTCGGGTCAGCATCCGTACGTCGGTGGGGCGCACCTGCGCCTGGACGAAGTCGACGTCGAAGAGCAGATCCAGCACCAACTCCGTACGGCCACCGCCGGTGAAGACCAGCGGGTCGTCGGCCAGACCGGAACCGGTGAGCTGCGCGCCGCCCGCACCCCGAGGGCGTACGCCGGCGAGCCGGGTCACCTGCACGGTCTCCGGATTGAGCAGACAGTCCACCCGCTCCCCGGTGGAGTCGATGAGGAAGGCGACGCGTTCCATCAGCCGCCCGCCTGCTCCCGGTCGAGCCGGCGCTCGTGGCCCGCGTCGAGCGCCGTGCCGGGCACCGTCCACAGCGGTCCGTCATCCGGGAGAGCCGGCCACGGGTCCACGCCGGGCCCGACGGCCGCCGACGGGAACGGCGCGCTCACCGGCCAGGGCCCGGTGCCGTCGACCTCGGCGGTGCCCGTCCCGTACCCCGGTCGAGCGTCCCACCGCCCGACCTCGCCGCCGCGCCGCACACCGGCGTACCGGTTGTCGGCGCGCTGGTCGCGGTCCGGCCGGGTGCGCTCGCCGTGGCGCGGTGCGTGGTGCTGGTCGGGCCCCCCGTACCGGCCCGTTGGTCGCTGGTCGGGGAGCGGGCTCGCGCGGTGCTCGGGCAACTGCCGGGAGCGTCCGCCGAGGTGGTGGTCGGCAACTGGCTCCCGGTGGTGCTCTCCGAGCCGCCCGGCCCGTTGGTCGGGGAGCCGGTCGCTGTGCTGTTCGGGATGGTGGCCGGCGTGCGGCCGGGCGTGCCGGTCGGTGGGGTGCTCTCCGAGCCGGGCCGGCCCAGCCGGCTCGTCCGGCAGAGCGGGCCAGGACGGTCCGCCCGCCCTCCCGCCGCCGCGTCCGTGCCGCGACGTCGTGGCGTCCAGCGCGGATCGTCGAGAGAAGGGGCTTCTGGCGGTGCCGAGACCTTGCACGCTCTCGCCGGGTGGCACCGGTGCGGGAGGCAGATGTGGCGTGGTGCGGGGGGTGGCGACCGCCTCCCCGGGGTGGGCGACAGCGGGCGCTCGGAACGGACCGCCGACGCTCGCCGCGCTGTCACGCCCGTCCGCCGACGCGGAGCCGTCGGACCGGGCCGTCCCGCTCGACGACGTCGAGCCATGCGGGATCGCTGGTCGAATGATCGGGAGCCGTCGTTCGGACCCGCCGTCCGGGTGTCCGGGACCGCCCGCCTCGAGACCAGGGCGGACGTGATCACCAGCGCCGCCCGGTCGGGCGCGCGGGTGCGGGTCGCCGAGGGCGGCGGCGACCGGCCGGTCGGTCCGACCGGCGACCGGAGGGGACGCCGGTTCGCCCGAGCGGTCCGGCCGCCGCGACGGCGCCGCGCTCGGCGGAGTCTCGTCCCGCGTCGGCGCGGCCTGGTCGACGTCGACGTCCAGCTCACGGAGCAGGCCGGGGGCGTGCGCGGCGACCAGGTCCACCCAGTGCTGCGGCGGCTCGCCGAGACGACGCGACGGCTCCGCCGGACGTTCCGGCTCGGCGGTCGGGTTGTCGACGCGTCCGGCGAGGCGCTGCACCGCGCCGGCCACCGAGCGGAGGCGACCGGCCAGCCAGCTACGCGGGCGTCGGCGCGGCTGCACCGCCGGCCTCCAGTTCGAGGCCCTCGTAGCGCAGCGTCAGCGACGCGATGGCGATCTCGTGGCTCACCGTGTTGAGGTGCGCTCCGCGCCACCGGGTGGGCCACGCGTCGATCAGGTTCCAGCGCAGCACCTCGGCGGTGCCCGCCGCGTCGAGCAGCACCACCGACACGTTGCGGCGGTTGAGGGTGCCCTTGGCGGTGGCGTTCACCCAGTCCCACAGCTCACGGGACGCGGTGAGGCCGAAGTGCAGTGTCACCGGCTCGTACTCGGCCTGGCCGGGGACCATCCGCGTCGGTCCGGGGCCGTGCTCCCGGTACGGCTGCCCGGGGATGTTCACCTCCAGTCCGCTCATCTCGGTGAAGTGGCCGTTGGTGACTCCGTTGATGAGCAGCCGGAAGTTGTAGGCCCGGTACGGGTCGACGGGCGCGCCGGGCTGCGGGGTGGCGGGAGTGGCCATGTCAGCCTCCGATCGTCTCGGTCTCGGTGCCGCCGGCCCACTGGCTGAGCTTGAACACCACGAATTCGGCGGGCTTGACGACGGCAATGCCGATGTGGGCGATCACCATGCCGGCGTCGCGGACGTCCGGCGGGTTGGTCTCCTCGTCGCACTTGACGAAGAACGCCTCCTCGGGGCTGCGCCCCAGCAGCGCGCCGTCGCGCCACACCCGGGTGAGGAACGCCCCGATGTCGCGCCGGATCGAGCGCCAGAGGGTGAAGTCGTTCGGTTCGAAGACCATCCACCGGGTGCCGTTGGCGATGGCCTGTTCGATGGCGATGCTGAGTCGCCGGACGTTGAGGTAGCGCCACTCGCTGGCCTCGGCGGCGAGCGTACGGGCGCCCCAGACGCGGATGCCCTCGCCGGCGAAGTAGCGGATCACGTTGACGCCCTTGGGGTTGAGCACGTCGTGCTCGGGGCGGGTGACCCGGTAGCCGAGGTCGACGGCGCCCCGGACCGGTTCGTTGGCCGGCGCCTTGTGCACGCCGCGCAGAGCGTCGGTGCGGGCCCAGATGCCGGCCAGGTGCCCGCTCGGCGGCGTCAGTTCCAGCTCTCCGGTGATCGGGTCACGGACCTGTAGGTACGGGTAGTAGAACGCGGCGAACTCGGACTGCCGGGGCCGGTACGCGGGCGGCCCCTCCCCGCCGCCCGGACCAGCGGCAGGGCCGCCACCCTCGGCGGGTTTCGGCGGCTTGCCGGAGGACGGGGTGGCGACCCGGGTCAGCGCGGAGATGTCGTCGATGTCCGGGGCCGGGTCGCAGATCGCCACCATGGTGCGGGTCCGCTCGGCCATGCTGATCAGCGCGTCGTGGGACACCGGGTCGGAGAAGCCCGGCGCGGCGATGATGGAGATCTCGTCGACGGCCTCCAGCAGTTGCAGGCCGCCGCGTTGCTTGCCGGTGCCGGTGATGGCGCCACCGTCGCCGACGTTGACCACCCAGCAGCGCGCGCCCCCGTTGTCCAGGAAACCGAAGACGGCCCGCGCGAGGGGGGTGCTCTCGACCTGGTCGCCGTCGGCGAAGAGCCGCAGGAACTCGGTCCAGTTGTTGACCGGTACGGCCTTGCCCAGGTGGGCGTCGCGGTTCGGGGCGACGCCGACGAACGCGGCGATGCTGGTGCTCACCGGGCCGATCGGTCGGGCGCCGCTGGGGACCTCCTCGACGTAGATGCCGGGGGAGAAGTAGCTGGGCATCGGTCCTCCTGTGCGGGGTGGGCGTCAGTGGGTCGGTGGAGCGCAGACGATGACGATGTCGTCGTCGTCCGCGTCCACGTCGGCGGTGAGCACGAGCCCGCGACCGCTCAGCCGCAGCCGTACCGGGCGGGGGTGTTCGGGGTCGTGCGGGACCCCGGCGATCTGGAACCGGCCGTCGGGCCCGGTGCGGGTCGCGGACGTCGTGCCCGGCACCTCGACGCGCATGGCGGCGAGGGGCTGGTCCTGCGGGCCGACGACCCGGCCGGCGAGCGCGCGCACCGTGACCTGACGCAGCCGCAGCGGCTGCAGGACCGGGGGCGCGGCCGGTGTCGGGTGGTCCACCTGAGCCGGTACGTCGATCAGCAGCGCCGGGCGGGGCGCGGCGTCCAGCGCGTGCCACAGCGCCGCCGCTCCGGCGTCCAGTACCACCGGGTAGCGGCCGTCCCGGGTCGTGGCGGCGAGCACCCGGTCCAGGACGGCGAGCCCGGCCGGACCGGCCACGCTGAGCAGGTAGCGGACCGTGAACCGGAACGGCTCGCGGACCGCGCCGCTGGAGCGGGTCTGCTGGGCCGGGCGCAGTTCGAGGGGCCACAGGGTCAGCCCGTCGGCGTCGCCGCCCGCGCGGGGTGGACCGATCGGGACGGGTTCCCCCGCCGCGCTGGTCAGCCATTCGGCCAGCTCGGCGGTGGCCGTCTCGATCGGTCCGCGCCCGTCGACGGTCATCGCGGCGGCGTCCCCTGGATGCGGTACGCGATGGCCTCGTTCCACACGTGCGGGTAGACGCCGATCTCGAAGTAGCGGGTGAACCGGTTGATCGGCGCGTTGGTGTGGTCGTGGTAGAGCAGCCAGATCGGCGCGATCGTGAAGAGCGCGTAGTTCGCCAGCACCAGCGGGATGTACAGCGGTCCGAGCAGTCGCGCCTGGAAGATGTGCACGTCCTCGTGGCGTTGGATGCCGGAGTTGGATCCCGCGCAGACGGTGCCGATGGTGGTGGCGTAGCGCGGGGAGACCCCCTGCACCACGCAGACCCGGCCGCTGGCGGCCGACGTGGGCCGGTCCAACGAGTGCCCGAAGACGAGGTGCACGACCAGGTAGATGGCTCCGACCACCGTGTTGAGCAGGCTCCACGTGTGGTCGACGACGAAGAGGACGATGCCGCGCGCGTCCGGGGCGTACACCCCGGCGGAGGTGACCGCCCAGCCGAACACGGCCCCGACCAGCAGGCCCACGACGGCCCCGACGAGCAGGCCGATCGGCCCGCCGGCCAGGAGGCCGAAGACGGCGCCGGCAGCCATCTGGATCACCGCGCTGAGGATTCCGAAGATCATGACGACACCCCCCTCAGACCCAGGAGCGGAAGACGCGGGGCTCGCGACCGCTCGCGAGCTGGGTGGGGGTGGCCTGCCGGTTGCCGGGCGGGAACTGGTTGACGCCGAGCGCGGCGGAGAAGATGACCAGCGCGTTGAAGAACGCGATGACCCACTTCTCGCCGCCGACCTCGTCGGCGAACGCCGCCGAGAGGTAGGACAGCAGCAGGGCGATGGCGATGGCGATCCACTTGCGGAGCTTGTCGCCGCTCGGACCGATCAACCCGCCGATGACGTTGGTGGCCAGCAGGGTGGCGGCGCTCGCTCCGGCGAGACTGCCCAGGGCTGCCCAGGTGAAGAGATCGTTCACGGCGATCCCCCCTTTTCTGCAGTGGTGCGACCGGGATGTGGTGGTGGTGAGGCCGGCGTTCCCGCGCGGGGAGCGCCGACGCCGGTCGCCGTCGTGGCGGGGCGGCCGGAGCGGGGACGCGGCCGGCGGAGGCCGGCCACCGGATGCGTCAGCCGGGCCCGGGCGCGCCGGCGGGCGGCCCCGGCGGGGTCGGGCCGGGCGTGGTCGGGTCGGTCGCGGTCGGACCGGCTGCCGCCGGCGCCGTCGAGCGACGGCGACGCAACAGGAGTACGGCCACAGCGGTGAGGACGAGCAGCAGGAGTACGCCGCCGACGACCAGCAGCCACGGGAAACCACCCGAGTCGGTCTCGGCGGCTGCCGGCGAGGCCGAGGGGCGCGGCGGCGCCTCGGCGACGGCGCGCAATTCCACGGGCTTGTCCTGGTTGGAGTCGACCTTCCAGGTGACCGATCGACCGTTGACGGTGCCATTGGTGTCGATCACCCGTCCGGGAAAGGTCACCGAGATCTCGAACGACATCAGCTTGAGGAAGGCCTGCTGCTGTTGAGGATTCTGCTGGGTGGCTTTCCCGCCGTATTTCTTCGGGTCCAGCGGTAGCGTGAAACGGTAGAAGTCGCCGTCCCGGACCAGTTTGACGCTCTCGCTGTCGAAGCCCGCCAGCGGCGCCTTGCGGTAATTGATCTGTGCGCCGAAGAGCTTGCTGTCCTCGTAGCCCGTCTCCTCGCCGGGAGGCAGCGCCGGAATGTTCTTCCGCAGCTCGGCGAAGGCGGCCGGAATGTTCTTGTTCTGGGAGCTCAGCACCGACTTCTGGGCGGTCAGCAGCAACTGCCCGTCGACCGTGTCGTCGGCGTTCACGGTGAGTCCCATGTTGAGTTGCATGCAGCCGCTCAACGCGGCGAGAAGAAGGAGGCACACCGCGATGCGGAGTGCCCTACCGCGGTTGACGCTCCTGTTCATGCGCTCAGTGTGTGTGATCCAATTCACCACGAGCAGTCAGCGATCGGTCACTAGGTAGTCGCCGATTGTACCGGCGCACTGTCGTATTTGGCCGAGGCAGCGAGCGGTCCCGAAGAATAGACTGAAGCTTTGCGCCGCCGGCCGTACTGACGGGCGACTCAGCCCTGCGGCGGTCGCCAGTCGACGCACCAGGTCATGCTCCGCAGCGTGACGCTGGCCGGGACGAGGCGCAGCGCGGCGGTACGGGCCGCGAGGGCCAGAGGGTTCCGCAGTTGCTGGCCGTACCTCCCGGCGCGCAGGGACGCGCGGGCGATGGCCTGGGTGCGCGGGCGACGCTGCTCGTCGTACGCCGCCAGGGCGGCCGGCAACCCCTGCGCGCCCCCGGCGCAGGCCGCGCCGAGCACCACCGCGTCCTCGATGGCCTGGCCGGCGCCCTGCCCGAGGTTCGGCGTCATCGCGTGGGCCGCGTCGCCGAGCAGCGCCACCCGGCCCCGCACGTAGGACGGCAGCGGTGTGGCCAGGTGGTGGATGTCGTTGCGCAGCACCGCCTCGGGCGGGGTCGCCGCCAACAGCGCGGGGATGGGGTCGTGCCATGTGCCGAAGTGCTCCCGAACCGCCGCCAGCTCGTCCGGGGCGTGGCCGCCGGGCGGGGCGTTGCGGGCCGCGTACCAGTAGAGCCAGCCGTCGCCGATCGGCACCATGCCGAACTCGGCGGCCGGGCCCCAGGTGATCGCCGTCGGGATCGGTTCCGGGAACGCGATGGCGGCCCGCCAGGCCGTCGAGCCCGCGTACACCGGGGCGGGAATCTCCGGCCAGAGCTGGGCGCGCAGCCGGCTGCGCAGGCCGTCGGCGCCGACCACCAGGTCGGCGTGGAGGGTTCGCGGGCCATCGGGCCCGCGGTAGCGCACCGTCGCGCGGTCGGGGTCGGAGTCGACGTGCTCGACCTCGGCCCCGGTGTGCAGCGACGACGCGGGCAGCGCCTCGCGCAGGATGCGGTGCAGGGTGGCCCGGTGGACGCCGAGCGCGCTGGTGCCGAGCTGTCGGACCATCTCTGCCGCGTCCATGCGGGACAGCCACCGGCCCTGTCGGTCGCGGACCCCACCGGGGGCCTCGGCGTGCGCGTTGGACCGCAGGGCCGAGCTGAGGCCGAGGGCGTCCAGGGCGCGTAGCGCGTTGGTCATCAGAGTCAGGCCGGCGCCCACCTCGCGCAGCTCCGGGGCGCGTTCCAGCACGGTGACCCGCCAGCCGCGCCGGTGCAGGGCGAGCGCCGCGCTCAGCCCGCCGATGCCGCCGCCGACCACCACGGCGTGCGAGTCGCTCATGTCGACCACCTTTCTACACCTGTAGAAGAGCGATACTACCTGCGCACCGCGCAGAGGAGGAACCCCGTTGAACGCCCGCGCCCACCGGATCGCGCTGCTGACCGACGCGGCCATCGAACTGATCGCCGATGGCGGCATGCGGGCGCTCACCCACCGGGCCGTCGACGCCCGCGCCGAGCTGCCGCCCGGCACCACATCGGCGTACCTGCGCACCCGCCAGGCGCTGATCGAGGCGGTGGTGCAGCGCCTCGTCGAGCGGGACCGGGTCGACCTGGCCGCGTACGACCTGCCGACCGAGCCGCCTGCCCCGCAACCCGGTCCGCGCCTGGACGGCGACGACCTCGACCAGCTGGCCGCCGGGGTGGCCGAGGTGCTCGACCGGTGGCTGAGCGTGGGACGCAGTCGTACCCTGGCCCGCTACGCCTGCCTGCTGGAGGCGGTGCACCGCCCCGAACTACGCGGCATCCTGCGACATGGCACCGGCATCCGGGTCCAGTCCCGCGACCTGCTGACCCGCGCCGGCGCCACCGACCCGGACCGGCAGGGCGACCAGTTCGTCGCGTACGTCGACGGGTTGCTCTTCGACCGGCTGGTCGGCACGGGCGCGCTCACCGCCCCGACCCCGGGCACCCCGGCCAGCCGCGCCGATCTCGCGGACGCCGTCCGTACGCTGCTGCGCGCCCTGACCGGGAGGTGACCGGGGGCCGGTGATCGCGCGACGGCGGTCGGCGGGCGGCCCGGTCGGCGGCTGCGCCGCGCGATGGTGGACGATCGCGGAAGGAGCGAGCCGGCGGACGCCGGTGATCGCTGACGGCCGTACAACGCGTCGGTCGACCGGTGGGAGGTGGCGATGGCGTGGTTCGCGGGCCTGCGGGTCGCCGGCCACCGGTTGCGCCAGGGGTGGCGGCCGGTGCTGGAGGCGACCGTCGCGGCGACCGTGGCCTGGCTGCTCGCCACCCGCCTGCTCGGGCATCCACAGCCGTTCTTCGCGCCGGCCGCCGCGCTGATCGTCCTCGGTCAGGCCCGTGGGCAGCGCATCCGGCGGGCCGTCGAGGTCGTGCTCGGGGTGGCCGCCGGGGTGCTCGTCGCGGACCTGGTCGTGCAGGCGCTGGGCCCCGGCAGCACGTGGACGGTCTGCACGGTCATTCTGCTCACCGTTCTGCTCGCGGTCGCCTTCGGCGCCACCGGCGTCACCCTCGTGCAGGCCGCCGTCTCCGCGCTCTACCTGGTGGTGGTCGCGCCGCCGGACGGGTCGCTGGTGCCGTTCCGCTTCGTCGACGCGCTGATCGGCGGCGCGGTGGCGCTCGCCGTCAGCCTCCTCGTCGACGCCCGGCACCCGCTCGCGCCGCTCGTCGCCGAGGTGCGGCGCACGTTCGACGAGCTGGCCGGTCTGCTGGGCGAGATCGCCGACGCGTTGGACGGGCGCGACGAGCCGGCGGCGGTGGCCGCCCTGGCGCGGGCCCGGGGCATGGACGCCCGGGTCGACGGGCTGCGGGACGGCGTGCTGGCCGCCGGCGAGGCGCTGCGGCTCAACGTGCGCCGACGCCGGCACATCGGCCGGTTGCGGTCGGTGGACGAGTCGGTCCGGCAGATCGACTACGTGGTCCGCAACGTCCGGGTGCTGGCCCGCGCGGGGGTGACGCTCAGTCGACTCGGGACCCCCACCCCGCCCGAACTGGGCGACGCGCTGCGCTGCCTGGTGGAGGCGGTCCGGGAGGCCGGCGCGGCGCTCGCCGCCGACCTGGACGGGCAGGAGGAGGCCGCCGACCGGCACGCCCTGCGGGCCGACGAGGCGGCGCTGGCTGCGGTCCGTACCGCGGGGCAGCTCTTCGGGTCGACCCAGACCCTCCCCCTCGCCATGATCATCGGCCAGGTCCGGGCGACGGCGATCGACCTGCTGCGGGGCGTCCACCCCGACGACGACGTCGCCGTCCTGGCCCGCGTGGACGCGGCCCTCGGCCTGCCCGCCGTCTAACCTAACCGGTGAGCCACCCGGTGGCCCTCGCGCGGATTGCGGCGGGCAGCTCATGCCCGCCGGGGAACTCCTCGTAGGTGACGTCGTAGCCGATCCCGCGCAGGTGCGGCACGAAGCGGCGGCTGCACACGTCGACGGGCAGCACCGGGTCGTCCACCCCGTGCGAGACGAAGATCCGTGGTCGCCCACGGACGACCGGCGGCGCGGCGAAGCCGGGGGAGAAGGCCAGCACCGCGTCGACCAGGTCGCCGTTGGCCAGGCCCAGCGAGAGCGCGTACGACGCGCCGTCGGAGAAACCGCCGAGCGTCACACCCTGTACCGGGTAGCCGTCGAACGCGCTGGCCAGCAACGCGTCGATGTGCCCGACGTCCACCCCGAGGCCACCGGCGATCAGGTCCCAACTGGTCGCCGACGACTGCGGGGCGATCAGCAGCAGGTGGTGCGCGTCCGCGACCGGAAGCAGCAGGTCCAGGCCGTGCCGGGCGGAGCCACCCGCCCCGTGCAGGAGCACCACCAGCCGGTACGCGGCCCCGTCGGCGGCCGGCTCCGGCACGTACGCCATCGCGGGCCGGCCACCGTCACCGCCGGGCAGCGGCACGATGCCGCTCGGCCCGGCCACCACCGGCGGGTGTGGGCGTGTGGTCAACCGGCCGTGCCGGTGACCCTGCGCGGGCGCCCGGCTCGGCGGCGCGGGGTCGGACACGGGCCACCAACTCCTCGCGGTCGACGAGAGGTGCGAGGCGGTTACCCGGCCGGCCGCCGGTTAACCGGCCGGCCGCTCAGGCGCTGTCCCGGGCCACCAGGTCGGACGGGAAAAGCGTCACCGGCGCTCCGGGGCGACCGGCCAGCACGGCGGCGGCCGCCGCAGCGGCGATCCGGCCCACCGGGTGGCTGGCGGTGGTCAGCGCCGGCGCGGTCATGCCGGCCAGTGGGATGTCGTCGAAGCCGGCCACCGCGACGTCACCGGGCACCCGGACGCCGCCCTCGCGCAGCTCCGCGATCACCCCGAGGGCCGTCTCGTCGCTGATCGCGTAGATCGCGTCGACGTCCGGCCAGCGCCGCAGCGCCTCGCCGGCCGCCTCCCGGCCCCGCGCCGCCGTAAAGTCCCCCCGCACGACCCGCTCCGGCAGGCCGGCCTCGCGCATCAGGTGGCGGTACGCCCGCACCGGCCGCTGCGCGCACGGCAGCCACCGCGGACCGGTCACCATGGCGATCCGACGGCGGCCCGTCCCGTACAGGTGGCGTAACACCGCGCCCGCGCCGGTGGTGTTGTCGACGTCGAACGACGGCACCGTGGCCGAGCCGATGCCGATCGAGGCGATCCGGCCGTGCAGCGCCCGGGGTACGGCCGCCAGCAGGTCCTCGGTGGTGTTGACCAGCACGACCCCGCACACGCTGCGGTCGGCGGCGAGCTGGTCGAGGCCGCGCGGGTCGCCCAGCGCCAGCCAGTGCAGGGCCACCCCGACGCCGGCCGGCGCGCACACCCGGGCGGCCGAGCCGACCACGCGGTCCACGTACGGGTCGTCCAGCACGGCCGCGCTGGCCCCCAGGGCGGCCACCACCAGCCGTACGCCGCCGCCGCGGACCAGTGCGCGCGCGGCCGGGTTGGGCACGTAGCCGAGCTGGTCGGCGGCCGTCACCACCCGTGCCCGGGCGGCCGGCGAGGCGAACCCGGTGCCGGCGATCACCCGCGAGGCGGTGGATCGGGACACTCCGGCGGCCCGGGCGACGTCCTCCAGGGTGGCTGGCCGCTGTGCCGCTGCCGTCATCGTGTCCTCCCCGACGACGCCCGCCCCCCGCGGGCGTGCGCCTGCCAGCCATCATCCCCCGACCTGCGGGCTTGCGGTAAGGGGCGGGGCCCGCTTGTGGTGGTAGCGCTCTCAGGTGTGCGATCGTGCCAGGAGATCACCCCCCAGGAAGAGGACCACCCCGTGAGTGCCCCCACCAGTCCCGCCGTCGCCCCGGACGCCACCGCGCCGGCGCGGGCCGTCGTGCTCGCCCGCAACGGCGTCGCCCTGACCTTCACCCTGAACGGCCTGGCCGTCGGTAGCTGGTTCTCCCGGGTGCCGGCCGTCCGGGAGGCGCTGGACCTGTCCGCCGGCCGCCTCGGGCTGCTGTTGCTCGCGTTGAGCGTCGGCGCGCTGCTCGCCATGCCGACGTCCGGGCTGCTCGCCCAGCGCCTCGGCTCCGCCCGCACGGTGACCCTCGCCACCGTGCTGGTCGCGGTGGGCCTGATCGTGGCCGGGTTGGGCGCGACGGTCGCCGGGTCGGCCGCCGTCGTCGCGCTGGGCATGGTCGCCTTCGGCTACGGCTCCGGCGCGTGTGACGTGGCGATGAACGTCGAGGGCGCCGCCGTGGAGCGTCGGTTGGGGCGTACCGTGATGCCCCGTTTCCACGCGGCCTGGAGCCTCGGGTCGGTGGCCGGCGCGGGCGTCGGCGCCGGGGCGGCCCGCCTGGACGTGCCGGTGGGCGCGCACCTCGCCGTGGTGGCCGTGGTGGTCCTGGTCGGCACCTTCTTCGCGTCCCGGGCGTACCTGCCCCAGCCCGTCGTGGACGCGGCCAACGGGCCGACGGACACCAGCCCGGCTGGCCGTCGGCGGGCCCAGCTCGCCGCCTGGCGCGAGCCGCGCACCCTGCTGATCGGGCTGTTCGTGCTGGTGGCGGCCTTCACCGAGGGCAGCGCCAACGACTGGCTGGCGGTCGCGTTCGTGGACGGCCGGGACCTGAGCGAGGCGGCCGGTGCCGCGGTCTTCGGTGTGTTCGTCGTCGGCATGACCCTCGGTCGCACCGCCGGCACGGTCGCGCTGGACCGTTGGGGGCGGGTGCCGGTCCTCACCGGCACCGTCCTGCTCGCCGCCGCCGGCGCGACGCTGGCCGTGCTGGCCGGCTCGGGACCGGTGGCCATCGTCGGCGTCGCGCTGTGGGGGATCGGCGCGTCACTCGGCTTCCCCGTCGGCATGAGCGCGGCGGCCGACGAGGAGGCGCACGCGGCGGTACGGGTCAGCGTCGTCGCCGTGATCGGCTACACGGCCTTCCTGGGTGGCCCGCCGCTGCTCGGGCTGCTCGGCGACCACGTCGGCGTCCTGCGGGCGCTGCTGGTGGTGCCGCTGCTGCTCCTGCCGACGTTGGCGCTGGTGCCGGCGCTGCGCCCGCCGCGCGCCGCCGAGCGGGAGTCCGAAGAGGCCGTCGCCGAGCAGTCGTCGGCAGCACAACAAAACTAGCCCGGATCAGGGCGTACCGGTATCGGGCGCGCGGCCGAGTGCGCCGCGCCCCCGTGCTGGCTACGGTCGCCCGATGCCAACCGACGAGATCACCGCCGCCGCGGCGGGCACCTGGACCCTGGGCGACCGCACGGTGCGCCGGATGGGCTTCGGCTCGATGCGGATCACCGCGAACCCCGACCGCGAGCGCGCGATCGCGCTGCTGCGCCGCGCCGTCGAGCTGGGCGTCAACCACATCGACACGGCCGCGTTCTACGTCTCGCCCGGCGGAACCCTGCGGGTGGGCACCGGTCCCGCCCGGTACGCCACCGAGCTGATCCACGCCGCCCTCGCTCCGTACCCGGAGGATCTGGTGATCGTGACCAAGGTCGGCTTCGGGTACGACCCGGTGGACGGGTTCCGCGAGGCGGTCACTCCCGCCCAGTTGCGCGCGCAGGTCGAGGAGAACCTGCGTCGTCTCGGCCGCGACCAGCTCGACGTGGTGAACCTACGGCTCGGCCGGGGGCCGGGGGCGGTGCCGCTGGCCGAGCGGTTCGGCGCCCTGGCCGAGCTGCGCGACGCCGGGCTGATCCGGCACCTCGGGCTGTCCAACGTCCGGCCCGAGCAACTGGACGAGGTGGCCGGCATCGCGCCCGTGGTCTGCGTCCAGAACAACTACGGCGTGGACGCCTACCGTGAACAGGACGCCTTCGTCCGGGCCTGCGGCGAGCGGGGAATCGCCTACGTGCCGTTCTTCGCGCTGGCCGGAACGTCCCGCGAGGCGGGAGCGACCGCCGCGCCGGGCGCGGCCGTCGAGGCGGTCGCCCGCGACCACGGCGTCACCCCCTCGCAGGTACGCCTGGCCTGGACCCTGCACCAGGGCCCGCACGTCCTCGCCATCCCCGGCACCGGCGACCCCGCACACCTCGAGGAGAACATCGCCGCCGCGTCCCTCCACCTGACCCCGGAGGACCTGACCCGCCTGGGCTGACCGAACCTTGTCCCGGTGATCATGAAGTTGTTGTCAGCGATGCCGGCGTGTCACGTCAACAACTTCATGGTCACCGGAGCCAGACGCGCAGGGGGCCGATGGGGAGGAAGCCGGCTCGGCAGGCCGGGGGCAGGTCGGGCGCGGACTCGTAGCCGAGCAGGGTGACGCCGGGGCGGGTGACGACGACCGCACGCCAGATCTCGTCCGGGTCGTCCGTGGTGCTTAACAGGTTGGAGACGCCGCACGGGTCGTCGCCGCTGACCACCGCACCGCCGCTGACCGTGCCGTTCTCGTCGTAGTGGGCCAGCACCCGGATTCGCGGGTCGGCCAGCAGCGCCGGGCGGAACAGCTCCCCACCGCCGTGCGCGCTCGCCCAGGCCGCCAGCCCGGGCCCGGTGGTGACCGGAGTGAGCGGCGGGCCGTCCGGGGGCTCGGTGGGTGGGCGGTGGATCCACTGCGCGTCGAAGAGGACCCGGAACCCGTACGCCGCCAGGTCGAGGTCGGCGAAGCTGTCCTTCACCGACGCGCCGGCCCCGGCGTCGATCCGCGCGAGCAGCGCTTCGGGGTCGACGCCGGGGCGCAGGGTGACCGCGTCCGGATACCAGGGTGGGGAGCGGCGGGGCACCGACCACGCGTCGGCGTCGATCCGGCCGACCAGCCCGTGGCTGGCGCACACCACGTCGCACCATTGCGCGTTGTTGTGCGCCGCCGCCTCCCGCACGTCGTCCGGCACGCCCGGCAGCCTAGTCGGTGAGCACGACGAGCCGCTGGGTCGCGCGCGTCATCGCGACGTACCTGTCGACCGCCCCCTGGACGCCCTCACCGAACGCCTCCGGATCGACGAGGACGACCAGGTCGAACTCCAGCCCCTTGGACAGTTCCGGGGTCAGCGACCGGACGCGATTCGTCACCGGCCGGAACGTGGGGTCCCCGATGACGCAGGCGATCCCCTCGGCGTGCTCCGCGAGCCAGCCGTCGACGATCGCGTCCCGGTCGCGCACCGATCCGTGGGTGACGGGGATCCCGTTGCCGCGGATCGAGGTCGGCACGTTCGCGTCCGGGAGGACGGCCCGGACGACCGGTTCGGCCTGCTCCATGACCTCCCGGGGCGTCCGGTAGTTGACGGTCAACGAGGTCAGGGTCACCTCGTCGAGCCCGACGCGGGCGAGCCGCTCCCGCCACGACCCGGTGAACCCGTGCCGCGCCTGGGCCCGGTCCCCGACGATGGTGAAGCTGCGCGACGGGCACCGCGACAGCAGCATCTGCCACTGCGCGTCGGTCAGCTCCTGCGCCTCGTCCACCACGATGTGCGCGAACGGGCCGGCCAACAGATCCGCGGCGACGCCCGGCAGGACGGCCTCGTCGACAAGCGCGTCCTGCAGGTCCAGTTGGCGCAGACTCGACAGCACGCCCTCGCCGTCGTCGTAGGCGTGCGCCTCGATCAGCTCGTCGACGACCGTCGCCATGCGTGCCCGTTCGGCGGCGATCGTGGCCTCGCGGCGGCGGGTACGCCCCGACGCCTCCGCATCGCCGAGCCGCTGTCGTGCCGCGTCCAGCAGCGGCAGGTCGGACACCGTCCACGCGCGGGCGTCGGCGCGCTGGAGCCGGCGGACGTCGTCGGGACCGAGCCAGGGGGCGCACCTGCGCAGATAGGCGGGTACCGACCACAGGTCCGCGACGATGTCGGCCGCGTCGAGCAGCGGCCAGGCGCGGTTGACCGTCGTACGAAGGTCCGCGTCGCGCCGCAGCGACGCGCGGACGAGGTCCTCGGGTTCGTCGCCGTCGTACCTGCCGAGCAGGATGCTCAGCAGCTCGTCCCAGATTTCGTCACGGGCCTCGTTGTGCGGGGTGCCCGGTCCGGGCGCCTCGAACGCCTGGGCCCAGTCGTCGGCGCTCAGCCGGATATCGGTGTCGCCCGCCGTGACGGTCAGCGCCGTCCTGGGCGGCTCCTCGTAGAAGCGGACGGCCGCGTCGATCGCCCGTACCAGGCCGAGCGAGGACTTGAGGCGGTCCACCTCCGGGTCGCTCTCGGCGACGGCCGAGGCGCCCTGCGGTACGAGGTCCCGCAGGGTGCAGGTCTGCACGTCCTCTTCGCCGAGGCTGGGCAGGACGTCGGCGACGTACGCCAGGTAGGGCTGGTGCGGCCCGACGAACAGCACCCCGCCGCGACCCTGCCGCAGGCGTGGGTCGGAGTAGAGCAGGTACGCGGTGCGGTGCAGGGCGACGACGGTCTTGCCCGTGCCCGGACCGCCGTCGACGACGAGCGCGCCACGGGACCCGGCCCGGATGATGGCGTCCTGGTCGGCCTGGATGGTGCCGAGCACGTCGCGCATCCGGGCCGACCGGTTGCCGCCCAGGCTGGCGATGAACGCCGACTGGTCGTCCAGCGCGGCGTGCCCCTCGAACCCGTCCGGGGTGAACACCTCGTCCCAGTAGTCGCTGATCCGGCCGAGTGTCCAGCGGTACCGGCGTCGACTCGCGAGGCCCATCGGGTTGGCGTGGGTTGCTCCGAAGAACGGCGCGGCGGCCGGTGAGCGCCAGTCGAGCAACAGCCGGCGGCCATCGCCGTCGCTGAGGCCAAAGCGTCCGATGTAGACGGGCTCGGGGTCGTCAACGTGGACCATGCGGCCGAGACACAGATCCAGACCGAAACGAGATAGCGCACGCAGGCGGGCGGTCAGCCGTCGGACCTCCTCGTCCCGGACGACCGCCTGCCGACCCTTGCCGGCGGGCGCCCGGCGCTCGGCGTCGAGCCGGTCGGACAGCTCGGCGGTGGATCGCTCGAGGCTCGCCGCGATCACGGCGAAGTGCTGCTCGTCCCGGGCGACGAGCGCCGGGTCGGCCTTGGCCGCGAGGTTCTCCGGTAGGTCGAACACACTGGCCGCCGCCGACGACACGTTCATCCTCATGGCTCCCGTTTCCGCAGGTCATGGCCTTGGACGGGCCATTCTGCGGCACGACGGGGGCCTTGCCGCAAGTCCCCCCATGCGGTATATGTTGGATATGGCGGGAGGGTTGTCCCCGCCCTCACGGCTTCCGTTCGGCGTAGACGAGATCCATCGTGTCGGTGCGCCCGGCCCACCGCAGGTCGAGATGCCAGCACCCCGCCTCGGGCAGGTCGATGATCGACGGGCCCGGCCCGCCGGCGACCTCGTGCGCCACCCTGGTGTCGGTGCCGTCCAGCGTCGCGGTGATCTTCAGCGTGGTCGACTCGCCCGGGTCCGGCGAGGTCGTCGCAGGTCGGGCCACCCAGAGGATCTTGTTGCTCGACGCGTCCGGTCGGACCTGCGCCAGCGGGTGGCCGAACAGCACCGCCACGATCTCACCCCGTGCGCCGAAGACGTGTGGCATACGGGTGTCCCCGTGGAACCCCTCGTCCGCCCAGTCGGGCAGTGAACCCGTCTCGACGTGTCCCGCGCAGCCGGTCGGCGTGGTGGGGGCGCCGGCCTCCGACGGCGTGGCCCGCTCCCCGACCGAGCAGCCCGCCACCACCAGTACCGACCCCAGCACGAAACTGCCCCAGGTGATCATTGCGCCCCCTCTCATACGGATGTCCCGCACCAGTCAGACACCGCCCGGGCCGGGCGGGTTCCTCGGCCGGGGTGCCGCCACCTGCGCCGACCACCTCTTCGGGCACACTTGGCGCCGTGGAACGTCACGAGTTCGGCACCGCCCTGCGCCAGTTGCGGGAGAGCACTGCTCCGGAGAAGGTCGGCCTGCCGGTAGGCCGTCGACGGACCCAAGGGTTGCGGCGGGAGGAGCTCGGCGAGCTGGCCGGGATGTCCGCCGACTACGTGCGCCGGTTGGAGCAGGGGCGCAGCCACCCTTCGGCCGGGGTGGTGAACGCCATCGCCCGCGCCCTGCGCGCCGGGCGGGCCGATTACGAGCGGCTCTGCGCGCTGGCCGGGTACGCCGCCGCGGACGGGCAGGTGCCGACCGAGGTCGGCCCGGGTGCGATGCGGCTGCTCGAACGGTTCACCGACACTCCGATGTTCGTCTCCGACGCGGCGATGAACCTGGTCGCCGTGAACGGCGCCTTCCTGGCCCTGAAGCACTGGCAGCTCACCGGGGACCCGTGGGAGTGGAACATCGCCTGGCGGTCGTTCTGCGATCCCTTCGACGGCTTCAAGCAGTCCGCCGCCGACGCGACCGATCATGAGGCAGTCCTGGTCGCCCGGCTGCGGAGCGCGCAATTGCGCTACCCCGCCGACGTGCCACTCGCCGCGCTGGTGGACGAGCTACGGAGTCGGAGCCGCCGGTTCGACGACCTGTGGCGGGTGCCACGACCGGTGGCGGCCCACGAGAGCAGTGCCGCGTTCATCCATCCGGACGCCGGCCCGGTCACGCTCGTTGGCAGCATGCTCGCCATCCCGGGTGATGATTTGGCGGCGCTGATGCTCACCGCGGCGCCCGGATCGGCCGACGCGGCGCGTCTCGCCGAGATCGTCGACGCCGCCGGCGAACCGACGATCCTCAGGGTGGGCCAAGCCGGCCCAGGCTAATCGCGCCGGATCCGGCCAGATTGGGTGACGTCCCCAGCGACACCCGACGAAAGCAGGTCCAGCAATGAAGGCAGTGCGTTTTCACGAGTTCGGCGGTCCCGAGGTCCTGCGCTACGAGGATGTCGAGCTGCCCACCCCCGGTGCCGGTCAGGTCCGGATCCGGGTCGCCGCGACGTCGTTCAACGGTGTCGACGGCAACATCCGGGCCGGCTTCATGCAGGGCCCGATCCCGGTCGAGCTGCCGCACACTCCCGGCCTCGACGTCGCCGGCACTGTTGACGCGCTCGGTGACGGCGTCGACGACATCGCGGTCGGCGACCGGGTCGTCGGCTTCCTGCCGATGACGGGTACCGGAGCGTCCGCGGAGTACGTGATCGCGCCGGCGGAGATCCTGACCGGCGCGCCCGGGAACATCCCGCTTGCCGACGCGGCGGCGCTCCCGCTGGTGGGCCTGACCGCGTGGCAGGCGCTGTTCGACCACGGCAAGCTGACCGCCGGCCAGCGGGTGCTGATCAACGGCGCCGGGGGAGCGGTCGGCGGGTACGCCGTGCAGCTGGCCAAGGAGGTAGGCGCCCGGGTCATCGCCACGGCCAGCCCTCGCAGCGCCGAACGGGTCAGGACCGCGGGCGCGGACGAGGTGATCGACCACACCACCACCGACGTGACCGAAGCGGTGACCCAGCCGGTCGACCTGGTCCTCAACCTCGCGCCGGTCACCCCGGAGCAGTTGGCCGCGCTGGTCACCGTGATCCGGGACGGTGGCGCCCTGGTCAACACCACCGTCTGGATGCCCGCCCCCTCCGACGAGGGGCGCGGCGTGCGCGGCATCGACCTGTTCGTGCGCAGCGACGCCGATCAGCTCGCCGACCTGGTCGCCCGCGTCGGCACCGGTGAGCTGCGCGTCGAGGTCGGCCAGCGGGTGCCGCTGGCCGATCTGCCGGCCCTGCACGCGCGGGCCGGCGAGGGTGAGTTGCCGGGCAAGACCATCGTCGTCGCGCCCACGGTCTGAGCCACCCCGTGCGGCCTTCCCGCGACGCGCCGTCGCCGACCGCATCGTTGAGTCGCTGTAACACCGAGATCCCCGAAGGAGCAACCAGGATGATCCCCGACGATGACCCGTCCCGCTCGCTGACCGTCGCCGACCCCGACGACCCTGGTACGACGTACATCTCGCTGGTCGGCAACACCTACGGCATGTTGATCACGGGCGAGCAGACCAACGGCAGGTACTGCCTGATCGACATGCGCGTCCCCGACGGCGGCGGGCCGCCGCCGCACCGGCACGACTTCGAGGAGATGTTCACGATCCTGGAGGGCGAAATCGAGTTCACCTTCCGCGGTGAGCAGCACACCGTACGGGCCGGCTCCACGATCAACATCCCGGCCAACGCGCCGCACAACTTCCGCAACGTCTCGGGAGCGCCGGCCCGGATGCTCTGCATGTGCACCCCGGCCGGGCAGGACGAGTACTTCATGCGGATCGGTGACGTCGTCGCGGGCGCGGACGCGCCGCCACCGCAGTTGACACCCGACGAACTGGTGGAACGCCGCCGCCGCGCGGCGGAACTGGCCTCGACGTACCGCAGCGAATTTCTCTGACGTCCTACCGGGGGAGCGAGTCGGCGATCTCCAGCGCCTCGGCCTGGGTGCGCGCGCCCTCCAGCCGGTAGCTCACGCCGGCCCGCTCCCAGATCAGGGTCGACGCGGCGAGTCGCGCGGTCTCTCGCCGGATCTGTCCCGATCGGTCGACGTACGACAGCACGTGTGGGCCGTCGACCCAGACGGCGAAGTCGCCCTCGACCTGCGTCCACTCCACTCCCGGCCGGGTGGTCCGCTTGTGGAAGGCCAGGTCGAGGCGACCGTCGAACGCGTCGAGACGCACCGCGCCGCCCTCGTACAGCAGCGTCGCGACCCGGTACGCGCCGGTGCCGTCGGGGTCGGCGACCGACACCCGCTCCGGCGGACCGAGCGCGGCCGGCACACGGATCGGGAAGCGCACCGCCCGCCGCGCCTCGTCGAGCCCCACCATCCGCAGCGACGGCAGGGGTGACGGCTCGTCCTCGGGCGGCGACGGCCTGGACGAGGTGACGATGCCGACGCCGGCGAAGCGCAGCACCTCGCCGACCGCGTCGGCGACGGCCGCACGCGTCGGCGGCAGCGCCGCGACCAGCAGGGCAACGAGCGCCGCCGCGGCCAGGGAGCGCCACCGACGTCGCCCGCGTACGTCCCCGACGAGCCGGTCGCGCACCCGTGCGGTCACGTCCGGCGTGGCGGGCGTGACCAGCCAGTCGCCGAGGTCACGCAGCTCCGCTTCCAGGTCGTCCCGGGCGAGGTCATCCATGACGCACCTCCTCGTCGGCGAGCAGGGCGCGCAGCTTCGCCAGTGCCCGTGAGGTACGCGACTTCACCGTTCCCCGGGGCCAGCCCAGCATGACGCCCGTCTCCTGCTCGCCGAGGTCGAGGAAGAACCGGCAGACGATCACTTCGCGGTCGCGTACCGGCAGTTGCCGCAGGGCCGCCACCAGCGCGGCCCGACGCTCGACGGCCAGGACGGCGTCGAGGGCGTCATCCTCGGTGACCTCGGGCGGGGGGTTCGCCGCCGCCCGCAGGACCAGGCCGTCCCGGCGCGTGCGGGAGCGGTGCAGGTTGCGGGTCTCGTTGGCGACGATCGCGAGCAACCAGGAGCGGAAGGACGACTCTCCCCGATAGCGGGACAGCTTGCGGTAGCCCTTCACGAACGCCTCCTGGACGACGTCCTCGGAGTCCGAACCCGCGCCGAGCAGCACCGCCGTCCGGTACGCGGACGCGGTGTGCCGGGCGACCAGGAGCTCGTACGCCTCCAGGTCACCGGTTCGGGCGCGGCTGACGAGCACGTCGTCGTCCAGGGGAACCTCCGGTCGGACTCGCACTGATGACACCACCCGCGCGCGTCGGGTTCCGCCCCGGACGAGTCAGATTTCTCCCACCCGCCGTGCAGCGTATTGCCAGGAATCGGTGCTCAACTGGGAGCGGAGTCGAAGGAGAGGGGCTGGGCATGGGCTGGTTCAACCGGCGGTCTCGAAGCGCCGAGGCGACGCCGACGAAGCTGGACCGTGAGGCCACCCGGGAGGACCTTGCCGCGCTGGAGGCGTTCGTCACCAGCCGGCGGGGCGTGGAGTTCTACCTGGAACCGGAGACGACAGCCACCGACACCACCGTCGTCGCGATCGCCCACGACGGGGAGTGGATCCGTCGTCGCACCGGCACACCCCGTGCGGCGGGCGACATCGCCCGCAAACACGCGGTGCCGCTGTACGAGGCGGCCCGCACCGGCTACCCGGAGCGGATGCGGGTGTGGAATCGGGCACACCCGGAACGCCACGCCCGCTGAGCCCACCGCGTCAGACCGTCCCCGAGTCCCCGCGGGGCCCGGCTGACCGACCAGCGTCCCGGATGGGCGGCGCCACGCTGAGCGATCGCGCTGGCCAGGGCGTGTGAAGCGTCCTTTGCTCTGCTTCCCTATACGCGACAGTCAGCGGGCCGCAGTGTCGCCTATGGGGAAGCAGAGCAAAGGACGGTGGGTGCAGGTCCGGGGGGCATCGCGGTGCGCCGATCCGCCGCCGCGCCACCCGCCGGAGCGTCGGTGCGTCACTCCCACCCGGGCGGGGTCGGGGCGGCGTTGACCGGCGGCGCGAGGGTGTGGCAGCATTCGCGGCCTGACGGCAGTCAAGGAAGTCGGTGCGAATCCGACGCGGTCCCGCCACTGTCACCGGGGAGTGATCCCCCCTCGCGAGTCACGGCCGTGTGTCTGCGGTTGGAAGGCCGGGGGAGAGCGTCGATCCGGAAGCCAGGATACTTCGGCCGTCGGGACGTACCCCAGGGCGTGGACACCCGAGGAGGACCCGATGACGCATGGCGTCTTGCGCACCGACGAGCACCGTCGTACCCCGAGCGGCGGTCGCACCGCCGCGACCCGACCCGGCCGCACGACCGCGCCGGCATCCGCTCGCTTGGGCGTCGTTTCCCGCTGAGTTCCGCGCCACGCCACCCGTTGCCGCCTGCCCCGTGCCGGTGAGCGGTCCGGGTCGCGGTGCCCGCTGAACCCCGCGCCCACCCGCACGTCGTCGCCGAACCGCTTTCGCGAGCGCGCCGACGTTACCGTCCGGAGCCTGCCGTGCGCATTCTGCTGCTCTCCACCGCCGACACCGACCTGCTGGCCGCCCGCGCCAGCGACGCCGACTACCGGCTCGCCAACCCCGCCCGGGTGGCGGCCGACGAGGTGCCCGCCCTGCTCGACGGGGTCGACCTCGCCGTCGTACGCCTGCTCGGCGGTCGGCAGGCGTGGCCGGACGGCCTCGCCGCCGTGCTCGCCAGCGGCGTGCCCACGGTCGTCCTCGGCGGCGAGGCGCTGCCCGACGCGGAGCTGATGGCGGTCTCCACCGTGCCGTCCGGGGTGGTCGCCCAGGCCCTCGCGTACCTGGTCGAGGGTGGCCCGGACAACCTGGGGGAGCTGGCCCGGTTCCTCTCCGACACGGTCCTGCTCACCGGTGAGGGATTCGCCCCGCCCACGCCGACCCCGGCGTACGGCGTGCACGGCGAGCACCCCACCGAACCGGATCGGCCCACCATCGGAATCGTCTTCTACCGGGCGCACGCCCTGGCCGGCAACACCGCGTTCGTCGACGTGCTGGCCGAGGCGGTCCGCGCGGCCGGCGGCAACCCACTGCCGATCTTCTGCGGCTCGCTGCGCGGGCTGACCACCGGCGCCGGCCCGCTCGGGCTGTTCGCCCGCTGCGACGCGTTGCTGGTCACCGTCCTCGCGGCCGGCGGCGCGGTCGCCGCGGACGCCTCCTCCGGCGGCGACGAGGACGCCTGGGACGTCGGCGCGCTCGCCGCCTTGGACGTGCCGGTCATCCAGGCGCTCTGCCTCACCAGCACACGTGAGCAGTGGGCCGGCAGCGACGCCGGACTGTCCCCGCTGGACGCGGCGATGCAGGTGGCCATCCCCGAGTTCGACGGCCGGATCGTCACGGTGCCGTTCTCGTTCAAGCAGGTCGACGCCGACGGGCTCTCGGTGTACGCCGCCGACCCCGAGCGGGCCGCCCGCGTCGCCGGCATCGCGGTGCGGCACGCCCGGCTGCGCGACGTGCCGAACGCCGACAAGCGGATCGCCGTGGTGCTCAGCTCGTACCCCACCAAGCACTCGCGGGTCGGCAACGCCGTCGGGTTGGACACCCCGGCCTCGGCGGTCCGGCTGTTCGCCGCGCTCGCCGAGGCGGGCTACGACCTCGGGGGCACGCCGCCGCCCACGGACGGTGACGCGCTGATCCACGCGCTGATCGCCGCCGGCGGGCACGACGTGGAGTGGCTCACCCCGGAGCAGTTGGCCGCCGCCGAGGCCCGGATACCGGGGCAGACGTACCGGCGCTGGTTCGAGGGGGTCCCGGTCGAGCTGCGTGAGCGGATGCGGCAGCACTGGGGCGAGCCGCCCGGCGAGCTGTACACCGACGGCGGGGACATCGTGCTGGCCGGACTGCGCTTCGGCAACGTGGCGCTGCTGATCCAGCCGCCGCGTGGTTTCGGGGAGAACCCGATCGCCATCTACCACGACCCGGACCTGCCGCCGAGCCACCACTACCTGGCCGCGTACCGCTGGCTCGCCGCGCCGGTCGCGGACGGCGGCTTCGGCGCGGACGCCGTGGTGCACCTGGGCAAGCACGGCACCCTGGAGTGGCTGCCCGGCAAGGGGCTCGGCCTGGCCGCCGACTGCGCGCCCGACGCGGTCCTCGCGGACCTGCCGCTGGTCTACCCGTTTATCGTCAACGACCCCGGCGAGGGCACCCAGGCCAAGCGACGGGCACACGCCGTGGTCGTCGACCACCTGGTGCCGCCGATGGCCCGCGCCGAGACCTACGGCGACCTGGCCAAACTGGAGCAACTGCTCGACGAGTACGCCACCGTGCAGGCGCTCGACCCGGCCAAGGTGCCGACCGTGCGGGCGCAGATCTGGGACCTGGTCCGCGCCGCCGAGCTGCACCACGACCTGCACACCGAGGCGATGCCCGACGCGGACGACTTCGACGATTTCGTGCTGCACCTCGACGGCTACCTGTGCGAGGTCAAGGACGTGCAGATCCGCGACGGCCTGCACATCCTCGCCGACGCGCCCACCGGAGAGCCCCGCGTCAACCTGGTCCTCGCGGTGCTGCGCGCCCCGCAGATCTGGGGCGGCGCCCAGGCCCTGCCCGGCCTGCGGCAGGCCCTCGCCGCTGCGTACGGCCTCGACGAACAGGCGCTGCTCGCGACGCCGGGCCAGCGGATCGCCCTGCCGGCCGCGTTGACCGACGCGGTGGACGGGCCGGCCGGCACCGCCGCAGATGCCATCGACCTGATCGAAGCCCTCGCCCGGCGGCTGGTCATCGGCATGGAGACCCTGGGCTGGACCGCCGAGACGGCCGAGGCGGTCGTCGCCGAGGTGACCGGCCAGCCGATCCCGGACGCCGCCCAGGTACTGCGCTTCGCCGCGACCGAGCTGGTGCCCCGGCTGGAGCGCACCACCGACGAGCTGCGCAACACCCTCGGCGCGCTCGACGGTCGGTTCGTGCCGCCCGGCCCGTCCGGCTCACCCACCCGGGGCCTGGTCAACGTGCTGCCCACCGGCCGGAACTTCTACTCCGTCGACCCCAAGGCCATTCCCAGCCGCAACGCCTGGGACGTCGGCGTGGCCCTGGCCGACTCGCTGCTGGCCCGGCACCTCGCCGACACCGGCGCGTACCCCCGCTCGGTGGGGTTGACCGTCTGGGGCACCAGCGCGATGCGCACCCAGGGCGACGACATCGCCGAGGTGCTCGCGCTGCTGGGCTGCCGGCCGGTGTGGGACGAGCGGTCCCGGCGGGTCACCGGCGTCGAGGTCGTGCCGACCGCCGAGCTGGGTCGACCCCGCGTCGACGTCACCGTGCGGATCTCCGGCTTCTTCCGCGACGCGTTCCCGCACGTGGTGGCGCTGCTCGACGACGCCGTCCGGCAGGTCGCCGCCCTCGACGAGCCGGACGAGGAGAACTACCTGCGGGCGCACGTCACCGCCGACGTGGCCGAGCACGGCGACGAGCGGCGGGCCACCGCCCGCATCTTCGGCTCCAAACCCGGCGCGTACGGCGCGGGCCTGCTGCCGCTGATCGACGCCCGGACGTGGCGCAGCGACGCCGACCTGGCCGAGGTGTACGCGGTCTGGGGTGGCTACGCGTACGGCCGGGGCCTGGACGGGCGGGAGGCGCGCGCCGACATGGAACGCTCGTTCGCCCGGATCGCGGTGGCGGTGAAGAACCAGGACACCCGCGAGCACGACATCGTCGACTCCGACGACTACTTCCAGTACCACGGCGGGATGGTGGCGATGGTCCGCCACCTCACCGGCACGTCCCCGGCCGCGTACGTGGGTGACTCGGCCATGCCGCACGACGTGCGCACCCGCACGCTGGGCGAGGAGACCCGGCGGGTGTTCCGGGCCCGGGTGGTCAACCCGAAGTGGATCGCCGCGATGCGCCGGCACGGCTACAAGGGCGCGTTCGAGCTGGCCGCCACGGTGGACTACCTGTTCGGCTACGACGCTACCGCCGGCGTGGTGGACGACTGGATGTACGAGCACCTGGCCGCCGCGTACCTGTTCGACGACACCACCCGGGAGTTCCTGGCGCGGTCCAACCCGTGGGCGCTGCGCGGCATCACCGAGCGGCTGTTGGAGGCCGCCGACCGGGGGCTGTGGGCCAAGCCCGAGCCGGCCACCCTGGACCGCCTGCGCGACGAGTACCTGGCCAGCGAGGGTGACCTGGAGGACCGGGCATGAGCGCGAGGAGTGAGCCGGTTTGCGAGGGGGCCCAGTGACGTATCCGTTCAGCGCCGTGCTCGGCATGGCCGACATGCGGCTCGCGTTGCTGCTCAACGCCGTCTCCCCGGCGATCGGCGGGGTCCTGGTGCGCGGCGAGAAGGGGACCGCGAAGTCGACCGCCGTCCGCGCGCTCGCCGCGCTGCTGCCCCCGGTACGGCGGGTCGCCGGCTGCCGCTTCGGGTGTGATCCGGCCGAACCCGACCCGGGCTGCCCGGACGGGCCGCACCCGGTCGGGGCGGCCGCCGAGACCGGCCCGGCGCGCCTCGTGGAACTGCCCGTCGGCGCGGCCGAGGACCGGGTCGTCGGGTCGCTGGACCTGGAGAAGGCGCTCGGCGAGGGCGTCCGCGCCTTCGAACCGGGCCTGCTCGCCGCCGCGCACCGGGGCGTCCTCTACGTCGACGAGGTCAACCTGCTGCACGACCACCTCGTCGACCTGCTGCTGGACGCGGCGGCGATGGGCCGCAGCCACGTCGAGCGCGAGGGCGTGTCGGTGAGCCACGCCGCCCGGTTCCTGCTGGTCGGCACCATGAACCCGGAGGAGGGGGAGCTGCGCCCGCAGCTGCTCGACCGGTTCGGGCTGACCGTGGAGGTGAACGCCAGCCGGGACCCGGAGATCCGGGTGGAGGTCGTGCGCCGTCGGCTCGCCGCCGACGCCGACCCGGCCGGGTTCGCCGCCCGCTGGGCCGACGCCGACGCCGAGATCGCCGCCCAGGTGGCCGCCGCCCGCCGCAGGCTTCCCGGGGTACGCCTGCCCGACGCCGCGCTGCGGCAAATCGCCGAGGTGTGCGCGGCGTTCGACGTGGACGGGATGCGCGCCGACATCGTCACCGCGCGTACCGCTCTCGCCCACGCCGCCTGGCACGGCCGGGACCGGGTCACCAGCGACGACGTCCGGGTGGCGGCCCGGCTCGCCCTGCCGCACCGTCGCCGCCGCGACCCGTTCGACACGCCGGGGCTGGACGAGAAGCGCCTCGACGAGGCGCTGCAACGGGCCCAGGACAGCCATCCCGACGACCCGGACGACGACGGCGCCCCGGACGACGGCGGCTCCGCCGGCCCGCGCCCCGACGGTCCCGCTGGTGGCGGCGGCCCGGGCGGCGGTGCCGGTGGCCCGGACGGTGGCGGCCCAGGCGGCAGTGCCGGCGGTTCGGGTGGCCCGGACGGTGAGGGAGGCCCGGACGCCGGGCGCCGTTCCGATGGGTCCGGACCGGATGCTCGTGGCGGTGACGCCGATGGTGCCGCGACCGATCCGACCACCCCGGAGGGTCCGGAACGTCACGGCTCCGCCGGTGGAAACGGCGCCAGCGCGGGCGAGCGCGGCGACGGTCCCGAGCCGCACGTCGCCGACGCGGGCGCAGAGGGGCCTTCCGATCGCTCGCAAGCCGACAGCAGGGGCAGACAGCGTCGACGGGCCGGAGGCGCTGAGCCGAACGGCACCGAGAACCCTCGGGACTGGGACGGCGGAACGGTGGCCGTACCCCGGGGTGGTCTACGCGCCCGGCTCCTGACCGCGCCCGGCGTTGGTGACGGGGTGCCGGGCCGGCGCTCCCGGGCGCGGACCGGGCGGGGCCGCACCACCGGGGCCCGGGTACCGGCGGGCCGGGTCGGCGCGCTGCACCTGCCGGCGACGGTTCGCGCCGCCGCGCCGCACCAGGCGGCCCGGGGTCGGCTCGCCGGCCCGTTGCGGCTGCGCCCGGAGGACCTGCGGGAGGCGGTCCGGGAGGGTCGTGAGGGCAACCTGGTGCTGTTCGTGGTGGACGCCAGCGGGTCGATGGGCGCCCGGCAGCGGATGACCGCAGTGAAGGACGCCGTGTTGGCGCTGCTCACCGACGCGTACCAGCGGCGGGACAAGGTGGCGGTGATCGCCTTCCGGGGCGCCGGTGCGCGGACGCTGCTGCCGGCCACCTCCTCGGTGCTGGCCGCGTCGACCCGCCTGGCCGAACTGCCGACCGGCGGGCGGACGCCACTGGCCGAGGGCCTGCTCGCCGCCGCCGATCTGCTGCGGGTGGAGCGCCTGCGCGATCCGAAGCGCCGCCCCCTGGTCCTCATCGTCACCGACGGCAGAGCCACCGCCGGAACCCGCCCGCTCGACCGGGCGGCAGGCGCGGCGGCAATCCTCGCGGCGACGGGTGCCCCCTGCGTGGTCGTCGACTGCGAGACCGGCCCGATCCGCCTCAACCTGGCCGCCCGCCTGGCAACCCAGCTGACCGCCCCCCTACACCCCCTAACCACCCTGACCCACCCCCGCGATCTTGCAGTTTCTGTCGCGACATAAAGGACGAGATACGCATATGAGCAACAGAAACTGCAAGATCGCGGAAGGCGCGTGGGGCTTGACGACGAGGGGGGACCTCTGATGCCGCAGGGACAGCCGAGTCACGTGCCCGCCGACGGGTTGACCACCCGGCAGCGGCGGAATCGGCCGCTGCTGATCGTCCACACCGGACAGATGAAGGGGAAGTCGACGGCCGCCTTCGGGCTGGCGCTGCGGGCCTGGACCGCCGGCCTGCCGATCGGCGTCTTCCAGTTCGTCAAGAGCGCCAAGTGGCGGGTCGGGGAGGAGAACGCCTTCCGCGCCCTCGGCGAGGCGCACGAGCGTACCGGCCAGGGCGCGCCGGTCGCCTGGCACAAGATGGGTGAGGGCTGGTCCTGGATCCAGCGCGGCGGCGAGGCCGATCACGCCGCCGACGCCCTGGAGGGGTGGCGGCAGATCCAGCGGGACCTGGCCGCCGAGCGCTACGGGCTGTACGTGCTGGACGAGTTCACCTACCCGATGAAGTGGGGCTGGGTGGACGTCGACGAGGTGGTCGCGACCCTGGCCGACCGGCCCGGCTTCCAGCACGTCGTCATCACCGGCCGCGACGCCGACCCGCGCCTGGTCGCCGCCGCCGACCTGGTCGCCGAGCTGACCAAGGTCAAGCACCCGATGGACGCCGGCCAGAAGGGCCAGAAGGGCATCGAGTGGTGATCGCCCCCGCCGAACCGTTGTCGCTGCCCCGGGTGGTGGTCGCCGCGCCGGCCAGCGGCCACGGCAAGACGACGGTCGCCACCGGACTGCTCGCCGCGCTGCGTCGACGCGGCCTCACGGTCAGCCCGCACAAGGTCGGCCCGGACTACATCGACCCCGGCTACCACGCCCTCGCCGCCGGCCGGCCCGGCCGCAACCTCGACCCGTTCCTGGTCGGACCCGAGCGGATCGCCGGCCTGCTGCGGCACGGCGCGAGCGTCCCCACGCCCGCCGACATCGCCGTGGTGGAGGGCGTCATGGGCCTGCACGACGGCGCGGTGGGCCGCCGCGACTTCGCCTCCACGGCGCACGTCGCCCGGCTCGTCGACGCGCCCGTGCTGCTGGTGCTGGACACCACCGCGCAGGGCCGCTCGGCAGCCGCGCTGACCCTCGGCATGGCCGCCTTCGACCCCGCCGTGCGGATCGGCGGCGTGATCCTCAACCGGGTCGGCTCGCCCCGGCACGAGACGCTGCTGCGCGACGCCCTCGCCGAGGTGGGCGTACCGGTGCTCGGGGCCGTCACCCGCGCCGCCGAGGTCGCCGCGCCCGCCCGGCACCTCGGGCTGGTGCCGGTCGCCGAGCGGGCCCCCGAATCGCTGGCGATCGTCACCGCCCTCGCCGAACTGGTCGAGGCCACCGTCGACCTCGACGCCGTCCTCGACCTGGCCCGCAGCGCCGGGCCGCTGACCGCCCCGGCCTGGGACCCGGTCCAGGCCGTCGGCGGGCCGGCCGGCGTCGGGCGGCCACGGGTCGCGCTCGCCGGCGGTCCGGCCTTCACCTTCTCGTACGCCGAGACCGCCGAACTGCTCGTCGCGGCCGGCGCGGACGTCGTCACCGTCGACCCGCTGCGCGACCGCTCGCTGCCCGCCAGCACCCGCGCGGTCGTCATCGGCGGCGGCTTCCCCGAGGCGTACGCCGAGGCCCTCGCGGGCAACGGCACGCTCCGCGCCGAACTGGCCGACTTCGACGGGCCGATCGTGGCCGAGTGCGCCGGGCTGCTCTACCTCGGGCGGTCCCTGGACGGCGTACCCATGTGCGGGCGGCTGGACCTGACCGCCCGGATGACCGGCCGGCTCACCCTCGGCTACCGCGAGGCGGTGGCCGTGACCGATTCACCGGTGGCCCGGACGGGCGAGCCGGTACGCGGCCACGAGTTCCACCGCACCACCACCGACCCCGGGCACGGCGAGGCGCCGGCGTGGCGCTGGAACGACACCGAGCACGGCTTCGTCGACGGCCGGGTGCACGCCTCCTACCTGCACACCCACTGGGCCGGGCACCCCGCCGCGGCCCGCCGGCTGGTCGAGGCAGCCCGATGACCGCCACGCTGACCGGCGTCGGCGTCGGACCGGGCGACCCGGAACTGCTCACCGTCAAGGCGGTGCGGGTCCTGCGCGAGGCCGACGTGGTCTTCGTACCCGTGATGGCGGACCGGGCCGAGACCAGCGCGACGACCGGTCCGACGCCGCCGGGCGCGGACGCCGGACGGGCCGAGGCGACCGTCCGGGAGTACGTCGCCGCGGAACGGCTGCGCCGGCTGCCGTTCGCCCTCGACGATCGAGGTGGGGTGACCGCCCGCCGCACGGCGGCCTGGGACGAGGCCGCCCGGACGGTCGTCAAGGCAATCGACGCGGGCGCGGGGTCGCTGGCCTTCGCCACCATCGGCGACCCCAACGTCTACTCCACCTTCGGCTACCTGGCGCAGAGCGTGCGGGCCCTGCGCCCCGCCGTGCGGGTGGCGACGGTGCCCGGCGTGACCGCCATGCAGGAGTTGGCCGCGCGCAGCGGCGTCCCGCTGGTCGAGGGACGCGAACCGCTCACGCTGCTGCCGGCCACCGCCGGCCTCGCGCCGTTCGCCGACGCCCTCGCCGGGCCGGGCACCGTGGTCGTCTACAAGGGCTGGCGGCGGCACCCCGAGTTGCTGGCCGAACTGCGCCGACAGGGCCGCCTTCCCGACGCCGTGCTCGGGCGCGCACTGGGCCTGCCCGGCGAACGGATCGGCCCGGTCGACGACGCCGTGCCCGATCTGCCGTACCTGTCCACGCTGCTGGTCCCCGCCCGGCGCGCGTACCGAGGAGGAAAACTGTGACCAGCGACGGCAAGGTGTGGTTCGTCGGCGCCGGCCCGGGCGCGGCGGACCTGCTGACCCTACGGGCCGCCCGCGTGATCGCCACGGCGGACATCGTGATCTGGGCGGCCAGCCTGGTGCACGCCGACGTGCTCGACCACGCCCGCCCCGACGCGGAGGTCGTCGACTCGTCACAACTGCCCATCGAGGGGGTGCTGCCGCTCTACGAGCGCGCCGCCGCGCAGGGGCTGACCGTGGCGCGCATCCACTCCGGCGACCCGGCGTTGTGGGGCGCGGTGCAGGAGCAACTGGACCTGTGCCGGGCGCTCGACCTGGCCGTCGAGATCGTCCCCGGCGTGTCGTCGTTCACCGCCGTGGCCGCGATCGTCGGGCGGGAGCTGACCGTGCCCGAGGTCGCCCAGTCGGTGATCCTCACCCGCCTCGAAGGCGGCAAGACCCCCATGCCGCCCGGCGAGCGGGTCCGCGACTTCGCCCGCCACGGCACCACGATGGCGCTGTTCCTCTCCGCCGCCCGCTCCGGGCAGGTGCAGGCGGAACTGCTGGCCGGCGGCTACCCGGCGGACACCCCGGCCGTCGTGGCGTACCAGGCCACCTGGCCCGACGAGCTGGTCGTGCGCTGCACGGTCGGCACCCTGGAGGCCACGGTCAAGCGGCACAAGCTGTGGAAACACACCCTGTTCCTGGTCGGCCCGGCCCTCGCCGCGACGGGCACCCGCTCACACCTCTACCACCCGGGGCACTTCCACACCTTCCGTCGCGCCGAACCGGCCGCCCGCGCCGAGCTGCGCCGCGCCCGCGCCGGAGAGACAGAAACCCCATGACGTACGCCGAGCCGCCGCTGCGCGAGCCGGACCTGCCGCGTACGGCGAAGGTCCGGCCCACCGCGCTGCGAACCGGCTGGACCACCGGCGCGTGCGCGACCGCGGCGGCCAAGGCGGCCGTCACCGCCCTGGTCACCGGCGAGATCCAACCCGAGGTGGAGATCGGCCTGCCCGCCGGGCGGCGGGTGCGCTTCCCGGTGGAACGCTGCGAGGTGACCGGCAGCCCACCGGTGCGCGCCGAGGCGGTCGTGGTCAAGGACGCCGGGGACGACCCGGACGTCACCCACGGCGCCGAGCTGACCGCCACCGTGGACTTCACCGATGCCCCGGGGCTCCGGTTGGCCGGCGGCACCGGCGTCGGCACCGTCACCAAACCCGGCCTCGGGCTCGCCGTCGGTGGGCCGGCCATCAACGACACGCCCCGCCGGATGATCGGCGAGGCGGTGGCCGAGGTCGTCGACCTCACCGAGGTCGGTGTGCGCGTGGTCATCAGCGTGCCCCGGGGCGAGATCATGGCCCGCAAGACCACCAACCGGCGGCTCGGCATCCTCGGCGGCATCTCGATCCTGGGCACCACCGGAATCGTCCGGCCCTTCTCCACCGCCTCCTGGCGGGCCAGCGTGGTGCAGGCCGTGCACGTCATGGCCGCCCAGGGCGAGCGGACCGTGGTGCTGTGCACGGGTGGGCGTACCGAGCGGGCCGCCCGCGCGCTGCTGCCCGACCTGCCCGAGGTGTGCTTCGTCGAGGTGGGCGACTTCACCGGCGCGGCGGTGACCGCCGCCGTCGAGGACGCGATGACCGGCGTGGTCTTCGTCGGCATGGCCGGCAAGCTCGCCAAGCTCGCCGCCGGCATCCTGATGACCCACTACACCCGCTCCAAGGTGGACCTTTCCCTGCTCGGCGCGGTGACCGCCGACGCCGGTGGCGATCCGGCGCTCGCCGCCGCCGTGACCGAGGCCAACACCGGGCGGCACGCGTACGAGCTGTGGGAGGCGGCCGGGCTCCTCGGTGCGGCCGGAGACCTGCTCTGCCAACGGGTCCAGGCGGTGCTGCGACGCTTCGCCGGGCCGACGGTCACCGTGGACGTGGCGATGGTCGACTTCGCCGGAGCGCGCGTCGTCGCCTCGTCCGGCCGGTGGCCGCGGTGAGCGCCCCGGACGCGCCGGTGGCCGCGATGAGCGATCCGGACGCGCTGGTGGACGGGGTGACATCGGACGACGCGACGGCGACGGTGGCATCCCCGGACGCGCTGGTGACCGTGGTCGGGCTGGACGCCGCCGGGGCGCCGCCGCATCCCGCCCTCGCCCCCGCGCTGGCCGGCGCGGGACTGGTGGTCGGGGCGGCCCGGCACCTGGCCGCGGTGCCCGTACCGGCGGACGCGCAGACCGTCGTCCTCGGACCGCTCGCCCCGGCCCTGCGCCGGCTGGCCGACGCCGTCGCCGCCCGGGTGCCGGCCGTCGTGCTGGCCAGCGGCGATCCCGGCCTGTTCGGGATCGTCCGGCGGCTGCGCGCGGCGGGGCTGCCGCTGCGGGTGGTGCCGGCGGTGTCGAGTGTGGCCGCCGCGTTCGCCCGCGCCGGACTGTCCTGGGACGGCGCGGCCGTGGTCACCGCGCACGGCCGCGACCTCCGACCGGCGCTGAACGCCTGCCGGGCGCTGCCGCTGGTCGCGGTCCTCACCGCGCCGGGGGCCGGGGCCGCCGAACTGGGCGCCGGCCTCGTCGGCTGGTCCCGACGCCTGCTGGTCGCCGAACACCTCGGCACCGACGCCGAACGGGTGCGGGAGATGACCCCCGCGCAGGCCGCCGCCGGCACCTGGCCCGACCCACACGTCCTGCTCAGCGTCGCCGTGCCCAAGCCCGCCGTGTCCGAGCCCGCCGCGTCCGGGTCTGCGCCCGCGCGGGCCGGGCCCGCGCCCGAACCCGTCGCGGTCGGTGGGATGCGCGTCGACAACCAGCCGGCCGCCGCGCCGGTCGGTGGCTGGGCGCTGCCGGAGAGCCGGTACGCCCATCGCGACTCCATGATCACCAAGTCGGAGGTGCGTGCCCTGGTCGTCGCGCGGCTGCGCCCCCGGCTGGGCCGGCTCGTCTGGGACGTCGGCGCGGGCAGCGGCTCCGTCGGCATCGAGTGCGCGCTGCTGGGCGCGGCCGTGCTCGCCGTCGAGCAGGACCCGGCATCCGCCACGACGATCCGGGACAACGCCGCCACGCACGCCGTCGACGTCCGGATCGTCGTCGGGCGTGCCCCGGCGGCGCTTGACGGTCTGCCCGAACCGGACGCGGTCTTCGTCGGTGGCGGCGGCGTCGACGTCCTCGCCGCCGTGGTGGCCCGCCGCCCCGAGCGGATCGTGCTCACCCTGGCCGCGCTGGACCGCGTCGCGCCGGCGGTGGCGCTGCTGCGCGCCGCCGGCTACCCGGTCGAGGGCAGCCAGCTCGCCGCCGCCCGCCTCGCCGACCTGCCCGGCGGGTCGATCCGTCTCGCGGCCACCAACCCGGTGGTCGTCCTCACCGGGGAGCGCCCGTGAACGAAAACACTCCCGCGCGGATCGGCCTGGTGGCGGCGACCACCGCCGGCCGGCGGCACGCCGACACCCTGGCCGCCGCCTGGCCGCACGCCCGGCTGGTCGAGGGCGACAGCGTCGCCGACGCGCTACGCGCCGCCTGGGCGGGATCTGACGCGGTGGTCGCGTTCCTGGCCACCGGCGCCGTGGTACGCGTCCTCGCGCCGCTGCTCGGCGACAAGCGCACCGACCCGGCCGTGGTGGTCGTCGACGAGGCGGCCCGGCACGCGGTGGCGCTGCTGGGCGGTCACGCCGGCGGCGGCAACGACCTCGCCGAGCGGGTCGGCGCGCTGCTGGACGCCCGACCGGTGGTCACCACCGCCACCGACGCGGTCGGGCTGCCCGGGCTGGACACCCTCGGCTGGCCCGTGCGGGGCGCGGTCGCCGCGGTGTCCCGGGCCATCCTGGACGGTGAGCCGGTCGAGCTGGTCGCCGACGCCGATTGGCCACTGCCCGCCCTGCCACCCAACGTGGGTCCTACCGGCGGGGACACGGCCGACGGCGGGTACCGGCTGCTGGTCACCGATCGGGTGGTGCCGATCGACGCGCGGACCGCCGTGCTGCGACCGCCGTCGCTGGTCGCCGGTGTCGGGGCGAGTCGGGGGGTACCGGCCGCCGAGGTGGCCGAGCTGCTGCACCGGGTGCTGGCCGAGGCCGGTCTCGACCCGGCGAGTCTGAGCTGCCTGGCCAGCGCCGACGTCAAGGCCGACGAGGCGGGCATCCGCAGCACCGCCGACGCGCTCGGCGTACCCCTGGTGACCTGGCCCGCGACGCGCCTCGCCGCGGTCGACGTGCCGCACCCCAGCGAGGTGGTCCGGGCGGCGGTCGGCACGCCGAGCGTCGCGGAGGCCGCGGCCCTGCTCGGCGCGGACGGCCGGGCCGACGCGACGCTGCTGGTGGGCAAGACCGCGTCGGCGATGGCGACCGTGGCGGTGGCGCGGCACGCGCCGCGCGGCCGGCTCGCCGTCGTCGGCCTCGGGCCGGGCGCGGCCGACCTGCGCACTCCCCGGGCGGTGACGGAGCTGCGCCGCGCGGCCGTGGTGGTGGGCCTGGACCAGTACGTCGACCAGGTCCGCGACGTGCTGCGGCCGGGCACCCGGGTGCTCGCCAGCTCGCTCGGCGCGGAGGAGGCGCGGGCCCGGGCCGCCGTGGCCGAGGCCGCCGTCGGCCGCGCGGTCGCGCTGATCGGGTCCGGCGACGCCGGGGTGTACGCGATGGCGAGCCCCGCCCTCGAGTACGCCGACGAGCGGATCGACGTGGTGGGCGTTCCCGGGGTGACGGCCGCGCTCGCCGCCGGGGCGCTGCTCGGCGCACCGCTCGGGCACGACCACGCCTACGTCAGCCTGTCCGATCTGCACACCCCGTGGGAGGTCATCGAGCGGCGGGTGACCGCCGCCGCCGAGGGTGACTTCGTGACCGTGTTCTACAACCCGCGCAGCCGCGCCCGCGACTGGCAGCTCGGCAAGGCGCTCGGCATCCTCGCCGCGCACCGGCCACCGGACACGCCGGTCGGGGTGGTGCGCAACGCCAGTCGCCCCGGCGAGCGTGTGCACCTGGCGACGGTGGCCACGTTCGATCCGGCCGTGGTCGACATGTACAGCGTGGTCGTGGTGGGCAACAGCGACACCAGGCTGGTCGCCGGGCGGATGGTCACACCCCGGGGGTACCGGTGGCGCTCGTGACCATCGATGCCTGCCAAGGCTGCGGTGCGTGCCTGCTGACCTGCCCCACGCATGCGATCAGGCCGGTCGCCGGCGGCCTCACGGTACGCGCCGACCGCTGCACCGGCTGCCTGGAGTGCCTGGAGATCTGCCCGGTCGACGCGATCCGCGTGACCGAGCCCGGGGAAGGAGCCCGATGAGCCGGATGGTGCATCCCATCGAGGTCGAGTCGTACCGCATCCTGCGCGAGCGCGTCGACCTGTCGCACCTGCCGCCGTTGAGCCGTGCGGTCACCGAGCGGGTGGTGCACGCCAGCGCCGACCTCGCGTACGTCGACGACCTGGTCTGCGACGAGGCGGCCCTGGAGACGGGACTGGCCGCGCTGCGCGCGGGCGTACCCGTGGTGACGGATGTGGCGATGGTCGCCGCCGGCATCACCCGGGCCGGCCTGGAACTGGTCTGCCCGGTCGCCGAGCCGGCCGCCGCCGAGCTGGGCCGCGCGGCGGGCATCACCCGCTCGGCGGCGGCCGTGCGGATCGCCCTGGACCGGGTCGGCCCCGGCGCGGTCTGGGTGGTCGGTTGCGCGCCGACCGCGCTCGTCGAACTACTCACCCTGGACGCCGCCCCGGCGCTGGTTGTCGGCCTTCCGGTCGGCTTCGTGGGCGCGGCCGAGTCGAAGGCGGCGCTGCGGGCCAGCGGCCTGCCCGGGGTGTCAAACGTGGGCGAGAAGGGTGGTTCGGCGGTCGCCGCCGCCGCCCTCAACGCCCTGCTCTACAGCGAGGAGAGGTCATGACCGGGTTGGTCATCGTCGGGCACGGCACGCGCAGCGCGGCCGGGGTCGACCAGTTCGCGGCGCTCGTCGAGCGGGTTCGCCGCCGGGAAGACATCGGCGACGTCGAGGGCGGATTCATCGAGCTGTCCCGTCCGCCGCTGACCGACGCGGTCGGCGCGCTCGTCGCGGGCGGCCACCGGTCCCTCGTCGCGTTGCCGCTGGTGCTCACCGGCGCCGGGCACGGCAAGGGCGACATCCCGGCCGCGATGGCCCGCGAGCAGCAGCGGCACCCCGGGTTGACGTACCGCTACGGGCGTCCGCTCGGCCCTCACCCGTTGCTGCACACGGCCATCGAGGAGCGCATCGACGCCGCGTTGGCGGGCACCGCGTCGGCGGACGCCGACCGGGCTGGCACTGCGTCGGCGGACGCCGACTGGGCTGGCGTCGTGTCGGCGGACGGCGTCGTGTCGGCGGACGTCGACCGGGCCGGAACCTGGGTGGCGCTCATCGGGCGTGGCTCCACCGACCCGGACGCCAACGCCGAGGTCGCCAAGGTCGCCCGGCTGCTCTGGGAGGGGCGCGGGTACGCGGGCGTCGAGCCGGGGTTCGTCTCCCTCGCCGAACCGTCCGTGCCGGCGGTGCTGGAACGGCTGCGCCGGCTCGGCGCACGGCGGATCGTCGTCGCGCCGTACTTCCTGTTCGCCGGGGTGCTGCCCGACCGGATCGTCGCCCAGTCGGCCGAGTTCGCCGCCGCCCACCCCGACCTGGACGTCCGCGTCGCCGACGTGATCGGCGACTGCGACGCGCTCGCCGACCTGGTCCGCGAACGTTACGACGAGGCGCTGGGCGGGGACATCCGGATGAACTGCGACACCTGCGCCTACCGGGTGCTGATGCCCGGCTTCGCCGACAAGGTGGGCCGCCCGCAGCAACCGCACGACCACCCCGACGACCCGGTTGGCCACCACCATCACCACCACCATGGGCACGGGGCGATCGCGGTGGCCACCGGGTCCTGACGCTCACTCGCTGCGGGCCGTCTCCGGGCCGGTGACGCGTTCCAACAGCGGCATGGTCGAGGCGATGACACCCAGGCAGGCGGCCAGGCCGACGACGACGATCACGGCGAAGCGCGGCGGCGGCGCGACGAGCGTGTAGCCCATCTGCGCCCGCAGGAACAGGTGCGCGGCGAGCAGACCCATCCCGATGGCGACGGCGGTGACGGCGAGCATCGGTACGGCGCTCTCCAGAGCGACGACCCGGCGCAGCACCCGTACCGGAGCGCCGCTGAGGCGGAGCAGGCTGAACGGTCGCCGCCGTTCGGTCAGGCCACCGATCACGCTGACCGCGAGGCTGCACCCGCCCAGCGCCAGGCTGGCGATGATGACGACGTTCGCCAACTGTTCCCAGCCGCGCAGCGTGTTGGCGAAGTCGGACTCGAAGTCGCCGGGCACGTTCGGCCCCACCCAGAAGGTCGGGAAGGCGACCTCCAATACGGTGCGAACGCGCTCGATAGCGGCAGCCGAGCCGTCCGTGCCCACGACGACCGAGATCACCGGCAGCCGCTGGAGCTCGTCGAGCGTGATCGACGCCGCGCGCCACTCCGTTGTGGACGACACCGACTCCTCCCAACGGCTGAGACCCACCGGCACCTCGATGACGGCGGCGCCCTGGGCGCACCGGCCGTACGCGCTCGGGAGGTCGGCGCAGGCGATCACCCCGCCCTCGCTGCCGGTGTCGATGTCCGGGGCTTCTCGGATCGCGGTCGCGGACGACACGCCGCTGATCGCCCGCAGTTCGGCGAGGAGCGCGTCCGGCGCCGCCGTCGTCTTCTCGTCGAAGACGGTGGTCACCGTGCCGGCGTCGATGGAGCCGACCGGAGCCGGACCACGTTCGTCGACGATCGTGGTGATCACACCGACGGCGACGCTCGTGACGAACAGCGCGAGCATGATGCCGCTGATCGCCCGGAAGCCGGCCTTCGGGTTGTCCGCGAGCCGCCGGGCCGCGATGAGCGTGGCCGGGCGGTCGGCGTACCGGGCCATGATCCGCGCGCCGACCATCGTCAACCATGGGCCGGCGAAGACCAGGCCAGCCATGATGAGCAGCAGGCCGGGCAGGAACAACGCCGTCTGCCCGTCCGACGTCGCGGGCCGGTAGCCCAGGGCGGCCACCAGCACGGCCACCCCGGCGAGGGCCGGGAGCAGCCGGTACGCGCGCGGCGCCCGTGGGGTGACCCGCCGGGTGACGCCCAGCGGCGAGATCCGGACGCGGCGTAGCGAGACGCGGGCCGCCACCGCCGCGCCGGCCGGAACACCGAGCGCCACGGCCAGGATGTCCCACACACCGAGTGACACGTCACTGGGGAAGAACGGCATGCCGGTGAACGGGATGCCCGCCACCAGGCCCCGGAGGGCGACGAACAGACCGAAGCCGACGGCGGTGCCGGCGACGGCCGCGACGGTCGCCTCCACGGCGGCGATCGTCGCGATCTGCCGGGGCGTCGCGCCGACCAGGCGCATGGCGGCGAAGCGCTGCTCGCGGCGGGCGGCGCTGAGCCGGGTGGCGGTGCCGATGAAGATCAGCACCGGGAAGAGCAGCCCGCCGGCGGCCACACCCAGGATGAGGTTCACCGTGGTCTCGGGCAGGGCGGGAGTGTCGCCGACGCTGCTGACCTGTCTCGCGTTGGGCAGTGCGGACACCCGCTCAGGTGTGCCGCCCACGATGGCGAGGAGAGTGTCCGGTGAGGTCAGCCCGGCCGGGCCGACCGCGCCGAGGTCACGCCCCGGGTAACGGTCCGCCAGTTCGGCGGCCGGGTGGGCGGCCAGCAGGTCACGCAGCGCGGGGGAGGCGTAGAACTCGCCCGGCCCGGGAGTGCCCGGGACGCCGACCGGGGTGGGAGCGTTCGGCCCGGTGGCGGCGACGTCGATCCGGATGATCTGTCGGCCGTGGAAGTAGTCGTCCCGGGTCGACCACCACAGCGGGTCGGCGTCGCCGCCGCTCGTGGCCTGGGGATAGATCGACGCGTACCGGGTGAGCTGGGCGTTGGTGGCGTTGACCCCGGCCAGGGTGGTCAGCAGCAGGGCGCTTCCCACCGCCACGGCGGCGGCGATGACGACCAGGCGGGTGAGCGCCTCCCGACCACCCGCCACCGCGAGGCGCAGTGCGAAGCCGATCACGACGCGATCCGTTCCGGGGCGTTGACACGCCCATCGCGGACCATGACCTCGTGGTCGGCGTACGCGGCGATCCGGGGTTCGTGGGTCACCAGGACGACAGTGGTGCCCTGCTCCCGGGCCGCGTCGACGAGCAGGTCCATGACCTGCTCGCCGGTGAGGGAGTCGAGCGCGCCGGTCGGCTCGTCGGCGAAGAGCACCCGCGGCTCGGCGACCAGCCCACGAGCCAGGGCGACCCGCTGCGCCTGGCCGCCGGACAGCTCACCCGAGCGCCGCTCCTGGAGCCCGTCCAGGCCGAGGCGGGGGAACCAGGCTCGCGCCTTGGCCAACGCCGGTGTCCGGCGAACACCGCTGAGCAGCAGCGGCAGGGCCACGTTCTCGACCGCGGTGAGCTCGGGGACGAGCTGGCCGAACTGGAAGACGAAGCCGAAGCGGTCGCGGCGCAGGCTGCTGCGGGCGGTCTCGGCCAGGGTGTCGAGCCGCTCGCCGTCGAAGAGGATCTCGCCGGCGTCGGGCACCAGGATGCCGGCCAGACAGTGCAGCAGGGTGGACTTGCCCGAGCCGCTGGGGCCCATGACGGCGACGATCTCGCCGGCGTCCACGGCGATGCTGGCACCGCGCAGCGCGGGTGTCTGCCCGAACGCGAAGGTCACGTCGCGGGCCTCGATGACGGCGCTCATGGCCGTACCTCCTTGCGCAGGGCGTCCAGTCGGGCGCCGGTCATCTCGATCCACCGGAGGTCGGCCTCAAGGTGGTACAGCCCGTGGTCGGCGAGCAGCGCGTCGACCAGGTTGCCGGAGCGCTTGATCTCGGTCAGCTCGCGCATCCGGCGCAGGTGCGCGCGGCGCTGGGTGTCGAGGTACTCGTCGGCGGGACGGTCGGTCATCAACGCGAGCACGACCTTGGCGAAGAGCACCGTCTGGAGGTGCGGTTCCGGGTCGACGGGCTGGGTCAGCCACTGCTCGACCTCGGTCGCACCGACGTCGGTGATGACGTAGCGCTTGCGGTCCGGGCCGGCGCCGGGCGCGACGTCGCTGATCACGACCTTCCCGTCCCGGGCCAGCCGGCTCAGGGTGGAGTAGACCTGGCCGAACGGCAGCGGCTTGCCCCGGCCGAAGAAGGCGTCGTAGTCGCGCTTCAGGTCGTAGCCGTGGCTGGGCTCTCGTTCGAGGAGACCGAGCAGGGTCAGTGGCACGCTCATGCCCAGGAGACTACACCGAGGGTATACCTCGCGTATATACCCTGAGGGTGTTCCCCTGGTCGGGTCTGCTGGTGTTTGCAAGGAAGGGGCCGTTACTAACGCATAGGGTTAGTAACGGCCCCTTCCTTGCGGGTCAGCCCGTGAGGGCGTGGGTCAGGGCGTAGCCGGCGCTGGCCGCGGCGAGCCCGGCGGCGACGCTGCCCGCCAGGTTGGCCAGCGCGAGCATCCGGCGGCCGCCCCGGGCCAGCCGCAGCGTCTCGTAGCTGAACGTCGAGTAGGTGGTCAGCGCCCCACAGAATCCGGTGCCGACGAGTGCGTTGACCGCCGGACCCGCGGGTACGCCGACGAGAGCGCCGAGCAGCAGCGAGCCGACCACGTTGACGGTCAACGTGCCCCAGGGGAACGCCGAGGCGTGCCGGGACTGCACGGCCCGGTCGGTGAGGTAACGCAGCGGAGCCCCGACGGCCGCGCCCAGGGCGATGAGCAGGACGGTCATCGGGCCGCCGCGCCGCTCAGCAGTCGGGCGGTGACGGCATCGCCCAGCGCGACCGCGACGAGCGCCCCGAGCAGCGTCGCGGCCAGGTAGGCCAGCGCGGTGCCCGCGGCGCCCGCGACCAGCGCCTGCTGGATGTCGACCGCGTAGGTGGAGAACGTGGTGAAGCCGCCGAGGATCCCGACCCCGAGGAACGGGCGCGCGAGCGGGTGCCCGCCGCCGAGGTGCCCGAGCACCGCCATCAGCGCGCCGATCAGCAGGCAGCCGGACGTGTTGATCGCGAACGTCGCCCACGGGAAGCCGGTCGGCGCGTGCGGAGCGAGGTGTTGCAGGCCGGCCCGGCCCAGCGCGCCGAGCACGCCGCCCGCCGCGATGGCGGCGATGATCGTCGCGGGGTGCGCGGTCAGCTCACCCCGGTCGGCGGGCACCCGGAGGTCGACGTCGGGGTCGGTGTGCGGGTCCAGCGGCTCTGCCACGGGTTCTCAGCGTAGTGCCGCCGCCGGCGGGGTCCGCGTACGGCTCACGGACGGTGCCGGCCTCAGCGTACGGCCGCGACGGCGGCGTCCGCGCCGCCTCGCCAGAGGGTGCCGACCTGGTCGAAGCCGGCCGCCGTGAGGGCGCTCAGGTGCCAGGAGATCGGCGGGGTCCATTCGGGGCTGTGCCCACTCGGATAGATCGTCTGCCGCTGGGCGACGAGCGGGGCGAGCGCCGGGTCGGCGCCGGCCCGGGCCCACCAGTCCGACCAGGACAGCGTCGAGCCGGCGGCGTAGCGGGCTTCGCGTCGGTCGCGTGCCCGATCCAGGAGTCGCTTGGTCAGCTCCGGCAGCGCGTCGTCGGGCATGTGGTCGGCGTTGACGAGGACACCGCCCGGGCGCAGCACGTCGCGCAGTTCGGCGTAGAGCTGCCCGAGCCGGTCGGCCGGCAGCCAGTGCAGGGCGGTGGCGGTGAGGACGGCGTCGTAGTCGCGGTGGGGGAGCGCGGCGTGCCAGTCGGGGGCGCCGAGGTCGGCGGTGACGATGGTGGCACGACCGCCGAGCGAGGCGTGGGCGATGGCGAGCAGCGCCGGATCGAGGTCCACCAGGGTCACCTCGGCGTCGGGGAAGCGGGCCAGCGTGCGCAGCGAGATGGTCCCGGTGCCACCCGCCAGGTCGAGCACGCGCGGCCCTCGACCGTCGACGACCACGTCGACGGTGTCGAGCATGGCGGTGAACCGGTTTTCCCGGTCCGGCAGGTACGCCTCCTGCTGGCGGTCCCAGCTCTCCTGCCACGCCCATGGATCGGTGATGTAAGGACTCATAAGAAGAAGGCTAGTTACAGCACCGGAGCGTTGTCCAGACCTTGTTGCACATCTTTTGCAACTGCGACAAGATGGCAGGGCGATGATCGAGGTGACGCCGGGTCAGGCGACCGCCCGACCCGGCGTCGTCGTCTCGGCGGTCAGGCCGCCGCGCTCGTCAGCTCCTCGTCGGCCGTTCGCGCCGGCTCGTCGCGCCGGGCCAGCCGCAGTGCCCCGACGAGGACCAGCAGCCCGGCCAGGGTGAGCGCGGCGCCGGCCCAGATCGGCGAGGTGTAGCCGAACCCGGCGGCGATGGTCACCCCGCCGATCCAGGCGCCCAGCGCGTTGCCGAGATTGAACGCGGCGATGTTCGCGCCGGACGCCAGGGTCGGTGCCTGGCGGGCGTATTGCATGATCCGCATCTGCAACGGCGGGACGGTGGCGAAGCCGAACCCACCCATCAGCACCAGCGCGACGATGGTGAGGATCGGGTTCGTCGCGGTCAGCGCGAAGCCGACGAGTACCACGGTGAGCGCCGCCAGGACGGTGACCAGCGTGCGGGACAGTGACCGGTCGGCCGCCCGGCCACCGAGCAGGTTGCCGGCGAAGAGGCCCACCCCGAAGAGGACGAGCAGCCACGGCACCGTGCCGCTGGCGAAGTCGCTGACCTCGGTGAGGGTGTAGGCGATGTAGGTGAACGCGCCGAACATTCCGCCGAAGCCGAGGACGGTGATCACCAGCGACAGCCAGACCTGGGTGTGGGTGAAGGCGCCCAGCTCGCCGCGCAGCCCGGTGGCGGGGCGGTCGGCGTCGGCGGTGTCGCGGGCCGGGATGAGCACGGCCAACCCGATCAGGGCGACCACGCCGATGGCGGTGATCGCCCAGAACGTGGAGCGCCAGCCGAAGTGCTGCCCGAGGAAGGTGCCGAACGGTACGCCGAGCACGTTCGCGATGGTCAGTCCGGCGAACATCATGGCGATGGCGCCCGCGCGACGGGCCGGCGCGACCAGGCCGGCGGCCACCACGGCGCCGATGCCGAAGAACGCGCCGTGGCAGAGCGCGGCGACGACGCGACCGGCCATCATCACCGGATAGTTCCCGGCGACGGCGGAGAGGAGGTTGCCGACGATGAAGAGCACCATCAGGCCGAGCAGTACGGGCTTACGGGGGAGTCGGGTCACCGCCGCGGTGAGAGCGACTCCGCCGACGGCCACGCTGAGCGCGTAGCCGGAGATCAGCCAGCCGGCGACCGGCTCGCTGACCGCGAAGTCGGCGGCCACCTCGGGCAGCAACCCCATGATCACGAACTCGGTGAGGCCGATACCGAAGGCGCCGATGGCGAGCGCGATCAGGCCGGGCGGCAGGGACTGTTGGCGTGCGGACATGGTCTTCCCATCGGGGAGGGGTCGGATGTGCAGCGTGTGCAACTACACGCGTCAACAACGGAATGCTTGCACACGCTTTATATGAGCGCAAGCGTGGTAGCCTGGGCTCCGGTCAGATCACACCCAGGAGGCCGACATGGGCATCGCCGACGACGCGGTCGAGATCCGCGCCCAGGGCTGGCGCACCCTCGCCGCCCTGCACGGGCTCATCGAGGCGTCCCTGGAACGGGCGTTGCAGGCCGGCCACGAGCTGTCCGTCGTCGAGTACACGGTGCTCGACGCGCTCTCGCGTCAGCACGGCTGGCACATGCGGATGAGTCAACTCGCCCGTGCCGCCGCGCTCTCCGGAAGCGCCACCACCCGTCTCGTCACCCGGCTGGAGCAGCGCGGACTGCTGACCCGCATCCTGTGCGCCGACGACCGGCGCGGCATCTACACCGAGCTGACCCCGGGCGGGTCCGAGCTGCTCGCCCGCGCCCGGCCCACCCACGACCGGGTACTCACCGACGCGCTCGCCGAGGCGCACGCCACCCCCGAGCTGGCGCCACTGGTCGACGCCCTGCACCGGCTGCCGGCCGTCCGTTGACCGTCGGGTCAGCCTGACGACGACGGGCGTACGGTACGCGGGATCGCCGCACCAAGGGAGGCACGCGATGCAGGACCGCACCCCGGCACGTGAGGAGCTGGAGCCGATCGAGCGCGCCGACGTCGACGAGCTGCGCGCCCTGCAACGCGAGCGACTGCGCTGGTCGCTGCGGCACGCGTACGACAACGTCCCGCACTACCGCCGGGCCTTCGACGCCGTCGGGGCGCACCCCGACGACTGCCGCGACCTCGCCGACCTGGCCCGCTTCCCGTTCACCGGCAAGGCGGAGCTGCGCGACAACTACCCGTTCGGCATGTTCGCCGTACCCCGGGAGCAGGTCGCCCGACTGCACGCCTCCTCCGGCACCACCGGCCGACCCACGGTGGTCGGCTACACCCGCGACGACCTGCGGACCTGGGCCCGGTTGATGGCCCGGTCGATCCGCGCCTCCGGCGGGCGGCCCGGTGACCGCGTGCACGTCGCGTACGGCTACGGGCTCTTCACCGGCGGCCTCGGCGCCCACTACGGCGCCGAGGAGCTGGGTTGCACGGTCATCCCCGTCTCGGGCGGCATGACCGAGCGGCAGGTGCTGCTGATCCGCGACTTCGAACCCGAGATCATCATGGTCACGCCCAGCTACATGCTCGCCATCATCGACGAGATGCGGCGTCAGGGCATCGACCCGCGCCGCACCTCGCTGCGGGTCGGCATCTTCGGCGCGGAGCCGTGGACCGAGGACATGCGCCGCGAGATGGAACAGCGCCTGGACATCCACGCCCTGGACATCTACGGGCTCTCCGAGGTGATGGGCCCCGGCGTGGCCACCGAGTGCGTCGAGACCAAGGACGGGCTGCACCTCTGGGAGGACCACTTCTACCCGGAGATCATCGACCCGGTCACCGGCGCGGTGCTGCCCGACGGCGAGCAGGGCGAGCTGGTGCTCACGTCGCTGACCAAGCAGGCGATGCCGGTGGTGCGCTACCGCACCCGCGACCTCACCCGGCTGCTGCCCGGCACCGCCCGTCCCATGCGGCGGATCGAGAAGATCACCGGCCGGACGGACGACATGATGATCGTGCGGGGAGTGAACGTCTTCCCCACCCAGATCGAGGAGCTGATCCTACGGACGCCGCAGCTCTCGCCGCACTTCCAGTGCGTCCTGGACCGGCGCGGCCGGCTGGACACCCTCACCGTGCGGGTCGAGCGGCGCGCCGACGTGGCCGTCGACGCCGCCGAGCGGGCGGGTGTCGCGTTGATGGAGCTGGTGAAGAACACGATCGGGGTGAGCGTGACCGTGGACGTGCTCGCCCCGGACGCGGTGGAGCGTTCGATGGGCAAGATGCGCCGTATCGTCGACCAGCGACGGGCCGGCTGACCCCGCCCGGTCAGCGGGGCAACGGGTCCGCCGGTGTCGACATAGGATTTCGCCATGCGTGTGCTGGTGGTCTCCGCTCCACTGGTCGGGCACGCCTTCCCGCTGGTGCCGCTGGCGGTCGCGTTGCGCGACGCCGGTCACGACGTGCTGCTGGCCACCGGCGGCGGCGCCCTGGCCGCCGCGGACGCCGGTCTGGCCGTCCACGACATCGCGCCCGGTTTCGACTTCGGCCGGATCGCGCTGCGGGTCCTCCTGCGCCATCCGCTGATCGCCCGCGCCGAGATGGCCGGCATCGCGGGCACCCGGGGCGCGGGCCTGATCTTCGGCGCGCTCAACGACCAGCTCACCGATCCGGTCGTCACGCTGGCGACGCGGTGGCGACCGGACCTGGTGCTCCACGAGCCGTTCGCGGTCGCCGCGGCGGTGGCCGCCGCACGGCTGGGCGTGCCCGCCGTACGCCAGGAGAACAGCCTCTTCGACGGCCGGGAGCTGGTCGCCGCCACCGTCGCCCGGCTCGACGCGGCGCTGCGGCGGCACGGCCTGTCCGAGCTGCCCGCCCCGGCTGCCGCCCTCGCCGTCGCGCCGCCCAGCGTGGCGACCCAGGACGGTTGGCCGATGCGCCACGCCTCCTACGTGGGCGGCGGTGAGCTGCCGGACTGGCTGCGCGAGCCGGCCGAGCGGCCCCGGATCCTGGTCACCCGCAGCACCCTGACCGGCCCCGGCGACCGGGGCCCGATGCCCGCCGTGGTCGCGGCCGCGCCCGACGTGGACGCCGAGATCGTGCTGGTCCGACCCGACCGGCGTACGGCGGCCGGTCCGTTGCCCGACAACGTCCGCGTCGTCGACTGGATCCCGCTCGACGAGGCGTTGCCGGCGAGCGCGGCGTTGGTCCATCACGGCGGTGCGGGCAGCGCGCTCGGCGCCCTCGCTGCCGGAATGCCGCAACTGGCCACCGTCGGCCCGGGGGACCGGCGGCACAACGCGGAGCTGGTGGCCCGCCGGGGCGCGGGTCTCGCGTCCCGCCCGGCCGACATCACCGCGCGCACGCTGACCCGGCTCCTCACCGACGAGACCCTGCGGACCGCCGCCGTGCAGGTCAGCCAGGAGATCGCCGCGATGCCACCGCCGTCGGCCCTGATCGCCCGGCTGACGGCGCTGGTCTGAGCCCACCCCCGCGTGTCCGCGCCGGTCGGCGGCCCGGCGGCGGCAGGATGACCGGATGCGCCACGTCGTGCTGTTCCACTCCGTGTACGGGCTGCGGCCCGCCGTCCGCGCCGCCGCCGACCGGTTGCGCGCCGCCGGGCACCAGGTCACGACCCCCGACCTGTACGGCGTTCCCGCCGCCGACACCGTCGAGGACGGCTTCGCGCTGCTCGACAAGATCGGCCACGAGCTGGTGCTCGACCGGGCTCGCGCGGCGCTGCGCGACCTGCCGCCGCAGACGGTCCTCGCCGGCTTCTCGATGGGCGCGGGAGTGGCCGGGGCGCTGCTCGCCGAACGCCCCGACGCCGCCGGTCTGCTCCTGCTGCACGGCACCGGCGGCGCGCCGGACGTGGTGCGGCCCGGGTTGCCGGTGCAGTTGCACGTCGCCGACCCGGACCCGTACGACGCACCGGACGAGATCGACGAGTGGCAACGGGCGATGGCCGACGCCGGCGCCGACCTGACGGTGTTCCGCTACCCCGGCGTGGGCCACCTGTTCACCGACCCGGCCCTGACCGAGTACGCCCCGGACGCCGCCACGGCGCTCTGGCCCCGGGCGCTGGCCTTCCTCGCCGACAGCTGACCGCGCGTGGGATCGACCGCGCCACCCCCTCGTCGGCGCGGTCGATCCCACGGTTCAGCTCGCGTTCGCGCCGATGCGCGGGGGCGTGGCCGTGCCGTGGACGCGCTTGGCGTACGTGCGGTAGAGCCGGGGTCCGACGATCGGCATGAGCAGCCGCGCCGGCAGCGGGGCGTGCGCGAGCACCGCCTTGATCACCGCGGCGTCGCCCTCGTACATCGCCATTCCGAAGATCAGCGGCAGGTCCTTCTTCGGGGTGTCGTTGAGCCCGTGCTCGCCGAGCTTCGCCCATTCGGCCGCGGTGACGTGCCGCTGCGCCATCGGCAGGATCTCGGCCTCCTCCAGGGCCATGTGCTCGGCCGCTACGGCCCGGAGCTGCTCCACGGCGTCGGCCACCGCCGCGCCGTCGTGTCCCGTCCGGCGCCAGGCGGGGAGCAGCGCGACGACCGCCTCGTAGGCCTGCTCGATCGCGTGGTGCTGGGCCTGCATCGCGGGGACGACGGCGGCCGCCTCCGCGCCACCGCGCTCGGCGAGCAGCGGCCACAGGAAGAGGTCCTCACCCTCGTGGTGCAGGTGCAACTGCTGGCACAGGAGCGCGGCGTGGGCGCCGACGACCTCCGCGCGCTTCGCGTCGCCCGGCCGTACGCCGCGGACGAGTTGCGGGAGCAGGCCGAGCTCGCGACGGAACATGATGTGCACCATGTACATGTCGCGGACGTCGGCCATCGCTTCCTGGTTGGTCTGATTCACGGTTCCCTTTCCAAGTATTCGGTGGGTCGAACACGACGATCATTCGCGCCGCCACTTGGAACCCACTTGGAATCCGGAGGGAGTCAGTCGGCCAGCGCCGCCGTGGCCTGGGCCAACCAGTGCGGCGACCCCCACCGCCGCGCCAGGGCCGCCGCCAGCCGGAAGTGTTCCGTGGCCTCCTCGGTACGACCCGTCAGGCGGAACAGCTCCCCGAGCGTCAGCGCGACCGGCCGTACCACGGCCGCCGTGGTGGAGAGCCCGGCCAGTTGATCACGGAACGGGAGCAGCGCGTCGATCACCGGCTGCGCCAGGTCGCGCCGACCCAGGGCCACGATGACCATCGCCCGTACGCTCAGCAGGGACGACTGGAAGTAGTCGGGGCGGTAGGTGTGCCGGCCGATCGGCATCGCCCCCGCCTCGTCCACCCGGCCGCTCTCGATCAGCGCCAACGCCAACAGGTCGTCCACGATCGGCCCCAACGACGGCCGCACCCGGCGGGTCGCCTCCACGTGCTCGCCGAAACGGCCCTGGCTCATCAGCAGGGTCGCCACGGCGAGGTAGTGGAAGGCCTCGGCGTGCAGCGAGCCCTGCCGCCGCATCTGCTCGGCGACCTCGTCGTAGTGCCGTCGGGCGGTCCCGAAGTCACCGGCGACGTGCGCGAGCACGGCCAGGGAACACAGGTGCAGCACCTGGGCCTCCTTGAGCTGGTACGTCTCGGCCAGCTGCCCCTGCCGCGTGACGCTGGCCCGGAGCTGCTCCGGGTCGTTCAGCGCGGCGGCGCAGTGACCGATCACCTGCTCGGCGACCCAGCGCCAGGTCACCAGGCCGTGCTCGTCGGCGAGGTCCCGTAGCTCCCCGGCCAACTCCAGGCGCTGCGAGGCCTCCAACTCGTAGTTCATGGTGCGGGCGCGGGCGGCCAGCGCGAGAGCGCGCAGCTCGGGATCGTCCAGCCGCCGGGAGACCGCCACGGCCTCCCGGCCGGCCGCCACGCCGCGCGGGTCCGCTTCACCATCCAGCTCGGTGGCGAGCGCGTCGAGCAGCCGGCACCGGGTGACCGGGTCCAGGTGGTCGGCGCGCAACAGCCGCGTGAGCAGCTCCACGGCCGTGTGGTCCACGGCGCCGTACGCGTGTCGCAGCCAGGGGCTCGGCACGGTCCACGCGGTGAAGGCCGCGATGAGCAGCTCGTCGCGGCCGGCCGCGATGGCGATGTCGACGGCCCGCGTCCGCGTCTGCTGGGCGGCGGCCACCGCCCCGGCCCGGGCCTGGGCGCGCAGCAGCCGACCCAGCAGGTCGACCCGGAGCGCGTCCCGGTCCCCGGGCACCGACGTGGCCGCGTCGACGGCGTTGCCGAGCAGTTCGATGGCGGCGTCGTACGCGTACCGACGCTCGGCCAGCTCGGCGGCGCGGACGGCGTACTCGACGGCGAGGGGCGCGGTGTCGGTCGACGCGGCCCGCGAGTAGTGGTACGCCAGGGCCGGGTAGTCGTCCGGGTCGAGCCGGCGGGTGACGGCGGCGATCCGGGCGTGCAGGCGGGTGCGCCGGAGCTGCGGCAGGTCGCGGTAGATGGTGTCGCAGACCAGACCGTGGACGAAGCGGACCCGTCCCGGCGCCGGCTCGGTGAGCAGACCGGCGCTCAACCCGGCCTCCAGCCCGCCCAGGACGGTGCCCTCGTCGGCGCCGGAGGCGTCCACGAGTGTCCGTACGTCCGCCTCCCGGCCCACGGTCGCGGTGAGGCGCAGCACCGACACCGCCGCCGACGGCAGGTGGGCGAGTCGTCGGCGCAGCACGTCACGTACGCCCTCGGGCACGTCGGAGGTGGCGACGAGGGTGCCCTCGGCGGCGAGCAACCGGGCCGACTCGCGGACGTAGAAGGGGTTGCCGCCGGTGCGTTCGGCCAGCGCGGCGACGGTGTCCGGATCGACGGTGGTCCTGGCCAGCGCGCCGAGCAGCCGTTCGACCTCGGGCGTCGCCAGACCGCCAAGCGCGATCCGCTGCGGCGACCGGCGGGCCAGGACGGCCATGGTGTCGGCGAGCCGTTCGGCGTTGTCGGCGGGCCGTAACGCCGCGACGAACAGCACCGCTCCCGCCGTCGTCTCGGCCACGCTGGTCAACAACAGCAGCGTCTCGGCGTCCGCGGCGTGCAGGTCGTCGAGCACGACGGCGACCGGTCGGCCGGCGGCCGTCGCGTCCAACCAGGCGGCCACGGCGCGGTGCAGTCGGAACCGGCCGGCGGTGACGTCCCCACCGACCTCCCCGTCGCCCTCGTCGAGCAGCGGTGCGAGCGCCGGTGCGAGAGCGCCGGGCGGCGCCTGGAGGGCGAGGTGCCGTAGCGCCTCGACCCACGCCCAGGCCGGCGGGGCGCCCTCGACCTCAGGGCAGCGGCCGAGGGCGACCAGCCAGCCGGTGGCGCTCAGGTCCTCGACGAACCGGCTGAGCAGACGGGTCTTGCCGGCGCCCGCCTCCCCGCTGACCAGCGCGACACGCGGGCCCCGTACCCGCGCCTCGGCGGCGGCCTGCCCGAGAGCCGCCAGCTCGGCCTCCCGGCCGACGAACATCTCCTCCGGCCGCTCGGCCTCGACGGCCGTCCTCGCGGCGGCCGGCGGAAGCAGGTCCAGGCGTTGGCCCAGGATCGCGGCCTCGACCTCGACCAGCGCCGGGCCGGGGTCCAGGCCGAGCTGGTCCACCAGGGTCGCCCGGGCCCGCCGCAGCGCGGCGAGCGCGTCCCCCTGCCGGCCGGTACGCCACAACGCCAGGGCCAACAGCCGCCACGCCTCCTCCCGCAGTGGCGCCTGGCGGGTCAGCAGCTCCGCCTCCGGCACCGCCTCGGCGGGGTCGCCGCCGCGCACGGTCACGTCGACCAGCAGCTCCCGGGCGACCAGTCGCAGCTCCTCCAGCCGCAGCACCTCCGGCTGCGCCCACGGCTCACCGACGAACTCGGCGTACGCCGGTCCGCGCCACAGGTCGAGCCCGGCACGGAGCAGCCGACGGGCCCGCTCCGGGTCGGTCGCGCTGACCCCGCGGGCCTCGGCCAGCAGCGACTCGAACCGGCCGGCGTCGACGGCGTCGGCCGGCACCCGTAGGGCGTACCCGGGTGGCACGGTGACCAGGACCCGCGCCGGCGCCCGGCGCTCGCGGGTCGGCTCCACCACGCGGCGCAGGTGCGAGACGTACGCCTGGAGCGAGACGATCGCCCGTGGTGGGGCGTCCCCCCGCCACAGCAACTCGATCATCCGGCCGACGGAGACGACCTCACCGCGGGCCGCCAGCAGCAGCGCGAGCACGGCGCGTTGACGGGGGCCGCCGAGGTCGGTCGGTCCGCCGGTGTCGACCTCGACCTCGAGCGGTCCGAGCACCCGTAGCAGCATGACTGCGCCAATCCTAGTCAACGCCGTCGGGCGACCCGCCCGTGCACGGTCGCCACGGTCAGGCCACGGCGGCCAGGTCGCCCGGCGCAGGCGTCACCGGTAATCGGAATCCGGTCCGGGCGCGGCCGGGGCGAAGCGCCGTCCGGGCGCGGCCGACGGGCGTCGGGGCGCTCGTCCCAACCGGCGGCACGTCGCCGCCGGTGACCGCGCGCAGTCGGCGGCGGACCGGCGCGCGGTCGTCCGGGAGCGTCGGCGAGGCGGGCGTACGGGCCTCCGGGGCGGTGGGAAGCGGTCGGAGAGTCGGCGCGCGGTCGGCCGTCGACCCCGGCGGGTTGGCTCCGCGCCGCTGCTGACCGGCGGACGGCAGCGCCGCGGGTTCGCCGACGGTGTCGGATGCCGGATTCTCGGCGGCCCGCCGGGTGAGCATGGCACGCAGGGCGTGCGGAAGACGCTCGGCGGCGACCTGACGCAGCGCCGGCGCGACGAACGCGTACCCCCGGACGTGGTCGACGCGCAGCAGTCCGGCGGAGACGAGGGCGCGCAGCAGGGGAGCGGACCGCCCCGGCCGCCAACCGAGTGCCCGGTCGACGGCCGGGCCGGAGAGCATGCCCGGGATGGTGCCGGCGGCCATCAGCACCGCCCGGCCCTCACCGCCGAGCCGGTCCAGCTCGGCGCCGGTGCTGCGACGTACCGGCTCGGGCAACTTCGTGGGGTCCGCGCCCGCCGCGATCGAGGTGACGTATGCGACGGCGTGCCCGGGCCGGCCGCCGACCAGCGGCAGCAGCCGGTCGACCAGGGCCACCGGCTGCCCGGCGCGGGTCAGCAGGTGGCGCAGGAGGCGGCCGGACTGGACGGCGGCCAACGGTCGGATCGGCACCCGCCGGGCGGGGCCCGGCCGCGTGTCGGCCCACTGCGGCTGGTGCACGGTGAGAACGGCCAGCGGCAGGCCACGCGTCGTGGCCGCGGTGAACAGGTCGTGCAGGAAGCGACTCACGGCCGGCGCCGCACGGTCCACATCGTCCACGGCCACGACCAGCGGCCGATCGGCGGCCAACCGCAGGAGGGCGTCGCGGCAGATCGCCGCGGCGGCGAACGCCTCGGCCGAGGCGTCCGGGGCGGTCAGCAGCCGGTGCAGCGCCGGCACCGCCGCCGCGACGCGGTCGGGTGGGTACAGCGGCGTCAGGGCGTCGGTCAGGCGTTCGCGGACCGCCGCCGGGCCGTCGCCGGGGCGGGTGCGGGCCAGGACGCGGACCAGCTCGGCGACCGGCGCGAGGACCTGATCGGGGTACGGCGGGCAGCCCACCACGCACCAGCGCACCGGCAGCCCGTCCACCGTGTGCAGCGTCCGGCTCAGCTCGTGCAGCAACCGGCTGCGGCCGCTGCCGCTCGGACCGACGAGGGAGATCCAGCGCGGTTCGCGCGTGCGCAGTGCCTCGCTCACCTGCTCGCCGATGCCGGCCAGTTCCCGGCGACGCCCGATGAGCGGCCCGTCGTGCCGGTCGGCGCCGGGACGGGCGGGACCGTTGGCGTGCCACACGGGCATCGGCGCCAACCGGCCGGCCACCGGCATCGGCGCGAGTTGACGCTGGGCGATGAGGCCGGCGGTGGCCCGCGCGGTGACCGCGCACAACGAGACACCGCCGGGTGCCGCGTAACCCTGTAGGCGGGCCGCGGTGGTGATCACCGCGCCGCTGGCCACGCCGTGACCACCGCTGACCGCGTCGCCCAGGTCGACCACCACCTCGCCGGTCGCGATGCCGACACGCACCCGCAGGACGATGTCGCCGAGGACGGGACGGCGGTCCAGCGCGGCCTGGATCTCCAGGCCGGCCCGCACCGCCCGGTACGCGTCGAAGCCGTCGGAGTGCCGTGCCCCGAACAGCGCCATCACCGCGTCGCCGACGTACTTCTCGACCACGCCGTGCCAGCGGCTCAGCACACCGGCGACCCGTTCGAAGTAGGCCCGTTGCAGGGCACGGACGTCCTCGGGGTCGAGCTGGTCGACAAGCGCGGTGGAGCCGACGATGTCGACGAAGAGGACGCTTACCGTCCGTCGTTCCTCGGGCACCGGCCAGTGTGGGCGGTCGGTCCGCTGTGTGTCGGCGACGATGGTGATCATGGGTGGCGCACCCGACCTTCCCCGGTGATGGGCTGACGACCCTCGGAGATTGGCATCCCTGGGCCGACAGGGGATCGGCAGAACGACGTATGTCGGCCACCCGCAACCTTTAGTCGCAATGTCGACGCGAGGAGTACCACAAGCGGCAGATGGCCGTAGAACGGTCGGGGGGCCTGTGATTAGGCTGCGTGCCATGGCCAGCGATGTGGACACCGCACCGCTCGTGGGCCGGACCGAGCTGGTACAGACGGTTCGGTCGGCGCTTCTCGGTGACGTGGCACAGGGACAGACGGCCGCGGTCTTCCTCACCGGCGAGAGCGGTGTGGGCAAGACCCGGATCCTCGGCGAGGTCGGCGTCCGACTGCGTGCGGCGGGCGCGTTGGTGTTGACCGGCAGTTGCCTGGACATCGGCGACGCCTCCCCACTGCACCCGTTGCTCCAGGCGCTGCGGCGTTTCGACGCGGACCTGACCGCCGCTCAGGCGCGTACCTCCTCGGCCGTACGTGGGCTGTTGCAGGTGTTCGCCGACGAGACCGGCGGCCCGGACGGCGCGGGCACGCTGCTGGAACGCGTCTCCCGGGGTCTGCACCTGATCGCCGAGGGACGACCGCTGGTGCTGATCCTCGACGACCTGCAGTGGGTCGACCGCAGCACCCGGCAGCTCCTGCTGTACCTGTTGGCCGGTCTGGGTGACCTGCAACTGTCGGTGCTGGCCGCGGTACGCGCCGAATCGTTGCAGGGAGCGCACCCGCTGCGCCGCGTGCTGACCGAGTTGCGCCGGCTACGGACGGTACGGGTGCTCGATCTTTCTCCGCTGGACCGTGCCGACACCGAACAGCTCGCCGCCGCGGTGGTGGGCCGGCCGCTTCCCGTCGAGGCGGCCGAGCAGGTCTGGCAGCGCAGCGGCGGCAACCCGTTCGTCATCGAGGAGCTGGCCCGCGACCTGCGGGACGGGCGGGACGGGCTGTCCGAGACGCTGCGCGAGATCTTCCTCGACCGGGTCGACGCGTTGCCGCAGCACGCGCACGCCGTGGTGCATGCCGTGGCGGCCGGCGTCGAGCCCGTGCAGCACTGGTTGCTGGCCGAGGTGCTGCACCTGCCCGACGGCGAGTTGATCGAGGCTGCCCGGGCCGCGGTCGCGCACCGGTTGCTGGTCAGCGCCGACGACGGCTACCGGCTACGGCACCGACTCGTCGCCGAGGTGCTGGCGCACGAGCTGCTGCCCGCCGAACGCTCCGGGCTGCACCGCCGCTACGCCGAGGCGCTCACCGCGGCGCCGGGCGAGCTGCGGCAGGCCCGGTTGGCGCATCACTGGCGGCTGGCCGGCGAGCCGGCCCGGGCGTTGCCCGCCGCGGTGGGCGCCGCGCAGGAGGCCGAACGGCTGCACGGTTACGCCGAGGCGCACCGCCACTGGACGGTCGCGTTGCAGTTGGCCGGCGACTCCGCCTCGCCGGAGGTGGACCGGGTCGAGCTGCTCGGTAACGCGGCCGAGGCGGCCCACCACTGCGGTGAGCACGCCCGCGCCCTGGCGTTGCTGGAGGAGCTGGTCGCGCTGCGGGGTGGCGCGCCGAGCTGCGCGCTGCACATCCGCCGCGCGCGATACCTCGCCGCCGCGGGCCGCTCCGCCCTCGCCGAGAAGGAGTACGAGCGGGCCCTCGACGCGGCGGACTGTTCGCCACGGGAACGGGCGACCGCCGCCGCGCGGCTCGCCGAACTGTTGCTGCACCTGGGCCGGTACGCCGACGCGGGCCGGCGCGCGCGGGAGGCGCTGGCGTTGGCCGCCGAGGTGGAGGGGTCCACCACCGAGGTGGTGCTCGCCAGCTCGGCGCTCGGCTTCAGCGACGCGTACCTGGAGGACCCGGAGGCCGGGCTGGCCGTCGTGCGTCAGGCCCTGGAGACCGCCGAGCGCTCCGGCCAGCCCGAGGACGTGGCCTGCGCGTACCTGCACCTGGCGGAGTTGATGACCGGGCCGCTGAACATCCTCGAAGAGGGTGTCGTGGTGGCCCGCCGGGGCGCCGAGCGGGTGGCCGAGCTGGGCCTCGGGCGTACCTATGAGACCCGCCTGTTGGCCATCGCCACCAACGGGCTGTTCCGGGTGGGGCAGTGGGCCGAGGCGGAGAAGGTGGTGGCTGCCGCGCTGCGGCACCGACCGTCCGGGGCGGACGCCGTCGAGTTGCTGCTGGCCCGGTGCCGGCTGTCGGTGGGCTACGGCGACATCGCGGCGGCCGACCGGGACCTCGACGCGGTGGCGACGGTGCTGGCCGGAGGCGGCGCACGACACGTCATCCCGCTGCTCACGCTGCGCGCCGGGCTGTCGATGTGGGAGGGCCGGCACGACGTGGCGCGCCAGGCCGTGCAGCGCGGCCTCACCGAGAGCCGTTCGGACGACGTGACGATCCTGTCCGCGCTGGTGTGGCACGGGTTGCGCGCCGAGGCGGAGGCGCACACCAGCCGTACCGTCGACGTGGACCCGACGGCGGTACGCCGGTTGCGGGACGTGGCCGAGCGGGTGGCGCGCAAGAGCGCGTCCGCGGCCCGACCGGTGCGGTCGGTGGTGGACGGCTTCCTGGCGCTGTGCGCCGCTGAGGTGAGCCGCCTGGACGGTAGTGACCCGGAGCTGTGGGCCGCCTCGGTCGTCGAGTGGGACCGGCGTAACCACCCCTATCCGGCGGCGTACTCGCGGCTGCGTCAGGCCGAGGCCCTGTTGGCCCGACGGAGCCGGGTGGCCACCGCGGGCAAGTTGCTCCGGGAGGCGTACCGGGTGGCGCAGGCGTTGGGCGCGGTGCCGCTGACCTCGGAGATCCGGGAGTTGGCCGGGCGGGCCCGGGTGTCCCTTGAGGAGCGGGACGGTGCCGACGGCACGCGCGCGGCCGGCTCGGTCGAGCCGGCCGACGACGAGTTGGCGACTCTCACCGCGCGGGAGCGGGAGGTACTCGCGCTCGTCGCCGAGGGGCTGACCAACCGGGAGATCGGGCAGCGGCTGTTCATCAGCGAGCGGACCATCGGCGTGCACGTGTCGCACATCTTCGACAAACTGCAGGTCCGCACCCGTGTGCAGGCCAGTGCGATCCACCTGCGTAACGCGCGCGGCTGACCACCGCACTACGTATCCCCGGCGCCCGTGTGCGCCGGGTATACGTCGTTCTACTGATCCCGGCGGCGGTCGCCGGCTGAGAGGCTGTGGCCCGTCGGCGGCGTCGCGCAGGCGCAACGACCATCATGGAGGAGAGATGACCGAACCGGTCTGGGGGCCCGTGCACCGGGACATCGTCGACCTGCTCGCCGATCACCCGGCGGACGTGCCGGCGGTGGTCGACCATCTCACGAAGCTCCAGGACCTGCTGGTGCGGTTGCCTCCGTTGGAGGCGAGCTGCCCGCTCGCCGACTTCAACAGGTTGTACCTGACGATCACCAGCAGTGTGCTGGACGGCCTGTACGACGACCGTTTCGTCGATCCGGTCTTCCTCTCCCGGCTGGACGTCGAGTTCGCGGCCCGCTACTTCGACGCCCTGCGGCTCTGGACCGACTCCAGCCCGGGCACGCCAAAGGCGTGGTCGTGTCTGTTCTCGCGGATGCGGGGGCCCGACGCCCGCCCATTGCCCTCGGCGGCGGCCGGTGTGAACGCGCACATCAACTTCGACCTGCCGTTCGCGTTGGTGACGACGTTCGACCACCTCGAGTCGGAGCCGGTCGACGGCACCGACCAGCACCACGACTACCTCGAGATCAACAACATCTTCGCCGACAAGATCCCCGGTCTGCGGCGGGGCTACCTGGAGCGGTGGCAGCTGCTCATCGACATGCTCAACGGCGACATCGACGACTGGTACCAGGGGGAACTGGTCGAGTACACCCGCGATGTCGCGTGGCGCAACGCGCAGAAGATCTGGCGGTGCCGGCACGATCCGGACGCCCGAGAGTGCGAGCGTCTGCGGCTGGACGACAACGCCGCTGCGCTTGGACGGTTGCTGCTCTCGCCCCTCGGGGCGTTCCTGCAGTAGCCGGGACGGGGGGTCCCCGCGCTCCGCCCGTGGGGGCGGCGGAGCGCGGGGGCGCAACCACCCGCCCGCTCCACCTCCCCGCGCGGTCGGCCGGCACCCGTCGGCGGCGGCCGGGGAGTCGGCCGGTCGGCCCGGGGGGTGTCGACCGTCCGCCGTCGTCGGCCGGCCCGGGGGGTGCCGGCCGGCGACGGGGGAGCGGCGGGTGCGGCGAATCCGGGGGTGTCGACCGATGAGTTCCGGGTACGCCCGCGCCATGACCGTCCTGGCCCGGCGTCGTCCCGCTGCCCGACCTCGTCCCGCGCGGCCCGGCCCGCTGCGCCCGGGCGGCCCGGTCTCGCGGCCGGCGGCCCGTCCGGGTGCCCGATGACCGACGTGCCGACCCGGTTTCCGTTCCGCTTCGACGCGGCGTTCCGTCCCGCACTGGCGTTGGTGGGGGTCCGCCCGGCGACGGCCTGGGTCGCCGTCGACGACCGGTACCTTCTGATCCGGTACGGGCCGTGGCGGCTGCGGACCGGCCGGGACAACGTGCTCGGCGCCGAGGTCGGCGGGCCGTACCGATGGTGGCGGGTGATCGGCCCGCGGCTGTCGCTGGCCGACGGCGGCGTGAGTTTCGGCAGCAGCGCGCAGGCCGGGGTCTGCGTGCGCTTCGGCGAACCGGTGCCGGCCCTGGCGCCCGCGGGCTGGCCCCGGCACCCGGCGGCCACGGTCACGGTTGCCGACCCGGCGGCCCTGGCCCGGCTGCTCGGCCGACCGGACCTGCCCTGAGCAGCCCACCTACCTGTCCCGTTCGGCCGCTCGGGCCGTGGGCTGGCACCTACGGTCGGATCAGGACCTGCGAGGGTGGGACGGGCGATGGCTGACGAGCACCGGGCGAGACCGCGACGCTGGGGCGGACGACGCCACACGCCGACCGGGCCGGACCCGGCCCTGCGCGCGGCCCGCGACCCGGCCCGGCCACACCCCGGCGGTCGGCCGGGTGTCGTGGTGCCGGAGCGGGTGGACAGCCCGGCCCGCTCGACGCCGCCGGCCAGCCCGCTGCGGCGGTGGCTCTTCGAGCACCAGGTGCAGCCGCCGGGCCCGGAGACGAGCGAGGGGCAGAACCGCCGGCACGCCTGGTGGCAGGTGATGTGCCTGACCGGCGTGGACTACTTCTCCACCCTGTCGTACCTGCCGGGCATCGCGGCGGTGGCCGCAGGCGCGCTGTCTCCGCTGGCGACCCTGCTGATCGTCGCGTTGACCCTGTTCGGCATGTTGCCCATGTACCGGCGGGTCGCCCAGGAGAGCCCGCATGGGCAGGGTTCGGTGGCGATGCTGGAGCGGCTGCTGCCGTTCTGGCGGGGCAAGATCTTCGTGCTCGTGTTGCTCGGGTTCGTGGCCACCTCGTGGATCATCACGATCACCCTGTCCTCGGCCGACGCCACCGTGCACCTGCTGGAGAACCCGTTCCTGCCGGACGCCCTGCACGGCCCGGCGGTGCCGGTGCTGGTCACCGTGGCGCTGCTGCTCGTCCTCGGCGGGGTGTTCCTGCTCGGCTTCCGTGAGGCCGTGGTCGTCGCCATCCCGTTGGTGGCCGTGTTCCTCGTGCTCAACGCGGTGATCGTGGTGGTCGCGGTGGCCCGGATCGTCGGCGATCCCACCATCGTGTCGAACTGGACGGCGGCGCTGACGGCGAGCGGAGGCGGACCCGCCGACGTGCTGCTCACCGCCGTGTTGGCCTTTCCGCTGCTGGTGCTGGGCCTGTCCGGCTTCGAGACCGGAGTCAGCATGATGCCGCTGGTGGCGGCCGACGGACCGGACCGGCAGGCCCGGCTCGCCGCCCGGATCCGGAACACCCGGCGGTTGCTCACCACCGCCGCGCTGATCATGTCGGTGTACCTCATCTCGACGACGTTCGTGACCACCGCGCTCGTCCCGGCCGCCGAGTTCCGGCCGGGTGGGGCGGCGAACGGACGGGCACTGGCGTATCTGGCGCACACGTACCTCGGTGAGGGGTTCGGCACTGTCTACGACCTGAGCAGCGTGCTCATCCTCTGGTTCGCGGGCGCGTCGGCGATGGCCGGGCTGATCAACATCGTGCCCCGCTATCTGCCCTCGTACGGCATGGCTCCGGAGTGGGCTCGCGCCGTACGTCCGGTGGTGATCGTCTACACCGTCGTCAGCGTCGCCATCACGGTCGCCTTCCGTGCCGACGTCAACGCCCAGGCCGGCGCGTACGCCACCGGCATCCTGGCGATGATGGTGTCCGGCGCGGTGGCGGTGGCCATCTCGGCGGTCCGGAGCCGCCAGCGCGGCGGCGCCATCGGCTTCACCGTGCTGACGCTGGTGCTGGTGTACGCCCTGGTCGAGAACGTCGTCGAGAAGCCGGACGGGATCACCATCTCGGCGCTGTTCATCCTCGGCATCATCGCGGTGTCGCTGGTCTCGCGGGTCACCCGGACCACGGAGCTGCGCGCCGAACGGATCGAGTTCGACGAGGCGGCCCGGCGGTTCATCACCGAGTCGCTCGCCCACGACGGCCAGTTGCACCTGATCGCGAACAAGCGCCAGGGCGGGTCCCAGAAGGAGTACACGCTCAAGGAACGGGCGCAGCGCGGCATGAACCCGGTGCCCGGCGCGTCCGACGTGCTGTTCCTGGAGATCGACGTGGTGGACCCGTCGGGGTTCAGCCAGGTGCTGCGGGTGCACGGGGTGGAGGTGGGGGGTTTCCGGGTGCTGCGGGCCAGCAGCGCGGCCGCGCCGAACGCGATCGCCGCGATCCTGCTCGCGCTGCGCGACGCGACCGGGGTACGCCCGCACGCGCACTTCGAGTGGTCCGAGGGCAGCCCGATCGCGCACCTGCTGCGGTACCTGATCCTCGGCCGGGGGGACACCCCACCGGTGGTGCGGGAGATCATCCGCCGGACCGAGCCGGATCCGCTGCGCCGCCCGGGTATCCACGTCGGCGGCTGAGGACACGCGCCGTCTGCTCCAGAAAAAGACGAATGGCAGCACTATTCACGTTCACGCCTCCCTGTCCGTATTGCGGTCATATCGTGACCTCTGGTGGCCGGCGGCACGTCCGGCCCCCCGCGCCCGAAATGGGGCACGGTCATGGCACGTACGCAGGAAGGCAGGAACCGGATGTCCACGTACCGACCAGGAGACCGCCCAGCTCGACCTCGACGGCGGTCCCGATGGTTCTTAGCCGGCGGGCTCCTGGCGGGGAGCCTGGTGGTGGGCGCGGCCGGGGTGGCCGGCGTCGCCGCCGCCGCCGACCGTGACCTCTCCCTCGGCGTCCTGGGCCGGTTGACCGCCGCCGACCGCGACGACGACCGGCGCTCCGGCGAGCGGTCCACCCCCGAGCGCGGCGGGGACGACGCCGAGCGGGCGCGGCCGCAGACGCCGGGCACCGGCAAGCACGGCGTGGTCGAGGTGCCCTGCGACGCGGCGAAGCTGGTGGCCGCGTTGGTGGCGGCCAACGCGGAGGGCGGCGCCGAGCTGCGGCTCGCGCCCCGGTGCCGGTACACGCTGACCGAGGCGTTCCACGAGACCGACCAGTACGACGGCGGTATCCGTGACGCCCGGGAGCAGGCCGACGCGGCGGAGACCCCCGGGGACGCCGACGCCCCGCCGCACAACCCGGCCGACGACACGGCCGGCCTGCCGGTGATCTACCAGCCCATCACCATCGACGGCGCCGGCGCCACGATCGCCCGCGACGCCCAGGCCGAGGCGTTCCGGTTCTTCACCGTCCGCGACGGCGGCGAGCTGACCCTGCGCGACGTCGAGCTGCACAACGGCCGCTCGGCCATCGAGGGCGGCAGCGTGCACGTCGTGCACGGCGCGACGGCCGTGGTGGAACGGGTCACCGTCACCCAGAGCACGTCGTTGTCGCCCGAGGGCGGCGGCGGTGGGATCTTCAACGACGGCAACATGGTGGTCACCGACTCCACGTTCATCGGCAACAGCGCCTCCGGCGCCGCGGGCAAGGGCGGGGGCCTGCTCAACGGCGGGGTGTTGACGCTCAAGCGCTCGGAGTTCCAGCACAACAGCGCCAACGGCTACGGCGGTGGGCTCGGCAACTACCGGGGCGCGGCCGACGTGGAGAGCACCAGCTTCGCGCAGAACAGCGCCGGGCAGGGCGGTGGCCTGGCCAGCTTCTCGGCCCGGACCAAGGTGTACGACACCGAGTTGCTGAACAACACCGCGCAGGTCGGCGGCGGCGCCGCCAACTCCGACGCGGTGCTGGTGATGCGCAAGATGACCATCCGCGGCAACACCTCCACCGTCAACGGCGGCGGCATCTCGACCGTCAAGGGTCTGCTGCCCCTCGACGACAGCGTGGTGGCCGGCAACACCACGCACGGCATCGGGGCGGGCATCTACACCGAGAAGTCCAACCTGCTCGTGCGCGGCAGCGACGTCACCGGCAACGAGGCGGTCGGCGCGACGTCCAAGGGTGGCGGCATCTACGCCACCGCGGGCGCGGTGGCGCTCTACACGAGCAAGGTCACCCACAACGCGGCCACGGTGAAGCCGGGCGGCATCTTCGCCGAGCACGCCCAGGTCAAGATCGACGACGAGAGCGTGGTCGTCGAGAACGAGCCGACCAACTGCGAGGGCAGCGCTGTACCGATCGCGCACTGCTTCCGCTGAGTTCCACCAGTCCTCCATCCTGAGCGCAGACGCCCGCCCGGACAGCCGTCCGGGCGGGCGTGCTCGTGCGCGGCCGCTCAGCTCGGCGCGCGCTGCCGCCCGGACAGGTCGGTGGAGCATCCGCAGCCAACAGAGCTGACCCGTTCGGACGAGGGGACCGGTCGGGGCGAGCGCACGTCTCACCCCCGACCGGTTCGTTATATCCGAAGTATCCGGTTAGCGGTTTCCAGTGGCCGCCCGAGGAGGTCTGCCCCGATGCCCCGACGCATGACCGCGCTGCTGGCGGCGCTGCCGCTGCTGGCGCTCACCGCCTGCACCGCCGCCACAGCCGCGCCGACAACACCCCCGCCCGCAACCGCGACACCCAACCCCGGCCAGTCCGAATGGCCCGGCCAACAAGAGGTCATGGACGCCGCGACGGTCGTCGATGATGCCGCCCCGTCGCGCTGGCCCGACGCCTACGCCGGAGTCGCCGTCGACCTGCCCGCCCACCTCCTGCTCGTGCGGCGCATCCCCACCCCGGGCTTCGACGCCGCGATCCGAGCGATGGTGCCGGCCGTGACCGTGCGGTTCGAGGACGCCGTGCACTCCGCTCGGCTCCTCGACGGCTGGGTGGAGAAGATCAACACTGACTACGACTACTGGCAGAGGCGAGGCATCCCGCTGCACACCGTCGGCGCGGAGCCCGGCCAGTACGTCGAGGTGGGAATCGACAACCCCAGGCGCGACGCCGGGAAGATCCGAGCCCGCTACCCACACATGGTCTTGCATATCGTGCACGGCGGCCCCCCGGAGCCCCTCAACGCCGACTGACGTAAACCGGCGGCGAGCAAGGTGCTGCCGCACCGCTTCCGATCCTCGCGCCGTGGCCGGCGCTGCTGTCCGGTCGGCTTGCCACCGGTTTGACATTGCCAACGTGAACGCCAACCTCTGTCGGCTGGGCGAGTCGAGGCCCGCCTCCACCGCCCCTACCGCAGAAACCTGCCCGGCCGCGCCGCCGCCGGTCTGCGCCGCCGCGACAGCGTCTCGGGTCAAGACGGGAAACGCCCGAGCGGCCATCACCGCCGCCGCGCGTACGCGCTCACCTTCGCTAGGCCCGCCCGTAGTTTTCAAACCAGAAACATTCCAGGCAGTTGATCTAGGACCGTCACCTAGGGTCAGGTCCTCAAGCTGAGCGTTTCCGGGCAGCCACTTCAGCTGTTTCCCGTGCTCCCGGCACCTGGGAGGCGGTCGGTGCCGGTGCCGACGGTGGGTGCTCGTCGTTCTCGACGGTGATGCCGGCGGAGGTCTCCTCGCCGAGCCGGACGTAGCTGCCAAGGGTGGCGAGGTGCCGGTGGCGGGGTCGTACATCGACTCTCGGGCTTCCGCTGCGGCGGGACGGATCTGTCGCTGGCGCCGGATCCGGCCCCGGTGCCCAAGTCGGTGAGTGGGTGGAAGGTCGAGATCGGTCACGTCTTTGTTGCGGGCCGGGGTCATGTGTCGAACTTTGATTCATCTTTAGACCTGCATGCATCGATGCAATCGATCACTGGCTGTTAGTAGCCTGCTGCGGACCGTCCGGTCGAATGTCTCTCGATAGGAGAACCAGGCGTGCAGAAGAAGAAGTTGTTCATCAGCAGCGCAGCGGCACTATCGGTCAGCGGTCTTCTGCTGGTCGTTCCTCTGAGCGGGGCGAACGCGGCTGACGACACCAGTCCCGCCGCGAGTAAGAAGCCGTCCGGGATGACCGCGCTGTCTCAAACGCCGGGGACTCCCGTGACAGTGGTGGCGGGCGCGAACAACATCTCCTTCGCCACCTGTCCCGCTGGCACGATCATCACCGGAGGAGGCGGACAGACATCCGGGTTCGACATCTTCCTCACTGACTCGTTCGCGTCGGGCAACGGCTGGGCGGTACGAGGCTCCAACCGGGGAACCACGGCCCAAACCCTTACGGCCGTCGCCATCTGTCTCGGGTAGACCAGCTCGCAGATGGGCCCGTTACCCCCGGTGTCGGGGGTAACGGGCCCGCGGTCATCCCGGGCGTTGACAAAGCCCCGATGGGACGCCGACGGTACCGGCCGGACAGCGAGGGTAGTGTCCTAGGACGGTTTAGGGGGTGTGACGGGTGGCACCGAGGCGGCCTCGGGTGGAGACGAAGTGGTAGCTCATGACGGCGAACGCCGGGTCGCGGACCAGTCGACGAAAGGCGGTGAGCTGCTGCGGTGACAGGCCTGCCGCCAGCAGGTCCGGCTCCAACTGGCGGGAGTTCGTCTCGTAGAGCGACGTGCCGGTCGACCCGCCGGCCCAGCTCTGCGAATGGGTGACGGTGTCGACGTCGGCGAGGCCGGCGAGGGTCATCTCGGTGTGCACGTCCTGCGCCCACCCCAGGTCGGCGCCGTGGTCCTGGAGCACGCCCATCATGGTGTCCATCACCTGCGCGAACAGCTTCGCCGCGTCGTCGCTCGGCGCGGTCAGCACCCGTACCGGCGTGGTGCAGTCGAACTCCTCGACGACCAGCCAGCCGCCGGGAGCCAGCGCTCCGGCGAGGGTACGCAGGACCCGCCGGCGCTCGGGCAGGTGCAGCAGCACCAGGCGGGCGTGGATCAGGTCGAACGCGTCCCCGGGCGGGGGGTCGGCGCGCACGTCGTGGCGGCGTACGCGCAGGTTGCCGTCGGCCACGAGATGCGTGGGGTCGATGTCGGTGGCCAGCACGCTGCCGTCCTCGCCGACCGCGCGGGCGATCCGCCGGGCCATCGAGCCGCCACCGGCCCCGACCTCCCAGCAGGTCGACCCGAGGCGCAGGACCGGTCGGGCCAGGCGGCGCATCGTGATCGGGTCCAGGAAGGACTCCAGCGCCCGCATCTGCGGTACCGCGTCCGGTGCGCCGTTGTCGAAGGTGTACGTCCCGTCGCTGATCGGGGTCGCCATACGTCTTCCGCCTCTCCGAGTGGGTGACTGCGGGGTGTCGGCCCCGAACACGGGGACCGGCTGACTACGGGGTGTCGGCCCCGAACACGGGGACCGGCTGACTACGGGGTGTCGGCCCAGAGCCGTGGGCTCGCTGCGGTGCCCGGGGGCATGCGAGTGGCGGTGATGCCGACCATCGCCTCCAGGCGGCCCGGGTCGCTGCGTGCCTCGGTGGTCGGCCGGTCGTAGACCACCCGGCCGTACTCCAGCACCGCCACCCGGTCGGCGATCTCGATCGCGTGACGGAGTTGCTGCTCGACGAGCAGCACGGTCAACCCGTTCGCGGCGAGGTGACCGACGAGGTCGCGGACTCGCGCGGCCAGGTCGGGCGCGAGCCCTTCACAGGGTTCGTCGAGCAGCAGCACCCGTGGCTGGCCGAGCAGCGCGCGGGCGATGGCGAGCATCTGCTGCTCGCCGCCGGAGAGTTCGCAGCCGCGGTGTCGCAGCCGTACCGCCAGGCGCGGCAGCAGCTCGAGGATCCGGGCCACCGTCCAGCCCTCGCCGCCGGGTGTCGCGGCCCGCCACGGCGCGGCCGCCAGGACGAGGTGCTCGGCGACCGTCAACCGGGAGAAGACCCGCCGGCCCTGCGGTACGAGGCCGACACCGGACTGGGCGACCCGGTGGGGTTGCCGGCCGGCCACGTGGACGCCGCCGATCTCGACGCGCCCGCTGGAGGCGCGCACCAGCCCGGCGATGGTGTGCACGAGAGTGCTCTTGCCGGCGCCGTTGCGACCCACCACGGCCTGGATGGTCCCCGCGGGCACCCGCAGGTCGACGTCGTGCAGCACGGTCCCCCCGGCGTAGCCGGCGCAGAGCCGCTCCACGTACAGCATCAGGACACCCCGTCGGCGTAGGCCCGCCGCACCAGCGGCGAGGTACGGATCTCGTCCGGTGTGCCGGCGGCCACCGTCCGGCCGTCGCGCAGCACGGTGACGGTGTCGCAGAGGGCGTACACCAGGTCCAGGTGGTGTTCGACCAGCAGCACCGCGACCTGGCGGGGCATCGCCGCCAGCAGCTCGGCGAGCCGGCCGACCTCGGTGGCGGACAGTCCGGCCGCCGGTTCGTCGAGCAGCAGCAGGCGGGGACGGCCGGCGAGGGCCATCGCGATCTCCACCTGCCGGCGTTGCCCGTGTGCGAGCTGGCCGGCGGGTACCGTCGCGAGGCCGGACAGGTCGAGCTGATCGAGCAGCGCGGTGGCGCGCCGTCGGGCGGCGTCCCGGGCCCCACCGGGCCACCAGCGGTGTGGCCGGAGCGTCCGGGGTAACGCGGCGACCTCGATGTTCTCGCTGACGGTCAGGGTCGCGAAGACGGCGGGCCGCTGGTGTGTCCGGTCGATGCCGCGGCGGGCCCGTGCCGCCGGTCCGAGCCGGCTGACGTCGCTCCCGGCGAAACGCACCGAGCCACGCTGCGGGCGGGTCGTCGCGCCGAGCACGTTGAGCAGCGTCGTCTTGCCGGCCCCGTTGGGCCCGATCAGGGCGTGGCGCTGGCCGTCGTGCACGCACAGGTCTACGTCGGTGAGCGCGGCGAGCGAGCCGTACCGAACGGTGACCTTCTCGGCGCTGAGCAGGCAGGTCATACCCGCAGCTCCGGTGTGCGGGCGGCCGCCGGGGCCGGGCGGTCCAGCGTGGGGACGCGTTGCCGCGACCCAGGTCGGCGGACCCGCGTGACGCCCGTGGGCAGCAGGTAGACCGTCGCCACGAACAGCGCGCCCAGCACCAGCGGCGCGTGACCGGGCAGCACCCCGAACAACCAATCGCGTACGGCGATGACGAGAACCGCGCCCACCAGCGCGCCGCCGACCGACACGGTGCCGCCGACGACGACGCCGAGCAGCAGCAGCGCCGACGTGTCGAAGCCGAAGTCGGCGGGGGAGATGTACTGCTGGACGACGACGAGCAGGGAGCCGGCCGCGCCGGCGATCGCCCCGGCGGCGACGTGCGCGCCGGACAGGTAGAGCGGCACCCGGTGCCCGCTGGCGCGTAGCCGCGCCTCGTCGTCGCGGGCGGCCCGCAGCAGCAGCCCGCCGCGGGTGCGCACCAGCAGCAGGACGGCGCCGACCAGCGTCGCCACGACGACGAGGGTGTAGACGTACCGGGCCCGGTCGGAGGCCAGCACCGGCAGTCCCCACAGCGGACGGACCGGGGTGATCCCGGCCAGGCCGTCCGTGCCGCCGGTCACCGACCGCCAGCGTCCGAGGACGGTCACGACGAGCTCGCCGATCGCCAGGGTGATCATCAGGACGATGACGCCCCGGGCCGGCACGACCAGCGGCAGCGTCACCGCGGCGAGGGTCGCCCCGGCCAGCGCCGCCACGGCGACCTGCACCACGCCGACGTCGGAGACCTGGCTGCCGAGCACAGCGCTGGCGTACGCGCCGGCGGCGTACGGCGCGGTCTGGCCCAGGGTGGGCAGTCCGGCGACACCGGTGAGCAGCGCGACGCTCACCCCGACCAGGCCCAGCGCGAGGGTCCGGGCGAGGATCGCCGCGGTGTAGTCGTCGACCACCCACGGGGCCACGATCAGGCCGGCGACGACGAGCGCCGCGACGGCGGCACGCGCCCGACGGAGCACCCCGTCCCTCACGCCGCCGCCCACCGCAGGGCCAGGCCCCGCGCCCGAACGGCGAGCACGGCGGCCATGGCGGCGAACAGCAGGAACGGGGCGGCGGACGGCAGCAGCGCCACGCCCAGCGTCTGGATCTCGCCGACCGCGAGGGCCGCGAGCAGGGTGCCCACCATGGACCCGAGCCCACCGAGGACGACGACGACAAGCGACAGCAGCAGCACCGTGTCGGCGGTGTCCGCGCCGGGGCCGATGATGGGCGCGCCGAGGACGCCGGCCGCGCCGGCCAGCGCGCCACCGGCGGCGAGCACGCCGACGCGGATCCGTGCCGGGCTCACGCCCAGGCAGGCGACCATCTCCGGGTCGTCCACGGCCGCGCGGACCAGCATCCCGGCCCGGGTCCGCCGCACGACCAGGTAGAGACCGGCGGCCAGCGCCGCCGCCACGACGATGAAGACCAGCCGGTACGCGGCGTAGCGGTGCCCGGCGACCGCCACCGACCCGTCGAGGGCGGCCGGGACCCGTACCTGCGGATCGTCGGGGCCGAAACCGGCGACGAGGAGGCTGCCGCCGGCCAGCGCCACCCCGAAGGTCAGCAACGCCTGGGTGAGGTGGTTGCCGGTGGCGACCGGCGTGAGCAGCCCGGCGAGCACCACGCCGGCCGCTGCGGCGGCCAGCACACCGACCCCGAGAGCCAGCGCGAGACTCGCCCAGCCGCCGTCGAGCACCGCCGCGGCGGTGTAGCCGCCGATCGCGTAGAGCATGCCGTGTGCCAGGTTGAGGATGTTGGCGACGCCGAAGCAGAAGACCAGGCCCGCCGCGGCGACGAACACGAGCAGCCCGTAGGCGACACCGTCCAGCGCCGGGATGAGGTACGGGTCGATCCGGTTCGTGCCGGCCGCGACGGTGTTCACCGGCCGACGGTCGCGAGGTCGCCCACGACGGTGTTGGACAGCGCCCGACCGTCCTGGCGGACCTGACGCAGGTACCACTTCTGCACCGGCGAGTGGGTGACCGAGGAGAACTGCCACGCGCCGCGCGGGCTGGCGATCTGCCCGAGCTTGCCGATCTGGGCGTTGATGGCCTCCGGTGTCGGGTCGCTGCCGGCGGCCCCGATGGCGCGGTCGAGCACCGCCGCCGCGTCGTACGACGCCAGGGCGTACGTCGTCGGCGACCCGTCGTGCTTGGCCTTCCACGCCGCGACGAAGTTGCGGTTCTCGGCGTTGTCGAGGTCGGGGGAGTAGTTGAGGACGGAGTAGATGTCCCGGGCCGCCTCGCCCTGGGCGTTGAGTACGCCGCCCTCGGTGAGGAATCCGGCCGCGTACAGCGGAATGTCCTTGATCTCGGACTGCGCGTACTGCTTGACGAAGTCGACGGCGGCGCTGCCGGCGTAGAAGGTGTAGACGGCCTGCGCGCCGGAGGCCTTGATCCGGGCGAAGTACGGCGTGAAGTTGGTGGTGGCCGGGAACGGCGTGAAGGTGGTCTTGCCGTCGGGGTTGGCGAGCGTGCCGCCGGCCTTGGCGAACGCCTCGGTGAAGCCCCGCAGCTCGTCCCAGCCACCCTGGTAGTCCGGGCCGATGGCGTACACCGAGCCCTTGACGTTGTCCTTGACGTGCTGGGCGATCGCGGCGCCCGGCTCGTCGGAGAGGTACGAGGTGTGCCACACCCGGGAGACGTCCTTGATCTCCGGCCGGCCGTTGGAGCCGACGAGCGGGACCTTGGTCTCCTGCAGCAGCGGGTAGACGCCGGCCACCGAGCCGCCGCCGACGATGCCGGTGAGCGCGGCGACGCGGTCCTGCTTGAGAAGCTTGGTCGCCGCCGGCACGGCGGTCGCGGCGCCGTTGCCCTCGTCGGCGACGACGAGGTCGACCTGCCGGCCGCCGAGCTTGCCGTCGTGGGTGTCCAGGTACAGCTCGAAGCCGTCGCGGATCTCCTTGCCGACGGACTGGTACGTCCCGGACAGCGACGCGAGGAGTCCGATCTTGATGGACCCGCCGCCGCTCGTGGCCGGTTCGTCGTCGGCGCAGGCCGTGCCCACGGCGAGCACGAGCGCGAGCAGCGCGGCGCCGACGGCACGGCTGCGCGCAGGGGTGGTGAGGGACATGTCGTCTCCAGGGGAAGAGGAGGAGGGGTCGGTCGGTGCGGTCAGCGGCTGCGGGCGAGCGCCGCTCGGGCTGCGGGGGTCAGCGCGTCGCCGATCCGGTTCGCCAGCTCCGTCATCTCGTAGGACACCTTGCCCACGTCGCAGTCGGGCGCGGCGAGCACGAGCAGCGACGCGCCGTCGTTGAAGGCCATCGAGAACATGAAGCCGCCCTCGAGCTGGGTGACGTTGGAGATCACCGCCCCGGCGTCGAAGAAGGCCGCCGCGCCCCGCAGGAGGCTGACCAGGCCACTGCCGGTCGCGGCGAGCTGGTCCGCCCGATCCGGCGGCAGGTCGCGGGTGGCGGCCACCATCAGGCCGTCACTGGAGATGGCGATCGCATGGCTGACCTCGGTCGCGCGCTCGGCGAAGCTGTCCAGCAGCCAGCCGAGGTCCTGGTGGTCGGTCACGTGCTCTCCTGTCCCGTCACTTGTTGCTGAGGTTGATCGGGGTACGCCGGCGGGCCGCCACTCCGCGCGCGTACGCGGCCATCGCGGTGGCGACCTGGGCCGGGTCGCGGTACTCGGAGCGTTGCTGCGGGGCGGGCGGGGTGACGCCGCCGGGCACCAGATGCCGCTGCGGTTGTCGTTTGGGCAGGCCGGCGGTGGTGGTCGTGGCCACCTCGGGCGTCTGGGCCTGGGCGGCGGTCTGCCACGCGTCGTCGGCGGGGCTGGACCACCGGCGGCCGTTCGGGGCGTCCACGACGTCGGTGTGGAACCAGTGGTTGACCTGTTCGAAGATGAGCAGCTCCTCGGTGGGGGCGTCGGCGGGGTCCACGCGCGGCGTCGGGCGGAACACGGGCGCCGCCGGCAGCGTCCGGGTGGCGGGGGCGTGTCCGGCGGTCGGTTCCGCGCCCGGTCGGTACGGGGGCGGCGCGACGGACGTGCGGGCGGCCCGCCGGGACAGTCGGCCGGGCGCGAGCAGGTACTCCTCCGGCGGCAGCGACCGGATCATGGCAGCGGGCAGCGTCGCCTCGGCGAGGGTGCCGCGTCGGGGGCCACGGCGCAGTTGGACGCTCGCGCCGAGGCGGGCGGCGAGCTGACCCACGACGACCAGGCCCATGGCCCGGACGGCGGCGACGTCGATGGCGGGTGGCCGGGCCAGCAGCTCGTTGAGCTGCTGCAACCGTTGCGGGGGCAGGCCCACGCCCTCGTCGCTGATCTGGACGATGACCCGGTCGCCGAGGCTGCGGCCGCTCACCCAGGTCTCGCTGCCCGGCGGTGAGTAGGTCGTCGCGTTGTCCATGAGTTCGGCGAGCAGGTGCACGACCTCGTCGACAGACTTGGCGGCCACCGCGACGTCGCCGTCGACCATGCCGAGCCGGATCCGCGCGTAGTGCTCGATCTGGGACTGGGCGGCCTGGAGCACCTGTTGCAGGGGGACGTCGTGTTGGCGTACCCGGCCGACGCCGACGCCGCCCAGCACGAGGAGGCTGGCGTTGATCCGGCCCATCCGGGTGGCCAGGTTGTCCAGGGCGTAGAGCTGGTGCAGGCGGTCGGGGTCGGTCTCGTCCCGTTCGACCCGGTCGACCTGTGCGAGGACGGCGTCGACGAGCCGCTGTTCGCGTCGACTGAGGTGGATGAAGATGTCGGCGGTGTTGGCGCGCATCACGGCCTGTTCGGCGGCGGTGCGCACGGCGGCCTGGTGCACGGCGCTGAATGCCTGACCGAGTTCGCCGATCTCGTCGTCGCTGGACGCCTCCAGGGCCGCCGTGGACTGTTGGCGGGCCAGCTCGTCGGGGTCGACGCTGGAGCTGTCGGGGCGTTGCAGCCGGGCCACCACGGCGGGGAGCTGTTCGAACGCGACGGCGTTGGCCGCGTCGCGCAGTCGTCGCAGCCGGCGGGTGATCTGCCGGGCGACGGCCCAGGTCACCAGGGCGGTCAGCACCAGCGCCAGCAGCACGCCGACGGCCTCGGCCACGGCCCGGCGGCGCTGGTCGGCGTAGGCGGCGCGTACGTCGTCGAGCACCGCCACGTCGACGCGGCCCCGCAGGTCGGCCAGGCGGGCGGCGCGCTGTTGCGTCGTGGTGACCCAGTCGGCGGTCGCCAGGCGCAGCGACGATCCCGGTTGGGCGCGGTTCACCTCGTCCTGCATCCGTTGCAGGGCGAGTGCCTCGGGGCCGGTGCCGGCCTGTTCCCACCAGAGGCCCCACTCGGCCGGGGCGAGGGCCAGGAACGACAGGCTGGACTCGGTGTAGCTGGTGCGGGCGGCGGTGATGTCCTGCTGGGTGGCGGGGGTCAGCTCGCCGGCCGCCACGGCCCGCAGGACGGCGACCTGCTGCTGGCCGATCGCCTCGGCGGTCTTGGACAGCGCGGCCGAGGCGCGGATGCCGTCGGCGAGCCGCGCGTTGACGACGCCGTGCGAGACGTTGTCCCGGAAGGTGATGAGGTCGGCGATCGCGATGCGGTAGCTGAACGTCATCGCGGACACGGAGGCGTGTTCGGCCGTACGGACCTGGGTACGCAGCGGTGCCAGGCCGTCGAGCGCGGCGTCGACGCGGCGCAGGAGCGGGGCGTTGGCGTCGGTGGGCACCCGCTCGCGCTGGCGGCGGTAGCGCGTGACAGAGGCGTCGGTGGCGGCCATCTCCGCGCCGAAGGCGTCCTGCTGTTCGGCGGCGGCGTTGGTGAGCAGGTCGGCGGCCGCGACCCGTTCGCGTTGCAGCCGGTACGCCAGGTCACCGGCCTCCGCGCCGAGGCGGGCCAACACCTCCAGGTCGCTGGCGCGGCTCGTCTGGCGGGCGCTCTCGGTCAGCGCGAGGCCGGCGAACCCGATGACGGCGACCAGTGGCGCCGCCACGATGAGGCGCATCCGGCCGGCGATCTTCCAGCCGCGCTGGCGGGTCGGGTAGGGTCGGGCCGCGTGGGACCTCGTGCTCGACGCCAAGATTGACTCCCGCGACTCGTCGATGACGGTCTATCCGCACCTTGCCGAATGCAAGTCCCATTCCGCCGGAACCCGCGCTCGGAGGCCAGACCTCGCGGTGGTACAAACTGGCCGTACCAGCATCTGTACCCAGAGTCAGCGACCGGTGGCATGCTGCCTCCGGCCGGTGTGGGACGCGCTCAGCGCTGCTCGTCGAGGCGCTCGGACCCGCGCCGTGGTGCGGCGTCGTCCGCCTCGGGTTGGCTGCTGAGCACCTGACCGATCAACTCGCGCAGCTCGTCGATGGCGTCCACCACGGCGCCCGGGTCGCGCGCGTCGCGACGACCGCGCTGGCGCGGCACGGGTGGGTCGAGGCGAGCGCGGTCCGACGATCGTGGGCCCCGTCGTCCGTCCGCCGCCAACTGTTCGGCCGCGACCTGCGGCCACAGTGCGGCCAGCAGGCCGCCGGTGTCGAGCACGTCGTCGCAGCGGACCGCGAACTCCTGGCTGCCGAAGCGGCGACCCGACTCCACCGCCGCGACCGTCTCCCGGCTGAACCGCACCAGGTCCGCCAGCGCCCGCTGGGTCAGGCCCCGCCGTACCCGGCAGGCGCGCAGCTCCCACCGGAACTGTTGGCTGGCCGCGGAGTACGCGGCGCTCGGCGGGGGCGTGTGCTCCATGCGCTCACCTTCGTGGCGTCCGCGAATCAGCGACGGGCGTCAGATCGAGATTGACCGACGGGTCGGACATTCATAGGGGGCAATTCTTAACCCATGACACGATGGGTGTGAAGACGTGCGCGATGAATTGTCGCGCAATGCGCGAGAGATCCACGCGCCCGACTCGTCCCCAGGTGTCGGCAGCGTCCTGCCGATAGGACCCGGCCGGTGCACCGCCTGCCGCACCGGTCGACACCGCCGTGGCCTGCCCGTCAGGCGGGTGCCGTGGCCGGAGCGGTCGGGGTTGCCTCCGGGACGTCGGCGGGCGCGTGGATGTCGATTGTCGCGAGAAGGGCGTCGTGCGCCCGGAACGACACATTGGGTGTGAACGAACGGCGATGGTCGGGGGAGAGGCGCAGGCCGGGAATGGTTGCGGCGAGGTGGGTCAGAGCGACGTCGGCCTCCAGTCGCGCCAATGCCGCGCCGATGCAGAAATGTGGTCCGTGGCCGAATGACAGGTGATCGGCGGCGTCCGTACGGTATGGATCGAACCGGTCCGGTCGGGCGAACACCAACGGGTCCCGGTTGGCCGCCCCGATCATCAGCAGGCAACGCGCGCCCGCCGGAATGGTGACCTCGCCCAGGGTGACGTCCCGACGGGTCACCCGCAGCCAGCCGTCGATGGCGGGCGCGAACCGGAGGGTCTCGGCCACGAACGCGGGCACGGATCGCGGGTCGCCCACGAGGGCGCGCCACCGGTGCGGGCTGGACAGGGCCGCGTCGAGCGCGTGGGCGAGCAGCCCGGCGGTCGTCTCGTGCCCGGCCACCAGGAGGTTGAAGGCGAGGCTCGCCACCTCCGGCACCGTCAGCACGTCGTCGTCATCGTCGCGGTAGGCCAGGGCGCGGCTGATGAAGTCGCCGCCCTCGGCGCCGCTGTCGAGTCGCTGCCGCACCAGGTCCTGGCAGTAGCGCCAGAAGTCCAGCAGGCCCCGGGCCAGGCGTACCTGCTCGTCCTCGTCCGGTTGCCCCCAGATGAGGGCCACCTGGCCGTCCGCCCACCGGCGAATCCGGTCGACGTCGGCGTCGGGAACGCCGAGGATGTCCAGGATGACCAGCAGCGGAAGCTCGGTGGTGAACTCCCTGACGAGATCCACCCGCCGGCCCTGCTGGGCGACGAGCCGGGACACCAGGTCCTCGACGCGGCGGCGGACGATCCGGCCGTACTCCGCCTCGGCCCGATCGGCGGTGTTGGCGAAGGTCGCCCGGAGGGCGCGGCGGGTGCGGGGATGTACCGGTGGGTCGGCCGCGACCGTGGTCGGCGGCGCGTCGAGCTGCGTGACGACGCTCATCGCCGCCGGGCAGACCTCGTACACCGGGGCCAGGGTGAGGGCGTTGCCGAACGTCGTGGCGTCGGCGAGGGCCCGCCGGACGTCCGCGTGCCGACTGATCAACCACAGGCCCAGATCCTCGGCGTACAGCGCCCGGTCGGGCTCGTCGAGAATGCGTCGCCAGGTGGCGGCCGGATCGCTGAGATAGGCTCCTGAGTACGGATTCAACTGCATCGAATGCCTCCTGACACGCCGCGCGAATTCAGCGGCGCTCGCATTCCGTCGGTCACGCGAGGCGGGCCGACAATGGTGGGCATCCGCCGCCTGCTCCTCACGGTGCGCTGCTCCGATGCGCAAGTCAAGATTGGCGTTTATCTATTTAGCGGCGCCGTGATTTGTGAAATGCAGGACCATGTCGGCCCTCGCCCGCTGCACCTTGCAGGCCGGTGCTTGCCCTGATCCGTCGTACCCGCGCTCCCCCATTTCCGGGCAACGATCGCCCGGGCCGCGGGTGACGGCACCGCGCCCGCCGTCGGCCGGGGCACGGCCGACGGCGGGCGCGGATGGACCGGTCAGGAGTACGGAAGGCGGAGCACCGACTGGTTGCCGATGCCCAGGGTGGTGGGATTGTTGCCGATGGCCGACCAGACCTCCACCCGGACCGTGCCGTTGCTCAACGTGCCCAACGTCCCGGTCGCCGAGGCCAGGCCGGCGCTCTGCGTGTAGTGCTCGTAGCCGGTGACCGGGTCGGTGGCGAAGTAACGCCACGTCTCCGTCCGGTCCCAACTGCCGTTGCCGGTCAGGTCGTAGGAGACCCGTACCTGCGTGCCGTTGCCGACGGCCGTTCCCGCGTCCACGAACAGGTCGAACGCGGTCTGCGCCCCGGAATAGGTGAGGCTGAGGCCGGTCGCCGTGAACACCTGGGCGTTCGTCGGCGTACCGTCGTGGTTGCCGTTGGCGGCCGCGACCGTGGTCGTGGTCGCGCTGCCGGCGTTGCCCAACCCGCCACCGGCGAGCAGGTACCGCGTCGGCGAGCCCGAGCTGGGCGGCGGCGTGGTCGGCGGCGCCGTCGTGGGCGGGGCCGTGGTCGGCGGCGCCGTCGTGGGCGGTGCGGTGGTCGGCGTGCCCGTCGGCGGTACGCCGCCGGAGGCGTTGCCACCGCTCCAGGTGTACGCCCCGGTGGTGGCCGTCCGTCCGGCCCCGACGGTGAGCCGCGTGCCGTTGGAGAAGGTGACGGTGATGGGGCTCGCGGTCGGGTTCGATGCCACGTAGGTGCGCGCGCCGTTACGGTTGAACACCGCGCTGAGCGGGTGGTTGGCGCTCACCGAGGTGTCGACGGTGCCCAGCGCCGCGAGGTTACGGATCCAGTGGAAGGTGTGCGCCCGACTCTCGCCCTCCTCCGGGGTGTAGCCCGGGTTGGCGCGCAGGTTGGCCAGGGCCGCGTCGGGGTCGCCGAGGGCCTGGAACTGCCACAGGATGTCCTGCCACACCGTCGGCGGCCCACCGTTGTTGCGGACCAGTTCGGCGTAGTTGGTGCGCACGTACGCGGGGTTGGCGCCCAGGTACAGGTGGCCGCCCGTGATGGGCAGCAGGTTGATGCCCTGGATCATCTCCGGCTCGCCGCTGAACCAGGTGGCGTACGCCCCGCCGTCGCCCCAGACCATGCCGACGGTGGAGTGCCCGAAGGCGGCCGGGAAGTTCTGGTCGCTGACGTCGAACCAGTACTCCTGGATCGCGGCGGCCTGCGTCGTGTAGAGGAAGATGCCGGCGTCCCGGACGGCGGTGTCGCCGGTGACCTGCCCCCACTGGATGAGGGCGTTGGCGAAGTTCATCCCCTCCGAGGAGGACTCCTGGTTGTTGCCGGAGCCGAACGAGCCGTGCCCGGACGCCCAGTCGTGGCCCGCGTAGATGTCGAAGTCCCGCAGGTACGGGAAGCGGGTGTCGTCGCGACGGTAGTTGTTGGCGTCGCGGATCAACAGGTCCACCATGCCGCCGTAGCGGCTGCTGGCGGCCCACGACGGGTCGAACTTGGCCAGCGTCGCGGCGGCGGCGATGAAGTAGCCGTAGTGGAAGTGGTGGTCGTTGAGCTCCTGGTCCGAGCCGTACGACGCCGGGTAGCCGATCAGGGTGCCCCAGTTGGCGTCGTAGTAGAAGAGCTTGCTGGTCTTGCCCGTGGAGGCGGTGAACCAGTCGGTGAGCGTGGAGCGGATCGCGTTCAGCGCGCTGTCGCGGGTGGTGGTGTCGTTGACCAGGTCGGCGATCTCGGCGATCCGGGCAGCCCGGCCGAGTCCCTTGCCGGTCCAGTACGTGTCGTTGCCGCGCTGGTCCATCGGGTTGCTCCGGGCGGCGGCCAGGTGACCGGTCAGCGTGGACAGGTCGCCGCCACTGCCGTCACCGACGGCCGGCAACTCCGGCAGGACGCCCTGGAACGTCATGGCCGTACGGAACTGGCTGATCCCGGCGAGGACCTTCATCCGGCCCCGCGCCGACGGGTAGGTCGGCGTGATCGGGGTCGAGCCCGACAGGGACTTCCACTGGTGCGGGTAGAGGCTCACCACGGTCTGCGTGGCGCTGCCCTCGCGGGCGGTGGTGGTGAAGGCGTACGTCGTGCTCAGGCCGTTGGTCGACGGGTCGTAGGCGTAGGAGACCCGGGTGCCGGTGACGTGGGCGTGCGCGTACCGGCCGTAGGTGGTGGCCAGGTCGGCGCGCTCGCTGGCGCTACCCGTCGGGGGCAGCAGGGCCACCGAGAAGTAGCCGCGACCGGCCAGGGTGGAGGAGATGCGGCTACCGCTGACGGTCCAGCTCGCGCCGCTCGGGGCGTACGCCACGTAGTCGTGGCCGTTGACCCGGAAGCCGATGGTGGTCCCGCTGTTGGACCACACCTCGGGGGTGCCGGACGTGCCGATCACCGCGTCCCCGCCGGTGGCCTGGAAGTAGGCGAACGGCAGGCCGTGGCCGATGGTGGCGCGCAGGGTGCGCGTGCCGTCGCTCCAGTACGGGCTGACCGTCCAGTCGGTCCAACCGTCCACCTTGACCTGGGGCGCGGCGAGCCCGGCCACGCCAACCCGGATGTCCTGCACGTACGGGTAGTGGTACTCGCCGACGCCGGTGGCGGTGCCGCTGATGGCGGGGGTCGAGTTGGCCGAGAAGCCGAGCCCGTCGGTGAAGGTGTCGTACGAGGTGGGGTGGGCGTGCAGGGGCTCGCTGAAGGCGCAGTCGGTGCGCTTCCACAGCAGCGAGGACCACCAGTCGTTGGTGGGCACCGCTCCGGCGGGCGCGTTGGCGGTGGCGAACTGCCGGGGGTTGCTGGACATCTGCCCGCAGCCGGTGGGGAGAGCGCCGACCGGGGTGGTGGTGTAGCTGCCGGCGCCGACTCCGGCGGCCTCGGCGGCACGGGTGACGGGGATCGTGAGGCCACCGACGACCAGGGCCAGGGCGGTGGCGGCTGCCAGCGCCCATCGGCGGTGGGGGACGGGAGGTTTCATGGTGCCTCCATCGCGCGTCCGGGCGCGGATCGTGCCGCCCCGGCGCCTTGCGTCTGAATTGTGGAAAACGTCGATCGAGAGAGCGCTCTCTCAGACGGCACGGTAATCGACCGTCGAGATCCCCGTCAATGTGTCCGTTCGGTTGCGTGCGGATGTCGCGAACTGACCGGGGTTACCAGCCGACCCCGTCCAGCTCGGCGTGCAGCGCCTCCGGCGCGCGCATCCGCCAGGCGTCCGTCACCAGCTCGGTGAGCCGGTCGACGTCGACGGCCGCCAGGCGCAGCAGCACCAGCGGCAGACCGTCGTACCCGGGGGTGGTGAAGAAGACGTCGGGCTCGCCGAGCAGCAGGGCCTGCTTCTCGGCCTCGTCCCCGACGAACAGCACCGCGATGTCGAGGCGGATCACCCGTGGCCGGCCGGGCGTGCGCTCCGGATAGGACCAGACGAAACCCTTGTCGGCAACCCGGAAGTCGAAGCCCTCGCTGTCGATCTCGACCGTCTGGGGCAGGGCCAGTGCCAGGCGGCGGACGTCGTCGGCGTCAGCCACCGGGACCCCGCACGTCGCGTGCCATCCGCATGGGCCGAGAGTACGCACCGGGACCGACAGGACTCAGCCCGACAGGTCGACCGCCGCGGCGCCCACGACCACCCGGTCGGCCTCGCGCTGGACGTAACCGATCACCGTGGCCTGGCCCGGGTCGACCTCCGGCGGCACGGCCAGCTCCACCTGCCCCCGCTCGCCGTGCAGGGGTGTCGACGCGAAGGCGCGTACGACGTTGTCCTGCCGCAGCGTCCGGCCGGCGTTCTCACCGCGGGCGATCGCGCTGTCCAGGCCGCGCTGCACGATCGCCACGTTCACCACCGCGCGCTGCGGCGGCCGCTCGACCCGGTAGTCCAGGACCAACGGCGTGCCGCCTCCACCGACCTGCGGCACCGTCACCGTCAGGGGCGCGGCGGCGGCCGACGTCAGGGCGGACGCGATGGCGCTCGCCGCCCGGCCCCGGTCGGAGCCGACGAACTCCACGGTGCCGTTGACGATCATCTGCGGGGTGTAGAGACGTCCGGAGCCGAAGGCGCGGGCGTACGCCTCCTGCCGTGCGGTGTGTGCCGCGTCCGCGAACTGGTCGGGCCAGCCCAGGTCGTTCCAGTAGTCCACGTGGAAGCCGAGGGCGAACACCGGCTCCCCGCGCGTGCGCGCGTCGCGCTCGATCTCGGTGAGCAGCTCCTCGGCGGGCGGGCAGCTGTTGCAGCCCTGGGAGGTGAACAACTCCACGACGGCGACACCGCCACCGTTCACCGACGAGCGTGGACCCGGTGCGGGGTTCGTCATGGTGTGTCTCCTCCGGTGCGACCGCTGACCGCTCTGCGATTCCCGTTACCGCGCCGGCGACGCCTGGGCAGCGAGGCGGTTCCGGCTCCTGGTGCGCCTCTTGTAGCACAAATCCACCGTTACGCGCGGCGATGCCACTTACGGGTAACAGACCGCGAAGGGGGATCTTCCTCCGATAGCTTGCGAAGGAGAGAAAAACTCTCATTACTCGTGAGTTGCGGCTAAGGAGATCAGTGATGAAGCGCAGCGTAGCGCTAGCGGCGGCCCTCCTGGTGGGTCTGACCAGCGCCGGAACCCTCCCCGGGGCCGCCTTCGCGGACGGCGGTCCCGCAGGTGGCCACGATGACCGCGGGGGACGCGGACACCACCGGGGCAGCGAGGGCGCGGTCTTCGTCCAGACCAACAAGGCCGAGGGCAACACCATCAAGGTGTACGAGCGCGACGACGACGGCCAGCTCAGCAAGGCGGGGGAGTACGAGACCGGCGGCCTCGGCGGCTTCACCATCGGCGCGCCGGTCGACGCGCTGGCCTCGCAGGGGTCGTTGACGTACCACCGCGGGCTGTTGTTCGCCGTTAACGCCGGCAGCAACACCGTGACCGTCTTCGACGTCGACGGCACCCGGCTGCACAAGCGCCAGGTGATCTGGTCCGGTGGTCTGCTCCCGGTCAGCGTCACGGTCCGCGACCACCTCGTCTACGTGCTCAACGCCGGTGGCGAAGGCTCGGTGCAGGGCTTCGAGCTGGACAAGGGACGCCTGTCGCCGATCCACGGCGCCAACCGGTCGCTCGGCCTGCACAACGGCAACCCGCCCGCGTTCATGAGCGCTCCCGCCCAGGTCAAGATCGACCCGGAAGGCGAGTTCGTGCTGGTGTCGACCAAGAGCGCGAACGTCATGTTCAGCTACGAGATCGGTCGCCACGGCGAGCTGTCCCGCAACCCGGTGATCAGCGACGCCGGGTCCGTGCCGTTCGGCTTCACCTTCGACAGCGAGGACTCGGTGCTGGTCACCGAGTCCGGCAGCAACGAGGTCAGCCGCTTCGAGATCGACGACGACGGCGCCCTCGACCAGTTCGGGCCGTCGGTGCCGAACGGCCAGCAGGCGCCCTGCTGGATCCAGCGGGTCGGCGACTACTTCTACGTGGCGAACGCCGGCAGCTCCACGATCAGCGCCTACAAGGTTGACGACGACGGCAAGCTCCAACTCGTGCACGCCGTTGCCGCCGACACCGGCGGCGGGTCGATCGACATGACCACCAGCGACGGTTTCCTCTACGTCCAGAACGCCGCGGCCGGCAACGTGCAGGGCTACGAGGTGAACGACGACGGCTCCCTTCGTCTCGTCACCACCGTCGAGGGCCTGCCGAAGTTCACCGACGGCATCGGCATGGAGGGCATCGCCGCCTCCTGACCGTCGACACCCCGCTGGTCCCGGTCGCTTGCGGCCGGGACCAGCGGGGTGTCCCCGTCCCGGCCCGAACATGACAACTGTGTGACAAATCAGCCCGTGGGCCGATCGCCGGTTTCGGCGGGGCCGGACGCGGGGCAACCAGACGTCGCTGACGACAACACATTCGGAAGGGACGGCCCCCGTGGAAATCCAGGGCTTCTTCACCGCCATCATCATCGGCCTGGTCATCGGCGCCCTCGGTCGCCTCGTGGTTCCCGGCAAGCAGAACATCTCGATCGTGCTCACCCTCGCGATCGGCGTGCTCGCCGCGATCCTCGGCACGCTCGTCGCCGGTGCCCTCGGCGTCGACGACACCGCCGGCATCGACTGGATCGAGCTGCTCCTGCAGGTCGTGTTCGCCGCGATCGGTGTGGCCGGCGCCGCCGCCGTGTTGGGTCGGCGGCGCCCCTGACGTCCCGCTCTTTCGGGGGCCCGCCGGCCCCCACGCGCCCGTGGCGACGACTGGTCGCCACGGGCGTTGTGCTTGGATGATCCGGTGCAGTTCACCGTGACAGACGTGCCCGCGCGGGAGCGGTTCGAGGCGCGCGACGAGACGGACGCGGTCGCCGGCATCGTCACCTACCAGCTGACCGGCGCCATCATCGCCTACACCCACACCGAGGTCGATCCGGCGTACGAGGGTCGGGGCGTCGGGTCGACCCTGGCGCGCGCCGTCATGGACGACGCGCGCGCCAAGGGCCGCAGCGTGGTGCCGATCTGCCCGTTCCTCGCCGAGTGGCTCGTCAAGCACCCCGAGTACGAGGACATCGTCGTCCGGTCCACCCGCAAGGTGAAGTAGCCCCGCGCTCAGTGCCAGTCGCTGATCGCGACGTCGTCCGGGGCGGGCCTGCCCCGCCCGGTCTCCACCAGCTCCTTGAGGCTCATCAGGAACGTCGCCCACTTGGTGCTGCAGTGGTGCATGAACTCGCCCGGCTCACGCCAGCCCTCGTGGGCGAACAGGACGATCGTGTGGTCGCCCCGCTGGTCAAGGTGCCAGTCGACCTCGGTGCCGACCCATTCCTCGGGGCCCCCGGTGACCCGCCAGCGGACGTGGCCGCCGGGGTCCAGGTCGAGGACCCGCATGTCGAAGCCACCGACGTCGCCGAACCGGAAGGCCAGCTACCCGCCGACCTCGCTCGTGCCGACCGTGTCGGTCGTCCACCAGCCGGCGAGTCCCTCCGGGGTGGCCACCGCGCGGTAGACGTCGTCGAGCGGGGCGACCACGCCGACCCGGTGCAAAATGTCGACCATCTCATTCTCCGTGGTTGTCGGTGCGGTGACGTTCGATCGTCTCGGCGATCCGCTTGATCCGGCGCAGGCGGGCATCCCAGGTCGCCCCGACGGCGGTCAGTTGGGCGACCGCTCGGGCCAGTTGCGCCTCGTCGACCTGGTAGTGACGCTCCCGACCGGCGGGAGCCGAATGGATCAGGCCCACCCGGTCCAGGACGGCCAGGTGCTTCGAGACGGCCTGTCGGGTGACGGGAAGTCGCTCGCTCAGTGACGTGGCCGTGCCGGGCCCGCCGGTGAGCAGCAGGTCGATCATGCTGCGCCGGATGGGATCGCCGATCGCCGACCACAGGGCGTCGTCGACTGCCGTGGTCATGACGTGGCGACCAGCCGGGTGACGTACGCGCCGAGGTTCGGGACGTAGTGGTTCCACCCGCTGACGTGGTCCTGATACTGCTTCTCCAGCATGGCGACCTCCCAGCCCATCTCGCGGAACCCGGTCTCCGTCATCCGGACTCGGGTCCCCGTGGCGGTCGGGACGAGGTCGAAGGTGACCAGCAGCGACTGGCCGCCGCGGTCCGGCTCGGTGAAGCACCACCGGAAGGAGAAGCGCTTCGGCGGGTCCACGTCGACGACGGCCAGGTCGACGGTCGTCGTCGACCCGGTCTGCGCGTCGCGCCACACCAGCTCGCCGGGCGCGCCCGCGACCGGTTCGAACCGGGCGTCGTCCGGCCACCACTCCCGTACGTGCTCGGGCTGGCTGATCACCTCGAAGACCACCTCGGGTGAGGCGTCGACGTCGATGTCGCGTTCGATCACTCCGTACTCCATGCGTACCACCCTCTCGCAACCTTTGGTTGCGTAACGGTACAACGACGCCGCGCCTACGTGCAACCTTTCGTTGCGCGTCGGTGCGGCGGGTTCCCAGGCGGGCACGGAGCGTGCGATGGCGGTACGGTCCAGGACGGGTGGCCTGTCCGGCCCGCACCGTCGTCCCTCCACGACCCCCGGGAGACCTGAACGATGACTGCCTCCGTTCTCCGTGCCCTGCACCACGGCCGCCCGGTCGGCGACCCGCTCGTCCTGCCGAACGCCTGGGACGCGGGCAGCGCCCGGGTTTTCGCCGACGCCGGCTTCGACGCGCTCGCCACGCCGAGCGCCGGAGTCGCGGCCTCCCTCGGCTACGAGGACGGCGCGACCCCGGCCGCCGAGATGTTCGCCGCGGTGGCGCGGATCGTCCGGGCCGTGTCCGTACCGGTCTCCGCCGACGTCGAGGACGGGTACGGGCTGACGCCCGCCGAGCTGGTCGAGCGGCTGCTGGAGGCCGGCGCCGTCGGCTGCAACCTGGAGGACTCCGAGGGGCACGCCACCCTCAAGGACCCGCAGCGGCACGCGGACTGGTTGGCCGAGATGCGGGCGGCGGCCGGCGACGCGCTCGTCATCAACGCGCGCGTCGACACCTTCCTGTTCGGTACGGGCGATCCGGCCGACGCGATCGCCCGCGCGAAGCTCTACGTGGCGGCGGGGGTCGACTGCGTCTACCCGTTGCGGGCACCCATCGAGGTGCTTCCGGCGCTGCGCGAGGGCATTGCCGGCCCGATCAACATGGCCGCCGCGCCGAGCCGGGAGTCGGTGGCCGAGCTGGCCCGCAACGGCGCCACCCGCATCACCTTCGGCCCGGGCCTGCAGCGGTACGCGATGGGCGCGATCGGCGACCTGGCGGCGAACCTGCGGGCCTAGGGTCGGCGCCGCGCGCCGGGCCGCGTCTTGTCAGGCGGCGTCGACGCGGGCGGCCAGGGCGTCCACGAGTCGTCGGGCGGAGCCGGCCAGGTTCCACCGGCCGGCCAGATCGAGCAGCCGCTCCGGGTCGGCGGGGGCCGTCGGCAACGCGGTGGGAAGCTCCGGCAGGGCCACGTCCAGGGCCACCCGGACCACCGTCGGCGCGACGGCCAGGTAGTCGCGGGCGCCCGCCAGCTTGGTACGCAGACCCGGCGCGAAGGACGAGTCGGAGTCGTCCAGCGCGGCCAGGACGCCGTCGATGCTGCCGTACCGCCCGATCAGCCGCGCGGCGGTCTTCTCGCCGACGCCCGGCACCCCGGGCAGCCCGTCGCTGGGGTCGCCGCGCAGGGCGGCGAAGTCGGCGTACCGATCGGCCGGCACGCCGTAGCGGGCGCGTACCGCCGCGTCGTCGCAGTCGTCGAGCTTGGCCACGCCACGCCCGACGTAGAGCAGGCGTACGTCCCGGGAGTCGTCGACGAGTTGGAACAGGTCCCGGTCGCCGGAGACCACCTCGACCGGGCCCGGCTGGGTCACCGACAGCGTGCCGAGCACGTCGTCGGCCTCGTAGCCGTTCGCGCCCACGGCGGTGATGCCGACCGCGTCGAGGACCTCCAGGATCATCGGCACCTGGGGGGAGAGCGTGTCGGGGACGACCTCGCCGCCCTGCGGGGCCACCCGGTGCGCCTTGTACGACGGCAGCAGCTCGACCCGCCACGCCGGTCGCCAGTCGTAGTCGAGGGCGCACACCATCCGGTCCGCGCCGCGACCACGGATGAGCGTGGCGAGCATGTCGAGGAAGCCGCGCACCGCGTTGACGGGTGTGCCGTCCTCGGCGCGCGCGGCGGACTCCGGAATGCCGAAGTAGGCCCGGAAGTAGAGGCTGGGTGCGTCGATCAGCAGGATCGGGGATCGGTGTGCCACGCCCGACAGCCTGGCACAGCCCCCCGACGATCAGCGGTACGCCCGGCCGCCCGGCGGCGTCAGCGCCGCTCGTCGTGCCGGTAGACGGTGTCGCGGCGGGCGAGGTGCTGCACGACGTAGCTGGTCACCAGCAGCAGGATCGCGACCAGCACCTCGACCCAGGCGGCGACGCCGTCGGCCACGGTCAGCCCGATCACGAGCAGGACCAGGCCGACGAGCGCGAGGACCCCGGCCCACAGTTGCCGGCGACGGCGGGTCGCCGCCCGGTTCGCGTCGTTCGCTGTCACGTCGGCCCTTTCGGTCGCGGCCTCATGCGGACGTCCCGAACCCAGGCTATGGCCCCCGCCCCCGTCCTACCCGGAAAACCACGGTGCGGGCGGGTCGTGCACCGGCGCAGACTGCCGGTGTGGCGTTCTTTCCCGGCCTGGTGCTGGCCCGCCGGTACCACGACGAGGTGGTCGCGCCGATCCTGCGCGGTCGTCTCCCCGCCCTGCGGTACGCGGCGGGGCTGCTCGACGGTGGCTCGGAGGTGCTCGGCCTGGACACGGCCCGGTCCACCGACCACGACTGGGGTCCGCGTGTGCAGGTGTTCGTCGGGCCTGCCGACGTCGCCGCGATCCCGCGGATCCGCGCCGTGCTGGACGCCGACCTGCCGACGGAGTTCCTCGGCTGGCCCACCCGTTTCGCCGGCGACGGCCGACTGGGCGTCGTCGACGCGGCCGGAACGCGGCACGGGGTCACGCTCGACGAGGTGGCCGGCTGGTGGCGCCGCCGGCTCGGCTTCGACCCGATCGACGGGGTCGGCACGGCGGACTGGCTGGCGAGCCCGACCCAGCGGTTGGCGGAGGTGACCGGTGGCGAGGTGTTCCATGACGGCCTCGACGGGGCGCTGACCGCTCGACGGGCGGTGCTGCGGTGGTATCCGCCGGACGTGTGGCGGTACGTCCTGGCCGCCGTGTGGACGCGGATCGCGCAGGCTGAGCACCTGCCCGGCCGGTGCGCCGAGGTCGGCGACGAGCTGGGCAGCCGGGTTGTCACCGGAGGCATCGCCCGTGACGTGCTCCGGCTCGGTCTGCTGCTGCGCCGACGCTGGCCGCCGTACGACAAATGGCTCGGCACGGCCTTCGGCCGGCTGCCGGGCGCGGCCCCGGCGGTCGCGGCGCTGGCCGAGGCGACCGGCCCGGGCGACTGGACCCGGCGCCAGGCCGGTCTGGTCGAGGCGCTGGAGACCATGGCCCGGTGGACCGACGACACCGCTCTGGCGGCCCCGGTACGCGCCCGGGCCGGGCCGTTTCACGACCGGCCGTTCCTGGTGCTGCGGGCCGAGCGCGTCGCCGCCGCCCTACGTGCCGCGGTGACCGACCCGACACTGCGCGAGCGGCCGCTGCTGGGCGCGGTCGACCAGTACGTGCACAGCGTCGATGTGCTCAGCGACGCGACCCGGGCTCGCCGGGTCGCCGACGGCCTCTGGTCCGGGTGACCGCAGCCGGAGATCTTGGACAGTTTCCGTCAGCCGATGACGGAACCTGTCCAAGATCTGCTCGGAGGTGCGATTCAGCGTACGGGTCGGGTCAGGCCGGGAGCGTCCAGCGCTGGTTGGCGCCGGCGAAGCACTCCCAGATCTGCAGGCGGGTGCCGTCGGCCGAGGTGTTGTCGGTGACGTCCAGGCACTTGTTGGACTGCGGGTTGCGCAGCGTGCCGTTCGACTGTGCCTGCCACACCTGCGCGCCGCTGCCGTTGCAGTCGTAGAGCTGCACCTTCGCGCCGTTGGCGGTGGAGCCGCTGGTGATGTCGGCGCACTTGCCGAGGGCGCGCAGCGTGCCGTCGGTGGCGACGGTCCAGGTCTGCGCGGTGGTGCCGTTGCAGGTGTACAGCTGGACGGCGGCGCCGTTGGCGCTGCTCGCGGCCGCCACGTCGACGCACTTGCCGCCGAGCCCGGTGATCCGGCCGGTACGACCCGACGGCGGCGGGGTGGTGCCGCCCATGATGGTGTCGTACATGGCGCTCACCAGCGAGGTGGAGCCGGTGGTGTCCTGCGACAGCTCCCAGTTCATCACGCCGCCGGCGTTGGCGAGGGCCCACTGCGTCTTGCGCTTGACGGTCGGGATGCCGTTGTAGCACTGCTGCGCGCCGCCGGCCGTGGTGCAGTCCCGGTTGGCGTTGGCCGGGTCCAGGGCGACGAGCGCCGAGTACGTGTAGTAGCCGGGGCGGCTGTAGAAGGGGATGCCGAGGACGGCCTTGCTGGCCGGCAGTCCACGGGACTTCCACAGGTTGATGCTGTTGATCGACCAGTCGTAGTTGGAGTGCGGGCTACCGCCGTCGTACGCCATGATGTTGAGCCAGTCGACCTGGCTGAACACGGCGGTCGGCACCCCGTCGAGGTAGTAGCCCTCGGAGACGACGGCCGCGGTGAGCAGCTTGCCCCGGCTGTGCATGGCGCTGCCGAGCTGGGTCATGAGCTGGGTGTAGTTGTTGGCCGAGGCGCCCGGGTCGGGGTACTCCCAGTCCATGTCGACGCCGTCGAGGTTGTACTGGTTGACGAAGTTGACCAGGTTGTTGACGAACGCCGTCCGGCTGCCCGAGTTGCCCGCGAGGGCTTCGAAGGCCGAGTCGTTGCCGTCGTTCCAGCCGCCGACGGCGATGGAGACCTTGACGTTGTTGGCGTGTGCCTGGGAGACGAGCGAGGAGAGTTTGCTCGGGTTCTCCACGGCGCGCAGGCTGCCGTCGTTGTTGGGCAGCACGAAGGCGTAGTTGATGTGGGTGAGCTTGTTGTACTGGATCGTGTTGACGTTGCCGGCCCACGAGGGCATGTAGCCGACGCTCTTGAAACCGTTCGGCAGTACCACGGCCTGCGCGGCGGTGGGGACGAGGGCGACGGTGGTGGCGGCGGTGGCCAGGGCGAGCAGGCCGGCGCTGAGGACGCGGCGCAGTGGTGAGGACATGGGGGCCTTCCCGTGGGCGGGGGACGACACCCGCCCACGCAGGGTGTCGCGGGCGGGAGGTGCGGGGGACGCAGGAACGGGTGGGCCTCGAGGCAGCCAAATCTTAAAGAGTGTTAACTGTCGGCGTCAATCAACGCCGGTGGATTTCCGCCGCAGGGACGTACACGGCTTCTGGCGGTCCCCAAACGACCGTTAAGCTGACCGGGTGGGAACCGACGAGCTGTACCCGCCGGACCGGCTGGTCGCCGCGCAGCGCGCCACCGCCGCTGCCGGCCTGGACGCGCTGCTGCTCACCCCCGGCTCCGACCTGCGCTACCTGACCGGCTACGACGCCCACGCGGGGGAGCGGCTGACCTGCCTGGTGCTGCCCGCCGAGGGCGAGCCCACGCTCGTGGTGCCCCGACTGGAACGTCCCGCCGCAGAGGCTTCGACCACCACCGGTCTGCGCATCGTCGACCATCCCGACGGCGCGGATCCGTACCCCCTGGTCGTGGCCGCCCTCGACGGCCCGGCGGCGGCGGTCGGGCTCGCCGACCGGATGTGGGCCGAGCAGGTCCTCGCCCTGCGCGCGGCGCTGCCCGGCGCCGCGCAGCGGCTCGCCGGCGACGTGCTGCGCGAGCTGCGGATCCGCAAGTCCCCGGCGGAGATCGCGGCCCTCGCCGAGGCCGGCGCGGCGATCGACGAGGTGCACCTGCGCATGGGTGAGTGGCTGCGACCCGGGCGCACCGAGGTCGAGGTGGCCGCCGACATCGCCGCCGCGATCCGCGCCGCCGGGCACGTCAGCGTCGACTTCGTCATCGTGGCCGCCGGCCCCAACTCCGCGAGCCCGCACCACGGCACCTCGGACCGGCCGATCGGCGTCGGCGAGCCGGTGGTGGTCGACATCGGCGGCACCATGCCGTCGGGCTACCGCTCGGACTGCACCCGCACCTACCTGGCGGGCGGGACCGCGCTGGCGGAGTTCCTGGAGTACTACACGGTGCTGCACGCCGCGCAGCGCGCGGCGGTGGCGGCGGTCCGCCCCGGCCGCACCGCGGCGGCGGCCGACGCGGCGGCCCGGACGCCCATCACGGCCGCCGGATACGGTGACGCGTTCCTGCACCGCACCGGGCACGGCATCGGCCTGGACGGTCACGAGGAGCCCTACCTGGTGGCCGGGAACGACCGGCCCCTGGAGGCCGGCATGGCGTTCTCCATCGAACCGGGCATCTACCTGGCGGGCCGGCACGGCGCCCGCATCGAGGACATCGTCGTCTGCACGACGGACGGCGTGCAACGGCTCAACACCACCCCCACGGAGCTCATCGCGCTATGACTGTCGACCGGATCCTCCCCACCGACGAGGCCCACGACCTGCTGGACCTCGCTACCGAGCTGGCCGACCGTGAGTTGGCGCCCAAGGCCGCCGGCTTCGAGGAACGCGCCGAGTTCCCCCGCGAGGTGCTGCGCACGATCGGCCGCGCCGGCCTGCTCGGTCTGCCGTACGCCGAGGAGCACGGCGGCGCGGCGCAGCCGTACGAGGTGTACCTCCAGGTGCTGGAGATCCTGGCCAGCCGCTGGCTCGCGGTCGCCGAGGCGGTCAGCGTGCACACCCTGAGCTGCTACCCGGTGGCCGCGTTCGGCACCGACGAGCAGCGCAAGCTGCTGCCGGACATGCTCGGCGGCGAACTGCTCGGCGCGTACTGCCTCTCCGAGCCGCAGGGTGGCTCGGACGCGGCGGCACTGAGCACCCGGGCGGTCCGCGACGGCGACGCGTACGTCGTCTCCGGCACCAAGGCGTGGATCACGCACGCCCACAGCGCCGACTTCTACAACGTCTTCTGCCGCACCGGCGGTCCCGGCCCGAAGGGCATCTCCTGCCTGGTGGCCGACGCGGGTACCGCCGGCATCGCGCCGCAGGCGGCGGAGCGGACCATGGGGCTGCGCTCCTCGCCGGTGGCGCAGATCGTCTTCGACGGGGCCCGGGTGCCGGCCGACCGGCTGGTCGGTGGCGAGGGGGCCGGGTTCACCATCGCGATGTCCGCGCTGGACTCCGGCCGGCTCGGCATCGCGGCCTGCGCGGTGGGGCTCGCCCAGGGGGCGCTGGACTACGCCGTCGGCTACGCGCGGGAGCGGCAGCAGTTCGGCCGGTCCATCATCGACTTCCAGGGCCTCGGCTTCCTGCTCGCCGACGCGGCCACCCAGATCTCCGCGGCCCGCGCGTTGACCCTGGCGGCGGCGCGGCTGCGCGACGCCGGGCGGCCGTACTCGATCGAGGCGGCGAAGGCGAAGCTGTTCGCCACCGACATGGCCATGCGGGTGACCACCGACGCCGTGCAGGTGCTCGGCGGGGCCGGCTACGTGGCCGATCACCCGGTGGAGCGGTACCTGCGCGAGGCGAAGGTGCTGCAGATCGTGGAGGGCACCAACCAGATCCAGCGGTTGGTGATCTCGCGGGCGCTCGCGAAGAGCTGACCAGGCCCGGGGCGGCGCGGCGGGGTTCCTCGTCGCCGTCGCGCCGATTTCCCGGTAGGTTGCTCGCCGTGGAGGAGATCGACCGCGCCATCGTCGCCGCCCTGACCGCTGACGGCCGCCTGTCGTACACCGACCTGGCCGAGCGGGTGGGACTGTCGGTGTCCGCCGTGCACCAGCGCGTACGGCGGCTGGAGCAACGCGGCGTCGTCAAGGGGTACGCGGCCCGGGTCTCCTTCGAGGCGCTGGACCTGCCGCTGACCGCGTTCGTGGCCATCCGACCGTTCGATCCGTCGCAGCCGGACGACGCGCCGGAGCGGCTCGCCCACCTACCCGAGATCGACTCGTGCTACTCGGTCGCGGGGGAGGACTTCTACCTGCTGTTGGTGCGGGTGGCCAGCCCGACGGACCTGGAGCGGGTGTTGCAGGAGATCCGCACCTCGGCGAACGTGACGACCCGGACGACGGTGGTGCTGTCCACGCCGTACGAGAACCGTCCGCCGAAGATCAGTGCCGGGGCGCCTGGTCGGTCGCGGTCCCGGGCGCCGGAGGAGCCGGCTGGTTCCACCGCAGGATGACCTGCCGGCCGTGCTCGTGACCGAGGGCGCTCACCGTCGCGGTGTCCAGGCGCAGTCGTCCGCCGGCGGACGGCGGTAGCCCGATCCAGCGGGCGCCGAGCACCCGCAGGCTGTGCGCGTGGCCGACCAGGGCCACGGTGCCCCGGTCGAGCAGCGGGGTGACGCGGGCCAGCACGCGGTCGAGACGCTCGCCCACCTGGGCGGGTGACTCCCCGCCGGGGCAGCCGTCGGTCCAGATGTTCCAGTGCGGGTCGTCGTCGTGGATGTCGACAGTGGTGCGGCCCTCGTACTCGCCGTAGTTCCACTCGCTGAGGTCCTCGTCGACGGCGTCGACGGTGAGCCCGGCGAGCTGCGCGGTGCGTAGCGCCCGGGAGCGGGGACTGGCCAGGACGGTGGCGAAGCGCCGGCCGGCGAGGAACGCCGCGAGGGTGCGGGCCTGTCGCTCGCCGTCGGGGGTCAGCTCCAGGTCGGTGTACGAGGTGTGCCGCAGGCTGGCGCTCCAGGTGGTCTCGCCGTGCCGGATCAGCAGGAGCTCTCCCATGCGGCCAGTTAACCACCGTGGCGGCGTGGCCCGGGCTGCCCTCCCTCAACCTATCTTCCTAGGATGCCTTACTGGGTGTGCCGACCGGCACCACCGGTTTCAGCACCCGGAGAGCGGGCAAGCGAACGGCGACAACCGCCAGACCGAGGAGGCGCGATGAGCTTCACCGAGAAGGCAAAGAACAAGGCTGAGCAGATGGCCGGCGCCGCGAAGGAGCGGGTCGGCGACATGACCAACAACGAGCGGATGCGTGGCGAGGGCGCCAGTGAGCAGAGTGACGCGCGCGCCAAGCAGGCCGGTCAGAACGTGAAGGACGCGGGTCGCAACGTGAAGGACGCCTTCAACAAGTGACCTGAGCGTCGTGGGGTCCCCGAACAGATGCTGTTCGGGGACCCCACGCGTGCGAGCCGTTAGGGTCGGCGGCGTGACCGTGCTTCGTTCGCTGGTGTTGTTCGCGTTGGCTGCCCTCGCCGAGATCGGCGGTGCCTGGCTCGTCTGGCAGGGTTGGCGTGAGCAGCGCGGCCTGTGGTGGATCGCCGCCGGTGTGGTCGCCCTCGGCTGCTACGGCTTCGTGGCCACGTTCCAGCCGGATCCGAACTTCGGTCGCATCCTGGCCGCGTACGGCGGCGTGTTCGTGGCCGGCTCGCTGGGCTGGGCGATGGTGGTCGACCGATTCCGTCCAGACCGCTGGGACCTGACCGGCGCAGCCCTGTGCCTACTAGGCGTAGCCATCATCATGTACGCCCCCCGCACCCCAACCCCGTAACCCCCACGCCCCCTCCCAGGCCCCCTCTACCCCGTCGATCATGGAGTTGTGGTGGGGACGAAACACTCGCGAGACCGTGAATCAGGCACCACAAGTCCATGATCGACGCCTGCTAGGAGGCCCAGGGCTCCCGCTTGCGGCGATCTTGCACTTCCTGTGGTGGCGTAAGGCGCATCTCGCTTATTTCGGCGACCGAAAGTGCAAGATCGGCGTGAGGTGGGCGGGGGCGGCGGGGCGTACCCGCTTCTGGGATGATGCGGCGCGTGAGGGGACCACGGCTGCGCTCGTTCCGGTGTGGGGTGCTGGTTGTGGTGGTTTCGCTTGGCGTGGGCGGGTGCGCGGCTTCTCGGGTGCCGCCGCCGGAGCGGCCGACGTTCGTTGGATCCTCCGCCGCGCCCTCGGTGTCGGCGGCCGCGCCCTTGGCCAGCAGCGCCGCATCGACAGCTACTCCGACGCCGGGCGTGGCGAGCGTCCCGGGGGCGTCGAGGGTGGGGGCCAGGGCGCCGGTGGTCGACCATGGGCCACGGGTTGGCACCCGGGTCGCGCTGACGTTCGACGCGGACATGACCGACGGGATGCTGGCCAATCTGCGCAGTGGCAAGGTGCGGTCGTACGCGAACCTGCGGATCCTCGACCTGCTGGAGCGCGAGCAGGTGCCGGCGACGTTCTTCCTGACCGGCAAGTGGGTGCAGCGGTACCCGGAGGTGACCCGGCGGATCGCCGGCAATCCGCGCTTCGAGTTGGCGAACCACACCTACGGGCACGCGGCGTTCACGGCGGACTGTTACGACCTGCCTCGGCTGCCGGTCGACGAGCTGGCCGCCGACGTGGCGAAGACGTTCGAGGTGACCGCGCCGTACGGGGGACGGCAGACGCGGTACTTCCGCTTCCCGGGGTTGTGCCACGACGCGGCGGCGTTGGACGCCCTCGCGCCGTTGGGCGTGACGGTGGTGGACGGTGACGTGGTGAGCGGCGATCCGTTCGCGAAGGCGTGGAAGCCGCTGGTGCGGGCCGTCCTGGACCACGTCCGGCCCGGCTCGGTGGTGATCATGCACGTGACCGAGGCGAACGCGGCGATGACCGATGAGGCCTTGCCGCACATCCTGGCCGGGTTACGCGAGCGTGGGTTGACGCCGGCGCCGTTGTCGGAGGTGCTGGCCGCCGGTTGAGTGGGCGGCCAGCACCTCGGGTACGTCAGTCGTCGCGGTGGTCGGCCCACCACTGCTGGCCGTCGGCGGGCAGGGTGTCGATCGGGTCGTAGTAGGCGTAGCGCTTGTTGAGCGCCTCCAGGTCGGCGGACTCGATGGAGGTGCGGTAGTTCTTGGTCCAGTAGGAGATGCCGCGCTCACGGTCGTAGTCGGTGAGCATGTGGACCCAGCGCTTGCCGACGAAGGGGACGTCGCAGACGATCCGCGGGGTGGCGTAGCCGGGCAGGTAGCCCATGATGTCGTGCTGGAGCTGCTGGGCGTGCCAGACCGGGACCCGCCAGTGCTCGGCGTTGGGGATCATGTCGCACATGTAGAAGTAGTACGGCAGGATGCCCGCTTCGCCCTGCAGGGCGAAGCAGAGGTCGAGCAGGTCGGCGTTCGTGGCGTTGACGCCGCGCATGAGGACGCCCTGGTTGCGGACGTCGCGTACGCCGACGTCGAGCGCGGTCTGGGCGGCCTTGGCGACCAGTGGGGTCAGCGACTGGGCGTGGTTGACGTGGGTGTGGATGGCGAGGTTGACGCCGCGGCGGGCGGCGGTGCGGGCGACCCGTTCGAGGCCTTCGACGACGTCGGGTTGGAGCCAGTGTTGGGGGAGGCCCATGAGGGCCTTGGTGGCGAGTCGGATGTCGCGGACGGTTTCGATGTCGAGCAGCCGCATGAGGTACGACTCGAGATTGCGCCAGGGGACGTTGGCGACGTCGCCGCCGGAGACGACGACGTCGCGTACGCCGGGGTGGTTCTTGAGGTAGGCGATGTGGGCGTCGTAGCGGTCGACGGGCTTGAGGGTGAGCTTGAGTTTCTCGACGGCAGGGGTGGAGTTGCCGACGAGGTCCATGCGGGTGCAGTGCCCGCAGTACTGCGGGCAGGTGGAGAGCAGTTCGGCGAGGACCTTGGTGGGGTAGCGGTGGGTGAGGCCTTCGGCGACCCACATGTCGTGCTCGTGGAGGCTGTCGCGGCTGGCGTAGGGGTGTGAGGGCCAGTCGGTGCGTCGGTCCGAGGCGACCGGGATCATGTAGCGGCGGATCGGGTCGGCGAGCAGCGCTTCGGTGCTCATCGCCGCGAACGGCACCATCGTGTTGATCATCTGCGGGGGCACCAGCATGGACATGGTGGCCAGGGCCTTCTGGTCGGCCTCGAGGTCGGCGTAGAAGGTCTCGTCGACGGTGTCGCCGAGGACGGCGCGCAGCTGCTTGATGTTCTTGACGCAGTTGACGCGTTGCCACTGGGCGCTTTCCCACTGGTCGCGGGTGACGTGTCGCCAGCCGGGGAGGCGGGTCCAGTCGGGTTCGACCAGGGGGCGGCGGTGGTATTCGTACGGCTGCCCGGCGGTCGGTGTGGCGACCGGGGCGTGACGGGGTTGGGGGATGGTCTGGGTCACGGCCCCTCCTCGGTGGTGCGGTGGATCATCGAAGCTCGAAGGCTACTGGAAAATATTCGGCAAAGAAATTAGTCTGCCGTAAGTTTTCCCGTTACGCGAGCCCTGGCCGGGGCTTCGAGCGGCTGCGCAGGGGAGGTTGGCGTGACGTCACCGGTGGGACTGCACCGCGTCGTGCAACCGGCGGGGGTGCTGCCGCAGGCGGCGTGGCGCCTGGACGCGTCGAGGGAGATCGCGCCGAACGAGGTGCGGATCCGGGTGCGGCGTCTGAACCTGGACGCGGCGAGCTTCCGCCAGTTGTCGGAGAAGCACGGCGGGAACGGTGACGCGGTACGCGCCGAGGTGCTGGAGATCATCTCCACGCGGGGCAAGATGCAGAACCCGGTGACCGGCTCGGGTGGGATGTTGATCGGCGTCGTCGAGGAGGCCGGTCGGCGTTCCCCGCTGGGACTCAAGCCCGGCGAGCGGGTCGCCTCGCTGGTGTCGTTGACGCTGACGCCGCTGGTGATCACCGACGGGTTGGCCCGCTGGGACGGTCGTAGCGAGCAGGTGCCGTGTGACGGGTGGGCGATCCTGTTCGCCCGGTCGATCGCGGCGGTGCTGCCGGAGGACGAGGATCCGCAGTTGTCCCTCGCCGTGCTGGACGTGTGCGGGGCGCCGGCGCTGACGGCGCGGGTGGTGTCGCGTCTCGTCGAGGACCGGCGGCGTGCCGGCGATCCGACGCCGGTGAGCGTGGCCGTGATCGGTGGGGCGGGCAAGAGCGGGTCGCTGTCGCTGGCCGCGGCGCGGCGTGCGGGCGCCGCCCGTACCGTCGGGGTGGTTCCGGTGGCGGCGGAGCGCGACGCGCTGACGGCGGCCGGGCTGGCGTCGGTGGTGGCGGTGGCCGACGCGCGGGATCCGGTGGGTCTGTCCACGGCGGTGACCACGGCGTTGGGTACGCCGGCGGACGTGACGGTGGTCTGCGTGGACGTGCCGGGTTGTGAGCACGGGGCGGTTCTGGCGACCGCGGACGGCGGCACGGTGATCTTCTTCTCGATGGCGACGAGCTTCTCGGCGGCGGCGTTGGGCGCGGAGGGGCTGGCGGCGGACGTGACGATGCTGGTGGGCAACGGGTACGTGCCGGGGCACGCGGAGTTGGCGTTGGGGTTGCTGCGTGCCGAGCCGGGGGTGCGCCAGCTTTTCGCGGCGCGGATCGCGGCAGACTGAGGTCATGACGAACCCCTCGACGTTGTACCGCGGCGGCGTGTTGCACTGTCCGGCGGATCCGAGCGCGACCGCGCTGCTGGTGTCCGGTGGGCGGATCACCTGGTTGGGCACGGACGGTGACGCGCCGCCGGCGGACCGGGTGGTGGACCTGGGCGGGGCGCTGGTGACGCCGGCGTTCGTGGACGCGCACGTGCACGCCACGGACACCGGGTTGGCGTTGTCCGGGCTGGAGTTGTCTGGCGTGCGTTCGGCGGGGCAGTTGCTGGACGCGGTGGCGGCCTTCGCGGCGGGTCTGCCGGGGGACGCGGTGGTGCTGGGGCACGGCTGGGACGAGTCGGGTTGGTCGGACGCGACGTTGCCGGACGCGGCGGCGTTGGATCGGGCCGCCGGTGGCCGGCGGGTGTACCTGTCGCAGGCGTCGATCCATTCGGCGTTGGTGTCGTCGGCGTTGCTGGCGGCGTGCCCGCAGGTGGTGGACGCGGCCGGTTACGACCCGTCGGGTTGGCTGCGTCGCGACGCGCACCACGTGGTGCGGGCGGCGGCGCAGGGGTCGGTGACGCGGGCGCAGCGGGTGGCGGCGCAGCGGGTGGCGCTCGGGCACGCGGCGTCGCTGGGTATCGCCGCGGTGCACGAGTGCGGCGGTCCGGAGATCTCCGACGAGGAGGACTTCACGGGGCTGCTGGGCATCTCGGGCGCGGGGGTGCCGGAGGTGTACGGGTACTGGGGTGAGTTGGGTGGCGCGGCGCGGGCGCGGGAGTTGGGCGCGGTGGGCGCCGGTGGGGATCTGTTCGCCGACGGGGCGTTGGGGTCGCGTACGGCGCACGTGTCGCAGCCGTACGGCGACGGTGACGGGTGTGGGCACGGCTACCTGACGGTCGAGCAGGTGCGTGATCACCTGGTGGACTGCGCGGCGCACGGTCTGCAGGGCGGATTCCACGCGATCGGTGACGCGGCGATCGGCACGGTGCTGGACGGGTTCGCGGCGGCGGCGGCGACGCTGGGCGTGGAGCGGCTGCGGGCGGCCCGGCACCGCATCGAGCACGCCGAGATCATGAGTCGGCGGATGATCGCGCGGTTCGTGGAGTACGGGATCGTGGCGAGCGTGCAGCCGGCGTTCGACCGGTTGTGGGGTGGTGCGGGTCGGATGTACGAGGCGCGCCTGGGCCTGGCCCGGTCGTTGGAGTCGAACCCGATGGGTGCGATGCACTCGGTGGGGGTGGCGTTGGCGTTCGGGTCGGATTCGCCGGTGACGCCGCTGGACCCGTGGGGGTCGGTGCGGGCTGCGGCGGCGCATCACAACCCGGCGCAGCGGATGAGTGTGCGGGCGGCGTTCGCGGCGCACACGCGCGGTGGGTGGCGGGCGGTGCACTTGGACGTCGAGGGTGTGCTGGCGTTGGGCGCCCCGGCGACGTTCGCGGTGTGGTCGACGCCGGCCGGTGTCGAGCGGGGCCTGCCGGTGCTGCTGGCCGAGGATCCGGACCTGCGCGGTCCGGACGACCCGACGCCGCTGCCGGTGTGCCGGCGGCTGGTGCTGCGCGGCGAGGTCATCTATGAGGAAGGGTCGTCGTGAGCGAGCAGATGAGCGGTGTGGCGTGACCGGGAAGCTTGATCTTGATCCGGTGTTGGTGGCGCGGGCGCGGGAGTTGGCGCGGCGGGCCGGGCAGCCGGTGGTCGACCTGGCGCGCAGCCACACGACGGTGTCGGTGGAGCGGGCGGTGCTGCGCCTCGCCGGGGTCACGGGCGCCGACCCGGACGGCATTCCGTGGGTGAACCGGCTCGTCGACGCGGTCGTCGCGGACGTCGGCCTGGGGCACGGGGTGGCGGCGCCGGTGTTCGACGCGCTGGTGCGTGAGGGCAGCACCGACGTGACGTTGCTGGCCCAGAAGGCCGCCGCCGGGTCAGTGCGGTTCGGCGTGCCGTCGGGTCGGGCGGCCACGGCGGCCCGGTCGGCGGCCCGCCGGGCGGTCGGCGCGGGGATCCGGCGGATCGACCGGCGGCGGGTCGAGCGGGACCGGCTCGTCAAGCGGCACGGTGACCCGGCGCAGCGGCCGTGGATCTACCTGATCGTGGCGACCGGGGACATCTACGAGGACATCCCGCAGGCGCAGGCGGCGGCGCGGGCGGGCGCGGACGTCATCGCGGTGATCCGGTCCACGGGTCAATCGTTGCTCGACTACGTGCCCGAGGGCGCGACGCGTGAGGGGTTCGCCGGCACGTACGCCACGCAGGAGAACTTCCGGCTGATGCGGGCGGCGTTGGACGCGTCGTCGAAGGAGTTGGGCCGGTACGTGCGGCTGACGAACTACGCGTCGGGTCTGTGCATGCCGGAGATGGCGACCCTGGCCGGCCTGGAACGCCTCGACATGATGCTCAACGACTCGATGTACGGGATCCTGTTCCGCGACATCAACCCGGTGCGCACGTTCGTCGACCAGCGGTTCTCGCGGCAGGTCCACGCCCGGGCGGGGATCATCATCAACACCGGTGAGGACAACTACCTGACCACCGCCGACGCCGTCGACGAGGCGCACACGGTGACGGTGTCGCAGTTGCTCAACGAGTTCTTCGCCCACGAGGCGGGGCTGGCGGACTGGCAGTTGGGCCTGGGGCACGCCTTCGAGATCAACCCGGAGGTGCCGGAGTCGTTCCGGTTGGAGTTGGCGCACGCCCTGCTGGCGCGGGAGTTGTTCCCCGATGCGCCGCTGAAGTGGATGCCGCCGACGAAACACATGACCGGTGACGTGTTCCGGGGCAACCTGCTCGACGGGTTCTTCAACCTGGCGGGGACGCTGACCGGTCAGGGCATCCTGCTGGTGGGGATGATGACCGAGGCGGTGGTGACGCCGTGGCTGTCCGACCGGGACATCGCCCTGCAGAACGTGCGGTACGTCCTCGGCGCGGCCGGCGGGCTGCACGAGGACTTCGTTCCGGCGGCGGGCGGGTTCATCCGTCGTCGCGCCAACCAGGTGCTCGGTGAGGCCCTGGACCTGCTGGAGCGCATCGGGGAGCAGACGCTGCTCACCGCGATCGCCGAGGGCACCTTCGGGATCATGAAGCGGCCCGCGGACCGGGGCAAGGGCCTCGACGGGGTCGCCGCGCACGAGGGCGACTACTACAACCCGGCCACGGAGATCCTGGAGGCGGGTCGTGAGTAAGGCGATCGTTCGGCCGTACGGGGACACCACCGGCGACGGGATGGTGCAGGTGTCGTTCACCCTGCCCGTGCCGCACGACAAGCGGGCCGAGGGCGCGGCGGTGCAGTTGGCCAACAAGATGGGCATCGACCCGGCGATGGTGGTGCACGCCAAACCGATGGGGGACGGGTTCACGTTCTTCGTCGTGTACGGGCGGGTCAACCACCTCGTCGACCTGGCCGCCGTGCAGGTCGTGGAGCGGGACTTCGCGCTGCTGTCGGCCAAGGACGTCAACACGGTGATCAAGCAGCGGCTGCGGCGCAAGCTGTCCGTGGTCGGCGCGTGCATCGGCACCGACGCGCACACCGTGGGCATCGACGCGATCCTCAACGTCAAGGGCATCGCGGGGGAGAAGGGCCTGGAGTACTACCGGGAGCTGAAGGTCACCAACCTGGGCGCGCAGGTCAGCGTCCCGGAGTTGGTGGAGGCCGCGCGGGCGGAGAAGGCCGACGCGGTGCTCGTGTCGCAGGTCGTCACGCAACGCGACGCGCACCTGCACAACACGCGGGAGATGTCGGCGGCGTTCCGGGAGGCCATGCCGGCGGGCAAGCGGCCGCTGCTGATCGTGGGCGGTCCCCGCTTCGACGAGACGATGACCGACGAGTTGGGCGTCGACCGGATCTTCGGCCGGGGCACCACGCCCGGCGAGGTGGCCAGCTACCTGGTGCACGCCCTGATCACGCAACGGAAGGCGAACGCATGACCGACGACGCGCGACTCGGGTTGACGGTGACGCACCGGCGGTACGTGCCGTACGCGCACGCCCACTACGCCGGCAACCTCGTCGACGGGGCGTACGCCCTGGGGCTGTTCGGTGACGTCGCCACGGAGGTGTGCATCCGCACCGACGGCGACGAGGGCCTGTTCGCCGGGTACTCCGACGTGCGGTTCGCCGCGCCCATCCGGGCCGGTGACGTGGTCGAGGTGACGGCGCAGGTGTCGCGGGTGGGCTCCCGCAGCCGCACCCTGGAGTTGAGCTGCGTGGTGGTGTGCCGGGGCCGGCCGGACCGCTCCGAGTCCGCCGCCGAGGTCCTCGACCCGCCGATCGTGGCGGTGACCGCGACCGGCACCGTGGTCGTACCCGCGTGACCTTCGCGGTCTGCGCGGACGTCGGCTCGACGTACACCAAGGCGGCCGTGGTGGACCTGGCCGCCGGTGTCCTCGTCGGCGCGGCGGCCGCGCCCACCACGGTGGGCAGCGACGTGCTGCGCGGCCTGGACGCCGCGGTCACGGCGGCCACCGCCGGGCTCGGGCTGCGCGACGTGCCGTGGTACGTCTGCTCGTCCGCCGGCGGTGGGCTGCGGCTGGCTGTCATCGGCTACGAGGCCCTCGTCACCGCGCAGGCGGGCCGGCGGGTCGGGTTGTCGGCCGGCGCGCACGTGGTGCACACCGCCGCCGGGCGGCTCGACGCGGCGGCCCTGGCCGCGCTGCGGGCGGCCCGGCCGGACGTGGTGCTGCTGGTGGGTGGCACCGACGGCGGCGACGCCGACTCGATCCGCCACAACGCGACCCGGCTGGCCCGCGCCCGCTGGCGCACGCCTGTCGTGCTGGCCGGCAACGCCGATGTCCGCGCCGAGCTGACCGCGCTGTTGGGGGATGCCGGGGTGCCGGTGAGCGGCGCGGACAACGTGCTGCCGCGCATCGGGGTCCTGGAGCCGGCGTCGGCGCGGGCGGCGATCCGGGCGGTGTTCCTGCGACACGTCATCGGTGGTAAACGACTGTCCCGGGGCACCCGTTTCGCGCGGCTGGTGCGGGCGGCCACGCCCGACGCGGTCCTGACCGGGGTGGAGGTGCTGGCCGACACCATCGGTGGCGACCTGGCCGTCGTCGACGTGGGTGGGGCCACCACCGACGTGTACTCGGTGCTCACCCCCGACGAGCGGGCCACCGGCCCGGGCCGCGAGGTCGCCGGCAGTCTGTGGCGTGCCCGCACCGTCGAGGGCGATCTCGGCATGCGGTGGAGCGCCCCGGGCGTGGTGCGTGCCGCCGTCGAGGAGCGGCTGCTCTCCGACGCCGACGACCTCACCGCCGCCGCCGACCGGCGGGCGGCCGACCCGGCGTTCCTGGCCGCCGACGATGCCGAGCGGGCCGTGGACGCGCGGATCGCCACCCTGGCGGCGACGGTGGCGCTGCGCCGGCACGCCCGTGGTGTCGCCACCGGCGAGCGGGCCGGGCGGGACCTGCGGGACGTGCGGCTGCTGGTGGGCTCCGGCGGGGTGCTGCGGCACGCGCCGGCCGACGCGTCGGGGCGGGTGTTGGCGTCGGTTTTGGCCGACCACGCGGGTGGGTGGGCGGTGCCGCGCGCCGCCCGCGCGGTGGTGGACGTCGACTACGTGCTGGCCGCCGGTGGGCTGCTCGCCGAGGAGCATCGGGCGGCGGCGCGGGCGCTGTTGCGCCACCATCTGTGCCCGCAGTGAGACACACCGATCCGACACGCCGTGGCGCAACACACGACAGGCCGGGGTGGGTTGACAGGAGGCGGGGTGCAGCACGTACCGTCTTTGAGTCCTACCACGGGAAGCGGCTGTTGTTCGCTTCGTCCCTTCGTCCGCTGGCCGAGCGACATGTTTTCAGCGTCATCGTCGCGGCGGCCAGGTCCAGCGGGCGGGGGTCGGCGGGGCGGCGCGAACCGGCCGCGGTTACCGGTGTACGGGCAGGGTGAGGTGCACGGCCAGTAGACAACGGCCCGGCGGGGGCAGCCAGTCAACCGCCTGGTCGGTCCGAAGGTCGGCGTGCCCCATCCTCGCCCCACCGGCCGGGAAGGGCCTGGGAGCATCGGGGCGCGGCGCAAGCCGCGCCCCGATTTCATGCGCCCCCGACGTCGCCTCCAACCTCCGCGCCGATCTTGCGGTTTCTGTGGTCGAGATGGGCGGGAATGCCCCTTGTGTCGCAGCGGCAAGTGCAAGATCGCGGAGCAGGGGTCAGGCGCGGATGGCGGCCGGGTAGCCTTCGGCGGGTGATCGAGGTGAAGCAGCGGTGACGACGCTGGACCGGGACGAGAGTCACGTCCCCACGGTGACCAGTGCGCCGGTCGCCGCGGGTCGGCCGCTGCCGCTGCGCGTGGCCGCGCCGATGGCCGTGGTCGCCGGGGTGGCCCTGCTGCTGGCGTTCCCGCCGTACGGGGTGTGGCCGCTCGCGCCCGTCGGGGTGGCCCTGCTGGCCGCCGCCGCCCACCGACGGCGGTTGCGCGCCGGCGCCGGCCTGGGTTTCCTCACCGGGGTGGCGCTGTTCGCGCCCATGCTGGCCTGGACGAACCTGCACACCGGCTACCTGCCGTGGGTGCTGCTGTCGCTGCTGCAGGCCGGCTACCTGGCGCTGCTCGGCGCCGCCACCGCCTGGGTGTCCCCCTTGGCCGACCGGGGCCCCTGGCAGTGGCCGGCGCTGACCGGGCTGCTGTGGGTGGGGCAGGAGGCGGTGCGCGACCGTACCCCGTTCGGCGGTTTCCCGTGGGGTCGTCTCGCGTTCAGCCAGGACGACTCGCCGCTGCTGCGCCTGGCCGCCCTCGGCGGCGCTCCGCTGGTCACCTTCGCCGTGGCCCTCACCGGCGGCCTGCTCGTCGCCGCCGTCTGGCGGGGCTGGGCGGCCCGCCGCGACGCCCGGCCCGAATGGTGGCTGGCGGCGGTCGTACCCGCCGCCGTCGCCGTGGCGGTGGGCGCGGTGAGCCTGCTGGTGCCCGTCGCCGCCGAGGGCGGCGGCAAGACGGTGACCGTCGCCATCGTGCAGGGCAACGTGCCGCGCCTCGGGCTGGACTTCAACGCCCAGCGCCAGGCCGTGCTCAACAACCACGTCGACGCCACCATCGAGCTGGCCGCCCGGGTCGTCGCCGGCACCGCGCAACGGCCCGACCTGGTGGTGTGGCCGGAGAACTCCAGCGACATCGACCCGCTGCGCAACCCCACCGCCGGGGCCCGCATCGCCCAGGCCGCCGACGCGATCCGCGCGCCCATCCTGGTCGGCGCGGTGCTGCTCGGGCCCGGCGCCGGGCAGGTCCGCAACGCGGGCATCCTGTGGCGACCCGGCACCGGGGCCGACATGACGCAGCTCTACACCAAACGGCATCCCGTGCCGTTCGCCGAGTACGTGCCGTTGCGGGACATCGCGCGCATGGTCAGTGACAAGGTCGACCTGATCCGCACCGACTTCGTACCCGGCAGCACCCCGGGCGTGGTACGCGCCGGCCCGGCGACCCTCGGCGACGTGATCTGCTTCGAGGTCGCCTACGACGAGGTGGTCCGCGACACGGTCACCGGCGGCGCGCAACTGCTGGTGGTGCAGACCAACAACGCCACCTTCAACGAGGCGGAGGCCCGCCAACAGTTGGCCATGGTGCGGCTGCGGGCCGTCGAGCACGGCCGCCCGGCGCTGATGGCCTCCACGGTCGGCGTGTCCGGGTTCGTCGCCCCCGACGGGCGGGTAAGCGATGCCACCGGGTTCAACACCCGGGAGGTCGTGGTGCGGCAGCTACGGCTCGGCAGCGGGCTCACCCTCGCCACCCGCCTCGGCTGGTGGCCGGAACTGGCCCTGGCCGCTCTGGTGGTGGCCGCCCTGGTCGGCGCGGGTGTGCTGCGGCGCCGCCAGCGGGTCGTGCCCGGATAGCAGCAGCCGGTACGCCGGCGGGAGCGGAGGAACCGTGGTCCAGGCGACCGATACGATCCGGCGTCCCGACGAGGTGCCCGGCGTGGGTCGGGTCCTCGTGGTCATCCCCACCTACAACGAGGCCGACAACGTGGCGGCGATCGTGGGGCGGGTCCGCCGGGCCGCCCCCAGCGTGAGCATCCTCATCGCCGACGACAACAGCCCCGACGGCACCGGCGCGATCGCCGACGCCCTCGCCGACGGCGACCCGCACGTGCAGGTGTTGCACCGCCGGGGCAAGGAGGGGCTCGGCGCCGCGTACCTGGCCGGGTTCGGGTGGGCGCGCGAGCGCGGCTACCACGCGGTGGTGGAGATGGACGCCGACGGCTCCCACGCCCCGGAGGACCTGCCGGCGCTGCTGGAGGCCGCCCGGGACGCCGACGTGGTGATCGGGTCGCGGTGGACCAGCGGGGCGCGGGTGGTGAACTGGCCGCTGCGGCGGCTGCTGCTCTCGCGCGGCGGCAACCTGTACGCGCGTCTCGCGCTGGGCATGCCCGTCTCGGACGCCACCGGCGGCTACCGGGTGTACCGGACCAGCGCCCTGGACGCCATCGACCTGGCGTCGGTGACCTCGCAGGGGTACTCGTTCCAGGTGGAGCTGTCGCGGCTGGCGCACCGGGCGGGGGTGCGGATCGTGGAGGTGCCGATCACGTTCGCCGAACGGGAACGCGGCGACAGCAAGATGAGTCCGCGCATCGTCGCCGAGGCGTTGTGGCGGATCACCGCGTGGGGTGTGCAGGACCGGCGGCAGGCCGTACGCCGCAGCCTGAACGGCACCCCCACCGGTCAGGTGCGGTGGCCGTGAGCGCGGCCGTGTCATGCTGGATGAGCGGTTCGTGTCGTGCCGCGGGATGGCGATGAGGTGAGATGCGCCGAGGACTGAGGTTCGTGCCGCTGGCCCTGCTGCTGACGGTGGTGCTGGAGCTGGCGGTGTTCGTCGTCGTGGGCAGGGCGGTCGGGTTCGGCGCGGCGGTGCTGCTGGTGTTCGCCGCGTCCCTGCTGGGGCTGGTGCTGCTGCGCCGCGAGGGAATGCGCGCCTGGCGGGGGTTCCGCACCGCCGCGCAGGCCGGGCAGCCGCCGGGACGGCAGGTGACCGACGGGCTCGTCGGGTTGGCCGGCGCCCTGCTGCTGGCCATACCCGGACTGGTCAGCGGCCTGGTCGGGTTGCTGCTGATGGTGCCGCCGGTACGCCGGTTGGCCCGCGTCGGGGTGCAACGCGCCGCCGAACGGCGGGTGTCGTCGATGGTCGCCGGTGACCTGTTCGGGCCGCGTACGGTCCGGGTGCGTCAGGGCGCGCCTCAGCCGCCGCCACGTCCGCAGCCGGAGCAGCCGGTGGTCGTCGACGGTGGCCGTGCCATCGAGGGTGAGATCGTCGAGCCGGGCCGAAACTGAACCCACCCACACGACGGCGCCCCCGGGAAACCCCGGGGGCGCCGTGTCGTGCGGGTGCGGCTCAGGCGCGGCCGCGGCGGGTACGGACCTCCTGGAGCCGCTCGGCGAGGATGTCCTCAAGCTCGGCGATCGAACGCCGCTCCAGCAGCATGTCCCAGTGGGTACGCGGCGGCTTGGCCTTCTTCTGCTCCGGCTCGCTGCCGTCGACGAGTCGGGCGACGCTGCCGTCGAACTTGCACTCCCAGGTCGTCGGGACCTCGGCGTCGACGGCGAACGGCACCTCGAACTGGTGGCCCTTGGCGCAGAGGTACTCGCGGGTCTGACGCGGCGCGAGCTCCGTGTTGCGGTCGGATTCGTAGCTGACCGCGCCCAGCCGGCTTCCGCGCAGCATACGCTCGCCCATGATCGACTTCCCCTCGTTCGTGGTGCTGGTCTTCTGGGTGTAACGGCGCGTTCCCGTCGCCCCATTCCCGCCCGAGGGCGTGAGGCGTCCACGGGCGGGCCGGAACCAAGGGTAGCCGGCCTCGACCGGGACGCCACGGCGGTGGCGTGTCGTGACCGCCACCGGGGATGTTAGGGCGTGCGAGGACTATGACACACGCCCTAACCGCCCGAACGTGGTCAAGGTTGCGGCGACGTCGCACCCGGGTCGGAAGCGCCCGCCGCGGCGGGTGCGGCCGCGCCGAGGCGGGCCAGCGCCAGCGCCAGGTCGCTGACCTGGTCACCGAGCTGCGCCACCCGCCGGTGGGCCACGTCCCGGTCGGCCTCGGCGGCGTCGAGCCGTACCGTCAGGGCCGTGAGCCGACCCTCGGCGGCGGCCGCGGCCTGCCGGGCGGCGGTCAGCTCGGCGGTGAGCGTTGCGCGTTGCTCGGTCACGGCGGTCAGCTCCGCGCGGAGCCGGGCGACCAGCTCGGCGGACTCCTGCCGGGCGCCGTCGGCCTCGGCGGCGACGGCCTGGGCGCGATCACGGGCCCGTTCGGCCTGCTCCCGGGCCCGGGCGGCGTCCGCGGCCTCGGTCCGGGTGCGTGCGGCGTCGGCGCGGGCCTGGTCGATCTGACGGCGTACGTCCTGCGCCTCGGCCTGCCACCGCGCGGCCCGCTCGCCCGCGTCGGCGGCGTCCCGGGTGGCCCGTTCGGCGTCGGCGCGCGCCGCGTCCCGCTCGACGGTCAGGTCGGCCGCGCGCTGCCGTTCGGTGTCGCGCTCGGCCCGCAGGTCACGGACCTCGGCGCGGGCCTGGTCGCGGTCGTGTTCGGCCTGCGCGCGCAGCGCCTCGGCGGCGCTGACGTCGTGGCGGGCCTGGTCCCGGGCGGCCTCGGCCCGGTGGGCGCGCTCGTCGGCCGCGTCGGCACGCTGTACGGCGGCCTCGGCACGTCGGGTGGCGTCGTCGGCCTCGGCGCGGGCCGTGCGGGCCTGCTCGCGGGCGCGCGCCGCGTCGGCCGACGCGGTCTCGGCGTCGTCGCGGGCCTCGTCGCGTTCGGTCTGCGCGGCCGCGACCTCGGTGGCGGCCTCCGCCCGGGCCTGCGCGAGCTGCCGCTGCACACCCACCGGGGACAGTTCGGCGTGCAGCGCCTCGGTCAACGTCTCGACGATCTGGTCGAGGCGGTCCACCGCCTCCCAGGTGCGGGCCACCTGCCCGGGCAGGCCGGGGGCGTTGCGGTGGCGCATCCGGCTGTTGCGCGAGGCGCGTTGGCACGCGCCGTCGTTGTCGCGGCAGTAGCGGAACGGCCGGCCCGCGCCGACACGCTGCGCCACCGGCGCTCCACAGTGGGCGCACGGGCGGGTCTCGGTGGGGGTGAGCGGGGCGTCCATCAAGGGCGAAGTCTAGTGCGGCCGCTCAGGTCGTCGCCCGGGCCGTCGCGTCCAGGGTGTAGCGGCGCTGCAGCAGCAGCGCGGCGAGCATCGCCGCCGCCGGCAGCAGGCCGAAGCCGTAGCGGACCGCCGCGAGCGCCGCGTCCGGCTGGGCCGGTGACTCACCGGCGGTCGACGCCACGAAACCACCGGCCGCCAGGCAGAGGGCGTACGCGTAGGGGCCCAGGGCCGCGCCGGTGGCCTCGGTGGCCGTCCACACCCCGGTGTAGGTGCCGGCGCCGGTGGTGGTGTCGGCGGCCCGGATCACGTCGGGCAGCATCGCGAACGGCAACAGTTGCATGCCGGCGAACGCCACCCCGAGCACCGCCACCGCGCCGACGAGCACCGGCAGGCCGGCCGGTCTGCCCACCGCCAGCACCAGCGACCCGGCCGCGAACGCGCCCTGCGCGCCGAGCAGGGCCCGCTGCTTGCCGATCCGGCGGGCCAGCACCAGCCAGGCGGGGGTGACCAGCAGCGCCGGGGCGACGAACGCGGCCACCAGCACCGTGGTCAGGGCGGGGGCGCGTAGCTCGTACTCCGCGTAGTAGGGCACCCCGGCCAGGACCAGGTGGGTGGTGGTGGACATGGCCAGGTAGGCGGCGACCAGCGGGCGGAACTGCCGATCGCGCAGAGCGGTCCGCAGCGCCCGCCACCCGCCATGGCCCGGCCTGGCGCGGTCCGACGCGACGCCGCGCAGCCGGGCGATGCCGACCACGCCGACCAGCATGGCCACCAGCATCCCGGCGGCGAGGACCAGGCCCATCCGCTGGTAGCCGCCCCGGGTCGCGGCGTCGGCGTCGGTCAGCAGCGGGGCCAGCAGGCCGGAGGCGAGAATGCCGAGGGTCAGCACGACCATCCGGAACGCCATCAGCCGGGTGCGTTCGTCGTAGCCGATGCGCAGGTCGGCGGGGGTGGCCAGGTAGGGGACCTGGTAGGCGGCGAAGAGCAGGTTGCCGGCGACGAAGAACACGGCCACCCAGGCGGCGGCCGGCGTGCCGGTCAGGCCGCCGGGCACCGCGAACAGCGCGGCGAACGCGACCGGCAGGGCGCAGCCGAGCAGCAGCAGCCGTCGCCGGTCGCCCCGGCGGGCCTGTTCGACGTCGGCGCGGTGCCCGACCCACGGGTGCAGCAGCACGTCGGCGATCTTCGGCAGCAGCAGCGCCAGACCGGCCAGCCACGGCCCGACGGCCAGCACGTCGGTGAGGAAGTAGAGCAGCAGCAGGCCGGGAACGGTCACCCAGATGCCCATGCCGAGGGAGCCGGCGGCGAACCCGGCGAGGGGGCCGCGGGGCAGCGTCGCGTCGGTGGCGGCCGCGGGCCGCCGGTCGAGCCCGGTCATCGCCGCATCCTCTCCGCAATCCAACGGTTGCTGGATTCTAGGGGCAGAATGGCGGTCATGACCATGCCCCGACGCCGTCCGGGTCGACCTCGGCGCGAGCAGGCCCGACCCACCCGCGAGGTGGTGCTCACCGCCGCGACCGCGCTGTTCGCCGAGCGTGGCTTCGACGCCGTCGGGCTGCGGGAGGTCGCGGCCGCCGCCGGGGTCGACGTCGCCACGGTCGCCCACCACACGGGTACGAAGGCGGCGCTCTACGAGGCGTGTTTCGCGCGGGTGTTCGACGTCGAGCGGCAGGTCCTCACCGAGGCCGCCGAGCGCGCCCGCGCGGCCCTGGACACGGGCCCGGACGCGGCGCGGCGGGCGTTGCACGACCTGGTCGACGTGTTCGTGGACTTCCTGCAGGACCACCCGGAGACCACCGCGCTGTGGCTGCGACGCTGGTTGGAGCCGCAGCGGCACGCCGAGCTGGACCAGCGCTACGCCGAACCGCTCTACCGGCTGGTGGCGGAGCTGCTGACCGCCGCCGCGGCGGCCGGCGCGCTGGCCGAGCCGACCCCGCACATCACCGTACGCAGCCTGGTCTGGGCCACGCACGGACACGTCGTGGCGTTGGCCGCGGGCGTGCCGGCGGCCCGGGAACGCCGCGAGTTCCGGGCGTTCGTGCACCGCTTGCTCACCGCGTTGTACGGGCCGACGGGTTGACGGGCCGTCGCCGCCCGACGATTATCCATCGGACGTTGGATAATGCGGGGGAGCGACGATGCGGGCAGAACCCAGGGTTGCGGTGATCGGCGCCGGCGCGGCCGGACTCGCCACCGTCAAGGCGCTGCGCGACGCCGCCGTCGCCGTGGTCTGCTTCGAGGCCACCGACCAGGTCGGCGGCCTCTGGGTGTACGGGGCGCCCGACTCACCCGCGTACCGCACGCTGCACCTGAACACCAGCCGTGGCCGTACCGAGTTCGCCGACCACCCGATGCCCGCCGACTGGCCCGACTACCCGGACCACACGCGGGTCGCCGGCTACCTGGCCGACTACGCCGACCGGTTCGGGCTGCGCGACGCCATCCGCCTGCGGCACACCGTCGAGCGGGTCGTGCGCCGACCGGACGGCACGTGGACGGTCACGGCCAGCGGGCCGGACGGGCCGGTCGAGGTCACCGTCGAGGCCGTGGTCGTCGCCAACGGCCACAACCGGGTCCCCCGGCTGCCCGAGCCGTCGTACCCCGGCACCAGCACCGCCCAGCAGATCCACAGCCACGACTACCGCGGCCCCGAGCAGTTGGCGGGCCGGCGCGTCCTGGTCGTCGGCGGCGGCAACTCGGCGATGGACATCGCGGTGGACGCCTCGCACGCCGCCGAGCGGACGCTGCTGTCGCTGCGCCGGGGCGTCTGGGTGGTGCCCAAGCACCTGCTGGGTCGCCCCTCGGACACCCTCAACGGCGCGCTGGCGCGCCGGCTCCCGTGGCGGCTGCGCCAGCGCATCAGCCAGACCATGATCTCCGCCGCCGTCGGCAACCCCGCCCGCTACGGGCTGCCCGCGCCGACGCACGGCTTCCTGCAGGACCATCCGACGCTCTCGGACGGCCTGCTGTCCCGGCTCGCCCACGGGGACGTCGAGGCCCGCCCCGGTGTGGCCGCCCTCGACGGCGACCGGGTCGAGTTCACCGACGGCCGCGCCGACCAGGTCGACCTGATCGTGTGGTGCACCGGCTACCGGGTGGAGATCGGGTTCCTGCCGGCCGAGCTGCTGGGCGGCGGGGCCGACACCCTGGCGTTGTACCGGCACGTGTTCCACCCCGAGGCCCCCGGCCTGATGTTCGTCGGGCTGATGCAGTCCACCGGCTCCGCCTTCCCGCTGGTCGAGGCGCAGGCGAAGTTGGTCGCCGCGCAGCTCGCCGGCCGGTACGCCCTGCCCGACGGCGAACGGCAGCGGGCCGCCTGCCGGGCCGAGCTGCGGGCGGCGACGGCCCGCTGGGGTCAGCGCCGCCCGGCGATGCGGGTGGACTTCGACGTGTACCTGGCCGAGTTGACCCGGGAGCTGAAGACCGGAGCACGCCGGTGACGGAGCTGACCGGCCGGCGGGTCCTCGTCACCGGCGCGAGCGGCACCTTCGGCCGGCACCTCGGCGTCGCGCTGCGCGCCGGCGGCGCCCGGGTGGTGGGGCTCGACCTGCGCGCCCGCGAGGACGACGACCTGCCGGTGCTCGGCTGCGACCTGACCGACCCGGCCGCCGTCCCCGCCGCCGTGCAACAGGCGGTCACCCGGCTCGGAGGGCTCGACCTGCTGATCAACAACGCCGGGGTGGGCGGTCCCGCCCCGGCGGAGCTGGCACCGGACGAGGTGGTCCGCCAGCAGCTGGAGGTCAACCTGCTGGCCGCCTGGCGCACCACCGCCGCCGCGCTGCCAGCCCTGCTCGACACGCGCGGACGGGTGATCTTCGTGGCCAGCCGGATGGCGGTGCTGCCGCTGCCTCTCGCCGCCGCCTACGGGGTCAGCAAACGGGCTCTCGTCGCGTACGCCGACGCGCTGCGCCACGAGGTGGGCACCCACGTCGGGGTGAGCGTCGTCTACCCCAGCATGGTCGCCTCACCGATCCACGACAGCACCGCTGAGGCGGGCCTGTCGCTGCGGGGAGTGTCCCGCCCCGAGCCCGTCGCGGGTGTCGTCGCGGCGATCCTGCGCGCCGCCACCGCCCGACGCGCGCCCCGGGACGTGGCGACCACCCGACGCGGCCGGCTGGAGATGGCCGTCGGCCGGCACGCGCCCGCGCTGGCCGACCGGCTGGTCCGCCGTACCCTCGCAGCCCGGCTCGCCGCGGGCGACCTGGACGCCGCGCCGCTGGCCGCCGGGATGGTCCGCCGCCACCGTGGCCGGTGAGGACCGGATCAGGGTACGGCGACAGCCGCGCGGGAACGGTCGGCGGCGATTCGGACAGCCAACGCGGCAAGGGCCGTACCGGTCACCCACCGCTGAACGCGCAACCACAGCGGTCGGCCGGCGAAGAACCCGGCCAGCGCCCCGGCGCTGAGCACGATCATCGCGTTGACGCTCAACGCGACGGCGATCTGGGTCAGCCCGAGCAGCAGGCTCTGGGCCGCCACCTGTCCCCGCGCCGGCTCGACGAACTGCGGTAGCAGCGACACGTAGAGGATGGCGATCTTCGGGTTGAGCAGGTTGGTGACCAGGCCCATGGTGAACAGTCGCCGGGGCCGGTCCGGTGGCAGCGGCGCGGGCGTGAACGGTGACCCACCACCCGGGCGCACCGTGCGCCACGCCAGCCACAGCAGGTAGCCGGCGCCGGCCAGTTTCACCACCGTGTACAGCGCCGGTACCAGGACGAACACGGCGGCCAGGCCGGCGACCGCCGTGGCCAGGTAGACGCCGAAACCGGCGGCCACCCCGAGCAGCGAGATCAGGCCGGCCCGGCGGCCCTGCGCCACCGACCGGGAGACCAGGTAGACCATGTTCGGGCCGGGCGTGAGCACCAGACCCAACGCCACCAGCGCGATACCCAGCAGCGCACCCGCATCGACCATGACGTCGCCCCCGTTCACCGTCCCCCGACCGACGGTAGGCCGGACGGCGAGCGGTGACCCAGAGCCACCTGCGAGGCGGTGGCCTGCCGCGCGGGAATGGTCACCGACCCGACCGCGCTGACCTGTTGCGGTGTGTGTCGCCGGTCGGAGGCGGCGCGTTACGGTGGCCGGGGGGAGGTGCCGCAGAGTGACCGAAGCGTGGGACGCGGCCGTGGAGGCGCAGATCCGGGGCGCCGCGCAACGCGGCGAGTTCGACAACCTGCCCGGGATGGGCAAGCCGATCCCCGGACGTGGGACGCCGTACGACGAGTCGTGGTGGATCAAGAGTTTCCTGGAGCGCGAGAAGCTGCCCAGTGACCTGCTGCTGCCCACCCCGCTGCAACTGCGTCGACGGGTCGAGCAGGTCCCCGACGAGGTCCGCGACCTGCCCACCGAACAGGCCGTGCGGGCCTTCGTGGGGCAGCTCAACGCGCAGATCGTGGCCTGGCTGCGCAACCCCGACGGTCCCCGGGTCGCGGTCCGGCCGGTGAACGCCGACGAGGTGGTCGCCCGCTGGCGTGCCGAACGCGCCCGTCGGAACGCCACCGCCACCGCCACCGTCGTCGCCCCGGCCCGCCGACCCCGCCGGGCTTGGTGGCTGCCCTGGCGTCGCCGGGCCTGACGCCCCGCTGCCCCGAACAGCTCCGAACGGTCCCGAACACCCGCTTTCGCCCTCGATCCCCGCGCCGCCGCTACGGTCGGCACCGGGCGACCTGACGGCAGGCACGGGGAACGGGGGCGACGTGGGTGAGCGCGCCGCGACGTACCCCGAGGTGTTCGCGGTACGCGAGTACCGCCACCTCTTCGGCGCGTACCTGCTGTCCCTGGCGGGCGACCAGCTCACGGCCGTCACCGTGGCGTACCTCGTCTACCACGGGACCGGATCGGCGGCGCTTGCCGCCGCCGCGTACGCCAGCTCCTATCTGGCCTGGCTCGTCGGCGGACCGCTGCTGTCCGGCCTGGCCGACCGGTATCCCCGCCGTCGTGTCCTGATCGTGTGCGACCTTGCCCGCGCGGCCCTCGTGCCGGTGGCGGCGCTGCCGGTCGTCCCCGCGCCGGCCCTGGTGGCGATGCTGTTCGCGGTCAACCTGATGCGGCCGCCGTTCGTGGCCGCGCGCGCGGCGTTGCTGCCCGACGTGCTCGACGGCGACCGGTACGCGGTGGCCAACGGCGTGGACAACATCTGCGCCCAGGTCGTGCAGGTGCTCGGATTCGCCGTCGGCGGGAGCCTGGTGGCGGTGCTGTCGCTGCGCGGCGCGCTGCTGGTAGACGCCGGCACGTTCCTCGTGTCGGCCCTGCTGATCGCGCGCGGCGTCCGGGCACGCCCGGCGCCCCCGGCGCCATCGGGTCGGGTCCGCGCTGCTCGCGTGGACGGCCTGCGGGTGCTCGTCGCCGACCCCCGGCTGCGCGCCTACGTGCTCGTCCTGTGGACGGCCAGCGCCTGCACCTACGCCGCCGAAGGGCTGATGGCGCCACTGGCGCGGCAGTACGACGGCGACGCCGCCACGGTGGGTGTGTTGCTGGCCGCCGCGCCGACGGGCATGGCGCTCGGCGGGGTCGCGCTCACCCGGTTCTGCCCACCGGCGACCCGACCCCGGCTCATCCTGCCCCTGGCCGCGCTGTCCACCGGCGTGCTGACGGCGGCGTGGCTCGTTCCGCCGCTGTGGGTGCTGCTCCTGCTGTTGGCGCTGGCCGGGGCCGCGAGCGCCTTCGCCGTCCCGCTGAACGCGCTGTTCGGCCGGGCGGTGCCGGCGGCGTACCGGGGACGCGCGTTCGGAGTCGCCGTCACCGGCCTCAGTGGCCTGCAGGGGACGGCGATGGTGCTCGCGGGTCTGGCCGCCGACCGGTGGCCGGCCACCACGGTCGTCGGGTTCAGCGGACTGTCGGGCGTGGTGGCGGTCCTCGCCCTCGGTCCGCTGTGGAGACGTGCCGCCCGTTTCGCGCCGTTCGGGGACCGGGTCGTACAGACCCGAACGGTCCCGAACGCCGAAAGCCCTACCGCCGAGGTGGGCGGCGGTCGACGCTGAGGTCGTCGGGCGGGCACGGGGCCGCCCTGAAGGGGGAAGGGAGAAGCGCATGCGTGGCGTTCGCGAGCGCGGCATCAGCTGGACCTGAGGAACTACGTGGAACGGCGTCGGCATCCCCGCGGGTGCCGACGGCGTTCAGCAGAGCAGGCGCGGGTGCCGCGGCGGTCGTTGGTCCCTCGACCTCCGCGGCACTCGCCCGACCGGCTGCCGGGGTCACTCCACCGCGGCCCGCCACGTCCAGGAGGTACGCCGTGCGCGACCCGGCAACTCACCACGACCGGTCATCCACAGCAGCACGTCGGGCGCGTCGCCGGCCGGGGCGTCCGGGAAGAGCCGCCGCAGCACCGGCGCGCTCAGGCCGTGCGGCGGCTGCCACGGCACGCCGAGGCCGAGGGCGATGTCGTGGGTGTGCAGCACCGTCTCGGCCACCCCCATCGCGGCGAACCCGGCCGGGTCGCAGGGGCCCCAGTGCCAGGCCCGCTCGGTCGGTTCGGCGGCCTCGACGGCGACCGCGAGCAGCCGGGCACAGGCCCGTACCACGTCGAGCACCCGCGCCGGGCTCGCCGTGGGGGAGACCCGCAGGTCGTACGGCAGGTAGCTGTCCTGCGCCAGGCCGGTGACCTGGCCGGCGTACGCGAGCAGGTCGTGCGCGACGTGCGCGGCGGTCGTCCAGCAGTTCCAGCTCAACGTGCCGGCGGGCACCGACCAGTCGCGGTCGAGGTGCGGGTGCAGCACCCGGGTCATCTCGTCGGCCGCCGCCCGTACGTCGGCGCCGGTCATCGCGGACGTCCGTAGGTCGACGCGTGCAAGAATCCATCCTCGTGCTCGGGGGGAGGCGGACACCATGTTGCCCAACCTGGTGGTGGACACGACGGTACTGCCGCCGGCGGACCGGTTCGAGTTCTGGTACGCCCTGATCGCCCAGGAGGCGGCACCCGTGCACATCACCAGCGCACGGCTGGACGACTTCGTCGCGTACGCCCAGGCCATCGACCTCGGCCGGATCCGGTTGGCCTCGCTGCGGTACCCGTCGCTGCTCGCCACCCGGCCCGCCGGGCTGGTCCGCCGAGCCCAGGCGGACATCTACCAGCTCACGCTGCCACTGACGGGTCGTAGCACCCTGGTCCAGGGTCGCACCGAGACCGCGCTCGTCGCCGCCAGCCACTTCACCCTGCTGGACACGGCCCGTCCGTACATCGCCCGGCACCGGGCGGACAGCGCCGGTCTCGCCACGACGATCACCGTGCAGATCCCCTACGCGGCGCTGCCGTTGCCGCCGGATCGCGTGCGTCGCCTGCTGGCCACGCCGATGTCGTCGGGTCCCGGCGTCGCCGGGCTCCTGGCCCACCACCTGCGCAGCATCGCGGCGCACCCGGAGCAGTACGAGCCGAACCAGGCCGAGATGCTGGGCGGCATGGCGTTGGACCTGCTCGCCGCCACGCTCGCCCAGCGCCTCGACATCGAGGGCGTTCTGTCGCCGGAGACACGGCACGCCGCGTTACGCGCCCGCGTCGTCGCCTTCATCGACCGCCACCTCGACAGCGCCGAACTCAACCCCCGTAGCGTCGCCGCCGCCCACCACATCTCCCTGCGGTCCCTGCACCGCCTGTTCGACGGCGAGGCGACGACACCTGCCGAGCTGATCCGGGCCAAGCGTCTGGAGCGGTGCCGGCGGGACCTGGGCAACCCTTTGCACGCGCGACAGCCGGTGCACCTCATCGCGGCCCGCTGGGGTTTCCCGGACAAGGCCCACTTCAGCCGCCTCTTTCGCGCCCGCTACGGACGTTCACCGCAGGCGTACCGGGCCGCCCACACGGCAGCGGACCGCTGAGCCGGCAGCCGTTACCGCCGTCGGTAATCGGTCGGGTCGTCCGCGTCGAAGTCCCGTACGGCGGTGCGGATCATCTCGCCGTACGGGTCGTCCGGTAGCTGGTCCAGGTGTTCCCAGGCGCGGGCGAGGTGCTCCCGGGCCGGGCCGGCGTTGCCCAGTCGCCGGTGACAGTCGGCGAGGTTGAGGTACAGCGACGGCAGGAACGCCCGGACCTCGAGCGAGGGCAGGTGCCGCCGGACGCGTTCGTCGGTCAGCTCGGACACCGCCACCAGGGCGCGTTCGTCCCAGCTCAGCTCCGCGTCGAGGGTGTCCTGGAGGTCGGCGAGATGGTGGGCCACGGTGCAGCGGTGCAGCGCGTCGCCGGTCGGGCCGAGCTCGTCCCACAGCGCGGTGAGCAGTTCGCGGGCCTCGGCGGTGTCGCCGCTCTGGCCGAGCCGCACCGCCTCGATGACGCGGGTCATGGTTGGGTCGAGCGCCATCTGGTCGTTCATGTGGCCGATGGTCAGGCCTCAAGGAGGTCGAGGGTCAAACGACGCGCGATCCGGCCGTCGTTCGGAAATTTCAATGATCGGTATTAATCTTGCATGTGTCAGTCGAATTTTCGTAGGCTGCCCGGGTGATCGAGCAACCCCTCGTCGAGGCGAGGAATCTGGCCAAGACCTATCCACGACGTGGGTCCACAGCGGAGTTCCGCGCGGTCGACGGCATCGACTTCGCGCTCCAACGGGGTGAGGCGTTCGGGCTCCTCGGGCCGAACGGCGCGGGCAAGTCCACCACCATGCGGATGATCGCCGCGACCTCGCCGGTCAGCGGTGGCAGCCTGCGTGTCCTCGGCATGGACCCGATGACGCAGGGCCCGCAGATCCGCGCCCGGCTGGGCGTCGTCACCCAGGACGACCACCTGGACAACGAACTCAGCGTCCGGGAGAACCTGCACATCTACGGGCGGTACTTCGGCCTGCCCCGGGCCGTGATCCGGGACCGGGCGACCCGGCTGCTGGACTTCGCCCACCTCCGGGAGAAGGCCGGCGACCAGGTGGAGACACTGTCGGGCGGCATGCGGCGGCGGCTGACGATCGCCCGCGCCCTGATCAACGAACCCGACATCCTGCTGCTCGACGAGCCGACCACCGGCCTCGACCCGCAGGCCCGACACATCCTGTGGGACCGGCTGTTCCAGCTCAAACAGGACGGCGTCACCCTCATCCTCACCACCCACTACATGGACGAGGCCGAGCAGCTCTGCGACCGGCTCGTCGTCGTGGACCACGGTCGGATCGTCGCGCAGGGCTCCCCCCGGGACCTGATCACCCGATACGCCACCCGGGAGGTCCTCGAACTGCGCTTCCGCCCCGACGAACGGGACACCGCGGCGGAGAAACTCCGGACCTCGGCGCTGGCCACCGGCGGCACCGCGTCCGACGGTCGCGTCGAACTGCTCGCGGACCGGGCGCTCGTCTACTGCGCCGACGGTGAGTCCGCTCTCGCCACGGTGCACGCCCTGTCGCTCACCCCGCTCACCGCCCTGGTTCGCCGCGCGACGTTGGAGGACGTGTTCCTCACGCTCACCGGCCGATCGCTCATCGAGTAGCGGGGATCACTCGTGCTGCGCGCATTCCGATACTGGCTCACCCGCTACCGGCGCACCTGGCGCGGCACGGTCGTCATCAACGTGCTGAATCCGCTGCTGTTCCTCATCGGCATCGGCGCCGGGCTGGGCGCCCTCGTCGACGACAACGCGCCCGCCCAGATCAGCGGCGTGTCCTACGCGGCGTTCTTCGCGCCGGGCATGCTGGCCGCGGCGGCCATGCAGAACGCTTTCCTGGAGGCGTCCTGGGGAGTGGCCCGCGCCGCCGGGTTCGGCGCCTACCGGGGCGCCACGCCGACGCCGATCGAGCCGGAGCAGCTCGCCGCCGGACACCTGCTCTTCATCACCGTTCGACTGCTCACCACCAGCGGCGCGTTCATCGCCGTGATGGCGGCGTTCGGGTTGGTCGAGGGCCGGTGGGCGCTCGGGACACTGCTCGCCGCAACACTGACCGGGCTCGCGTTCGCGGCGCCGGCCGCGGCGTGGGCGGTCGGGGTACGCACGCTGCGCCACATCGACACGGTGTTCCGGTTCGTGATCATGCCGCTCTACATGTTCTCCGGCACGTTCTTCGCCGTCTCGCAACTGCCGGACTGGATCCGGCCGGTGTCCTACCTGCTGCCGCTGTGGCACGGGGTGGAGCTGTGTCGCACGGTGAGCCTCGGCACGGCCACGGCCGCTGCGACGTCCGTCCACATCGCCTACCTGTTGGCGCTCACGATCGGGGGGTTCCTCGTCGCCCGCGTGACCTACCGCCGCCGGTTGCACCCCTGACGCCCACGTCCAGAGCCCTGTGGAGACACCATGACAAGCGTCGTCGTACCCGCCTGGACCCGCCGCCGCGCGCTCGCGTTGATCGAACGCAACTTCATGATCTACCGGCGGTCGATCACGCCGCTGCTCAACGCGCTCGTCGAACCCATCCTGTACCTGCTGTCGATCGGCGTCGGCGTCGGGCTGCTCGTCGGCACGGTCCCCGGCGTCGACGTCCCGTACGCCGCCTACGTGGCGCCGGCGATCCTGGCCACCACCGCGATGAACACGGCGTTCAACCAGACCAGCATCGGGGTCTTCACCCGGATGAGGGTCGAGAAGACCTACGAGGCGATCCTGCCGACACCGCTCTCGGTCACCGACATCGCCGTCGGCGAGGTCACCAGCGCGATGATCAACGCGTTGCTGACGTCGATCGGCTTCCTGGCCATCATGGCGATCGGTGGGCTGGTCACCTCGGCCTGGGCGCTGCTGGCCCTGCCGGCCTCGCTGCTGATCTCGTACGCGTTCGCGGCGGGCGGGCTGGCCGTCACGACGTACCTGCGCGATTTTTCCGACTTCCAGTACATCCAACTGTTCATGCTGCCGATGTACCTGTTCGCCACGACGTTCTACCCCCTCTCGGTCTATCCGGAGGCGGTGCGGCCCCTCATCCAGGCCCTGCCGCTCTACCACAGCATCGAGCTCGTCCGGGAGCCGGCGCTGGGTCACCCCGGCTGGGGCCTGCTGATCGCGGCGCTCTATCTCGTCGCGTTCGGCTCGATCGCGATGTACGTGGCGACGCGCCGGATGACCCGGGCGATGCTGCGGTGAGCGACGCAAAAGAGCTGGACGCGATACCGCGCGGACGGTAGCTTGCAGTCGACCGCGACACCGTCCGAGGAGGTGAGACCCATGACCGCTGGTTCGATGTGGGTGCTCCCCTCGCCGTCACGGTTGGGCGACTGACGTAGGTGTCGCCGGGAGCGCCTTTCACCAAGGCACTCTCGAAAGGCCGCTCCTGTGCCCTCCGTTCACCGTGATCCTGCTTTCTCGCCGAGCCCCGAGACGGATCGTCCGCCGCACCCGTTCGACGTGATCATCGTCGGCTGCGGGCCGACCGGCGCCATGCTCGCCGCCGAACTACGCCTGCACGACGTGCGGGTCCTCGTTTTGGAGAAGGAGACTGAGCCTCCGTCGGCCGTCCGCATCGTCGGTCTGCACATCCGCAGCCTCGAGGTGCTGGCGATGCGCGGACTCCTGGACCGCATGCTCGCGCACGGACGGCGACGTCCGGCCGGTGCCTACTTCGCCGCCATCGACAAACCCGCGCCCACCGGGCTGGACTCCCCGTACGCCTACCTGCTGGGCATCCCACAGCCGGTCATCGAACGTCTGCTCGCGGAACACGCGACCGGCCTGGGGGCGCAGGTCCGGCGTGGGCGGGCGGTCGCCGGTCTCGCACAGGACGACGAGGGTGTGACCGTCGAGCTGTCCGACGGGGAACAACTGCGCACCCGCTACCTCGTCGGCTGCGACGGCGGCCGCAGCACGGTGCGCAAGCTCCTCGGCGTCGGCTTCCCCGGCGATCCCACGCGGAACGAGACGCTGATGGGCGAGATGGAGGCGGGTGTCCCGCCGGAGGAGATCGCCGCCACCGTCGCCGCGATCGGCGGAGCCCGGCACCGATTCTGGGTCCGACCCGCGGGCGTCGGGGTCTACAGCGTCGTCGTCCCGGCGGCCGGAGTCGGCGATCGCGCCCAGCCGCCCACCATTGAGGACTTCGCCCGGCAACTGCGGGCTGTCGCCGGAACCGACTTCGGCGTGCACTCGCCGCGCTGGATGTCCCGCTTCGGCGACGCCACCCGGCTCGCCGAGCGGTACCGGGTCGGTCGGGTCCTGCTGGCCGGCGACGCCGCCCACATCCATCCGCCCATCGGCGGTCAGGGCCTCAACCTGGGCATCCAGGACGCGGTCAACCTCGGCTGGAAGCTGGCCGCGCAGGTGCGGGGCTGGGCCCCGGACACCCTGTTGGACACCTACCAGGCCGAACGTCGTCCGGTCGCCGCCGACGTGCTGGACAACACCCGCGCCCAGACGCAACTGCTGGCCGACGAGCCGGGCGCCCGGGCCGTACGCCGTCTGATCAGCGAGCTGATGGACTTCGACGAGGTGAACCGCCATCTGCTGGAGAAGATCACCGGAACCGGCATCCGCTACGACGTCGGCGAGGGCCCCGACCTGCTCGGCCGCCGGGTGCCCGACGTCGACGTCCGACCGGGCAACCTCTACGGTCTGCTGCACCGGGGCCGGGGCCTGCTGGTGGACCGCACCGAGCGACTGACCGTCGGTGGCTGGAAGGACCGGGTCGATCATCTCGCGGACGCCGGAGCGGCGGCGGACGTCCCGTGCCTCCTGCTGCGTCCCGACGGCCACGTCGCCTGGATCGGCGACGAGCAGCGGAACCTCGACGACCACCTCGCCCGGTGGTTCGGCAGATCCAGGCCGTGAGTACGAGCCGCGCTCATGGCTCTTATTCAAGTTGCCGCTTTATAAAGCTTCTGCTTGGATAAGGGTCATGAGCGTGACCCTCGACGACCAGAAGCTCGATGCGCTGTTCACCGCACTGAGCGATCGGACCAGGCGCGACATCGTGGCTCGGTTGACCACGGGCCAGGCGACGGTCAAGGAGCTGGCCGAGCCGTACGCCATGAGCATGCAGGCCGTGTCGCAGCACATCCGGGTGCTCGAGCGGGCCGGCCTGATCAGTCAGGGGCGGCACCGGCAAAGCCGGCCGTGTCGCCTCGAACCCGCGGCGCTGGACGCCGCGCTGTCCTGGATCGAGCAGAGCCGCCAGGCCTGGGCGGATCGCCTGGACCGCCTGGAGACGCATCTCGCCCACCTGCAGGAAGGCTGAAATCGGTGGGTGACGACGAACTCGTCTACCGGCGGGTCTTGCGCGCGCCGCGCGAACTTGTGTGGCGGTGCCTCACCGAGCCCGACGAACTCGCGCAGTTCTGGGGACCGCGCGGGATGGTGACACCGGTCGAGGGCATCGTCGTCGATCTCCGGCCCGGGGGTCGGTTCGAGACCCTGATGATCGGAGACCAGGGCAGCTACCGGATGGTCGCCACGTTCACCGAGATCGTTGCGCCCGAGCTGCTCGCCTGGGTCGAGCCGGCGACCGGGATGCACACGACCAGCACGTTCCACGACCTCGGCGACGGCGGAACCGCGGTCGTCATCCACCAGCGGCACGTGCCCGAGACGATGCGGACGCCCGATGCCCGCGCTGGTTTCGCCACCTCGCTCGACAAGCTCGCGGAGCGCCTCGCCCACCTCATGCGAAAGGATCAACCATGACTGACCCGCAGCCGTGGGTCGCATCGACCTACCGAGGACTCGCTGACCTCCTCGCCACCTCGGCCATCGACATCTGGGACGCGTCCACGTTGTGCGAGAACTGGCTGGTGAGGCACGTCGTCGCGCACGTCACGATGCCGGTGCGGCTGACCCCCGCACAGTTCGCGGCCGACCTGGCCGCGGCCGGCGGTGACTTCACGGTGCTCTCCGACACCGTGGCCGCGCGCGACGCCGCGCTGCCCCGTACCGAACTCCTCGATCAACTCCGATCGCCGACACTGCACGCCTGGCAGCCGCCGGGCGGCGGTGCCGCGGGCGCGCTGAGTCACGCCGTCATCCACTCCCTGGACGTGACGATCGCTCTCGACCGGCCCGCAGTCGCACCGGCAGTCGCGGTCAGCGCCGTCCTGGACACTCTCACCAACGCGAGCGGCGCCATCTTCGGAATCGACCTGGCCGGTGTCCGACTCGAAGCGACCGACGCGGACCGGCGCTGGGGAAGCGGAGAGGTCGTCCGTGGTGACAGCGGTTCTCTGGTGGCGCTGCTGAGCGGTCGAACGCTGCCCGACGGCCGGAGCCTGCCCCGCGGCTGACGCTGCGGGACGCCCCGATATCGAACCATGACCGACCGCGAAGTGGTGTGTCGTGTCCGGGTAATTACGCAGGTGGCGACGGAGCTTCATGATGGTGCCAGGATGTCGACCTGGACGTTCGGTGCGTCGATCGGCTTCGGTTCTCAGGTTCGAGACGGTGACGCCAACTCGGTCGCCACAGAACGAGAGTGCGCCTACGACCGGCGAGGAGAGACGTGACCCCGGATATTCAGGCGGTGCTTGCCGTCGGCGCCACGACGCTGGTGACCGCCGCCGCTACGGACGTGTGGAACGGGTTGGCCCGCCCGGGGTTCATCCGGCTGTTCGGACGCGGTCGCGCCGACCAGGAGGCGAAGGCCGCGCGTCGGCTCGATGCGCTGGCGGCCACCGTGGAGCAGGCGCCGGCGGACAAGCAGGTCGAGGTCCGGGCCCAGCAGCAGCCGCAATGGCTGACCCGGTTGCAGGATCTCGTCGAAGACGACCCGACCGTCATCGACGACCTGCGGGCCCTTGTCACCGAGCTCACCGCCCGGTTACCCGCTGAGCAGAAGGTGCAGATCCAGAACATCGTGGCCCGTGACCACGGCGTCGCGTTCGGCGTCCAGAACGGCAACATCATCTACCACGAGGCGTCACCGTCGACGGAAGCGTGAGCGGGAGTCGATGGATCGCATGGTCACGGCAGACGGACCAGACCCCTCGCTCCAGCAGGTCACCTCAGTCGGCGGGTTCGCCTACGGCGTGATCAACGCCGACATCCATGTCTTCGCCAACGGCGAACCGCTCTACCTGCTGGCCAACTGGCAACCCGAACCGGACGCCGACGTGGACTGGCTGCGGCAGATGCCCAGCCGCATGCTCAACGCCCGACGCGCCGTGGTGCCGTTCACCGGCCGCGATCAAGAACTCGCCGACCTGCGGCAGTGGCGCGACGGCGGACCGCCGCGGCTGAGCGTGCGCTGGCTGCACGGGCCCGGCGGGCAAGGCAAGACCCGTCTCGCCGCCCAACTCGCGGCCGAGTCGCTCACCGCCGGCTGGAAAGTGGTTGCCGCGTTCCACGGCCCCGACGCCGACCGGCCCGAGCCCGGCAGCCACGACCTCGCCCTGACCGGGACCGCCGGGCTGCTTCTCGTGGTCGACTACGCCGACCGGTGGCTGTTGAGCAACCTCACCTGGCTGCTCAAGAACACCCTCCTTCACCAGGACGGCGTCCCCACCCGAGTTCTCATGATCGGCCGCAGCCTGGACACGTGGCCGGCGATCAGCGCCGTCCTCGACAACTATCGGGGCCACACGAGCGCCCAGCGGCTCCCCGACCTGCCCACCGATCACGCCCGACCCACCATGTTCACCGCGGCCCGCGATCGGTTCGCCGCCATCTACCGGCATCCCCGCCCCACCTCGATCCTGCCCCCGGTCCAGCTCGACAGTCCCGAGTTCGGGCTCACCCTCGCCGTACACATGGCCGCCCTGGTCGCCGTCGACGCCGCTGTCAGCGGCGAGCGGCCCCCCGAAGGCATGGACGCCCTGACCCGGTACCTGCTCAATCGGGAACAACTGCACTGGCGACGGCTCTACCACGACGGCGTCACGGGAACAGGGAGCGGCTATCGGACCCCCGGCGACGTGATGAACCACGCCGTCTTCACCGCTGCCCTCACCGGCGCACTCGACCGCACCGCCGGCGCCGAGCTTCTCGAACACCTCGGTATCGGGCCAGATGTCGAACAGATCCTCCGCGACCATACGGTCTGCTATCCACCCGCCGAATCCAACCAGCCAACCGTCCTGGAACCCCTCTACCCGGACCGGCTCACCGAGGACTTCCTCGCACTCACCCTGCCGGGACACCACATCGACTACCCCGCGCAGAACTGGGCACCCGCCACCGCAACCGCTCTCCTGACCGCCCGCCCCCGGGACGACTCGACAAGCTCGGTGCTCTCCCGATCGGTCACGTTCCTCGCCGCAGCCGCTGACCGCTGGCCCCACGTGGGCAGCACTCTCCTCTATCCGCTGTTACGCGAATATCCCGATCTCGCGATCAGAGCGGGCGGCACCGCGTTGACCGCTCTCGCTACCAGCCGATCCGTGAGTATCGAGGTGCTGGAGAGCATCGAACCTCTGCTGCCGGCCGACAGGCACATAAACTATGACATCGCCGCGGCCGCCGTCACCAGCGTGCTGACCGCACACCGTCTCGCCCACACCACTGATCCCGCCGAACAAGCCGTTCTGCAGTCCAATCAGGTATTCCGCCTTGCCCGTGCCGGCCGCCGGGAGGAGGCTCTGGCCGTGGCCGAGGAGGCCGTGGCCACCTGGCGGCGGCTGACCGAGGCGGACCCGGACGCCCACCAAGAAAACCTCGCCACCTCGTTGAACGACCTCGGCCTCCGCCTGTCCGAGCTGGGTCGCGGCGAGCAGGCCGTGGCTCTGGTTCAGGAGGCCGCCGCCATCGTCCGTCGGCTGGCCGCGACAGACCCGAACGCCTACCTACCGCTTCTTGCCGCGTCGCTGAACAACGTCGCTGCCGTCCTAGCCCGGCTGGGCCGCCTAGCGGGGGCTCTGGCCGTGGCCGAGGAGGCCGTGGCCGCCTGGCGGCAGCTGGCCGAGGCGAACCCGGACGCCTTCCTATCCGACCTCGCCCTGTCGTTGGCCAACCTCGGCGCCTGCCTGTCCGAGCTGGGCCGCCCCGGGCAGGCCCTGGCCCCAGCCGAGGAAGCCGTGGCCATCTTGGGACGGCTGGCCGAGGTGAACCCAGGCGTCTACGTGTCCGACTTCGCCCTGTCGTTGACCAACCTCGGCAACTGCCTGTCCGGCTTGGGCCGCCGCGAGCAGGCGCTGGCCGCGACTCAGGCAGCCGCCCTCGCCTACCGGGAACTGGCCGAGGCGAATCCGGACTCCTACCTACCCGACCTCGCCCTGTCGTTGAACAACCTCGGTCTCCGCCTGTCCGCGCTGGGTCGCCCTGAGCAGGCCCTGGCCCCGGCCGAGGAAGCCGTGGCCGTCCGGCGGCGGCTGGCCGAGACGAACCCGGATGTCCACCTTCCCCACCTCGCCGACTCGTTGAACAACGTCGGCGCCTACCTGTTCGAGCTGGGCCGCCCTGGCCAGGCCCTGGCCCCGGCCGAGGAAGCCGTGGCCACCTGGCGGCGACTGGCCGAGACGAACCCGGCCGTCCACCTTCCCCACCTCGCCGACTCGTTGACCAACCTCGGGGCCCACCTGTCGGCGCTGGGCCGCCCTGAGCAGGCCCTGGCCCCGGCCGAGGAAGCCGTGGCCATCGCACGGCGGCTGGCCGAGACGAACCCGGACGCCTACCGACCCCACCTCGCGGCGTCGTTGACCAATCTCGGCACCTGTCTGTCCGCGCTGGGCCGCCCTGAGCAGGCGTTGGCTGCTGCTGAGGCAGCCGCCGTCATTCACCGGCGGCTGGCCGAGGTAGATCCGGACGCCTACCTGGTCGACCTCGCCACCTCGTTGACCAGCGTCGGCAGCATCCGGTTCGCGCTGGGCCGCCGCGAACGGGCCATAGCCCCGGCCAGGGAAATCGTGGCCATCCGGCGGCGGCTGGCCGAGACGAACCCGGACGCCCACCTACCTGACCTCGCCATGGCGTTGTGGACATACGCCACGGTGTGCGCAGACGTGAAGCAGAACCTGTCCGAAGCCTTGAAGGCGATCACCGAGGCGACTCAGCTCTACGGATCGTTGGCCAAACGTATGCCGGAGAAGTTCGCAGGGCAAGCACTCTCCGCGTACCGGACGCTGGCCGATGTGCTGGAAGGAGTCGGCCGCAGGGAGGAAGCGGACGGTCTTCGGCAGCAGCTCGACAGGATTTCGATCAGAACCACGAATTGAGCACCCCTGTTCGCCTTCCGGGACGGCCGCGGCCCCACGACCTGCGCCACTCGTCGGTGTCAGCCGAGCACCGGCACCGAGCGCCCCTCGTCAACCGTGTAGGCGCCCGTCGAGAGGACGCCGAGGGTCGCCGGCGTCAGGGTCAGCGAGACGACGCCGCCGGACAGCACGCGGATGCCGTCCTCGGACGCCGCGAACGTCGCGGGCGTCGACCCGTCCGGGAACAGGCGCTTCCCGCCGCCGACGACGACCGGGTACTGCAGCAGCCGGTAGAGGTCGACGAGTCCGGCCTTGTGCAGCGTCTGCACGAGCCGCCAACTGCCGTGTACCTGGAGTTCCCCGCCCGGGCGTTCCTTGAGCCGGCGCACCGCGTCGACGACGTCGGTGCGCAGCACCGTCGTCGGGCTCCAGTCGGCCTCCTCGTCGGTCAGCGTCTCGCTGACGACGTACTTGGGCAGGGTGTTGAGCTTGGTGGCGATCAGGTCGTCGGGTGCGGTGACCTTCGGCCAGTACCCGCCGAGCAGGCCGTAGCTCGTGCGGCCGAAGAGGAAGGCGTCGGCCGTACGGAACCAGCCCTCGACGACCTCGTTGGTGTGCGCGGACATGTGCGGGACGAGCCAGCCGCCCCGGTCGAAGCCGTCCGAGCGGTCCTCGTCCGGGGCGCCCGGTCCCTGCATGATCCCGTCGAGGCTGATGAAGACGTTGACGCTGAGCAGCACGGTTCTCCTCCGTTGGTGTGATTCGGCCGGTCGTCTCCGGCGGCCGGCCGACGGAGGTTAGCTGCCGGGCCGCAGGTCGGTCTTGTACAGGAACGACATCGTCGGTTCGTCGCCCGGGCGCAGTCCCCGCGCGGTATGTCCGACGAAGCGCCGCAGCGCGTGTGCCAGGTGGGCCTGGTCGAAGTAGCCCAGCATGTCGACGACGGTGCGCCAGTCGAGGCCGTCGCGCAGCATGGTGGCCGCGGCGTTCGCGCGGTCGATCTGCGTCACGGCGGTCGGCGACAGTCCGGTGACGGCACGGTGTTGCCGCTGGTGGGTGCGCGTGGACCCGGGACGGTCGGCCCCGGTGCCCGTCAGGCGTGAGGGCACCAGCAGCCCCGCGTCGCGCAGCCGTCGGACGAACTGCTCGACGTTCTCGTACGTCGGCGTCTCCCAGTCCTCGCCGCCGATGACCACCCGGCCCGAGCGTGTCACCGGGAAGGACACGTGGCTGTCGACGATCGACGTCGCGGGGTGCGGCCGGAAGACGGCGCCGAGCGTCAACCGGATCCCGACGAACTCGGCGTGCGGCGGGACCGGTGCCGTGGTCGCCCTGGTCTCCGGCCCGCGCAGCGAGACCAGGAGCCGCCCGGTCGTCCGCGTCACGATCAGGTGGCAGCACGTACGCGCCACGGACGTCATCGTCTCCTCGGCGTCGCTGGTGGTGCGCCAGACACGGTCGACGATGCGCGTGTCCGTCTCGGTCGGGCGATGTTCGAACCGCAGAGCCATGACCCCTCCACCGAGCTGCCGCACCGTCGGCTCCTGAGCGTAGGCGACCGGCTCAGCCATTGATTATCGGATTGCCGGTAACGGTAATCCGTTAATTAGCACCCACAAAAGGGGCATAACATGCGTGCACCATAATGACAGTTCTTGTGCGTAAGCACTCAAGCTGGTGTACTGCGGCTAATGCAGCAGCGTTGAAGTGTTTCGTTGGTGGCGCGAGATCGTTGGCGACCTGAACGTAGGTGCCGGGCCTACGAGCGGCGTACGCAGCTCGAGGTTCGTCGTTGACAAGGAGCGTTCACTTCGTCGCGGTGGCCCAGTCGGCCGCCATCGAAGGGCTGTAGTAGCGGGTGAAGCCACAACCCCACGCGATCGGGTCGGCGAGCGCCGCGCCGCCCCACCGGGGCGTACCGGACACGAGCAACCGGGTGCCGACCCGATAGGCAGGGCCACCCTCGGACGTGGCATCGCCCGTCCCGGTCGCGGCGGCGGGCGGCGACATGTCCACCACGGCGGTGCCCGCGGAACCGCCCCTGAACCAGGTGTGCACCTGGAACGTGACCGATCGCAGGTCCACGGGAGGATGCGCGCCGCGTTCGGTTCGGGCCGGTCCGATGCCGATCACGGTGCCGTCGAAGGCGAAGGCCTGCTCGGCGAGCGTCTCCGGCGCGTACGCCTTGACGCACTGCGCCGCGCCGAAGGCGAGCGGAGCGCCGGGCTTCACCCCGGCCGGCAGGTCGGCCGCAGGCGTCGGAGTGACCGGTACGGACGAGGGAGTGACCGGCGGCTGTGCCTGCGGCGTCGCGGTCGGCCGGTGGACGCCGTACACAGCCGCCGCGATGATCACCGTGATCGTGGCCGCCGCCACCGTCAGGGTCCGGCGCCTGCGGTGGACCCTGCGCACCGCCCCGGCGACCACGGCCAGCTCGTCGGGGGCGTCGGCGGCGTCGGCGGCGAAGAACTCGCGCAACTCGCGCTCGGTCGACTGGTTCATCGGGTCTCCCTCGGTGCGTCGATGGCGGCGGGACCGCGCAGGCTCGCCAGGGCACGTGAGGCGGTGGCCCGCACGGAGCTCTCGCTGACCCCCATGGCCGCGGCGACCGCCGCGTCGTCCAGGTCGGCGTAGTAGCGCAGGACAAGCACTGTGCGGGCGCGCGGGGCGAGCCGGCTCAACAGCACCCGCATCTGGTCCCGGGCGGCGACCGCGTCGGCCGGGTCGGCCACCGTGGCACCGGTCTCCTGGCGCAGGTCGGTGGGCCGCTCCGTCGTCCAGCGCCGGCGACGCCAACTCAGATGCGCGTTCACCAGCATGCGGCGTACGTAGGCCTCCGGGTCCGTCGCCGCGCGCACCCGCTTCCAGTGCCGGTACACGTCGGCCAGCACGGTCTGCGCGAGATCCTCCGCCACCTGCCGGTCGCCGCTCAGGACGAACGCCAGGCGCACCAGCGACCGGCCGTACCCCGCCACGAAATCTTCGAACGACACGCCCGCTCCCGTCAGTACTTCCCACTAGGAAGACGCATCGGCCGCCGCCGGGCGCTGCACGGCTGCCCCCGGTCGAGCGCACCTCGGCGTTCGACACCGGCTCCGGACCCGATGGCCCGGAGCCGGTGTCGTCGCCCGGTCTACCTCGCGGCCGGTGAGGCGTACCCGACGATGGACGAGGCCCAGTTGCTGTACTGCGGGTGGGTCACGCCGTCCGACTGGTTGCCGCCGACCACGTAGTGGTTGCCGTCCGTGCTGGTGTCGTAGTACGACGTGACGATGGCGACGTGATCGTAGGTGCCGTTGCCGTCCCAGTCGTAGACCGCCGCGTCACCCTTGCGCGGGACGTAGCCGCTGCCGCGCCCGTGCCAGGTGCCGTTGTTGATGCCGTACGTCCGGAAGCTACCGGCCGCTGCGGTGAGACCGGTGTACTTCGCGCCGCCCCAGTAGAAGGCGAACTTCGCGAAGTCCGCGCACCAGGGCCGCTTGCGCCACGCCACCGGTCCCCAGGCCTTGGTGCCGTCGCGGTACATGTAGCCGTTGGTGGTCTTGCCGCACTTGCCGTAGGTGAAGGCGGTGCCGTCATAGCGGTCGTTGGCCGGGTCGGCCCAGAAGCCGCTGTAGAAGTTGCAGTCCTCGGTCGACGTCTCGGACAGGCGTGCCTGGACGTCGGCGTTGGTGGACGTGTACTGCTCCCACGCGATGTTGCCGACGTCGATGCCGAGCTGGGTGTCGCCCGCGGCGTACGCGGGGCTGGCCACGCTGAGGGTCGACGCCGCGAGGGCGACCGCCGTGACCAGCGCCATGCGAATCCGTCTCATCGGTTCTCCTACTTTCTGACTGACGAAGGTGGACGTCAGAAAGCGTCGGCCTGCCGGCTTGCGCGGCCCTTGAGGGAGTCTTGACTCTCCTCTTCGACGACGGTGGTGGCGGCGGTCAGTCGTCGAGGTCGCGTAACGCGTCGGCCACCGTCTCGGCGTTCGGATGGTCGAGTTCGCGAAGGATCGTCGCCGCCTGCCGCAGGAACTCGCGCGCCTGCTCGGCCTCGCCGGCGGCGGAGTGGCTCTGCCCCAGATGCGTCAGGATCTCCGCCTCGTTGTAGCGGTCCCGGAAGTTGCGGACCAGCTTGAGGGCCCGCTGGTAGCAGGTGTTGGCCTCGGCGTGCCGGCCCAGGTGGTGGTACGCGTAACCGAGGCTGTCCCAGGCGCCCGCCTCGGCGTGCTGGTCGCCGATCTCCTGGTTGAGCTCGACCGCCCGCTCGCAGTACGCCACGGCCGCGCCGTGGTCGCTGAGCTGGGTGTGCAGCCAGCCGACATTGTTGACGGCCATCGCCTCCCCGGCCCGGTGCCCGGCCTGCCGGTAGAGCTCAAGTGCCAACTCGTTGTGGCGCAACGCGTCGGACCAGCGGTCCTGCTGGTTGAAGGCCCAGCCGAGCCCACGGTGGGTGTGCGCCTGGCTGACCGGGTCGCCCAGGGCCTCGAACAACGCGAGCGCCCCCTGGTAGTGCCGGTGGGCCTCGTCGAGTTCGCCGAGCTGGGTGTGGGCCACCCCCAGGCTGCGGTGCGAGCACGCCTGCCAGCGCCGCTCACCGAGCCGGCTCGCGGCCCGCAGCGCCGCGAGTTGCGTCGCGGTCCAGTCACGCCAGTGTCCCTGCTCGTCGAGGTAACTCTCCATCGTCCAGGCCAACTGCCAGGTGTACGCGTCGAGCCCGTCGCGCGCGGCCTGCCGCAGGATGCCGAGCAGCACGGCGTGTTCGGTGTGGAACCAGGCCAGCGCCTGCGCCTGATCGGCTACCGGGTCGAGGGTGAGTTGGGGCTGTGCGGGCGGCAGCGTGATCGACTCGCGGGCCGGGTCGAGCAGGCACGCCGCCGCGTGGGCGGTGTGCAGGTAGTGGTCGAGCATGCGGACGAGGGCGGCCTGCCGGTGGTCCGGGGCGTCGCGCTCGACCTGCTCCGCCGCATACAGGCGGACCAGATCGTGCAGGCGGTACCGCGTCGACGTCTGTTGGTGGACCAGGTGCGCCTCGTGCAGGTCGTGCAGCAGCGGCCGGGTCTGCCGCGGGGAGAGACCGTTGAGGCTCGCCGCGGCCCCCAGGCCCACCTCGGGGCCGGGGGTCAGACCGAGCAGCCGGAACATCCGGGCCGCTTCCGGCCGCAGGGCGCGCGTGGAGGAGGCGAAGACCGCGCGCAGGTCGGCGCTCAGGTCGCCGGTGGTCAGGGCGTCCAGCCGCGTCGCCTCCTCGGACAGCTCGTCGACCAGCGCCCGCAGCGGAAGATCGGGGTGCATCGCCGCGCGCGCCGCGACGATGCTGAGGGCCAGTGGCAGGCCGTGGCACCGGGCCAGCAGCGCGGCGACGCTGTCGGGTTCCTCCGCGAGGAGTCGTGGCCCGAACCGGCGGGACAGCAGGTGGTGGGCCTCGTCGTCGGTGAGCACGTTCAGGGTGAACCCCTGTGCGCCCTGCGCGACGAGGCCACCCAGGCGGCGGCGACTGGTCACCAGGACGGTGCAGGTGGGGCTGCCGGGCAGCAGGGTGGCGACCTGCTCGGTGTCGTGGGCGTTGTCGAGCACGATCAGCATCCGCCGGTCCGCGAGCAGCGTGCGGTAGAGGGCCGCCTGCGCCTCCAGGCCGGTCGGGATCGCCTTGGGGGGTACGGCCAGGGCGTCGAGGAGGCCCCGCAGGGCCACCGGTGGCGGCACCGGCTCGGCGGCGGGGTCGAACCCGCGCAGGTTCACGTACAACTGGCCGTCGGGGAAGCGGTCCAGGTGGTCGTACGCCCAGCGCAGGGCCAACCAGGTCTTGCCGACGCCGCCGGTGCCACCGATCACCGCGACGGCGACGGCGTCCGCGTCGTCGGTCTGGCTCTCGACCAGGCGGGACAGCGTGGCCAGTTCGCGGACCCGGCCGGTGAACAACGGCGGTGGGGCCGGCAGCTGCCGGGGCGTCGGGTGGGGCGCCGCCGTCCCGGTCGTCGGCGCGGCGAGGGTCGGGTCGCCGTTGAGGATGCCCAGGTGCAGCGCTTGCAGATCGGGACCGGGGTCGACGCCGGTCTCGTCGGCCAGGACACGGCGCAGCCGGTCGTAGTGCTCCAGCGCCTCGGCCTGCCGACCGCAGCGGTACAGGGCGCGCATGAGTTGCCCGGCGAGGCGCTCGTCCAGCGGATGGGCCGGCGCGTCCCGCAGGAGGTCCGGCAGCAGGGACGCGTGCAGGCCCAGGCGGAGCGCGGTGTCCGTGCGGTCCCGTTCGGCGGCCACCCTCTCCTGTGTGAGCGCCTCGCGCGTCTCGTTGAGCCACGGGGTGTCCAGCTGGGTGAAGGGCTCGCCACGCCACAGGCCGAGGGCCTCGTCGAACCGCCCCAGCGCCGCCTCGTCGTCGGGCACGGCGCGCGCCCCGGCGACCAGGTCGCGGAACCGGTGCAGGTCCACCGCGGCGGGGTCCACGCTGAGCAGGTAGCCGCCCGAGCGGCGGGAGATCTCGGCACCGCCGGCCAGGCAGGCCCGCAGGCGGGACAGGTAGCTGTACAGCGAATTCACGGCGCGCTGCGGACGATGGTCGGCCCAGACGCGGTCGAGGAACTGGTCGACGTGCACGACGCGGTTCGCCTCGATGAGCAGGATCGCCAGGACGCTGCGCTGCCGAGCGTGGCCCAGGTCGACCCATTCGCCGTCGATCTCCGCCTCGACCTCGCCGAGCAGCCTGAACTTCACCGACACCGTCCCCCGCTGTCGCCGTTCCCTGCCTGACCAGGCGATTCAAGATTCGCTCAAGAAGTCCCTCCATTGTATTCGGAGGCCGTCTCGAATCCGGACCGCGAGGACCGCCGCCTACGTGCTGGGACGGCACGGCAGCGGGCCCCGGGACTCCTTGAGGGAGTCCCGGGGCCCGCTGCGGCGGTGGTGCGCGCAGGGCGTCAGTCGCCGGCGCCAACCTCGTAGAGCCGGCTGCCGCTGACGAACGTGGAGCCTTCGTAGTTCGAGATCGTGAACGTGATGTAGCCGGTCTCGGCGATGTCGAGGTCGATGTCGACGCAGTTGCCGTTGCCGGGGTAGTAGTGCCGGTTGCCGCTGTACGAGCCGCCGTTGATGGCGTAGTTCACCGCCGGGTGGTGGTTGAGTCCCGTGTCACAGACCCAGAGGTGCTCGCCGTAGGGCGCGAAGCAGGCGAAGGCGCCGCCGTCGTACGAGTAGCCGCCGTAGCAGGCCGAGGGCGGGCTCGCCGCCGCCTGCGCCGACGGTGCCGCCGCCGAGGCCGGCGCGGCGAACGTCAGCACCGCGCCGACGGGGATGGCGAGCGCCGTAGCGATTCGTCCGAGCTGCATGGGAACCTCCTGTGCGAGTTGCCCCGGACGTCCGGGGTATCTGCGTCGAAGGCTGCCGGCGCGGGTGTGCGGGAACCTTGCGTGGAGGTTGAATCGCCTGGTGAAACAGGGACCCGGACGTCAGTTCGGCAGGTACGCCGAGCGGGCCTGGCTCACCTCGGCGGCCTGGCGCTGCCGCCACCGGCGTTGGCTGTCCCGGTTGCAGGCGCGACACGTCCGGCGGTATCGACCCGTCGACTCGTCGATCTCGCGGTCGTGCCCGTTGCGGCAGGTCGGGCCCTGCGCTCGGCTGCGGCAGTTCTCGGCGCGGCTGACCTGCCGCAGGTGGGTGGGCTCGATACAGTCCTTCGCCGGGCAGAGGTGGTCGACCTCCAGATCGGGGCGGTACCCGCCGACGAAGACGACGTACGCGGCGATGTGCGCCCAGGCGCGGCCGGCGACCTTCTGGTGAACGCCGCGCCGCGTGCCGTACCCGGTGATGAGGAGGCAGCCGTCGTCCTGCCGCACCGAACGCCGCAGCAGATGGTCGCGCAGAGTGGCCTCGGTGAAGTGTCGGGACAACCCCTTGACCTCGCTGAGCACGGCGTCACCCTATCGGAGGCGGGCGGCGTGCTCGGGCAGGTCGACGTCGGTGTCGTCGGCGACGTCGGCGCAGTCCACCAGTCGTACGGCTGTCGCGTGGGCGCGGAGGTAGTCGCGGGCGCCCCGGTCGCCGGTCGCCGCCTCGGCGACTCCGGCCCAGTGGTCGCGCCCGAGCAGCACCGGATGTCCGCGTCGCCCCTCGCGATAGGTGGCCATGGCGAGGGATTCGGCGGTGGCGTCGCGGGCGACGCGGCGTACCGCCTCGGGGGTCAGGTCGGGCTGGTCGACCAGGGTGACCACGACGGCGGCGGCCGGGCTGGACGCCAAAGAGTCCAGCCCGGCCCGCAGCGACGAGCCCATGCCCGACGCCCATTCGCCGTTCACCACCACCTCGGGCAGCCGGGTGCGGGCGCGGATCTCATCGGCCTTCGCGCCGAGCACCACGAGCACCGGTCGGCAGCCGGCGGCGGTGAGGAGGTCGGCGGCGTGCTCCACGAGCAGGCGGCCACGGTAGGGCAGGAGGGCCTTGGATTGGCCGAGCCGTCGGCCGGCGCCGGCCGCCAGGAGGAGACCCGCCGTGACCATGAGCCGAGCGTAGCCCGCCCGTCACGGTGGAGCGTCAGCGCGCCAGCCACTCCCGGTACGAGGTGGGCGCGAGAACGGCGTCCTCCTTGCCGGTGAGCACGTCACCGGGGGCCGCCGCGAACATGCCGGCGGTGTCGTCGGTGGTGACGGTCCGCTGGTCGCCGCGAGCGGCGAGGGTGATCCGGCCCAGCTCGTCGAGCCCGAACACGTCGGGGCCGGCCACGTTGCGGATGCCCTGAAGGGGCGCGCCCACGCTCACGTCGGCGACGGCCTGGGCCACGTCGGCCGCGGCCATCGGCTGAACGGGGGTGCTGGGCAGGCGTACGCCGGTCTCGTCGGCGGTCCAGGAGATGACCGCGTCGATGAACTCGAAGAACTGGGTGGCGCGGACGATCGAGTACGGCACCCCGCTGGCCTTGAGGATGTCCTCCTGGAGCACCTTCGCGCGGTAGTAGGCCAGGTCGGGCACCTGGTCGACGCCGACGATCGACAGGACCACGGCGTGTCCGACGCCGGCCTGCTCGGCGGCGGTCAGGAGGTTGTCCATGGTGGTCTGGAAGAAGGCGGGGGAGGCCTCGTCGAAGGTCGGCGAGTTGGTGAGGTTGACGACGACGTCGACGTCCTTGAGCGCCTCGGGGAGGCCCTGCCCGGTGCGGAGGTCGACTCCGGTCGACTGCGAGTGCCCGAACGCGTCGTGCCCGGCCGTGCGCAGGATCTGGACGACCTGGGAGCCGATCAGGCCCGTCCCGCCCATCACAGCGATCTTCATGTCCGTTCCACCTTCCGTGTCCCGTTCGTCCCGGCCCCCCAGTGGCACCGGCAAACTCGGACCTCTTATGTCCGAGAACTATACTCGGATAAGAATAATCCGAGTATCAGGGGTGGCTAGGGTGAGGCGATGAAGATGTCCGGCGGTGTCGAGTGGGCGCTGCACTGCTGTGTCGTGCTCACCACCAGCAGCCGGCCGGTCCCGGCCGCCCGGCTCGCGGAGCTGCACGACGTCTCCGGCAGCTACCTCGCCAAGCAGCTCCAGTCGCTGGCCCGCGCCGGGCTCATCCACTCCGTGCAGGGCAAGTCCGGTGGTTACGCGCTGACCCGCGCGCCGGAGTCGATCAGCGTGCTGGACGTGGTGCACGCCGTCGACGGGCCGGGTCCGGCCTTCGTGTGCACCGAGATCCGTCAACGCGGCCCGCTGGCCACCCCGCCCGGCGACTGCACCGGCGCGTGCCCGATCGCCCGCGCCATGTGGACCGCCGAGACGGCGTGGCGCGACGCCCTGGCTGGCATTACGATCGCCGACCTCGCCCGCGACGTGGACGCCGACTCCGGCCCCGAGGCCCTGGCCACCGTCCGCGCCTGGCTCACCGGTGACCCCGCCGGCTGAGCACTCGGCGGGCGTGACGTGGCTCAGCCGGCCCGGCGTACCTCGGTGTCCCAGATCTCGGCCCACGGACGCCGCAGCCCCCGGCACACGTGGATCGGGCCGCCGTTCTCGTCGTTGGCCACCTCGACCCGCTGGTCCACCCGCCCGGCCAGCACACACTGCTCGAACCAGCCGTTCAGCACGTCGGGGCGCTCCCAGCCGACCGCGATGACCACGTCCGCGTCGGCGGGCGGGCGGCCGAAGTCGAGCATGCTGTTGTGACCGGAGTACGCCCGGGGCAGCCCCCGGGCCGGCCCGTAGCGCGCGACCGCCCCGGCCTCGCCGTAGTTGGCGGTGAGAACGACCGCCCGCGCGCGTTCGGACTCCGGCAGGCCACGGTGGACGGTGGCGAGCGAGTCGGCGAACGCCGGCCAGCCGATGGTCTCGCCGGCGTCGTAGTTGACGTCGACCACGAAGGCGGGCAGCCGGTCGGCCGGCAGCACGGGCAACAGCAGCACGATGCTGGGCAGCAGGAACGGCACCGCGCCGACCGCGAGCAACCCCCGCCGCAGCCACGCCGAACCACGCGACGCCCAGGCGGCGGTCACCACCGCGCCCGCCGCGGCGAGCACCAGCAGCAGGGGAGCGTCGTAGTAGCCCTTGCCGCCGGCCACCAGGACCACGCCGAGCACGACCACCCAGGCCCAACCCATCGCACGGTACGACCGCCACGCCGGCCGGCGCAGCACCGCGACGAGACCCGCTATCCAGATGGGTACGGCGTACGGGCTGATGATGAGGAACTGGAGGGTGAACGCGTCGAGGCGGCCGCTGTAGGAGCTGTCCCCGTCGGAGATGGACGCGGCCACGCCGAGTTGCGGGAAGCCGTGCGCCGCCTGCCAGATCAGGTTCGGCGCGGCCAGCACCAGGGCGATCGCGGCGGCGGCGAGCACCCGGGGGTCGCGCAGCAGCCGACGCGGCCCCGCGATCAGCACCCCGGCGAGCAGGCCCACGGCCAGCAGCGCCGGCAACAGCTTGTTGAGCATGCCCACGCCGAGGACCAGCCCGAGCGGGAGCGCCCAGCGGGTGTCGCCGGTGCGCAGCAGTCGCACCGCGCACCACGCCACACCGAGCCAGACCACCAGGTCGACGGTCGTGGTGCTGAGCAGGTGCCCGCTGGCGAGCACGATGCCGGAGATCGCGGCGAGCACCGCCGCGAAGCTCTGCCCGCCCCGGCCGCCACCCAGCTCCCGGGCGATGGCGGCGACCAGCAGGACCGCGCCCCCGGCCAGCAGCGCCGACGGCGTCCGGAGGACCACCAGGTTGCCCGGCGCGATCTCGTCGAGCAGTCGGGCCAGCGCGGGGACCAGCGGGCCCTGGTCGACGTAACCCCAGTCGAGGTGCCGGCCGCAGAGCAGGAAGTACAGCTCGTCGCGGTGATAGCCGTAGCGCCCGGCGAGCAGCAGCAGCGTCACGCTGGTCGCGGCGGCCACCAGCCACGGACCGCGCGTGGGCGCGCCGGGCTCGGGTGGCGTCGCCGACGGCGGCTGCTCGGTGGGTCGGCGCGGTCGGTCGATATCGATCGCGGGCTCGCTCACCCGCTCATGATGACCGGCGGCGTCGCCGCGTGGGTGCCCGTGCCGGGGTGCGGGATCGTCCGTGTGCGGGTGGTGGGGACGAGTGCGAAGATCAGCTTGTCACTCGGACCGAAAGGACGATATGCGCTATCGCAATCTGGGCGCCACCGGCACGGTGGTGTCGACCCTCTGTCTGGGCACCATGACCTTCGGCGCGGAGACCGACGAGGAGGGCAGCTTCGCGCAGCTCGACCGGTTCGTCGAGGCCGGCGGCACCTTCCTCGACACCGCCGACGTCTACTCCAGGGGCGTCTCGGAGGAGATCGTCGGTCGCTGGCTGCGGGCCCGGCCCGACGTGCGCGACCGCCTCGTCATCGCCACGAAGGGCCGCTTCCCGATGGGCCCGGGCGCGAACGACGCCGGCCTGTCCCGGGTGCACCTCACCCGCGCCCTGGACGCGAGTCTGCGGCGGCTCGGCGTCGAGGCCGTCGACCTCTACCAGGCGCACGCGTGGGACCCACTGACGCCGCTGCCCGAGACGCTGCGCTTCTTCGACGACGCGGTACGCGCCGGCAAGATCCGCTACGCGGGGGTCAGCAACTTCACCGGCTGGCAGTTGCAGAAGGCGGCCCTGCTCACCCAGCACCTCAACCTCACCCCGATCGTGACGCTGCAACCGCAGTACAACCTGCTGGCCCGGGAGATCGAGTTCGAGCTGGTGCCGGTCTGTGAGAACGAGGGCATCGGCATCCTGCCGTGGTCACCGCTGGGTGGGGGCTGGCTGAGCGGCAAGTACCGGCGCGACACCACGCCCACCGGCGCGACCCGGCTCGGCGAGAACCCGGAGCGCGGCGTCGAGGCGTACGCCGGTCGCAACGGGCAGGAGCGCACCTGGCAGGTGCTCGACGCGGTCGGCCAGGTCGCCAAGGACCTCGGCGCGTCCATGTCGGCGGTGTCGCTGGCTTGGCTGGCGGCCCGGTCCGCGGTCACCTCGGTGATCCTCGGCGCGCGCACCACCGAGCAGCTCGACGACAACCTGACCGCCGCCGACCTCGTCCTGACCGACGAGCAGATGCGGCTGCTGGACGAGGCGAGCACGCCCCCGGTGGGCGACTACCCGTACGGCGCGGCCGGGGTCCGGCAGCGCGGGCGTGAACTGCCGTGACGGCCTTCCCCGAGCCAACCGCGCCGGTCGACAGCCGTACCGAGGTCTTCCTGCGCTACCTGGACTACTTCCGCGAGTCGGTGGTAGCCAAGGTGTCGGCGTTGGACGAGGCCGAGCTGCGCAGCAGTCGACTGCCGTCCGGGTGGACGCCGCTGGAACTGCTCACGCACCTGCGCCACGTCGAGCTGCGCTGGATCGAGTGGGGCTTCGAGGGCCGGGACGTCGCCGAGCCGTGGGGTGACCGTCGGGACGACCGCTGGTACGTCGCTCCCGACGAGACCCGCGACGACCTGGTCGCGGCGCTGCGGGCGCAGGGCGCGCACACCACGGCCGTCGTGACGGCACACGACCTGACCGAGGTCGGTGCGCCGGGCCCGCGCTGGAATGGCGCGGACCCGGCGTCGTTGGAACGGGTGCTGTTCCACCTCGTGCAGGAGTACGCCCGCCACCTGGGCCACCTCGACGTGGTCGCCGAGCTGGCAGGCAGCCCGACCGGAGAGTGAGACCCCCCGCAGTTCCCACGACGCGCGATGATCGCGCTCGAACATGGATGTAGGGGCCTCCTCGCAAAGGAAGGCCACTCCATCATGGAACGAGCGCGATCATCAGGAGGAGGGTGGGGCGGGCCGCCGGATAATGAGCCGATGCCGCTGCTCGTGACCCCCGCCCTGCCTGCCGGGAGCCTCGCCGCCCAGGAACAACCCCACCTCGAGGTACGCCCCGGGCTGGCGCTGCGGCCGTGGCGCGACGACGACGCCCCGGCCGTCCGTACGGCGTTCGGCTGTCCGGCGATCCAGCGATGGCACGTGCTCCGGCTCGACGACGAGGCCGAGGCCAGGGCGTGGACGGCACAGTGGATCGGCCGGTGGCGTGCCGAGACGGCCGTGAGCTTCGCGATCGTCGACGGCGACGACCGGCCGGTCGGCCAGACGGGGCTGCGGGACGTGTTGCTGACCGAGGGGTCGGCGCAGATTTCGTACTGGCTGCTGCCCGACGCGCGCGGTCGGGGGATCGCCACCGCGGCGCTGGAGGCGCTGACCCGGTGGAGCTTCACGCGGGCCGGGTTGCACCGGTTGGAGCTGAACCACTCGACGGCCAACGCGGCGTCGTGCCGGGTCGCCACGCGGGGCGGCTTCGCCGTGGAGGGGGTGGCGCGTCAGTCGATGCGGCACGCCGACGGCTGGCACGACATGCACCAGCACGCGCGACTGCGTACCGAGGGGCCGATCTGCTCAGCGGGGCTGCGCCCAGCCGACGAAACGCGGGGTCAGATCGGGTAGCGCCACGTCGGGGTTGAGCGCGGCGAGGTCGGCCTCGGCCTCCTTCTGAACCGCCGCCAGGTGCGTCAACAGACCCGGGCGGTCCTCGCGGTACCGGCCGAGCAGCCGCAGCTTCGCGGTGGAGCACGGCCAGAGGATGCCGCAGACCGGGCAACGCCACGAAGGGCGCAACGGGGAGTGCGTCGGCCTCTTGGCCGTTCCTTCGGTGTGGGCCACGCGTACCTCCTAGGTCGGCTGCTGGAGGCGGGGGCCGCTTCCGGTCGCGGCAGCGGTCCCCGCTGCGAACGCGTCCGCCGGGTTCGGGTCCCTGCCGGCCGCGCCGTCGATACCCCACTTTCCCGGGAGTCGCTGGACAAGCACACAGCGTTACGTGTTCTCTGTGGCGCAGCCCATTTGCTCCCTGGAAGGAACGGAATGAACCACGCCTTTGTCGCCGCGCTCGCCGAGGCGGGCCACACGGCCGAGAGCCTCGCCGACCGGATCGGTGTGCACCCGAAGACCGTCGCCCGGTGGGCGAACCCGGGCCACGTTCCCCAGAGTCGACACCGCGCGACCGTCGCCGAGGTGCTGGCGCGCGACGCCGAGGCACTGTGGCCGGACGCCCTTCGTCGCCGCGAACCGGTGTGGTTCCGGCCGTGGGTCGACATCGAACGCGAGGCGGTGACCCTGCGGTCGTTCGAGTTGACATGGGTGCCGGGGCTGCTGCACACCGAGGCGTACGCGCGGGCGACCCTGGCCGGCGGGGTGCTGACCGCGGACGCGGTCGACCAGTTCACCGAGGCGCGAATGAATCGGCAGTCGATCATCGACCGGGACGCCGAGGGGCCGCTGCTCATCGCCCTGCTCGACGAGGGGGTGCTGCGCCGCCGTGTCGGCGACGACCGGGCGCTGATGGCGGCGCAACTCACCCGCCTGCTCGGCTACGTCGAGACGGACACCGTCCAACTCCAGATCGTTCCGGCGGACGCGCCCAGCTACCCCGGGCTCGACGGACCGTTCACCATCGCCGACCTGCCGGACGGCTCGCGCCTCGCGCACGTCGACAGCGCCGCGCAGGCGCAGATCCTCGACCGGCCTTCGGAGCTTGTTAGCCTGGAGCGGCGGTGGGAGCGGATTCGCGGCGAGGCGCTGCCCCGGGGACGTTCCCTGGACCTTCTCAGAGAAGCGGCGGGATCATGGACATGACCGGGGCGCGGTGGCGCACGAGCACGAGAAGCGGCGGCAACGGCGGCAACTGCGTCGAGGTCGCCGACAACCTTCCGGGCGTGGTGCTCGTGCGTGACTCGAAGGACCGCGACGGCGCGACCCTCACGTTCCGCCCGGACGCCTGGCGCGGCTTCGTCGCGATGGCCCGCGCCGCCCGCTGACCGTCCACATCGGCCCGGCCTGATCGGCGCAGACCGGCGGGTCCGGCCGGTTGCGGTTCGCGGGCCGGTGGCCAGGTGAGTCGGCGTACGCCGGGCACGAGCGCGGTGCCGCCGCAGGCGGCGAGGACCAGCAGACCGGCGACCACCAGGGGTACGGGCCTGCCGACCGGTAAATCCATTGCCCAACGGGCACGGGTTGACCATGCTGACGCGCATGGATCAGTGACCAGTGGCGCACGTGCGCGATGGGGACGGGTTCGAGTGACCTCCCCGCCTCCGTCCGCCGTGCCATTCGAAGCCCGCACCGCAGAACCGGTGCGGGCTCCTTCAGCGACGTGATCTTGACGTCCCGCCAGCCGGAGAACCGGCTACCCGCCACTGGATCCGGGAGGCCCGTCGGCGCCTCCTGCCGAAACCATGGAATCGCCGAAACCATGAATAGTTCCCGCCAGGTCCGGGTGCCCGCCTTCGTCCGCGCGGACACACCTGACTTCGAAATCGACGCTTCAGGCGTCTTCGCGCCCCCACCGCTGCCGCGCCCGCAGCGCAGCGCCTCCCGGTGTGCCCTCGCCGCGGCAGCCTTCTCAGCACGAGCACGCTCACCGCTGACCGCTGTCCCGATCTTCCTCAACCTCGCAATGAGTACCGGCAGGCCAGGGATGGTGGGCCCGGGCGCGTACCCCGGAAATCACCTGGCGGCTCTCGTACGCCGATGGGAGGGTGACCGGCATGACTGCGCACGCTCTGGCCGGGGCCCTGGCCGACGACGGACGGCGACGGATCTTCGCGGCGGTCGCGTTGGGAGCGACAACCGTGCCCGAGGTCGTGCGGCGCTCCGGCTTGGGGGCGCGGGTCGTGCTCACCGGGCTCCGTCGGCTCGCCGACGCGGGCCTCGTCACCGGCACTGACGGCGCGCTCACGGTCGACGAGGCGTCGCTGCGGGCGGCGGCGCGCGACAGCCGCCCGGCCGACGACACCGAGTCGACCGAGGACCCGGTGCTGCGCACGTTCCTGCGCGGCGACGTGCTGGTGGGCATGCCGGCGCAGCTCGGGAGGCGGCGGGTGTTGCTGGCCCACATCGCGCAACGGTCGTTCGCGCCGGGCACCCGCTATCCGGAGCGGGCCGTCGACGACGCGCTCAAGCCGTGGTGCGCCGGTGGCGCGTCGGACCACGCCACGCTGCGCCGCTACCTGGTGGACGCGCGGTTGTTGACCCGCGAGCAGGGCATCTACCGCCGGACCGCCGCCACCGAGGGCAACGCGTGACCACGGCCGTCCGGCAGTGGGTGACCGAGGCCGTCCGGCCCGACCATCCGGACGCGACACTCCTGCTGAGCGAGTACATGACCGAGATGGTGGTGCGCTACTACCGCCGCCCGGCCCGACCCGGCGAGGTCGAGGCCGCCCTGGCGGAGATGCCCAGCGATGACCTGACGTACCCCGGTGGTCTGCTCCTGCTCGCCCACCACGGGCCGGACCTGGCCGGTTGCGCCGGGCTGCGGTGGCAGGCCGAGTTCGCCGAGCTGACCCGGGTGTTCGTGCGGCCCGCGCACCGCGGCATCGGCGGAGGGGCCGCGCTGTTGGCCGCCGTCGAGGCGCGGGCCCTGGCGGCCGGAGCGGCTCGGATCCGCCTGGACACCCGCTCCGACCTGGTCGAGGCCCGGGCGCTGTACGCCCGGCACGGCTATGTCGAGATCCCCGCCTACTCGCACGGACCGTACGCCGAGCACTGGTTCGAGAAGGAGTTGACGGCCGGCTCGGGACGCGCTAAATAAGAAGAGGAAGTTGAGTCACCTCGACTCAACCATCACCTTCGGCCAGGAGAACCGAGGAGGCATGACCATGTTGATGCGCACCGACCCGTTCCGCGAGGTGGACCGGCTCGCCGAGCAGTTCTTCGGTACGGCAGCCCGTCCGGCGGCGATGCAGCTCGACGCCTACCGCGACGGAGACTTCTTCTACGCCGCGTTCGACCTGCCCGGCGTCGACCCCGACACCATCGACTGCACCGTCGAGCGCAACGTCCTCACCGTCCGCGCCGAGCGCCGCCGACCCTCCGGGGACGGCGTCGAGCTGGTCGCCGCCGAACGTCCGATGGGCACCTTCACCCGGCGCCTGTTCCTCGGCGACACCCTCGACACCGACAAGCTGGAGGCCGGCTACGAGCACGGGGTGCTGACGCTGCGCATCCCCGTCGCCGAGCGGGCCAAGCCTCGCCGGGTCACCATCACCGCCAACGGCAACGGCCGCCGGCAGATCAACGCCTGAAAACCGCCTCGATGGCCGGCGCCCGCCCCGGGGTGCCGGCCATCGGCGCGTCGCCGGCCTTCGGCTCCCGGGCGGGCGCGTCGCCGGACGGTGGGTAGAGGGCGGCGAGGGCGTGGGCGGTGCTGGCGACCAGCTCGCGTAACTCGGTCGGGGTCAGCACCTCCACCTGCGCGCCGAGCTTGAGCATCTCGACACAGCCGTGGCGGACCGACTCGATCGGCACCGTCGTCGTGACCCAGCCGGCCACGTCCGGCGCACCGGCGTTCTCCTGCGCCGCGCGGCTCATCGCCGGCGGAAACAGGTACGTCGTCCGCGCCAGCGCCGCCACGGTCATCCGTACCCGCGCCTCGGCGCGGTAGACGCTCCGCTCGTAGCGTGCAGCCAGCTCCTGCCAGCTCTCGGCGAGGTCGAAGCCGGCCGGCCGTTCGGCGGACACGTCAAGCACGGCCAGGTCGATGATCGCCCCCACCCGATAGGTCCGCACCTGTCCCGACGCCGCGGCGACCAGGTACCAGCGGCCGGCCTTGAGCACCACGCCGAGCGGATCGAGGGTGCGCGTCACCTCCCGAGGCGCCTTCCACCGCCGGTAGCGCACCTGCACCCGGCGGTCCTCCCACACGGCTGCGGCCAGTGCGGCCAGGTGTGGTGTGGGCTCGGGTTCGCGGAACCAACTCGGCGCGTCGAGGTGGAACCGCTGCCGGAGCCGAGCGCCCCGGTCGGCGAGGTCCGCCGGCAGCGCGGCGCGCAGCTTCAGCTCCGCCGTGGCCAACACCGAACCCAGGCCCAACTCGGCCGCCGGGCCGGGCATCCCCGCCAGGAACAGTGCCTCGGCCTCGCCGGCGGTCAGGCCGGTGAGCCGGGTGCGGTAGCCGTCGAGGAGGCGGTAACCACCGGCCGGGCCCCGCTCGGCGTACACCGGCACGCCGGCGGACGCCAGCGACTCCACGTCGCGGTACACCGTACGAACCGACACCTCCAGGGCATCGGCCAGCTCGCTGGCGGTCATCCGCCCCCGGGCCTGCAGGAGCAGCAGCAGGGAGACCAGCCGGCTGGCACGCACGATGCGACCGTAGCCCACCCCGCCGTCGCCGCCGCGAGCGCCAGCCCTCGGCGCGCCTGCGTGGCAATCCCATCCGCTGCTGAGAACCTTTTTCACATGGTGTCCACCGACGCGCCCGTGCGCGCCCGCCCCACCGCCCGACCGGCCCTGCCGAGCGCGCCGCTGGACGTCACCGAGGCGTGGCTGCGCAACCGTCGGCTCTCCGAGCACACCCGCGACGCGTACCGGCGCGACGTCACCGCGTTCCTCCGCTGGTGCGCCGAGCACGACCTGGATCCGCTGCGCGCCACGTTCCTGCACGTCAACGAGTACGCCCGCGCGTTGGAGTCCACCCTCGTGGCCCGCAGCGGCCGACCGTTGACCCCGGCGACCGTCGCACGTCGGCTGTCCGCCCTGTCGAGCTGGTACGACTTCCTCGTCAAGCTCGGTGGCGTACCCGCCAACCCGGTCTCCGGCGCGGACCGCCCCCGCGTCGACCGGGACCACTCCGCCACCATCGGACTCACCCCCGAGGAGGTGGACGCGCTGCTCACCGCCGCCGACGCCGAGACCGGCCCGACAGCGGCCCGCAGCCGGGCGGCCATCGCGCTCCTGGCCGACCTGGGCCTGCGGGTCGGTGAACTGGTCTCGTTGGACCTGACCGACCTCGGCGCCGAACGTGGACACCGCAGCGTGCGCTTCGTCGGCAAGGGCGGCAAGCAGCGCCGCCGTGCCCTCACCCCGGGCACCGCGTACGCCGTCGACGCGTATCTGGCCCAGCGGGCCGCCGCCGAAGGCGTGCCGGTGACGCAGCTCAGCGGGCCGCTGCTGGTCACCGCCAGCGGCGCACGACTCGACCGGCACTCCGTATTCCGGATGGTCCGCCGCCTCGCCCGGGCCGCCGGCATCCCGGCCTGGGCGCGCCTGTCGCCGCACTCGCTGCGACACGCGTTCGCCACCACCGCCCGGTCCGAGGGGGTTCCCCTCGAAGACGTGCAGGACGCCATGGGGCACGCCGACCCGCGCACCACCCGCCGCTACGACCGGGACCGGCACAACCTCGACCGCGACCCGGCGTACGCGGTGTGGGCGGCCCGGTCGCGCCGCCGCGCCTGAGGGTCGTACCCCTGCCCTACGGTCGGCGAGATGAGACACGGCCTGGAGATTCCCTGCGGCGGCGACGACATCGCCGTCGCCACCCTCGTCGAGTTGGGCGAGCTGGCCGAGCGCGCCGGATGGGACGGGGTGTTCCTGGAGGACTACGTCATCCACTACCGCGGCGACGACCCGTCCACCTACGACCCGTGGCTGGTGCTCGCGGCGATCGCCGGGCGCACCGAGCGGGTACGGCTGGGCACCACGGTCACCGCCCTGCCGCGACGCCGTCCGGCGAAGTTGGCCCGCGAGGTGCTGACCCTCGACCACCTCAGCGCCGGTCGGGCCACGGTGGCCGTCGGCGTCGGCGACCCCGGGGACCGGGGCCTGGCCGCGTTCGGCGAGCCGACCGAGGTGTCCGTGCGCGCCGCGATGCTCGACGAGGGTCTGGACCTGCTGACCGGCCTGCTCAGCGGTGAGCGTGTCGAGCACCGGGGCACCCACTACCGCGCCGACGACGTGGCGCTGCGCCCACCGCCGGTGCAGTCACCCCGGGTGCCGGTCTGGGTCGGTGGCAGCACCCAGGCCGGGGCGGTGCGACGGCGCGCGGCCCGGGCCGACGGCATCGTGCCGTACAAGCTGACCGACACCGACGGCTGGGCCGACTTCACCCCCGACGAGGTCCACGAGCTGGTCGAGGCGCTGCCGGCGACCCGGGCCGACGGTCAGCCGTTCGACGTGGCGATCGGCGGGCGGCGTCGCCGCCCGGACGAACGCGCCGAGCGGGCCTACCGCCGTGAGCTGGCCGCCGCGGGCGCGACCTGGTGGCTGGAGTACGTCCCGGTCGGCGACCCGGCGGCGATGCGCGACGCGGTGGCCCGCGGCCCGCTGCGCTGAGCACCGCAGGGCAGCCCGGCGTCGACGCGGGTCCGGCCGGGTGTCACCCCGGCGGCGGCCGCGCGTCGGCTCCGGCGGCGGCCGCGCGGGAGCCCGTGCGGCCGCCGCCGGAGCGGTGTCGCCTCAGCCCTGCGGTCGGCGGCAGAGGCAGAACGGCTGCCCGATCGGGTCGAGGAGCACCACCCACGTCTCGCCGGGCTGGAACTCCGGCTTCGACGCGCCCGCCGCCACGAACTCCTTCTCGGCCACGGCCAGATCGTCGACGTAGAGGTCGAGGTGGTACCGCTTCTGCCCGGTCGAATCCGGCCAGGCCGGCGGTTGGTAGCCCTCGACGAGGCCGAATCCGATGGACACGCCGCCGTTGCGGATCATGGCGTACTCGGCTTGGCTGTGGGTGATCTCCCAGCCCAACGCCCGGTGGTAGAAGGCGGCGTGCGCGGCAGGGTCGGAGCTGTCCAGGTTGACCATCGCGAGGTCGGCGGTTGTCGTCATGCGTGCAGTCTGCGCCGGTGCACCTGCCAACTCCTGTCAGGTACGTCGACTTTTCTCGACGCCGGCGGCCGTCACCCCCGCTCCCGTCGCCCCGCTCAGCAGAGCAGGTCCAGGTGGTGGTGGGCGTCCCCGGCGATGTCCTCGTGCCGCAGCCACCGCCGCGCCCACAGTCGGGCCGCCAGCTCCGCCTGCTCGTCACCCCAGGCGGCGTGCTCCACGAGCAGCGCGGCGGTCAGCGCGTACGCCAGACGCAACGCCAGCGCACGGGCGCCCGCGATGACCGTCGCCGCGCCCGGGTCGGCCGTCACCATGGCGATGGTGTCGCGGAGCTGCCCGGCGACGCCGGCGAGGGTGTCGGCCAGCGTGGGCGACAGCGGTCGGGCCAGGTCGACGGCGGCCGTCAGCCGGCTCAGCAGCGGCGTCCCGGCGTCCTCCCGGGTCAACGCGCGCAGCACGTCCAGGGACAACACGTTCGTCGTGCCCTCCCAGATCGGCAGCACCTGCGCGTCGCGCAGCAGCCGGGGCACCCCGGTGTCCTCCACGTAGCCGGCGCCGCCGAAGCTCTCCACGTACTCGCTAGCCGAGCTGACGGCGAGCCGGCCGGTGGCGAGCTTGGCCAGCGGCGCGACGATGCGCAGCTCCGCGACCGCCTCCGGGTCGGCGCCGACCTCCACCCGCCCGAGCAGCGCGAACGCGTGGCCGGCCAGGGCGAACGCGCCCGCCGCGTCGACCGCGAGGGTGCCCAGCGTGGCGCGGTGCAGCGGCGAGGACGACAGCGGGCCGCCCGCGACGTGCCGCGCGTCGGCGAACGCGCGGGCGTAGGCGAGTCCCCGCCGCATCCCGCCGGCAGCGGCGGCGGCGTTGTGCACCCGGGTCACCACGACCAGCGTCATGGCCCGGACCAGGCCGGGCACCGTCGGGTCGCCCAGCGGCACCGCGTACGCGTCGCGCAGCCCGATCTCGGCGGTCGGCAGCGCCCGGGTACCGAGCTTGTCCTTGAGCCGGTGTACGACGACACCGGGAGCGGGCGCGTCCGGTACCGCGCCGGTGGCCAGCGGCGAGTCGACCGCGTAGCGGGGTACGAGGAACGGAGCGAGCACCCGGCTGCCCCGCCCGGCGCCCTCGGGACGGGCCAGCGCCACCGCCATCGCCGCGTCGGCCGCGGAGCAGAACCACTTCTCCCCGGTCAGCCGCCACGAACCGTCCGCCGCCGGCCGGCCGATCGTGCTGGAGCGGCCCAGGTCCGAGCCGCCCTGCGACTCGGTCATCCACTGCCCACTGGTGATCGCGGTGTCCGGATCGGTGGAGGTCAACCGGGGCAGCCACGCGTCGCGGACACCCGCGTCGACGTCGGGCAGGCTGAGCAGCGCCGCCGCGCCGTCGGCCATCGCCACCGGGCAGGAGAACGTGGCCGACTCCGGCCCGTACAGGTGCAGCAGCGCATGCTGCACGACCCGCGCGGCGGCGCCCCAGGTGCTCCGCGCGTCGGGCAGGTAGGGCAGTGCCACCACCGCGTGCCGGGCGGCGGCGGCCCGCTGCGCCTGCCAGCCGGCCGACACCTCGATGCGGTCGACGCGCGCGCCCCACGGGTCGTAGCGGACCAGCGTCGGCGGGTGCGCCTCGGCGTCGGCGTGCGCCGCGCGCAGCGGCCCGCTCACGTCGGCGGCCAAGTCGGCCAGGCGGCCCTTCGCGGCGGCGTGACCGGCCGCGCCGAGGTGACGCTCCAGCCAGGACCGCAGCAGGGCGTCACCGGCGTACGGGTCGGCAGGGGGTGGTACCGGCTGCACGAAGCGGCTCATCGATCGGCTCCTGGCGCTACGGGGGGTGTGCGCCGACGGTAGACGATGCGTCGCCGTGCCGAAAGAAGGCCCAGTTTCCGGCTTGCCGTGCCTCACCGCGACGGCGTTCTCTACGGTCGGTAGTCGTGGGTGCCGGCCAGTCGTGGAGCCGACCGGCCCGGCGGCGCCGCCCGATGCGTGCCGGGCTGGCCTTCGCCGGGTTCGGCATGGCGCTGTGCTGCGTCGGAGTCGCCGGACTCGGAGCGTGGAACCTGCAGACCGTGCGGCAGGCCGCCGGCCCGATCCGGGAGACCGCCGACGGGTTCCTCAGCGAGGTGTCCCTGGGTGACAGCGACCGTGCGTACGAGCGGCTGTGCGCGGACGCCCGTACCCGCTGGAGCGCGATCGGGTTCACCAGTTGGGTGCGGACCCCGCCCATGGTGACCGACTACGAGATCACCGACGTGTCGGTGTCCACCAAGGGTGGGCGTCCGCGCGGGACCGTGACCGTGAAGGTGACCCGCGCCGGCGGCATCAGCGAGGAACGCCGCCTGCCGGTGGTCCGCGAGGGCGGCGACTGGCGGGTGTGCGGTGACCCCTTCTGAGCCCCCGGCCGTCGACCTGGCGCATCCCCGGCTGCTGCGCCGACGCCAGGGCGTCGAGCCGACCACGTCGACCGAGTTGTTCTTCGACCTGGTCTTCATCTTCACGATCACTCAGGTGTCGCACTACCTCATCGAGCATCCGGACTGGCCTGGCGCGGGCCGTACCGCGCTGCTGCTGGCGCTGGTCTGGTTCGTCTGGGTCTACACCACCTGGGTGACCAACTGGCTGCAACCGGACCAGGGCCCGGTACGGGCGATGCTGATCGGGGTGACGTTGGGCAGCCTGCTGCTGTCGGCGGCCATCCCGCAGGCGTTCGCCGGGATGGGGCTGCTCTTCGCGGTGGTCTACGTGAGCGTGCAGGTGGGCCGGACCTCGTTCGCGTTGTGGGCGGCGCAGGGCAATCCGTGGCTGGTCGACGGGTTCCAGAAGTCACTGCCGTGGATCGCCGCCACGTCGGTGCTCGTGGTGGTCGGCGGCCTGGTGCACTCCCCGGCCCGGGAGGTGGTGTGGACGGCCGTGATCGTGCTCGAGGTGGTGGGCCTGTCGATCGGCTACCCGCTGCCGGGGCGGGAACGCAGCCGCCCGGAGCGGTGGATGGTGGAGGGTGGGCATCTGGCGGAGCGCTGCGCGGCGTTCGTCCTCATCGCGCTCGGCGAGTCGATCCTGGTCACCGGCAGCACCCTCACGTCACACGTGGACCTGGTGCGCCTCGGCGCGTTCGGGGTGGCGTTCGCCGGCTCGGTGGCGCTGTGGTGGGTGTACTTCGCGCGGTCCGCCCCGGCCGCCGCGGAGGTCCTCGCGCGCGCGGGCACGCGTACGGGGGCGCTGAGCCGGCTCGCGTTCAACTACCTGCACCCGGTGATGGTCGCCGGCATCGTCGTCACCTCGGCGGGCGACGAACGGCTGCTGCACGCTCCGGGCGCGACGGTCACCACGGTCACCGCCCTGTTCACCCTGGGTGGCCCGGCGCTGTTCCTCGCCGGGCACGCCGCCTACAAGGCGGTGCTGTGGCGGGCGCTGCCCACCAGCCGGATCGCCGCCGTGGTGGTGCTGCTGGCGCTGGTGCCGGCCTGCGTGGGGCTGGGTGTCACGCTGGTGACCTGCGCGGCGCTGGCGACGGCGGTGACCGTCGCGGTGATCATGGTTGATCGGCTCCGGGCCGGGCGGGGCACGTCGTGACCGGGTCCGCGCCGGGTCCCCGGCCTGCCCACCCGCAGTTGCTGCGTCCCCGTCGCGGGGTGGAGCGGACCACGTCCACCGAACTCTTCTTCGACCTGGTCTACGTCTTCACGATCACCCAGTTGTCCCACTACCTCAGCGAGCACCTCGACTGGCCGGGTGTGGGGCGTACCGCGGTGTTGCTGGGCATGGTCTGGCTGGTGTGGATCTACACCGTGTGGATGGGCAACTGGCTGCGCCCGGACCGGGCGCCGGTGCGTGCCACGCTGCTGGTGGTGACGCTGGGCAGTCTGCTGCTCGCGGCGGCGTTGCCCACCGCGTTCGGTGGCGACGGTCTGCTCTTCGCCGGCGCGTACGCGGCGGTGCAGATCGGCCGGACGGTCTTCGCGATGTGGGCCATCCGTGGCCAGCCGTACGTCAGTGACAGTTTCCGCCAGTGCGTCGTCTGGATCAGCGCCACCGGGGTGTTGGCCCTCGTCGGCGGCCTGGTGGACACCCCGGCCCGGGAGGTGATCTGGATCGGTGTGATCGCCGTCGACGCGCTCGGGTTGGCGACCGGGTTCCCGGTGCCCGGTCTGGGCCGCAGCACCCCCGAACGGTGGAAGGTCGAGGGCGGGCACCTGGCCGAACGCTGCCAGGCGTTCGTCCTCATCGCGCTGGGGGAGTCGATCCTCATCACCGGCGGCACATTGACGCAGCACCTCGACCGGGTGAGCGTCTCCGCGTTCCTGCTCGCCTTCGCGGGGTCGGTGGCCCTGTGGTGGGTGTACTTCGATCGGGCCGAAGACGTCATGCGGACCCTCGCCGACGCCGGTGAGCGGGCCGGACGACTGTCGCGGCTGGTGTTCAACTACCTGCACCCGGTGATGGTGGGTGGCATCGTGGTCACCGCCGTGGGTGACGAACGACTGCTGCACAGCCCCGGCGAGCCGGTCGGCTGGGCGGACGCGCTTGTCGTACTCGGCGGCCCGGCGCTGTTCCTGGCCGGGCACGCCACGTACCAGACGGTGCTCGGCTACGCCGGGGTGGCGGGCCGCGTCGCGGCGACGCTGCTGCTGCTCGCGCTGATCCCCGGGACGGTCGCGCTGGCCACGCCGACAGCGGTCACCGCCGGGGCGGCGCTGCTGGTGACGGCCGCGGTGATCGTGGCCGACCGGGTGTCGGAACGACGGGCGTCTCAGTCGCGGGGGCCGAGGTCGCCGCTGCGGTAGTGCCGCCGGCAGAGCACCTGGTAGCGCACGTCGGCGGTCTCCACGGTGTCGCCGATGACGACCTGTTCGCCCTCGCGGACCACCCGATCGTCGACGACCCGCGCGTTGAGCAGCCCCTCCCGGCCGCACCAGCACAGCACCTCGACCTGGATGCGGGCCACCTCGTCGGCCAACTCGAACAGGCGTTGCGCGGCGGGGAACAGGCAGGACCGGAAGTCGGTGGCGAGGCCGAACGCGAACACGTCCACGTCGTAGCTGTCCACCAACTCGGCCATCTGCTCGACGTGCTCGACGGTGTAGAAGCAGGCCTCGTCGCAGATCAGGTAGTCGACGCGTACCCCGTCGGCCCAGCGGCCGCGCACCAGCGCCCGCAGGTCCAGGTCGTCGGTGACCTCGATGGCCTCGTGGGCCAGGCCGATGCGGGTGGTGACCTGTGGACCCAGCGACCGGTCGATGCGGGTGGTGACCAGGCCCCGGCGGCCCTGCCGGGCGTGGTTGTAGTTCATCTGCAACGCCATCGTGGACTTGCCGCAGTCCATCGGCCCCCAGAAGAACTTCAACGCCGCGGCGTGTACCGGCCGCCCGTCGAGCCCACGCGCGGCCGCGCAGGCGGCGGGAGCGTGCGGCTGGCCGGGGAACGGGTGGGCCAGGCAGATCGGGGTGGCAGCGGCGTCGTCGGTCACGGTCGGGCAGCCTAGCCGATCGACCGGCCCGGATCTGTCAGGTGCGTCGCACGTGCTCAGAGCACCCGTGGTGGGGTGTTGCCGGCCGCGATGATGGCCCGGCGCATCGGCACCGCCAACAGCAGCAGGAACCCGACCACGAAGAAGCCCACCAGTGAGACCAGGCCCACGCGGTAGGAGGCGGTGAGTTGGAACACGATGCCGAACGCGAGCGGGCCGAGCCAGCTCGTACCCCGGTCGCTGATCTCGTAGAAGCCGTAGTACTCGCCCTCCTTGCCGGCGGGGATGAGCTGGCTGAACAGGGACCGGCTCAGCGCCTGACTGCCGCCCAGGACCAGGCCGATGCAGGCGCCGAGCGCCATGAACGGCAGCGGCGCCTCGGCGGGCAGCCAGAACACGCCGAGGATCACACCGGTCCAGAGCACCAGGCTGATCAGCACCGTCTTGCGCGCGCCGATGCGCCGGGCCAGCGCGCCGAGGAGCAGGGCGCCTCCGAAGGCGAGGAACTGCACCAGCAGGATCGTGACGATCAGGGTGCTCTGCTCCAGCCGCAGCTCCTCGGTGCCGTACTGGCTGGCCATCGTGATGACGGTCTGGATGCCGTCGTTGAAGACCAGGAACGCGAGCAGGAAGAACAACGTCAGCGGGTACGCCCGGATCTCGCGCAGGGTGTGCCCGAGCTGCCGGAACCCGTCGGTGAGCACGTTGCCCCGCGCGGCCACGGCCGCCGTCACGGGACGGTCGCGCAGCCAGCGCAGCGGCACCAGGGTGAACGCCGCCCACCACACGCCGGCGGACACGATCGACCAGCGCGCCAGATCCAGGGTGCGCTGCGGGTTGTCGTCCTCGCTGAGCAGGGAGACCGTGGCCAGGTTCACCGCCAGCAGCAGGCCACCGCCGAGGTAGCCCAGCGCCCAGCCACGACTGGAGATGCCGTCCCGTTCGTCCGGACCGCCGAGCTGCGGCAGGAACGAGTTGTAGACCACGATCGCGGCGCCGAAGGAGATGTTGGCGACCAGGAACAACGCGCCGCCGAGCAGGTACCGGTCGCCGGTGACGAAGGCCATCGCGATGGTCGCCCCGGCGCCGGTGAACGCGGCCCCGCCGAGCAGGCGCTTCTTGTGTGCCGACCGGTCGGCGATCGCGCCGATGACCGGCAGCGCGAACACGGTCAGGAACACCGACAACGAGATCAGGTACGGGTAGTACGACCCGGCCGCGACCCGGATGCCCAGCGGGTGCACGTACCCGTCGCAGCTGTCGGCGCCCAGCTCGCAGCCGGCGGCCGTCTCGGCGATGGTGGTCAGGAACGGGCCGAGGAACACGGTGATCACCGTGGACTGGAACGCGGAGTTCGCCCAGTCGTAGATGTACCAGCCTCGGCGCTCGCGGGGGGTGCTCGCCGGAGGCGGGGTGTCGGTCACCGTGGGGGTCACGGTCTCGGCCATCGGGGGTTCCTTCGGTGCTGTTCAGGCGGTCCAGTGGCCGCGGCTGCGGTAGACGTCGCGCAGCACGCCGACGTGATCGGTCATGATGCCATCCACGCCACGATCCAGTAAGTCGTGCATCTGGTCCGCATCGTCGATCGTCCAGACGTGCACCTGAAGGCCGAGCCGGTGGCAGTAGTCGACGAACCGGCGGTCCACCACCGGCACCCGCCCGTAGCGGGGCGGCACCTGCGCGGCGACCACCGACGGGGGCAGCCGCAGCGGCCGGCCGTGCAGCGAGGCCAACCGCAGCCGGGCGACTGCCCGCATGCCAAGGCTGGTGGCCACCCGCCCCTCGGTGAGCGCCCGCAGCCGGGCCAGTCGGGCGTCGCTGAACGAGGCGAGCAGCACCCGGTCGGCCGCGCCGACCCGGGTCAGGGTGGCGACCGTCGGCGCGACACCGCCGTCGGCCTTCACGTCGATGTTGAAGCGGACCTGCGGCCAGGCGTCCAGGACCTCGTCGAGCCGGGGTACGACGGCAGCGCCGCCGACGCGTACCGAGGCGAGGTCGGCCCAGCTCAGGTCGGCGATGCGCCCCGCCTCACCGGTGACCCGCGCGAGCGTCGGGTCGTGGAAGATCACCGGGACGCCGTCGGCGGTGGCGTGCACGTCGGTCTCCACGTACCGGTAACCGAGCCCGACGGCCCGGGCGAACGCCGCGGTGGTGTTCTCGTCGCCCTCGGCGGCGCCGCCGCGGTGGGCGAACGCCAGCGGCGCGGGCGCGTCGAGGTAGGCGGATCGGTTGAGCACGCGACGCAGTATGCCCGCCGTCGGCAGAGCGTAGGTGGCCTGCCGTCGAATATCAGGCCCCCTGGGGGCGCTCCCGTCTCCCGGCGATCGGAGGTGTGGCGAAGACCCCGGTCGGCGCGGCGTTCGTCCGCCACACCGACCGGGGTCTTCGCCTGGCCACGGCTCGCCGTGTTGCCCGGATCAGCCCGGGAGGTTCGTCGTCAACTGCGTCGTCAGGACGGCGCCGGTCTGCTTGTCGAGCACGACGGTCAACGCGTTTCCGGTCGGAGCCGCGGTTCCCTGCGGCCGAGGAAATGCCCTGCCCGTGAAGTTGCCCGTCATCGTGACGATCGTGACGGTCGAGGCGTTGTCGACGGCGGTGCCGAGTTGCGCGGTGGCGGCCTTCGGGGTGCTGTCGGCCATCGTGACGACGCCCGCCGACGGGTCACCGGCGAGTGTGGCGATCCGCTGCGCCTGCTGCAGGGCCGACATGGCGGCCGGCGCGGCCTCGGTGGACGTGGCGGTGGTCTGCGGCAGGTTGCAGCGGGCCCGCATGTCGTTGGGCTGGGAGACCCACAACGCGTAGCACGGGGTGCTGTCCGGGTCGTCATAGCTGGGGTAGCTGGGGCTGGCCCAGCCGTTCTTCCACACCGGGCTCGCCGCGGCCGTGCGATACCTCAGCTTTCCACCCGTCATGCTGACGACGTTGCCGTCCGCGCCGGATTCGATACCGATCTCGGCAGCTGCGGTGGTGGAGGGCGCGCCCGTGTAGCGGGTCACGGAGACGCCATCGCGGTACATGTCCCACGTGCCGTTGGTGGCTTCTTGAATCCGCACGAGGTGCTTGGTGTTGGACAGCGCGGCCGCGCCGTGGCACCGTTCCACGTATCCCTTGCCAGGGAGCAGACTGGCGGTGAACCAGACGAGTCCCGTACCGCAGACGCTGGCCCCACGGGTGATTCCCATCTCGACCCAGTAGTTGTTCGGATCGTAGGGGACGGGGTCGAACAACACCCAGCCCTCCGCTGTCGCAAAATTGCTCCCGGGGTTGTTGACCTGCATCTGATAGACCCCGAGCTCGAATTCCACGGCGGAAATGTCGGCCACCGGCCAGTACACGACCCCGTAGCAATGGTCGTCCAGGGTGCACTGTGCCGCCGACTGCGCCTGGGCGGGTGTCGCGACCATCGAGGTGAGGGCCAGCGCGCCCAGTCCCACGATCGCGATCGCCCGTTCGAGCAACTTCCGATACATATGGCCTCCCGCCGATAGCTGAGCCCGAACTGTCGGGGCCCGTGCTGACGCCGCCGTTCGTCACAGGGTGGCTGCGGCGACCTGGCGATAAGCCTGACCTGCGGTTGGTGCGGCAGCACAGGCTTCGAGCCGTGCGGGACAGTCCCGCACACGTGGAGCCCAGGCGACAGTCGTCCGCGCGGGGCCCTGGCGCCCCCGTCACCCCCGTGGGACGGGAGCGCCAGGGGGCTTACGGGTGGGAGACGCCGCGCACCACGTACCCGCCGGCGAGGATCGGGTACCGGGGTCGTGCGGGCGCCTCCGGGGGCAGTTCCGTCTCGGGGTCGAGGCAGCCGGTGGGTGGCGGCTCGGTCCCGTTCTGGGTCTGGGCGTCGACGATCACGTCGGGCTGCCGTCCACCGTCGATGATCTTCACGTAGTAACCGTGGTTACGCACCGGCCCGACGCCCTCGGGCACGATCGCGGTGAACACCGCGACGTTCCCGGTGACCCGCAGGCACGTCACGTCGGCCCTGCCCTGCGCGGCCACGGTGCCGTCCGGCAGCTCGTGCCGGTAGCGGAACTGCCCGTGCGTCGACTCGTCGGCCGCCACGACCGCCACGACGCCGAACCAGATCCGGTGCCCCACCGTGTTGGGCTCGTCGTACACGAACTGTCCCGCCCCGACGACCACGGCGGCCCCTCTCGGCGGCGACGTGCCGGTGGGTGCGGTGGGCTGCGCCCATGCCGTCGACGAGCCCGCCGCGACCAGCGCGACTGCTGCCGCCGCTACCGTCCCGGTCCGCGCGTACCTGACCATGGGAAACCCCCTCGCGTCGATGGCGTGACGCTCTTCAGCCTCGTCGCAGCCAAGCCCGCGCTGATCCCCGTGCCGAGCCAACCGCCTCCCCTGCCCGGGGGAGCGCGGCCGCCCGTCTGCGCCGATCTTGCACTTTGTGTCGCCGTTATGGCCGGCTAGGCGCGGTATGTCGCGACAGAAAGTGCAAGATCGCGAGGGCCAGCGCGGGGGCCTGCGTGGGGTGCGTCAGGGGGTGCGGCGGTGGAGGCGACTGAGGTCGGTGGGGCGGCCGGGGTCGACGTGGCGGGGGCCCTCGGGTTCGTCGGGGCGTAGCGGGGCGAGGGTGTCGGTGAGGGCGTCGATGATGCGGTTGGTGGCTCGGCGGGCCGCCCCGGGGGTGGTGGCGTTTGACTCGCCGAGGTCGACGGGCTCGCCGAAGTGCACCCGGATCACCGGGCGTCGCCAGAGGGCGCGGGCTATGCCGCGCAGCATCCCCTTCGGCGCCTGGTAGGGCAGCACCTCGTGGGCGCCCCACTGGGCGACCGGGATGACGGGAGCGCCGCAGGCCAGCGCGAGCCGGGCGACGCCGGTCTTGCCGCGCTCGGGCCACATGCCGGGGTCCAGGCCGATGCGTCCCTCGGGGTAGATGAGGATCACCGAGCCGGCCGCGACAGCCCCGGCCGCGTCGTCGAGCGCCTGGTGGACGGCGCTGGTGCCCCGGTCGACCCGGATGTGCCCGACGTGGCGCATGGCGGCACCGAGCACGGGGACGCGGAACAGTCCGGCGGTCGCCATGATCCGTGGGGCGATGCCCCGATCCCGGCAGGCGGCGATCATGACCAGGGGGTCGAAGGGGCTGATGTGGTTCGCGGCCAGCACGAGCGGACCCCGGCGCAGGTGCGCGGGGACGTCGCCGGTGACCTCCAGGCGGGCGAGCAGGGCCACCAGGGCGCGGGCCAGCATGAGGGCGGCCCGCCAAAGCAGTGGTGGCTGCCAGGTCGTCGTGTCCATCAGCGCGCCATCCTCGCACGAGGCGGTGGGGCCGCGAGGGCGAGTGGCCGGAGTGATCAGGGTCATTGGTCCTGGGCCGGTTTGGGCCGCCCGGCCCTGCCCCTTTCTCTACGACGAGCAGTAGTATTTACTACGTCTCGTAGTACGCATAGTTGGGGGTCCAGGTGGACGCGTTGGACGTCGCCCGGTGGCAGTTCGGTGTCACGACCGTCTACCACTTCCTGTTCGTGCCACTGACCATCGGCCTGTCCGTGCTGGTGGCGATCCTGCAAACGATGTGGCACCGCACCGGCAACGAGCGCTACCTCAAACTGACCAAGTTCTACGGCAAGCTGTTCCTGATCAACTTCGCCATGGGCGTGGTCACCGGCATCGTGCAGGAGTTCCAGTTCGGCATGAACTGGAGCGACTACTCCCGCTTCGTGGGCGACATCTTCGGCGCGCCCCTGGCCATCGAGGCGCTCGTGGCGTTCTTCCTCGAATCCACGTTCATCGGCCTGTGGATCTTCGGCTGGGACCGGCTGCCCAAGCGGGCGCACCTGGCCAGCATCTGGGCCGCCGCGATCGGCACGAACCTGTCCGCGTACTTCATCCTCGCGGCGAACTCGTTCATGCAGAACCCCGTCGGCTACCGCATCAACCCCGACAGCGGACGCGCCGAGCTGACCGACTTCCCGGCCGTGCTCACCAACAAGGTCGCCCTGATCACCTTCCCGCACACCCTGGCCGGCTCGTTCCTGGTCGCCGGGTCGCTGATCGTGGCGGTCGGCCTGTGGCACGTGATCCGCAACCGGGACTCCGCCGACACCGGCGCGTACCGCTTCGCCACGAAGTTCGGCTCCTGGGTGGTCCTGGTCGCCTCGGCGGCCGTGCTGTTCACCGGCGACATCCAGGGCAAGATCATGACGGACGTGCAGCCGATGAAGATGGCCGCCGCCGAGGGTCTCTACACCACCGAGAGCCCCGCCTCGTTCTCCGTGCTCACCATCGGCAGCCTCGACGGCAGCCGCGAGGTGTTCGCCCTGAAGATCCCGTACCTGCTGTCGTACCTGGGCACCGGCGACCCGAACGGCACCGTGCACGGCATCAACGACCTCCAGGCCCAGTACGCCACCCAGTACGGCGCGGGCAGCTACACCCCGATCATCCCGGTCACCTACTGGAGCTTCCGCTTCATGGTCGGCTTCGGGTTGGCGGCCGGGGCCATCGCGCTGCTGGTGCTCTGGAGCCAGCGCAGGGGCCGTACCCCGCGCAGCAGGTGGCTGCTGCGCGCCGGGCTGGCCATGCCGGTGCTGCCGCTGCTGGCCAACTCCTTCGGCTGGATCTTCACCGAGATGGGCCGCCAGCCGTGGATCGTCTTCGGCGAGATGCTCACCCGCAACGGCGTCTCCCGCAGCGTCTCGCTGACCGAGGTGCTGACCTCGTTCACCGCCTTCACGCTGATCTACGCCACCCTCGCCGTGATCGAGGTCAAGTTGCTGCTGCGCTACGCCAGGGCCGGCGTGCCCGACGTCAGCGAGCAACCTCCCACCGACGACACCGACGACGCCGAGCGCCCGCTCGCCTTCGCCTACTGATCCCGGAGCCCATCGTGGACCTGACCACCATCTGGTTTCTCCTCGTCGCCGTGCTGTTCACCGGCTACTTCATCCTGGAGGGCTTCGACTTCGGCGTCGGCATGCTGCTGCCCGTGCTGGGCCGCGACGACCGGGAACGCCGCGTCCTGATCAACACCATCGGTCCGGTCTGGGACGGCAACGAGGTGTGGCTGATCACCGCCGGCGGGGCGATGTTCGCCGCGTTCCCCGAGTGGTACGCCACCCTCTTCTCCGGCTTCTACCTGCCGCTGCTGCTGATCCTGCTGGCCCTGATCGCCCGGGGGGTGGCCTTCGAGTACCGGCACAAGCGCCCCGAGGCGTCCTGGAAGCGCCGCTGGGACGCGGCGATCGTGGTCGGCTCGCTGCTGCCGGCGATCCTGTGGGGCGTCGCCTTCGCCAACATCCTGCGCGGTGTGCCCCTGGACGCCGACCACGAGTACGTCGGTGGCCTCGTCGACCTGCTCAACCCGTACGCCCTGCTCGGTGGCGCGACCACGCTCGCGCTGTTCCTGACCCACGGCGCGGTGTTCCTGGCCCTGAAGACCACCGGCGACATCCGCGAACGCGCGGGCGCCCTCGCGGTGCGCCTGGGCGTCGGGGCCGCCGTGCTCGCGGTCGGCTTCCTGGCCTGGACGTTGACCATCCGCTCCAGCGCGGCCGCCGTCGTGCTCGCCGTCGGCGCGGCCCTCGCCCTGCTCGGTGGCCTCGCCGCCGCCCGGGTACGACGGGAGGGCTGGGCGTTCACGGGTACGGCCGTGGCGATCGGCCTGGCCGTGGCGACCCTGTTCGCGGCGTTGTTCCCGAACGTGCTGCCGTCCACCCTCGACGCGGCGGGCACGCTCACGGCCACCAACGCGGCCTCCACCCCGTACACCCTGAAGATCATGACCTGGGTGGCGGTGATCTTCACTCCGGTGGTGCTGGCCTACCAGGCCTGGACGTACTGGGTGTTCCGCAAGCGAATCGGCGTAGCCAACATCCCCCAACACTGACCCCCCGCCCCACCCCCGGCGCGGCCCCCCGCCCCCGTCGATCATGGACTTGTGGTGCCCGACCTGGGGCGTCACGGGCGCTTTGTCACCCACCACGACTCCATGATCGACGGGCGTTCGGCGGGGGCGGTTATCGGCTGGTCGGTGTGGGGGTGGGCCGCTACGGTGTGCCGATGCGCGTTCGTGAACTCACCATCGACGACCTGGACGACGCCTGGGAGCTGGGCCGGTTCGCGTTCGGCTCCGGCCAGGAGCGTGCCCCCAGCACGAGCGTCGAGGTGCCGGGCATGACCCGCTACGGCGCGTTCGACGACACCGGCCGGCTCGTCGGCAAGGCCGTCGACCTGCACCACGACCAGTGGTGGTCCGGGCGGGCCGTCGCGGCGGCCGACGTCGCCGGGGTGGCGGTCGCCCCCGAGGCGCGGGGCCGGGGAGTGGCCCGAGCCCTGGTCACCGCGCTGCTGGCCGGGGCCCGCGAGCGCGGCGCGGCGATCAGCGCGCTGTACCCGACCGTCGCAGCCCCCTACCGCGCCTGCGGTTGGGAGGCCGCCGGTGCGCTGCGCACCGTTGACCTCGCGACCGCCGCGCTGCCCCGGCACCGGCCCGCGTCGCACCTGACCGTCCGCGCCGGCGCCCCCGCCGACCTGGACGCCGTCGCCGCCCTGTACGAGCGGGTCACCCGCCACCGCAACGGCATGCTGACGCGCCGGGGCAAGCTGTTCGACTTCTTCGCCGCCGACGCGAAACTGCCCGGTGACGGGATCACGCTCGTCGAGGACGACGGCACCCTCGTCGGCTACGCCACCTGGCAACGCGGCCGTGGCTACGGCGCCGACTCGGTGCTCACCGTCGACGAGGCCCTGGCCACCACCGCCGACGCGGCCCGGGAACTCGTCGGCGTGCTCGGGAGCTGGGCCAGCGTCGCGCCGACCCTGCGGCTGTGCCCGCTCGACGGTGACGCCGTCAGCGTCCACCTACCCTTGGAGGCGGCCCGGGACCACGAGCGGGACCTGTGGATGCACCGCCCGGTCGACGTCGTACGAGCGGTCGGCGAACGCGGCTGGCCCGCGTACCTGCGGGGCGTCGTCGACTTCCACCTCACCGACGCGCTCGCCGACTGGAACACCGGTACCTGGCGCCTCGCCGTCGCCGACGGCGAAGCCGAGCTGACCCGGATCGACGGCGAGGCGGACCTGCGGCTGGACGTGCGCGGTTTCGCGCTGCTGTACGCCGGGGCGGCGGGCGCCCGCTCGGTGGCCCAGGCCGGCCTGGTGCACACCGTGGGCGTCGAGCCGGACGCCCTGGACCTGCTGGGCGGCGGCGGTCCGGCGCAACTGCTCGACTACTTCTGAGCGGTCCCGCCGGCCAGCTCGTCGTTGGCCCGCTCGGTGACGAGCGTGAGGACGCGGGCGGCGACGTCGGCCTCGGCGGGCGGGATGTCCCCGTACAGCCGGGCGGTGATGCCCCCGACGGCCTCGGCGACACGGGCCTGCGTGCGGTGGCCGGCGTCGGTGAGCGACACCCGCGGCTCGGCGGTGTCGTCGAGCCGCGCCAGGCCGGCGTCGACGAGGCCGGCGATCACCTCGTGCACGGCCGACTCGTCGACCCTGCGGGCGCTCGCGAGGCGTCGCACGAGCGAGGTCCGGTCGGCGGGGCCGGCGGTGAGGGCGTTGAGGGCGAGGACCTGGGCGAAGTCGACGCCCAGGGGCGCGACGGCGCGGTCGAGCAGGGCCCGGGTGGCGAAGTGGGCCTGACCGATGACCTGACCGTTGAGAGTGGACACGAAGCCTCCTTCGAAAACGTTGGCTGGACCAACGTTGGTAGAACCAACGTAACATGGTTTGTGGGTCACGCCAACGATTACTGTTAGGCTCCCGCCATGGACGCCACCGCCCCGCAGTCACCCGCCGGGCTGCGTACCACCGCGAGCTGGCTGCTCAACCAGGCCGCCGCCCACGCCGGGCGACTCGCCAGCGCGGGCTTCGCCGCACACGACCTGCGCGGCTACCACTTCCGGCTGCTCGCCTCGCTGGCCGAGGACGGCCCCGCGAGCCAGGCCGCCCTGGGCCGCCGCTGCGGCATCGACCGCAGCGACGTCGTGGCCGCCATCAACGACCTGGCCGGTCGGGGACTCGTGGTACGCGCCCCCGACCCGGCCGACCGCCGCCGCAACGTCATCAGCCTCACCGCCGCGGGCGCCGACGAAGCCCACCGGATGGCCGACACCGTCGCCCGCGTGCAGGACGACCTGCTCGCGCCCCTGTCCAGCGCCGAACGCGCGCAGCTGATCCGCCTGCTCACCCGACTGCTCGAGCACCACCACAACAACTGATCCCGACACCGCCACGGCGGGCCCACCCCACCGGGGCAGACCCGCCGCGAGCAGGAAAACCAGCGCTCAGCTCGCCTCGCGCAGCTCCGCCAACCGGGCCTCGATCTCGGCCAGCTCCGCCCGCAGCTTCTCCGCCTGCTGCTCCGCCTCGGCCCGCTCGGCGCCCAGGATCTGCTCCACCGCCTCCTGCACACCCGGCACGTCCACCAGCGCCACCATCTTCAACGCCTCGGCCGGCTTCACCACGTACGGCTTCGCCAGGGCCTTGCTGCCCTGCTGAGCGGCGACCGTCCACTCGCCGTCCGCGTACGCCAGGGTCACCGTGAGGCCCGCGGGCCCCTTGGGCTTCGCGGCCTTGACCGCCCGCCGCGCCGGCGGCTTCTCGGCCTGCTCCACCTTCGGCTCCTCCTGTCGCTGCGCGGGCACCCGCGGCGTGTCCAACACGAACTCCGGCGCGGCCACCACGGGCGCCTCCGGCTCCGGCTCCGGTTTCGGCTCCGCCACCCGCCGGCCCGCGCCCTTGGGCGCGACCGCCAGATCGGCGGCGGAGAACGGCAACTCGTCACGACCGAACCGCACCACGACGAACTCGTCGGACACCTCCGGATCGGTCAACTCGACCACCTGGCCGACCTGACCGGCGATCTGCCCCGCCGACGCGGTGAAAACCACCCTCGGCTTACGGCCGGCCGCCAACGCCTCCCGGATGCTGCGCACCTCGTCAGTGGACAAACCCTGGCCGGCATCCATCACAACCCTCTTCCGTACACCTGTTTGATTGCTGTCTTGATACCAGTCGGCTGCGACACCCACCGCACGGGGCTTAGGGCGTGTGTGAAAGCCCCTGGCCGGCCGTTGGCTGGACTCCGCCTCGGCTCGACCGAGGACTTTCACACACGCCCTAACCGCCGAGGGCCCGCAACGCCCGATCGGCGTGGTCGTTCATGCTGACCTCGCTGTGGATCACCTCGATGACCCGCCGGTCCGTGCCGATCACGAACGTCATCCGCTTCGTGCTCAGCGCCGCCAACGGCACCCGCCGCCGCACCCCGAACGCCCGCGCGACCGTCCCGTCCACATCCGACAGCAGCGGATAGTCGAAGCCGTGCATCGTCGAGAACTCCGCCTGCTTGGCCACCTCGTCGCGGCTGATGCCCACCCGCGACGCGCCCAGCGCCGTGAACTCCGCCGCCAGATCCCGGAAGTGGCAGCTCTCCGCCGTGCACCCCCGCGTCATCGCCCCGGGATAGAAGAACAGCACCACCGGCCCCGACGCCAGGAACTCCGACAGCCGCCGCGGCGTGCCCGTCTCATCCGGCAGCTCGAAGTCGTCCACGACATCGCCGACACCCACACCCGCCACCGCGCACCTCCGTAGTCCGAACGACCGCGCGGGAAGCGTAAGCGATCACACCCCGAGCGCCTCGTGCGCCACCAGCACCGCGTGTGACCCTCCTTACGACGACTGCTGCGCCCCGGTCACGGTAGCGTCGGCGCAACGCCACCCACACCGTGTGGAGCCGCCATGACACCCGTCACCGTCATCACCGGCGGCGGCCGCGGCATCGGCGCGGCCACCGCCCGCCGCCTCGCCGCAGCCGGCCACCACATCGCCCTGTGCTACCGCCGCGACGACGCCGCCGCCGCGACCGTCCTGGCCGACCTGCGCGCCACCGGCGTTCAGGCCATCGCCGTACGCGCCGACACCACCGACCCCGACCAGGTCACCGCCCTGTTCGACGCCGCCGCGCAGCTCGGACCCCTCACCGGCCTGGTCAACAACGCCGGCGTCACCAGCCTCATCGGCCCGTTCACCGAGCTGCGCGTGGACGACCTGCGCCGCGTCGTCGACGTCAACCTCATCGGGTACGTCCTCTGCGCCCAGCAGGCCGCCCGCCGCCTCACCGACGGCGGCGCCATCGTCAACGTCTCCTCCGCCGCCGCGACCCTCGGCAGCCCGGGGGAGTACGTGCACTACGCCGCCGTCAAGGCCGCCACCGACACCCTCACCGTCGGCCTGGCCAAGGAACTCGCCCCGCGCGGCATCCGCGTCAACGGCGTCGCCCCCGGCCTCGTGCGCACCGACATCCACACCGACTCCGGCGTACCCGACCGCGCCGACACCGCCGTCGGCCGTATCCCGCTGGGCCGTGCCGGCGAACCCGACGAGATCGCCGCCGCCATCGCCTGGCTGCTCAGCCCGGACGCCTCCTACACCGCCGGCGCCGTGCTGCGGGTCTCCGGCGCCCTGTGAGCCGGGGCGCGCGACACGCGCCCCGGCCCACCGCCCTCAGTGGGTGAACAGCTTCGCCGCGGTGATCACCGTCTGCACCACCCCGTAGCCGAGCAGCACCGCCACCACCAGCCAGGAGATCCACAACCGGGCCCGCTGCCCGCTCCGACCGTCGTCGCTCATCGCGTACCACTCCTTCCCGCCGCCGTGACCTCGTCCACGTCCTGCTCCACCGGCTCGTGGTAACGCTGCGGCACCGGTCGCACCAGCAGGTTCGCCACGAAGCCCACCGCGAGGACACCCACCATCGTGAGCAGCGCCGGCCGGTACGCCGCCGCCGTCAACGTGCCCGGCTTGCCCTGCGCGTCGAGGAACCCGTTCACGATCAACGGACCCGCGACACCCGCCGCCGACCAGGCCGTCAACAACCGGCCGTGGATCGCCCCCACCTGGTACGTGCCGAACAGGTCCCGCAGGTACGCCGGCACGGTCGCGAAGCCGCCACCGTAGAACGACAGGATCACGCACGCGAACAGCACGAACAACGCCGTCGCCGTGTGCCCGAACAGCGCCAGCAGCGCGTACATCGCCATGCCCACGCCGAGATACACCAGGTAGATCGGCTTCCGGCCGATGACGTCCGACGTCGACGACCACACGAACCGGCCCGCCATGTTGAACAACGACAGCAGACCCACGAACCCACCGGCCGCCGCCACCGACACCGCCGACGTCCCGTTCTCCCGGAAGAAGTCCTGGATCATCGGGCTGGCCTGCTCGAGGATGCCGATACCGGCCGTCACGTTGCAGAACAACACCACCCACAACAACCAGAAGGACCGCGTCTTCACCGCGTTCGCCGCCGACACGTTCGCCGTGGTGACCAGCGGCTTCGCCGCCACCGACGCGGGATCGAAGCCCGCCGGACGCCAATCCTCGGCCGGCACCCGCACGTTCGCCACCCCGAACATCATGATCACGAAGTAGCCCAGGCCCAACGTCACGAACAACCACACCAGCGCGCTGCCCGACGCCGTCGAACCCGCGTTCGACGGGTCGTAACCCGGGTCGTAGAACGACAGCAACTGCCGCGACAGGGGAGAGGCCACCATCGCCCCACCACCGAACCCCATGATCGCCAAACCGGTCGCCAGACCCGGCCGATCCGGGAACCACTTGATCAGCGTGGACACGGGGGAGATGTACCCGATACCCAGACCGATGCCGCCGAGCAGGCCGTACCCCAGGTACAGCAGCCACAACTGCTTCGCGGCGATGCCCAGCGACCCCACCAGGAAACCCGCCGCCCAGAAGCAGGCCGACACGAACATCGCCTTACGCGGCCCGTTCGCCTCCACCCACGTCCCGGCCACCGCGGCGGACAACCCCAGCATCACGATCGCGATACTGAAGATCACCCCGATCGCGGTCTGACCCGTGTCGAAATGGGCGATCAACGAATTCTTGTAGACGCTCGTGGCGTAGACCTGGCCGATACAGAGGTGGATGGCCAACGCCGCCGGGGGAATGAGCCACCGGCTGTAGCCGGGCGGCGCGACGGTATGCCGACGATCGAGTGCGGACAGCATGCGCTGCTTCCTCTCCGAGGCGGACGAAACGTGGTCACAACGTGCCCACCCCGCACCCAAGGAGCAAACCTCACCATCGCCGGACGGTCCCTTCCGTGAGCTGAGCGGTCACTCAGCCCACGCCGCGACTACCGCAGCTCCGGCGCGTGCCACCCACCCGCCAACGCATCCGCGTCCGCCGGACCCCAACTACCCTTGTCGTACGAGCGCACCGGCGCCGCCAGATCCAGGATCGGCGCCACGATCCGCCACTCCTGCCGAATCGTCTCCGCCCGCGCGAACCGCAGATGCTGCCCGTCCATCGCGTCGTCGAGCAACCGCTCGTACGCCTCCTGACGCCGACCCAACGCCGCGCCGAAGTCCACCGACAGATCCACCGGCCGACTCGCCACCTCCGCGCCCGGACTTTTCGCCTGGATCGACATCGTGATGCCGTCCCCACGGCCCAACCGGAACCGCAACAGGTTCGCCGGCGCCTCCGCCCCACCCTCGGCGGGGATCAACGACCGCTGCGGCCGCTTGAACTCGACCACCACCTCCGTCGCCGTCCCCGGCAACGACTTACCCGTGCGCAGATAGAACGGCACACCCGCCCACCGGGGCGAATCCACCGTCAACCGCGTCGCCACGAACGTCTCGGTGTTCGAATCCGGCGCGACACCCGGCTCGTCGCGGTAACCCGCGTACTGCCCCCGCACCGTCGACTCCGGCGACAACGGCACGATCTGCCGCAACACCGCCGCCTCCGCCTCGCGGAACGAGTCCACGTCGTCACCAGCCGGCGCGTCCATCGCGATCAACGCCACGACCTGCAAGATGTGGTTCTGCAACACGTCGCGCGTCGCACCCACCGTGTCGTAGAAACCGGCCCGACCCTGCGTACCGAAACCCTCCGCGAGGGTCACCTGCACGTTGTCGACGTGCTCCCGGTTCCACAACGGCTCGAACAGCCGGTTGGCGAACCGGAACGCGTACAAACCCTCCACCGCCTCCTTGCCGAGGTAGTGGTCGATCCGGAACACCCGACTCGCGTCGAAGGCCGCCCGCAACGTCCGATCCAACTCCTCGGACGAGGCCAGGTCACGCCCGAACGGCTTCTCCACGATCACCCGACCACGGTCGGCCAACCCGACCGCCGCCAGGCCCCGCACCACCGAACCGAACACCATGGGCGGAATCGCCAGGTAGAAGATCGGCCGCCGCGCGTCACCCAGACGCTCCGCCAACCGCTCGTACGTCGCCGGATCCGCGTAGTCCCCGGAGATCATCGACAGGTTGGCCGCCAACGCGTCGAACGTCTCGTCATCCACCTCGTCGGAAGCCTCCGACACCGACTTACGGGCAGTCGCCACCAACTGCTGGTCGTCCCAGGGGGAGCGGGCCACCCCGATCACCGGAACGTCGAGACGCCCCCGCCGCGTCAACTCGTACAGCGCCGGAAACAGCTTCTTCGAGACAAGATCACCTGTCACACCGAACAGCACAACCGCGTCTGAACGCACGCGCATGACACATCCATCCGATCATGTGGACCTGATCTTCCGAACGGACAACGGCGCCTCCCACCGGAGGAATTCCCAGCGAACGGCCCACGTGAGGTCGGCGACAGCGACGGCGCACACCCGGCACGGACCTGCAGCTCAGGCTGTGACGCGTACGACACCCGCCCTGATCGACAGATCCCGATCATCCTACGGTCCGCGAACCCCACCACGGCAGCCGGCGCTACCCACCACCATCAGCACCTGGCTCGACCACCACATCGACGGACCGGCCCTGCTGGCCGGCGCCTCCTACTGCCCTTCGAACAACCCGCCCTGCTGCGCGCCCACACCCAGGCCTGGCTCCGCCGAATCCCACAACCCGGGGCCGGTACGCGACAATGACCGCCATGGCTGACCTGGGCGACACCAAAGCCGCGATGCACTACTACCACCGCAGGCACCGCGACGACCTCATCTGGAAACTCGACGGCATCAGCGAACGCGACGCCCGAACGCCCCGCACCACCACCGGCAACAACATGCTCGGCGTCGTCAAACACTGCCTCAACGTCGAGGCCGCCTACTTCGGGACCACCTTCGGCCGCGAGTTCCCCACACCGCAGGAGCTGGTCCCGCTCACCGCGTTCGACGACGACCCGCAGGCGGACTGGTACGCCTACGAGAACGAGACCAAGGACGGCCTCATCGACCTGTACCGCCGCGTCGGCGCCTTCGCCGACGAGACGATCGACCAACTACCGCTCGACGCGCCGGGGCAGGTGCCCTGGTGGCAACCCGGCCGCCAGGACGTGACACTGGCCCGGATCATCATGCACGTCAGCGGCGACCTCGCCCGGCACGCCGGTCAGCTGGACATCATGCGCGAGCAGCACGACGGGGCCGTCGGATGGCGCAAGGACGGCACCAGCATCCCCGACTACGACTGGCCCGCGTACGTCGACAAGCTCCGCAAGCTGGCCGACCAATTCGCCTGACCGAGCCCGGGGGGACAAGGGCCGCCCGAACCACGCTGCCTGGCCGGCGCGTCTCCGCGCCGGCCAGGCAGCCACCCCGCCTCGATCACCCACACCACCGGGTCGCAGCGGCACGACGAGGTACTAGTTACCGACGCCAAGGCTCGACATGAACGCCGCCGGGTAACGGTCACCCCGCGCGGCACCCTTCGGCACAGCCGCCTCAATCTCTTCGAGATCCCCGGCCGACAGCTCCACGTCCAACGCCGGCAACGCCTCGGCCAGCCGCTGCCGGGTACGCGCACCCACCAGCGCAACGATGGACGGGTCCTGCGCCGCCACCCACGCGATCGCCAACTGCGCCACCGTGCACCCCTTCGCGTCGGCGACCCGGCGCAACGCCTCCACCAGGGCCAGGTTGTGCGACGCGTTCTCAGCCGAGAAGCGAGGACTGCGGTTACGTGGATCGTCCGCTCGCCCCGGCACCCAACTCCCCGAGAGCAGGCCACGGCCCAGCACCCCGTACGCGGTCAGCCCGACGCCCAACTCCCGCAGCGTGGGCAGCACCTCGGCCTCGACCGCCCGCGACAGCAGCGAATACTCGATCTGAAGATCAGCAACCGGATGGACGGCGTGCGCCCGCCGGACGGTCTCCGCGTCAACCTCGGAGAGCCCCACGTACCGCACATAACCGGCGTCGATCATCTCCTTGATCGCGCCGATCGTGTCCTCGATCGGCACCGACCGGTCGAGCCGGGCCGGCCGGTAGATGTCCACGTGGTCGACACCGAGACGGGTCAACGAGTAGCTCAGGAAGTTCCGCACCGAATCCGGCCGAGAGTCCTGACCGGCGAACCGCATCCCCGGCCCCACCTGCTGCCCGAACTTCACGCTCAACACGTAACTGTCCCGGTCGCGCCCCCGCAACGCCTCCGACAGCAGCAGCTCGTTGTGCCCCATGCCATAGAAGTCACCCGTGTCGACAAGCGTGACCCCCGCGTCCAGCGCCGCCCGTACCGTGGCGATGCTCTCCTCGCGATCGGCCGGGCCGTACGCGCCCGACATGCTCATCGCCCCCAGCCCCACCGCGGAAACCAGCGGACCCGTACTGCCCAGAGCGCGCATCTGCATCGAAACTCTCCCTCGTCGGTCGATCCCGGCTCCACCCTGCGCCGCTTTCCGGCCCACCGGCAGCGGAGCGCTTATCGTGGGAGCGCCACTCCCTGGCTCGGCCCCAGTCCCCGAGGCAGCATGGAGGCATGCAGCGTGAGCAGCTCGCCGACTTCCTGCGGCGCCGGCGCGAAGCCATCCGCCCCGCCGAGGTCGGCATCGCCGACGGCCCTCGCCGCCGCACCGCCGGCCTGCGCCGCGAGGAGGTCGCCCTGCTCGCTGGCATGTCCGTCGACTACGTCGTCCGCCTCGAGCAGGGCCGCAGCAGCCAGCCGTCGACCCAACTGCTCGGCGCCCTTGCCCGCGCCCTGCGCCTGACCGACGACGAGCGAAACCACCTGTTCCACCTGGCCGGCCACCAGCCGCCGCCCGCCGACGGCACCGCCCGCCTCGCCCGGACCGGCCTGGTCCGCATGCTCGACCTGGTGGGCGACACCCCCGCCATGGTCCTGTCCGACCTCGGCGAGACCCTGGCCCAGAACCGCATGTCGATCCTGCTCAGCGGCGACCACACCACCGGGCTGACGGGCGATCGACGCTACGTCGCGTACCGCTACTTCACCGACCCGACCATCCGTGATCTCCACGGCCCCGACGAATGGCAGCGGCACGCCCGCCAGCAGGTCGCCGACCTGCGCGCCGTGGCCGGCCGGCGGGCCGGCGACCCCGTGGTGACCGGCCTGATCGGACGGCTGCGGGCGGCGAGCGACGACTTCCGCCGACTGTGGGCCGAGCACGAGGTGGCGGTGCGCCGGGCCGACCGCAAGACGTTCCGGCACCCGCGCGTCGGCCTTATCACGATGGACTGCGAAACCCTTGTCACCCCCGACCTGGGCCAGCAACTGCTGGTGCTGACCCCGGCCGACGCGGAGGCCCGGGAGAAGCTTGAGCTGCTGCGCGTGCTGGGAGTCGAGGAGTTCCCGGCCGGCATGCCGCACTGATACCCGATCAGGTCGACAAGCCGAGCAGGGGGAGAGGGCGGCGGAAACGACTCTGCCCGGCCGCCGCGTCTCCGCGCTGGCCGGGCAGAGTCACACCGCCTGGAATCAGTTGTCGGTGCCCAGACCCTTGAGCCCCTGCAACATCTCGGCGAAGTCAGTGGTCTCCGCCGGCGGAGGCGTCTCGATGGTGACCGCCTTGCCGTAGTCGGTGTAGTCGACCACGAAGTCGCCCATCGCGCCCATGACCGTGGCCGCACGGCGCGGCCGGTACTGCTCGTCGACCCAGAGGTCGACCTTGACCTCCTTGACGCCCGCGGCGGTGAACTGCTTCTCGACAGCGTCCCGCAGCTTGGCGTCGACCTGAGCCAGCTGCGTCGCCACCGGAGTGGTGACGGTGTAGTGGACGGTCCGCGCCCCGTTCACCGTCTCCTCACCGACGACCGTCACGCCCTCCGACGCGAGCAGCGTCTTGACCTGCTTGGTCGGGTCGATGTCCTCGAACTGCTTGCTGAAGTCCATCCCGGCCTGCTGGCCGATGCTGCCCATGTCCATCTTCAGCCAGCGCTTACCGCCCATGCTCGAGCGGTCCTTCGCCGGCACCTCGACGTAGAACGCGGTCCCGATCAGCCGGACGGTGGTCGGGCCGTCGCTCGGGTCCGCCATCGTCATCTCGGCCTTGACCGGGTCACCCAGGTCCAGGACACCCTGCATGGAGATCTTCTGGCCGGCGGCCGTTCCCGTCATCGTCAGCGTCACCGAGTCACTCTTGTCGGTGGCGTCGATCGTCTTCTGCAACGACCCCTTGAGGTCGCTGGCCAGCAGCTCAAGGACGCTGGTCTGCTTCGGCGCGTCGGACGAGCCCGACGAACCGGTCGCCACGCCGCAGGCGGAGGCGGTAAGCGCCGTAAGCGCCGAGACCGCGACGACGGCGGTCTTCTTCCACAGTGACACGTGATTGCTTCTTTCCGACAAGGCTGCGAGGAATCTCCCCAGTAGATCGACGACACGCTAGCCCACCGGGCCGATCTCCGGGTGCCGCTCCACATTCGATAATTCACATTATGTAAAGTGAAGACCAGAAGAGGGTCCCCGACCGCCCGTGCCCACAGGATCTGAGCAGATCTTGGGAACTGTCCAAGATCTCGTCGGTACACAGGTCGGGCTGGTGGCGCATCCATGCCGCCGCGTCGAACGGCGCCGCCGGGAGGACGTCGATCTGGCGGCGGACGGCACGCGCGCCGGGACACGGAGCCCACACTCCATGACACCTGCCCGCACGGCGGGTCCACGTCGCGTCTGTCCGGACACCCGCCCCGCGCCGGGACGGGCGCAAAGGTCGACCTCACGTCCATGCGGCCGGCTCACGTCGCGCCCGTCCAGTCGGTCACCGGGATCCGGAACGCTCGGTGTCTCGGCCCCCCGGAAATCCGCGGGCCCTCTGCTGGCCAGGCGGCGCGACTCCCCCTCTTTCGCTCTTTCGGGCAACGCGAGAATCATGCATAATATGCCTTATGCATGACAAACAGGACGAATCGCTCAAGGTGCTGATCGAGGAGTTCCTGACCGCGCGGGCCACCCGCAAGCCCTCCCCCCACACCCTGGCGGCCTACCGACGCGACCTGCACGCGGTGGCCGCCCTGGTCGCCGATGGTGATGCCACTCCCCTCCCCCTCGACGAGTTGACGATCACCGACCTCTCCCCCCGGGTGATGCGGGCGGCCTTCGCCCAGTTCGCCGCGCCCCGCGCGCCCGCGTCCGTACACCGCGCCTGGTCCACCTGGAACAGCTTCTTCACGTTCCTGGTGGCCGACGGGGTGGTGGCGGGTAATCCGATGCCGGCGGTCGGGCGGCCCCGGGCGTTACTCCCCCAGCCGAAGCCGTTGCGCGGCGCGGACACCCCCGAGGTGCTGCTGGCGTCGGTGGCGCGTGACGACGGGCGGCAGCGGGACCCGTGGCCGGAGCGGGACGTGGCGGTGTTGGCGGTGGCGCTGTGCGCCGGGTTGCGCCTGTCCGAGCTGCTGGCGTTGCGGGTGGGGTCGCTGAGTGGGCGGCCGGGTGAGCGGCGTATCGAGGTGGTCGGCAAGGGTGGGCGTCCCCGGGTGGTGCCGATCGAGGCGGATCTGGACCGGGTGTTGGCGGACTATCTGGCCAGTCGGGCGCGGCGGTTCGGGTCGCGGTCGGTACGCCCCGACTCGGCGTTGCTGGTGGACCGGCAGGGTGAGCCGATGCGCCGTGGTGGTCTGCAGTATCTGGTCGAGTCGTGTTACCGGCGGGCGGGTATCGGGGACCGGGTGCCCAAGGGGGCGCGGTTGCACGCGTTGCGGCACACGTTCGCGACCCGGTTGGCGGAGGACGGCGCGAGCGCGGCGGAGATCATGCGGTTGTTGGGGCACGCGTCGTTGGCGTCGTCGCAGACGTACATCGAGGTGACGGCCGGGCAGCAGCGGGAGGCGATCCGCGCGAGTCGTACCCATCGGGTGTTGGCCGCCCTGGTGTCGGCGGACGGTGACGCGGCGCGCTGAGGGTGACCTCAGCCGAGGTCGACGAGCAGGGGTCGGTGGTCGGAGATGGTGGACGTCGGCGTGGTGACGGCCCGTACGGGTGGGAGCGCGTCGAGAGCGTGCCGGTCGGCGAGGATGTGGTCGAGTTGGACGCGGGGTTGGCCGGAGGGGTAGGTGGGGCGGCGGCCGAGTGGCTGCCAGCGGGACACGAGGCGGGCCGGGCCGGCGGGGAGGTTGAGGTCGCCGAGCAGGACGCGGGGGCCGGGTAGGGCGCGCAGGGCGCGGACGGTCTGGCGGAGTTGGCGGGCGTTCCAGCCGGGTACGAAGGACAGGTGGGTCGCGGCGACGGTGAGGGGGCCGTGGGGGGTGTCCAGGATGGCGGCGAGGACGACGCGGGGTTCGTCGTCGAGGAGGATGAGGCCGCCGCCGGGGCCGGGGGCGTAGATGGGTGAGCGTACGGGCGCGGGTTTGAGTCGGGTGATGTGCCAGCTGCGCACGGGGTGGCGGCTGATGAGGCCGATGCCGTAGCAGGGTTCGCCGTGGCCGTCGTCGTCGTGGCGCAGGGGGCGGAACCGTTCGCCGGGGGTGCCGACGACGGCGGCCGCGAAGCGGTGGTGTGGCGCGTCGAGGGCTCGGGCGGCGATGGCGGTGAGGTCGAGGTTGCCGCTGCGGTGTTGGTCGCGGTCGACTTCCTGTAGGGCGAGGACGTCGGCGTCGAGGGCGCGTACGGCGGCGGCGAGTCGGTCGGGGTCGACGAGGCCGTCGGTGAGGGATCGTCCGTGCAGCAGGTTGAAGGTGGCCAGGCGCACTCCTGCACCTTACGTGCCCGTGGCAGGGTTGCCGCGTGGTGAAACTGTTGCTGTGTTCGATGCTCGTGTTCGTGGCGGTCGGGGCGTGGGGGGTGTGGTTGCGGCGTAGGCGGGGCCAGTGAGCGGTGAGTCGCGCCACTTGACGGGCTGGTGGGGCGCGGCGGGTGGGGAGAATTGCCGACCGTGGACGCCGTATCGCTGAGTACCCTGCTGGCCGCCGCGGCGATGGCCGGGTGGGTGGATGCCGTGGTCGGTGGTGGCGGGTTGTTGCTGCTGCCGGCGTTGTTGGTGGCGGCTCCGGGGGTTCCGGTGGCGACCGCGTTGGGCACGAACAAGTTGGCGGCGATCTTCGGTACGGCGACGGCGGCGGCGACGTACGCGCGGCGCACGAAGGTGGACTGGCGGGTGGCGGGGCCGGCTGCGGGTGTGGCGGTGCTCAGCGCGGGGGTGGGTGCGGCGTTGGCCGGGGCGGTGCCGGCGTCGGCGTACCGGCCGGTGGTGTTGGTGGTTCTGGTGGCGGTGGCGGTGTTCGTGTTGCTGCGTCCCCGGTTGGGGGTGGTGGCCGTGCCGGCGCGGCGGACGCGGGTGCGGGTGGCGGCGGCGATCGGTGTGGCTGGGGTGGGCATCGCCCTGTACGACGGGTTGATCGGGCCGGGGACGGGCACGTTTCTGGTGCTGGCGTTCACGACGTTGGTGGGTGCGGATTTCGTGCACGGGTCGGCGATGGCGAAGGTCGTCAACGCGGGTACGAATCTGGGTGCGTTGGTGGTGTTCGCGGTGACCGGGCACGTGTGGTGGTGGTTGGGCGCGGCGATGGCGGTGTGCAACATCGCGGGCGCGGTGGTGGGTGCGCGGATGGCGTTGCGTCGCGGGTCGGGGTTCGTGCGGGTGGTGTTGCTGGTGGTGGTGCTGGCGTTGGTGGCGAAGCTGGGTTACGACCAGTGGGCGGCCCGGTAGGGGGCGTGGGTTCAGCCGCGGCGGCTGGGTGAGTCGAAGCGGCCGGCGCGGATTTCGCGCAGGGCCCGGCGGCGGATGTCGCCGCGCAGGGTGTCGACGTAGAGGGTGCCGCGCAGGTGGTCGGTCTCGTGTTGCAGGGCGCGGGCGAGGAATCCGCTGCCGGTGATGGTCAATGGTTCGCCGTGCTGGTCGACGCCGTGGGCGGTGGCGTGCAGGGCGCGCACGGTCGGGAAGTACAGCCCGGGGATGGACAGGCAGCCTTCGTCGTCGTCCTGGAGTTCGTCGGACAGCTCGAGGGTGGGGTTGATGAGGTGGCCTCGGTGGCCGTCGGCGTCGTAGACGAATACCTGGGCGCTGACGCCGATCTGGGGTGCGGCGACGCCGGCGCGGCCGGGTGCGCCGAGCAGGGTGTCCATCAGGTCGGTGACCAGGGCGCGCAGCTCGGCGTCGAAGGTGGTGACCGGTTCGGCTTCGGTGCGCAGGACGGGGTCGCCGATGATCCGGATGGGCCGCATGGTCATGGGGGTCAGCGTATCGCCGGTGGTGGTGGTGTCAGCGTCCGGCCAGGGTGGCGCGTACGGGTGCGGTCTTGGCGGCGGCTTCGGCGACCTCGGCGGTGGGGTCGCTGTCCCAGGTGATGCCGCCGCCGGCCCAGGTGTGCAGGGCGTGGCCGTCGGCGGCGGCGGTGCGGATGGTCAGGCCGAGGTCGATGCGGCCGGGGGTGACCCAGCCGAGGGCGCCCATGCTGGCGCCTCGGCCGACGGGTTCGGCGGCGGCGATGTGGGTGAGGGCGGCGAGTTTCGGCGCGCCGGTGACGGAGCCGCCGGGGCAGGTGGCGCGGAGCAGGTCGGCGAGGCCGAGGCCGTCGGCGGCCTGGGCGCGGACGGTGGATTCGGCCTGCCACAGGTCGCACCAGCGGCGTACGGCGAACAGTTCGTCGACGGTGACGGTGCCGGTGTGGGCGATGCGGGCGAGGTCGTTGCGTTCCAGGTCGACGATCATGATGTGTTCGGCGCGTTCCTTGGCGCTGGTGAGTAGTTCGGCGCGGCCGGTGGCGGTGGCGGGGCGGGTGCCCTTGATGGGTCGGGTGATGATCTGGCCGTGGTGGACCTCGACGAGGGTTTCCGGGGAGGCGCAGCCGATGGCCCAGCCGTCTCCGGTGAGGACGCCGCCGTAGCGGGCGCCGGGGAGGGCGCCGAGGCGGCGTAGGGCGGGCAGCGGGTCGCCGCTGTAGGGGGCGGCGGCGTGTCCGACGAGGTTGGTCTGGTAGATGTCGCCGCGGCCGATGGCGGCGCGGACGGTGTCGACGGCGGCGGCGTGTTGCGCGGGTGTCCAGCTCTCGGTCCAGGGGCCGAGCCACCAGGGCGTGTCGTCGGGGGCGGTGGGTGCTCGGGTGGGTCCGTGGTCGTAGACGACGACGGCGAGGTCGGGCAGGGTGGGCGCGGGTTCGGGCGCGGTGGTGGGTACGCCGGCCAGGTGTGCCCCGGCGGCGGCGGACAGGTAGAGCGCGGCGCCGCAGACGGCCGGGCCGTGTGCGGCGGGTCGGTTCAGGTCGCGCAGGTGCAGGCCGTGTGCGGCCAGGAACTCCTCGGCGAGTACGGCGGGGTCGCCGCCGTCGGCGCGATGCCACTGGAGTCGGGCGCGTTCGACGAGGCGGTCGCGGCATCCGGCGGGTGCCGCGGGCGCATCGACCAGCACCTGTGGGAGCGTTTCCACGCCGTATGGTCCGATCTTCCTCATCCGTTCAGTGGATTTCCGGTACGCCAAGGCGACACCTGCTCGATGCTGGACACTTTCGCTTGGTACTGTGCGTCACTGGTCATGTGAACCATGACACAGTGCCCCCACAGTCCGGAGAACCCGATGTGCCAGCACCAACCGACCTGCCCCTTAGCTGAAGCCACCGACCGGGAAGCCGCCCGGGTCCTCGCCTGCTTCCCTGAGCAGGGGTGGAGCCTGCTCTGCAATGGCGTGATCGTCTTCGAGGACACCGGTGAGCTGCTCCCCGACGGCAGCAGCATCGCACCCCACCGCGGCCCCGCCCGCCACGCCCTCGTGGCCTGAACGACCACCCAGCGTCACCACACCGAGTCGCTGTCCAAGCGCGCAGCGGCTGCCGGGACGGGCCGATCCGCCCGCCCCGGCGTGCCCGCCGTCAGTCCTCGAACGCCTCCGGCGACGGGCACGAGCAGACCAGGTTCCGGTCGCCGTACGCGCCGTCGATTCGCCGTACCGGCGGCCAGTACTTCCCGGCCCGGTCCACCCCGGCCGGGTACGCGCCCACCGACCGCGGGTACGGGTGCGGCCACGCGTCGCCGCTGACCATCGCCGCGGTGTGCGGGGCGTTCGCCAGGGGGTTGTCCCCCGCCGGCCACTGCCCCGAGCCGACCTGCTCGATCTCGGCGCGGATCGCGATCATCGTGTCGCAGAACCGGTCCAGCTCGGCGAGGTCCTCACTCTCGGTCGGCTCCACCATCAGCGTCCCGGCCACCGGGAACGACATCGTCGGCGCGTGGAAGCCGTAGTCGATGAGGCGCTTCGCCACGTCGTCCACGCTCACGCCGGTCGCCTTCGTCAACGGCCGCAGGTCGAGGATGCACTCGTGCGCGACCAGGCCCTTGTTGCCGGCGTACAGCACCGGGTAGTGCTCGCGCAGCCGCGCCGCCACGTAGTTCGCGGCGAGGACCGCCACGCCGGTGGCCCGGGTCAGCCCTTCGGCGCCCATCATCCGCAGGTACGCCCACGGGATCGGCAGGATCCCCGCGGACCCGTACTTCGCCGCCGAGATCGCCGGGGTGGCGTCGACGTGCGCGCCCAGGGGGTCGCCGGGCAGGAACGGCGCGAGGTGCGCGCGGACCGCCACCGGGCCGACGCCGGGGCCGCCGCCGCCGTGTGGGATGCAGAACGTCTTGTGCAGGTTGAGGTGCGACACGTCCGCGCCGAACCTGCCCGGCTTGGCGTACCCGACGAGGGCGTTGAGGTTCGCCCCGTCGACGTACACCTGACCGCCGGCGTCGTGGACCTTCGCGCACAGCGACGCGATGCCCGTCTCGTACACGCCGTGCGTCGACGGGTACGTCACCATGATCGCGGCGAGCGCGTCGCGGTGCTTGTCGATCTTCGCGTCGAGGTCGACGAGGTCGACGTTGCCGTCGTCGTCGCAGGCCACCACGACGACCCGCATGCCGGCCATCACGGCGCTGGCGGCGTTGGTGCCGTGCGCCGACGACGGGATGAGGCACACGTCGCGGTGAGCCTGGTCCCGCGACGCGTGGTAGGAGCGGATGGCCAGCAGCCCGGCCAGCTCACCCTGCGACCCGGCGTTGGGCTGCACGCTGACGGCGTCGTAGCCGGTCACCTCGGCCAGCCACGACTCCAACTGACCGATCATCTCCCGGTACCCGGCGGTCTGCGCGTCCGGCGCGAACGGGTGGATGTGCGCGAACTCCGCCCAGCTGATCGGCTCCATCTCGGTGGTCGCGTTCAGCTTCATCGTGCACGAGCCGAGGGGGATCATGCCCCGGTCCAGGGCGTAGTCGAAGTCCGACAGCCGCCGCAGGTAGCGCAGCATCGCCGTCTCCGAGTGGTGGCTGCGGAACACGGGGTGGGTCAGGAAGTCCGAGGTCCGGGCCAGGTCGACCGGCAGGGCCGCGTCGACGTCGCCGTCGAACGCGGGCACACCGAACGCCTCCCACACCTGCCGCAGGTGCGCGTCGGTGGTCGTCTCGTCGCAGGACATCCCGACCCGGTCGGCGTCGACCAGGCGCAGGTTCACGCCCCGCTCGGCGGCGGCCGCGACGACCCGCGCCGCGCCGCCGGGCACCGTCGCGGTGACGGTGTCGAAGAACGCGACGTCCGCGACGTCCACGCCGCCGGCGCGCAGCCCGGCCGCGAGCCGCGCCGCCATGGCGTGGGTACGCGCCGCGATGTCCCGCAGCCCGTCCGGGCCGTGGTAGACGGCGTACATGCCAGCCATCACCGCGAGCAGCACCTGGGCGGTGCAGATGTTGCTGGTGGCCTTCTCCCGCCGGATGTGCTGCTCGCGGGTCTGCAACGCCAGCCGGTACGCCGGGTTGCCGTCCGCGTCGCGGGACACCCCAACCAGGCGCCCGGGCAGCATCCGCTCCAGGCCCGCGCGCACCGCCAGGTAGCCGGCGTGCGGCCCACCGAAGCCCATGGGTACGCCGAACCGCTGGGTGGTGCCGGCGGCGATGTCCGCGCCGATCTCCCCCGGCGCCCGCAGCAGCGTCAACGCCAACAGGTCCGCCGCGACCGTCACGAGGGCGCCGGCGGCGTGCGCCGCCTCCACCAGGGCGGTGTGGTCACGGACCGCGCCGGACGCCCCCGGGTACTGCAGGTGCAGGCCGAAGAACTCGGCCGGCAACTCGTCACGCGCGACGTCGACGACCCGCACGTCGATGCCGAGCGGCACCGCCCGGCTGGTGATCACCGCGATGGTCTGCGGCAGGGCGTCGGCGTCGACGACGTACACCCCGCTCTTGCTCTTGGACGCGCGGCGGGCGAGGGTCATGGCTTCCGCCGCGGCGGTGCCCTCGTCGAGCATGGAGGCGTTCGCGGTGGCCAGGCCGGTCAGGTCGGTGACCATCGTCTGGAAGTTCAGCAGCGCCTCGAGGCGGCCCTGGCTGATCTCCGGCTGGTACGGCGTGTACGCCGTGTACCAGGCCGGGTCCTCCAGGACGTTGCGGCGGATCACCGCCGGGGTGTGCGTGCCGTGGTAGCCCAGGCCGATCATGGACACGGCGACGGTGTTGCGGGCCGCCAGGGCCCGCAGCTCGGCGAGGGCCTCGGCCTCGGTGGCCGCGTCCGGCAGGTCGAGGGTGCCGTGCCAGCGGATCACCTCGGGGATCGCGGCGTCCATCATCTCGTCGATGGAGTCGTGCCCGACGACCTCCAACATGCGGCGCTCGTCGTCGGGGCCGGGGCCGATGTGACGGGTGGCGAACTGCTCTACGGACATCAGGGGCGCTCCCGGGCGAGGTCGACGGGTCGGCCTCCCCCTCTGTCACACCCCACCGGAGCGCTCCACAGTGCCTGCCCACGAGGTCCTTTTGCCTGAGAGGTTCCGGGGAGGATTTGCCCCTTCGGCGCCGCCCCTGCTGTCGAGGCGGTCTCTCCCACGTGGGTGGTACCGGCATGGTCAACGCTACCAGCGCCGGTGTTTCCAGCAGATGTCCTACCCCGCGGCGGCTGTCACACCGGCACCGCCGACGCGCCGGTCACCCGCTCGGCGAGCACCGGCAGCACCTCCCCCAACGGCGCGTCGACGCGCACCGTGGCGTACCCGTCACCCCGGGTCGGCCCCTGGTTGACGATCGCCACCGGAATGCCCTGCTTCGCGGCCCGGATCACGAACCGGCGACCCGACATGACCGTCAACGACGACCCCAGCACCACCACCGCCCGGGCCTGCTCCACCAGCGCGAAACACCGCGCCACCCGCTGCGGCGGCACCGTCTCACCGAAGAACACCACGTCCGGTTTCAGCATCCCCGTCCCACAGATCCCGCAGTCCACCGGCCGGAACCCCGCCACCTGCTCGTCAGGGAGATCAACATCACCGTCCGGGTTGACCGCGGCGACCCGGGCCACGAAGTCCGGGTTCGCCTCGCGCAGCCGCCGGTCCACCTCCTCGCGCGAAGTCAGGTTGCCGCAGTCCAGGCACGTCACCTCGTCCAGGCGCCCGTGCAGCTCCACCACCGGGTCGCTGCCCGCCGCGCCGTGCAACCCGTCCACGTTCTGCGTGATCACCGCGTCGACCAGACCGGCGTCCTGCAACCGTGCCACCGCCCGGTGCCCCGCGTTCGGCGTGGCCCGCGCGATCAACCGCCACCCCAGGTGACTCCGCGCCCAGTACCGCCGCCGGGCCACCGCGTCCCGGGTGAACGCCTCGAACGTCATCGGGGTGTGCCGGCGGGCCACCCCGCTGGGCCCCCGATAGTCCGGGATACCCGACTCGGTGGACAGGCCCGCCCCGCTGAGCACGACCACCTGACCGCCGGCCACCAGCGCGGCCAACTCCTGCACACTCGTCGTCACCCCTTCATGCTGCCTCAGCGCACCCCCCGATGCCGAGCACCCGCCTACGCCGCGACGACGTCGGCGACGACACAGGCGATGTTGTCGGGCGCGCCCGCGGCCCGCGCGGCGGCCATCAGCTCCCGCACCGTGCGCTCCGGCTCGGCTCCCGCGCCCACCGTCGCGGCCAGGGCAGCCCGGTCGACGACCGCCCACAGCCCGTCGGAGCACAGCAGGTACCGATCACCGGGCAGCGCCACCCGCAACGCCAGATCGGCCTCCACGTGCCGACCGCCGCCGAGCGCGCGCACCAGCAACGCCCGCTGGGGGTGCGCGCCCACCTCGGCAGGATCGAGCCTGCCCTGATCCACCTGCGCCTGCACCCACGTGTGGTCCCGGGTCAACACCGACAGCTCGCCGTCGCGCAGCAGGTACGCCCGGGTGTCCCCGACGTGCGCCAACGCCAGGTGGGTGCCGCTGCGCAGCAGCGCGGTCAGCGTCGTCGCCGGCTGGTGCTCGTCGGTCGCCAGCCTCCGCACGGCCCGGTCGGCGTCGGTGACCGCGCCGGCCAACGCCGTCACCATCTCCGCCGCCGACCCGTCGGTGAGGTCCAGCGACGCGAGCGCGTCGATGGCGGCGGCGCTGGCGGCAGCGCCGCCGGGCCCCCGCACACCGTCGGCGACGGCGAGCAACCGCTCGTTGGCGTACGCGGCGTCCTCGTTGCTGTCGCGGGCGATCCCGGTCTCACAGCCGGTGGCGTAACGGACACTCATCGACGACATGGTGGTGCTCCCCTCGGACAGGTCCCGCACGAGGAGGGCGGCGAGCCGCGCGCGGGCGGCGGTGTCGACCGACACCCGCCGCCAGTACGCGGTGACCATCTCGGCCGCCGCCGCCGGCTCCAGAGCACACACGGTGCGGATCTGCGCCAGCGGCATGCCGATACGACGCAGCTGAGCCACCAGCCGGCCCAGCGGCACCTGCCGCGCGTCGTAGAGCCGGTACCCGGACTCCGCGTCCACCGCCGCCGGCACCAGCACCCCCACCCGGCCGTACAGGCGCAACGCCTTCGGCGTCAGACCCGCCGCCCGGGCGAACGCCCCGATCGTCAGCAACCCCACGTCGGGTTCCTCCTCGCGCCGGTCACCGTGACCGGCGCACCCCACACTGGGGGTTGCCCACAGGTCAAGGTCAAGCCCGGCGGGTGCCGGTAGGTTGGGCCCATGCGTGTCGTCATCGCCGGAGGCCACGGCAAGATCGCCCTGCTGACGGAGCGGCACCTCACCGCGCGCGGTGACACCGCCGTCGGCCTGATCCGCAACCCCGACCACGTCGACGACCTACGCGCCGTAGGTGCCACCCCGGTCCTCTGCGACCTGGAACACGCCGACGTCGACGAGGTCGCCGCGCACCTGTACGACGCCGACGCGGTCATCTTCGCCGCCGGCGCCGGTCCCGGCAGCGGCGCCGCCCGCAAGGACACCGTCGACCGGGCCGCCGCCGCGCTGCTCGCCGACGCCGCCACCCGCGCCGGAGTCCACCGCTACCTGCTGGTCTCCTCGATGGGCGTGGACCGGCCACCCGCCGCCGGCACCGACGACGTGTGGGCCGCCTACCTGCGCGCCAAACGCGCCGCCGAGGACGACCTACGCGGCCGCGACCTGGCCTGGACGGTCCTGCGCCCCGGCCGCCTCACCGACGACGGACCCACCGGGCACGTCACCCTCACCCCACACGCCGGCCGGGGCGCCATCAGCCGCGCCGACGTCGCCCTCGTGCTCACCGCGCTCCTGGACGAACCCCGAACCGCCGGGACGACCCTGGAACTCGTCGACGGACCCACCCCGATCGCCGACGCGATCCACGCCGCCACCACCTGAACCTCGACCGGGGGTGGGGCCTCACACGCAAGGCCCCACCCGCCAGGTGTTCAGCGCTGGTGGTGACGCGGCAACGCCGTCTGCCCCACCGCGCCACCCACGAAAGGCGCCCCCGGCGTCTCCTTCGCGATCCGGTCCATCGTGCGCACCAACTGCTCACTGCCGTCGTCCAGGTGCCGCGCCGCCGCCTGCATGTGCGACACCATCATCTCGCCGAAGATCCGCAACGCCTCCCGGGTCGCCACCGAGTCGTCGAAGCTCGACCCGGCCGAACTGCGGTACTCCGCCACCGCACGCTCGGCCTCCTGCTTCGCCTCCTCCGCCGCCGCCCGCATGTAACTCTCGTACTGCACCCGGGCGTACTCCGCGACCCGCCGCGCGTAGTCGTGCGCCTGCGCGATGATCTGCTCGGCCTCCCGCTGCGCCGCCGACAGCAGGTTCACCTCCTTGGCCGCCGGCACCTTCGCCGCCGCCCCCGCGCTCGGGATCACCCCGTGGCGGTGCAACTCCACCCGATCGGTCAGCCGCTCGTTCTCCGCCCGCAGATGCGCGATCTGCGTCGCCAACAGATCCAACTCGTCGGCGATCTGCACCCGGAACCGGTCCACGTCCGCGTGGTCATAGCCCCGGCGCGCGAACGGCGCCGTACCGAACTCCCACCGCCGAACCCGGTCGGAGGTCATCCGCACCTGCACACCGCCGGACACCTGGATCCCGTCGTACCGGCTGATCGGGCTCGCGCTCATTGGTCACCCCCTGAACTCGACTGCTGGACCGCCGTACGCCACGCCGGGCCGTACCACTGCTTGCCCAGACCCTCGTGATGCACCTGACCCTCGTGGTAACCCGCCCGCGCCAACGTCTGCGCCGCATGCGACACCATCTCGTCGGACCCGCACACGTACACGTGCCGCGAACGCCAGTCACCATCGGCCAACGCCCGGTCCACCGCCTGCACGAACTCACCCGGCCGGTTCACGTCCGCGCCCACCACGTACGTCACCGTCAACCACGGGAACGACGACGCCATCTTGTCGATCGCGTCACTGTCGTAGAACTCGCTGCGCGACCGCGCACCCACATACAGGTCCACCCGACGACGGGCGCCCTCCGCGGCGATCTGCTCCACCAACGCCTTCATCGGCGCCCAACCCGTGCCCGAGGTCAACAACAACAGGTCACTGGAACCCGCCGACCACAACGCCAACCGCTCCCCCACCGGCGCGGCCAGATTGACACGGTCACCCACCGCCGAGCCGTACACCAGCCGCGACGACACCGCGCCACCCGGAGCGGCCCGCACATGCAACTCCAACGTGCCGTCCGCGCGCGGCGCGTTCGCCGGCGAGTAGTACCGCCACGACCGCACCGACGGATGCGACACCCCGATCGACTGACCCGGAGTGAACGGCAACAGGTACTGCGGACGCACCGTCATCACCGCGACGTCGAACGCCCGCCGCTCGTGGGCCACGATCTCCGCCACCCACCACGGCGGGTTCACCGCCTCGGCGGCCTGCGCCGCCTCCGTCATCACCTGCGCGACCAACCCGTACGCGCCCGCCCAGTCCTGAGCCAGCTCGTCGGTCCACTGCTCGGCCAGGAAATGCTGCAACGTCGCCAGCAGCGCCTCACCGACCGCCGGGTAGTGCTCCGCGCGCACCGCGAACTTGCGGTGGTCCGCGCCGAGGTCCTGCAGGAAACCCACCAGCCGATCGACTTGGTCCACATGCGACACGATGTGCCCCAACGCGGTGACGAGGCGATCCCGCTGCCCCGCCATGTTCGTCGGGAACATCTGCCGCGTCTCGGGATGGGCCAGGAACAACGTCGAATAGAAGTAGAGCGGCACCTCGTCGCCGTGTGCGGCGACGAGGGACCAACTCTGCTTGAGTCGGGCCGCGTCCACGCTCAGACGCCCGGACGCTCTCCGGTGGACACCACCTGGTCCTGCACCTGCCCCAGCACCACACGCACGTGGTCCAGGACGTCGGCCGGCACACCCAACTCCGTCAGCGTCGTGATCAGGTGCACGCCCACCTTCGCGTAGTGCTCCGCCGGGATGCCCAGCGGCTGGTGCGCCTCGGCCAGACCGCGACCCGCGTACTCGTTCGGGCCGCCCAACACCACCGCCAACATCAACGCCAGGTGCCGACGCTGCGTCGCCATGTCCACAGTGGCGAAATAGCCCGCCAGCTCGGGATCGGCGAGGACCTTGTCGTAGAACAGTTCGACGGCCGCCTTCACCGAACTCGCGCCGCCGATGCGGTCGTAGTGCGAGGCGGCAGCGGTCTCTTCCGTAACCGTCACGGTCGTTCCTTCCGGGGTGAAAGGTCGCGCGCGCTGACGCGCAGGGGCTACGGCCACCGACGCGACACCCGCGTGCCACGGGGCACCACGGCGGGGACCGTGACGGACCATAGCGTGCCCGCAACCTCCGGTCAGGGCCCCCCTATCCGATTCCCGACAACTGGTGGACACACACCGTCACCGCCGTCCACCCGAGATTCCACCCACCGCAACCGGAGCACCACAGAAAGTGTCCACCGTGGATTCATCGACCGGGGAACGGCCACCCGACGTCGACCGCCCTGACCCACAGTTACCAGACGGGCGTGCCCAAAAAAGTCACCCACACCAACGGACCGCGCACCGACAGACGCGCAGCGCTACTCAACCCGCGCGCCGCCGCGCCCGCCGCGCCGCCAACTCGTCGCCCACCGGATCCGACGAGGACCCCACCACCGGCTCCGCCGGGCCGCTCGCCGCCGGCTCCGCCGGCAGATGCGACAACGACCCCTGGATCTCCTTGAAGGCCCCACCGATCGCGATCCCGAACACGCCCTGCCCACCCTGCAACAGGTCGACCACCTCCTCCGGGGACCGGCACTCGTACACCGTCGTCCCGTCAGAGATCAGCGTGATACCCGCCAGATCCTCCACACCACGCGACCGCAGCGCCTCGATCGCCTTACGGATGTTCTGCAGGGACACCCCCGCATCCAACAACCGCTTCACGACCTTCAACACCACCAGATCGCGGAACGAGTACAACCGCTGGGTCCCCGAACCCGACGCGTCCCGGACGCTCGGCACCACCAACGTCGTCCGAGCCCAGTAGTCCAACTGCCGATAACTGATGCCCACCGCGTGGCACGCCGTCACACCTCGGTAGCCCACCGAGCCGTCACCCTCAGGCGTCACACCCGGCTCGTTCACCTGTGTACCCGGATCGGGATCCTGCGGCTCGTGCATGCGGACAACCTCCCCGTCAGTGCGGCGACGCATCGTTTCCTGCGACGCGCACCCCTCGACACGGCAACCCTAACGCCACCTTCAGGGGTTACCGCGGAGGAACCGGCGCGACACGCCGCGCAGCCACCGAGAAAGATCACCAACCACGCGCCGGCGTCACCCACCGTGACACCAGCCGGGGACCCGAACCGCTCAGCCCGCGAAGTCCTCCGGACGCACCTGCTCCAGGAACTCGCGGAACTTCTCCACCTCATCCTCCTGCTCGTCAGGGATAACGATCCCCGCCTCGCTGAGGACCTGCTCGGCACAACGAATCGGCGCACCAACCCGCAACGCCAACGCGATCGAATCGCTCGGACGCGCCGACACCCGCACCCCGTCACCGATCAACAGATCGGCGTAGAACACGTTCTCCTTGAGCTCGGTGATCTCCACCGCCTGCAACGGCGCCTGCAACGCCGCCAACACATCCCGCAGAAGATCATGCGTCAACGGACGGGCCGGCTTGACCCCCTGCTGCTCATAAGCGATAGCCGTGGCCTCCACCGCACCGATCCAGATCGGCAGATAGCGGTCGCCCTCGACCTCCCTGAGCAGGACGATCGGCTGGTTGCTGGGCAGCTCCACCCGAACTCCGACCACGCTCAGCTCGCGCACCGCCGCCTCCGTGTCGTCGTCAACCTACGCACCGCGCCCTTCCCTGCACGGTACACGGACCGCAACACGGCCGTCCCATGCGCTACAGCACCACGTCCGCGCCAGAAAGGGGTTACCCCGGCAAGCCTACGGCACGCTTCGGAGAAGAGATCTTTCCGCTCCGCCGCACCTGCCGGGCACCTCACCGACCCAACGTCGACCGCAACCCCACCCGCACCAACGCCGCGTGTAACTGCTCCGACAACGCCACCAACTCCCGCGCCGTCTCCGCCGCCCGCGCCCGCGCCGCCGGGTCACTCTGCCGCGCCAACGGCGCCACCAACTGCGCGAACAACCCGACCTCACGATCGGCCGCAGTCCGATAACCCCGCAGATGCCGCGGCTCCAACCCGTACGCCGCCAGACCCGCCACCGCCGACGCGATGATCAACGCATCCGCGTCATACCACCCCGGCGGATCCGACACCAGCACACCGAGCCGCTCCAACTCCACAAGCGTCGACTCGTCGATCCCACTGCGGGCCACCAACTCAGCCCGGCCGAGCCGCACCTGCGACGACTCGGCCGGCTCCGCCGACTCCCGACCCGGCACCGCACCGTCAGGCCCCACCGCCACCAACGCCGGCCGCGACCGCTCCGGCTGCTCACCGGACGAATCCCACTCGGCCAACTGCTCACGGATCACCCGCAACGGCAGGTACCTGTCCCGCTGCGCGGTCAACACGAACCGCAACCGCGCCACATCGTCCCAGCTGTACTTCCGGTAACCCGAAGCCGTCCGCTGCGGCTCAACCAGCCCCTCGGCCTCGAGGAACCGCAACTTCGAAATCGTGGTGTCCGGGAAATCCACCCGCAACTGACCCAGCACCTCACCGATGCTCATCAGCGGCTGGGACCGGGCCGCCCCGGGTGGCGTGGAGGCCGCAGGCTCGTTCACCCCCGGCCGGCCTCCTCCTCCGGGCGCGGACCGGCGATGAACACCACCCGGAACTTACCGATCTGAACCTCGTCACCATTGCTCAACGTGGCCGCCTCGACCCGCTCACGATTCACGTACGTGCCATTGAGGCTACCCACGTCCCGCACCGTGAACGTCCCACCATCACGGTGGAACTCCGCGTGCCGACGCGACACCGTCACGTCATCGAGGAAGATGTCACTGTCCGGATGCCGGCCACTGGTCGTCACGTCGTGGTCCAACAAGAACCGGGCACCCGCATTCGGGCCGCGACGAACCACCAGCAGCGCCATACCCGGCGGCAACGAACCGGACATCCGGCTCGGCACCACATCGGTGTCCGGCCCCTCCAGCACTTCGTCGAGCGAGCCGAGATTGAGCGTCGAAGTGACGTCGAGCGGGGGGAACTCGTCGTCTGGGCGCGTCATGGGACCACCTCACGGATCTGTTCGGTCGGCGTCGGGTAATGGCGGGTCTGGCCGCCGGGCACTCCAACACCCGGCGGCTGGCTCCCCGTGCCCGGGAAGGCAATTCCGCAACGCACAACTAATGGGTTCTTCTCGGTCGACTGGGCGAGCCTAGCCAGCGCCGAAATGCAGGGCAACCGGACGCGCGCAGACATCCCGCACGCCGGATCAAGCACACTCAGCCTTCGGTGATCTTCTGATACGCGCCCGCCGTGAGCAACCCGTCGGTCGCCGTCGGATCAGTCGGCGTGATCTCCACCAACCAACCCTCACCGTACGGATCCGTGTTGATCAGCTCAGGAGTGTCACCCAGCGCCTCGTTCCGCGCCGCCACCGTACCCGCGACCGGCGCGTAGATCTCCGACACGCTCTTGGTCGACTCGATCTCACCCAACGAGTCACCGGCCGCCACGACCGCACCCGCCTCCGGCAACTGCACGTACACGATGTCACCCAGCGCGTCCTGCGCGAAGTGCGTGATGCCGACCCGGATCGAACCGGTGCCGTCACCCGCCACCCACTCATGCTCGGCGGTGTATCGCAGATCCTCGGGAATCACCAGACGCGTCCTCATCCATCGTGCCCCGGACCACCCGGGCCCGGCGCGGCCGCGCCGGTCAGCAGACCGGACGGGCGTGTTTCCTACTTGGTCGGCACGTGCAGCGCCGAAACCTCGGCAACCTCACGCTCCCCAAACGTCACGTTACCGCCGTCACCCCGGACCGACGCCACCACCCCACCAGGAATGTTCAACGCCGTACGCATCGTCGCCGGATCACCGATCACCGTGATCGTGTACGGACCCGTCAACCGACGCCCCTCCACCATCAACGACCCGTTCTCCCCATCCAGGAAGTACGTCGACGCGATCACCCGCACCGTCGCACGGTCACCACCGGAGATCTGCATCGCCTCCGCGCCCGCGCCCCGCAACTCCTGCACCGCGTCCAACACCCGGTTCGCCGTGATCGGCTTCACCCCGCTGGAGAACTGCACCGTCAACCCCGGACCCACCGCCGGCAACGTACCCGCCAGAATCCCCAGCTCGTCCGCCCGACGCGTCGCCTCGTCCAACGCCGCCTGCCGACCCTGCTCACCCGAGGCCAACTGCCGCTGACTGTCCTCCAACGCCCGGATGTCCTGCTGCAGGCGACTCTCCCGCGCGTCCAGGTCCGACAGGATCCGCACCAGGTCCTCCTGACGCGTCGCCCCCAACGTCGGATCCGTCGACGTCGTCTTCAACTGCACCACCAGCGTGAAGCCCAGCAACGCCAACAACACCGCGATCATCACCCCGGCCGCGCTCCACCGCGACCGACCGGTCACCTCGGGCGCGGCCGGCAGCACCTCGGGCACGTCCGGCTCGTCCGACGACACCGCCGGCTCCCCCGCGCGCGACACCGCGCGCAGGTCCACCGTCGCCCCATCATCGGCCGGCTGCGGCTCCGCGTCGTCCGGCTGCGGCTGCGACACCGGCTCGCGCGGCGCCAACGGACTCAACTCGTCCGGATCCGGCGCGTCCGGCCGCGGATCCGGCTCACCCGCCGGCCCACCGGGCCGCCCCGGCACCGCCGGCTGCGGCCAGCCCGTCCCCGTCTCATCCTGCTCGTCGCTCATCGCTGTCAAACCTACGCCCGGAACAGGTGCCGGCGGATCGCCGCCACATTTCCGAAGATCCGCACACCGAGCACGACCACCACACCGGTAGACAACTGCCCACCCACGCCCAACTGGTCACCCAGATACACGATCAGGCCCGCCACCAGCACGTTCGAGATGAACGACACCACGAACTGCTTGTCGTCGAAGATGCGGTCCAACTTCGCCCGCACCCCACCGAACACCGCGTCCAACGCGGCCACCACCGCGATCGGCAGGTACGGCTGCAACGCCGACGGCACCGTGGGATCAAGCCACACCCCGAGCACCACACCGGCGAGCAACGCCAGCACCGCGATCATCCGCCACCTCCGGAAGGACTAGCGGTCCCCGGCGAACCCGACGACCCAGGACTGCCAGACCGGCCACCCGCCCCCGAAGGGCTCGGACTGACCGACGGCTTGGCGTAGCGTAGCTGCGGCTCCGGAGCCGCCGGCAGGGTGAGGTCCTCCGCCTCCCGCACACCGAACGACAACCCGGTCTTCTGCGCGACCTCCCGCATCAGCGCCGCGTTCCGACTGTCCTCGAACTTGCGCCGCATCGACCCCGGACCCGTCGCCGACACCTCGTACGGCCCTGTCACCGGCCGGAAATCCACCAGGATCGCCTCACCCGCCGAACGAATCGTCGACGTCGACGTCAACCGCTGGCCGTTGATCGCGATCGCCTCCGCGCCGGCGCTCCACAACGCGTTCGCCACACCCTGCAGATCGCTGTACAACACCCGCGGCGGCCCCGCGCCCGCACCGGTCACCGCGTCCGCGTTACCCGGAGCGTCCGCCAGGCGCACCACCACACCGTCACCCCGCACCCGACCCAGCCCGGTGCTCGCCTCCAGGTCCCGCAGACGCGCCGCGGCCGAACCGCTCAACGCCGCGTCCCGCTGCCGGCTGACCTCCTCACGCAACTGGTCCGCGCGCGCCGACAACCGGTCGGTCTGGCTCTCCCGCTCCTTGATCTGCGCCACCAGCCCCGAACGCGCCTGGGCGCGCCCCGGCTCGTCCGCCATCGTCTGGCGGTACGCCACCGCGAACAGGAAACCCAGCACCACCACCACGATCAGGCCGACCGACCGCGCCGCCCAGCCCCGGGGCGCGTCCGGAGACGACCCCCGCCGGCGCGCGGCGGCCGCGTCCGCGTACCCCGGGTCCAGCGGGTTGCGGAACAACTCGGTGAGGAAGTCCGGCGCGTACACCCGATCCGGGCGGGGCCGAGGCGGCGGCGTCGCGCTCACGCGGCCGCTCCCCGGTCACGTGCCCCACGCACCAACCGCGACGCCTGCACCACGTACATCGCGCCGGCCACCCAGTAGAGCACCAGCCCCCACCAGGCCAACCCCCAGCCGATCGCGGCCGTGGCCGTCGCCGCCGCGCTCCACTCGGTGGCCAGCAGCAGCACCGGGAACGCCGCGAGCAGCAGGAACGTGGCGGTCTTGCCCACGTAGTGCACCGGCGGCGGCCCGTACCCGAAGCGGCGCAGCACCGCCAGCGAACCGAGCAGCAGCAGCTCCCGGGCCAGCAGCGCGGCCGTGAACTGCCACGGCACCACCTCGCGGGCGGTGAAGGCCAGCAGCGTGGCGAGGATGTAGAGCCGGTCGGCGAGCGGGTCGAGCAGCTCACCGAGCCGGCTCACCTGCCGCAGTCGGCGGGCGATCCACCCGTCGACCCAGTCGGTGGTGCCGCCGATGGCCAGCACCACGACCGCCGCGACGTCCGCCCGGGCCACCAGGAAGAGATAGAGGAACAGGGGTACGCCCAGCAGCCGTCCGAAGCTGATCAGGTTGGGCAGGGTGAGCACCTGGTCGCCGGGCGCCTGGTCGCCGGTGTCCCGCGGGTGCTCTGCCTGAGCCGGCCGACGCGACACCGAACCTCCTTCACGGCACGCCCCGACGCCAGGCCGAGATCGGGCGCGGCGGAGGTCGTACGCGCTGTCGGGCCGGCAACCACCGGCTCCCCTGCGGCCCCGGGACGGGACCTCTGCCCTGATACGGCCCGCGATCTCCGAGATCGCGGGCCGGGTAAGTGCGCTGCCACTATATCGGGCTCTCGTCGGCGGCCCGGCCGCCGTGCGCTGTCGGCGCGGTGGTGTGGCGGTGTGGTGTGGATCACGACCGCTAAGCCGTCCTAGGATACTAGTGGAACACGTCAGGCCGTCTGGACCGCTGCCTGGTCGGCCTGCTGCTCCGGCACCGTCTGCGTGGCCGCGCGGCCGAACGCCAACAGGGACGCCAACAGGTCGTGCTGCGTCCGGGGCGGCATCCTGTCCAACACGGCCTGCACCGCGCGCTGCCGGCGCGCCGCCAACTCCCCCAGCAGCGTCAACGCGGCGGCCGTCGGGACCAACCGCACCTCCCGCCGGTCGCGCGGATCCGCCACGCGACGCAACAGGCCGGTCGCCTCCAACCGGTCGCACAGCCTGCTGGCCGAGGAGGGCACCACGTCCAGCAACTCCGCCAGCCCGTTGACATTGGTCTCCGGCCGACCGCTGATCAGCATCAGCACCCGCAACTGCGTCGGTGGAACCTGGTGCCGCGACGCCGCCGAGTCGAGCACGGCGATCAGCGTCTCTGCGGCCGCGTTGATCGCCGCGGCGAGATCCGTCGGTCGCTCCACCCGATGTCCCCTGCCGTCGTCGCGCTGGTGCCCGCCCGGGACGGTGGCGGCGACTCTCATCCGCCATCCCGCCCACGCGGACCATGCCAGTCGAGGCAGACGACGACGGCGTCGTCGCGCAAATCGGAATCCGCGTGGTAAGCGTGTAGTTCGCGCATCACCGTACCAACCGCCTCGGTCGCCGGCTGCAACCGAGTGGCGCGCAGCGACCGCGCCATCATTCGCTGGCCGTACGGCTCCCGGCCCGCCGGCTCGGCCGCCCACACCCCGTCGCTGACCACGAAGATCCGGTCACCCGGCGCGAGGTGGAACTCCTGCACCTCGTAGCGGGTCTCGGCGAACATGCCCAGCGGCAACTGCTGGTCCAGCGTCATCGGCTCGACGGTCGCGCCGCGCATCCGCAGCAGGTGCGGCGAACCGGCGTCGACCGCCCGTATTCGCCCGGTGACGATGTCCAGCTCCAGCAGCAACGTGGCCACGTGTCGACGGCCCCGGTGCTGGTAGTAGACCGTGTCCGAGGCCAGCTCCGCCTGCTCCACGAGGCCGCCGTCGGAGCGGCGGGCGTTGCGCATGGCGTTGACGGTGACCGCCGTCAGCAGCGACGCGGCCAGGCCGTTGCCCTCGCCGTTGAGCACCGTCAGGGTGAGCCGATCCCCGTCCAACGACCAGTCGAAGTGGTCTCCCCCGACGGTGTACGCCGGTTCCAACTGCCCGGCCAGGTGGAAGCAGCGGTGTGCCACGCTGCGCCCGGGTAGCAGGTCCCACTGCATCTCGGCGGCCATGCTGAGCCGCTCCCGACGACGGGCCCGGCGGTACCGGTCGGTCTCCCGGTCCGCGGCCCGCATCGCCACCGCCAGGTCCCCGGCGATGTCGGTGGCACGGCCGGTGACCGCCGGGCCGGGCATGGTCGGCAGCTCGATGAGCAGCACGCCGAGGCGCTCCCCCCACACCGTCAGGGGCAGGTAGAGCCGGCAGGCGCCGTCCTCGAGACCGTCGCGCACCGGCTGCTGGCTGGAGAAGCAGCGCTGCGCCACGGTGTGCCGGGCCAGGGCCCCGGCCGCCGGCAGGTCCGGATCCAGTACGGGCCAGAGCCCGCTGATCCGGTAGTCGGCGACGAACACGTCGGTGCGCAACGCGCCCAACGCCGCCCGGATCGCCCGGTCCGCCGCCTCCGCCAACTGGTCGGGCGCGGCTTCGCGCAGAGCGCGCGACACCCCGTCCGGCGCGTCCACCATGCTTGGCCGTCCCTCCAAAACTTGCTACAGGGCAAGCATCATACGGAGAGCCCCGGACAACCCGTCGTCGCGGGTCAGTCGGCGCCGCGCGTGGCCGGGACGCCGTGGGAGGCGTCCGGCACGTCCACCGGCACGCCGGCGGGCCGCCAGCGGTTGACCGGGACGATTCCGTCCGAGCTCGGCGTGCACCGGCGCAGCAGCACCCCCGCCCCGAAGACCAGGAAACCGTCCACGCCCTGCTCGACGATCGCCCGGACCGCCCGGCCGAGAAACGCCCGCAGCTCCGCGAAGACCGGCCCGTACGCCTGCTCGAAGGCGGTCGCGGCGGCCACGTGGACGCCCCTCCCCTCGGGTCGTCGCCAGCGTACCGACCGGTGCCCGAGCGGCGGTATCGCTCCGCCGCGCCGCCACGCCCGCGATACTGGCCCGGCGGGGGTGAGGCGGTGAACGCGGCGGACAGCGCGGCGGTGGTGGTCGGCGTGGACGGCTCGCGGGCGTCCCTGCGCGCCGTACGCCTGGCCGCGGCCGAGGCGGTCCGCCGGCACCGGCCGCTGCGGGTGGTGCACGGTTTCATCTGGCCGCTGCTACGAGTGCCGGTGGCACCTGCGCCCGACGCGCCGCCGGGCGCCGGCCTGCGCGAGCGGGCAGAGGAGTTGGTCGCCGCCGCCGTGGCCGAGGCCGAGGCGACCACACCCGGGCTGACGGTCTCCGGGGAGATCATCGACGGCGAGGCCGCCGCGGTGCTGGTGGGCGAGTCCCCGACCGCCGCGCTCATCGTGCTCGGCGACCGGGGACTGGGCGGCTTCTCCGCGCTCGTCGTCGGCTCGGTGGCGGTGCAGGTCAGCGCGTACGCCGACTGCCCGGTGCTGGTCGCCCGCGGCGAGCAACGCCCCGATGGTCCGGTGGTGGTGGGGCTGGACGGCTCACCGGCGTCGCTGCTCGCCGCCGAGGCCGCGGTGGCGCGCGGCGTGCCGCTGCGCGCGGTGCACGCCTACCGGCACCCCGGCAGCAGCGGTCCCGGCGACCTGCAACCCCTGGTGTACGACGAGGCGCGGTTGCACGGCGAGCAGGAGCGGCTGCTCGGCGGCTGGCTGGATGGCCTGGCCGCACGTCATCCGGGGTTGCGTCTGACGTGCCGGGCGATCCGGGGACGCGCCGGCGCCGTGCTCGCCGAGGCGTCCGGTGACGCGCAACTGCTGGTCGTCGGGGGGCAGGGGCGCGGCGAGGTGACCGGGTTGCTGCTGGGGTCGGTAAGCCAGTCGGCGCTGCACCACGCGCGTTGCCCGGTCGAGGTGGTACGCGGCCCCGACTGACGCCCGGGGTTGGTCCGCCGCCCAACGGGTAGACGGCCGCCGTACGCCAACGGCGACGAAGGAGGCAGCAGATGCCAGGACCACGGCCGGGCAGCAACGCGTACGACAAGCAGCGGGCGCGCCTGCGCAACGCGATCGACGACTCCGGACGTCGGGTACCCGACGGCAAGGCCAATCAGGTCGCCAACCGGATCCTGCAGGAGGATCGCGGCCAACGGGGCGTCGTCCGCGGTGAGCGCACGTACGGTCCCAAGAGCGAACGCGAACCGGGCGACCCGAAGTGAGGGGCGTCGACCTGGCCGACGGCGCGATCGCCGGCGCGGTCGGCAGCACCGCGCTGAACGTGGTCGGCTACCTCGACATCGCGCTGCGGGCGCGGCCGGCGAGCAGCACCCCGGAGCAGACCGTCGACAAGCTGGCCCATATCGCGCACGTGGACCTGGGACCGGAGCCCCGGGCGGCCACCCGCCGCTCGGGGCTCGGGCCTCTGATCGGGTACGGGCTGGGCATCGCCGCCGGCATGGCGTTCGCGCTCTACGCCGGGGGCCGACGGCAGCCGCTGCCGATGGCCACCGGCGTGCTCGGCGCCGGCGTCATGGCGATGACCGACGGGTCCATCACGGCGCTGGGCATCAGCGATCCCCGGACCTGGCGGCGCTCGGACTGGATCTCCGACATCATTCCGCACGTGGCGTACGGGCTGACGGCCGCCGCCACCTGGAACAGGTTGCGGCGGCCGTCAGGTAACGGTCGTTAGGAGCGGGTGTCGCTGTCGTCCTCGGCGACCGGCTCACCCGCCGGGCCGTACGGCGACACCTGCCCCTTGGGCACCGGCCGGCCGGCGTCGCCGCGCGACGAGCCACGGTTGAGCGGATGACCCGACGGTCCAGGCCCCTTGCTGTCCTGGCTGGTCGCTCCCTTGGCGTTACGCCGGAACTCCTCCTGCTGCGGGTTCACCACGAGCGTCTCCCTCCCGGTACGGCAGGCGGCATCGACCGCCTCCACCGCCCGCATACCCGTCGGATCCGGCCACATTCCGGTCCTGGCGGGCGTCGGGAGGGCTAGCCGGGCGTGCGGTGGGTACCCGCGTGGTGTGGGTGACGATCGAGCGGTGGTGCGGGTCCTGCTGGACCGGCGGGGCGACACGTACGCCGAGGAGGCCGGCATCCGGCTCGCCGACCGTCCCGGCCCGCTGTACCAGCTGCTGGTGCTGGCCACGCTGCTGAGCACCCGCATCCGGGCGTGCGTCGCGGTGGACGCCGCGCGGGAGCTGTTCGCGGCCGGCTACCGCACACCGCAGGCCATGGAGGCGGCGAGCTGGCAGCAGCGGGTCGACGCGCTGGGCCGTGGTCACTACCGCCGCTACGACGAACGCACCGCCACCATGCTGGGCACCGGCGCCCGACTGTGTCTGGACCGGTGGCACGGCGATCTGCGTCGGCTGCACCGCGACGCCCAGGGCGACCCGGCGGGCCTGCGTCGCCGGCTCACCGAGTTCCCCGGCATCGGGCCCACCGGCGCGGACATCTACCTGCGCGAGGCGCAGGGGGTCTGGTCCGACGTGCGCCCGTACGCCGACCGTCGGGCCCTCGCCGGCGCCAAGCGCCTGGGCCTGCCCGGCTCACCGGACCGGCTGGCCTCCCTGGTCGACGAGCCAGAGTTCGGTCGGCTCGCCTCGGCGCTGGTGCGGGTGGCGCTGGGCGAGGAGTCCGCCGGTGAGGTCGCCCGCGTCGCCGCCGGCTGAGCCGCTCACTTGACGGTCTTGTCCCCCGGTCGGGTCAGGTGCCACACCAGCAGCGCGGCGAGCAGCGCCAGGACGATGACGCCGCCGGAGATGCGACGGCCCTCCTCGGGGCTGCGGCCCGTGCTGCCGAAATAGATCACCGCGAGGCCGGCGAGGACGGTGACGAACGTACGTAACCCTCGGTCCTTCACGTACCGCACCGTAGGCGCGCCCCGACCGTCCGGTGCATTTTTGCGCGGGTTGTCCCTCTTTTGGGTGCCAACTCACCGCTCGGTGACGAAGCCACGCAGCCGTACCCGCCGTACCGCCCGGTCGGCGACCTCCACCACCTCGATGGTCAACCCGGGCAACCGCACCGTCTCGCCGGCCGACCCCGGCAGGTGCCGCAACCGTGACAGCACCAGCCCCGCGATCGTCGTGTACTCCCGGGACAGCGGGAAGCTCAGTCGCACCCCCACGTCGGGCAGATCGTGCAGGGGAAAGTCACCGGGCACCAGCAGCGATCCGTCCGACTCCCGGACCACACTCCGCATGTCGCGGTCGGTCTCGTCGTACAGCTCGCCGACGACCTCGGCCAGCAGGTCCTCCAGCGTGACGATGCCGTCGATGCCGCCGTGCTCGTCCACGACCAGGGCCATCTGCTGGTGTTCCTGGCGCAGGCAGCGCAGCGCGTCGGCGACCGGCAGGGTGACCGGCAGCAGCAGCGGCGGCCGGGCCCGCTCCCCCACCGTGCCGGCCTCGGCCCGGACCAGGTCGCGGATGTGCACCACGCCGACCACCTCGTCGAGGCCGCCCAGGCCGGTGACCGGAGCACGGGACCGGCCGCTGACGCCGAGCAGACGAACCCCCTCGTGGGCGGGCAGGTCGGCCCGCAACGTGGTCACCTCCCGCCGGGCCACCAGGATCTCCCGCAGCGTCCGACCGGCGATGTCGAACGCGCCGGTCAGGATCTCCCGCTGCTGCGCCGACAGTCCCCGCTGGGTGGCCAGCATCTCCCGCAGCTCCTCCTCGGTGGTCTCCTCACGACTGGCCCGTGGGTTCCCGCCGGCCAGCCGGACCACCACGTCGGTCGTCGAGCTGAGCAGCCACACCGCCGGGCGGGACACCCGGGCGAGCAGGTCCAGTGGGCCGGCGCTGAGCAGCGCCCACCGTTCGGCGCGCTGCATGGCGAGGCGCTTCGGCGCCAACTCGCCCACCACCAGCGTGGCGAAGGTGAGGGCCACCGTCACCAGCAGCACCGCGGCCGGACGGGCCGCCGCGCCGAGGAAACCCAACGGGCCGACCAGCGGCTGGGCGAGGGACACGGCGGCCGCCGCCGAGGCGAGGAACCCGGCCAGGGTGATGCCGAGCTGGATGGTGGCCAGATAACGGTTCGGGTCCCGGGACAGCCGTACCAGCCGCTCGCCGGCCCGGCTGCGCCGACCCAACCGTCGCAACTGCCCCTCGCGCAGCGTCACCAGCGCCATCTCGCTGCCGGACAGCGCGGCGTTGACCAGCACCAGGACGGCGACCAGCGCCAACTGCCCCAGCTGACCGCCCACCACGCACCCCCGTCGACCGCCTTCCGTCACTCAACCGCAGCGCGGCCGGCCGCGGGCCCGGTTTCCGGCTGTCGGCGCTCAGTCGACCTCCAGGTCGTCAAGCGAGATGGAGTGCGTCATCAACCACCGGGCCAGCGCCGTCATGCCGAACAGCCACAGCGGCACCGACTCGGTGGGCCCGTTCGTCGCGTAGATGGCGAACCGCAGGTCCGGGGCGCGGTACGCCTCGATTCGCCACTGGTGCTGCCGGTCCCGCCAGACCGCCGAAGGGTCCATGGCGTCACCGTAGGTGACCGCCGACGGTTTGGGGGCCGGTTGGCGCGGCACCACGGCGGTACGGCCGCCGAACGGGACCGCACGGACGCCGCGCTCCGAGCAGAGCCCGCGCCAGCCGGACGCGATCCCGTCAGCCCCTGGCCCGGGCCGCACTTCTTCATCCATCCTCGCGGGACACCTCGCCGACCACCCGGCGCACGCGCCTTCAACGTCACCCACGGTCATCATCCACGCCGAACGTCGCTCGGCTACGCAGCGTCTGGCTCCGGCCGGCCCTCGACACCCTCTGCGGCCCCTTTGCTCTGCTTCAGCGGAGGCAACACCGGCCCCAGGCTGGGCAAACTTGGTGGACGCATCTCACACACAGGACCCATCAATGTGACCCTAAGTGCCTGTTTCCTCTGTTGAAGCAGAGCAAAGGGGTCGCAGGTCGGTGGGCGAGGACCCACCGACGGCACGCAGGGTAATGGCCGACTCGGGCCCTTGCGGCGTCACGAGCAGTCACGGCACCGGTGAGCCCACCCGGCACCACGATGAGCGCGGTTACCACGGCCGGTCCTGCGGCACGGGCGCGTCCGAACCGGCGTTCAGGTGACGACGACCCGCGCGTCGTCGGGCAGCCGACGGGTCGCGCCACGCCGGTCCAGCAGTTCCAGCAGAGGCACCGCCACCCGTCGGGTGGTGTCCAGCGCCTGCCGGGCCGCCGACAGGGTGAACGGCTGGGGCAACCCGGCGAGGACGGTGACCGCCGCGTCGAGCGCGTCGGGCAGCAGCACCACGGTGTCGGCCAGCCGCAGCAGCGCGCCGGCCCGTACCGCCGCGCCGATCTCCCGGGGTCCCAGGCCCAGTTCGACGAGACGGTCCGCCTCCGGGGCGCGGAACGGCCGATCGGCGTACTCGGCGCGAACCCGCTGCACGGCCCGCGCCACCGGCTCGGGCAGGGTGTCGACGGCGGCCGTGCCGATCCGGCCACCGTGCACCCGCAGCGGCGGACGCACCAGCGCCTCGACCAGCGCCCGGTCGGGCAGGGCGAGACGTTGCCGCAGCGCGTCCACCGGCATGCCCGCCTCCAACGGGTGCTCCCGGGCGTAGCGGGTGACCTCCTCGGTCACCTGGTCGCCGAGCTGCCGCCAGTGCCCCGGGTCGGCCAGCCAGTCACCGGCCACCGGCGTGGCCTGCACCGGCACACCCATACGCCGCAGCGCACCGACCCGGACCAGGCGACGGCGGCGCAGCTCGCCGGCCAGGTCGGGACGACCGTCCAGCTCGGCGAGGACCGCCGCGCGGGCGGCCGCCGCGCCACGGCGGGACAGCGGCGGCGGCGCGACGTCGAGGACCCGTACGCCACCGGCAACGTGATGACGGCCGGGGTCACGTAGCAGCGCCCGGTCGCCGACCAGCAACGGCAGCGGGCGGGCCAAGCGGAGCCGTACGGTGTCCACGCCGAGCGGCCGGACCCGCACCGGAACGGCCGCCGACCCCACGTGCAGGGTGAGCGTGGCCGGCAGGTCGGCGGCCGGGTCACCGGAGAGCCGCACGTCGACGAGGTCGGTGCGGTGGAACCGCCCCGGGGTGAGCAGCGCGTCGCCACGGCCGAGCCGGTCGCGGGGCGTACCCCGCAGGTTGACCGCCACCCGAGCGACGGCCGACGCCTCCGCTCGGGCCTCGCCCAGGCAGTGCAGGCCGCGGACCCGGACCGGCTCGTCGACGCCGGCCAGTTCCAGGGTGTCCCCGACCCGCAGCCGGCCGGCGCCCAGCGTTCCGGTGGCGACGGTGCCGCTGCCCCGCACGGTGAAGCTGCGGTCCACCCAGAGACGCACGGGCGCGTCCGCGACGGGGTCGGGCAGCCGCGCGACGAGCCGGTCGAGCGCGGCCCGTAGCTGCGGCAGCCCGGCGCCGGTCAACCCGCTGACCGCCACCGTCTCCACCGCGCCGAGGCTGCTCGCCGCGATCTCGGCCCGGGCGCGCTCCGCCGCCGGCCGCGGGTCGGCGAGGTCCGCGCGGGTCACCACCAGCAGGCCGTACCCGACGCCGAGCGCGTCGAGCGCGGCCAGGTGCTCGGCGGACTGCGGCATCCACCCCTCGTCGGCGGCGACCACGATCAGCGCGGCCGGCACCGGGCCGACGCCCGCGAGCATGTTCGGCACGAACCGCTCGTGCCCGGGTACGTCGACGAAGGCGATCGTGCCGCCGGACGGCAACGTCGTCCAGGCGAACCCCAGGTCGATGGTCATGCCCCGACGGCGTTCCTCGGCCCACCGGTCGGGTTCCATCCCGGTCAACGCCCGGACCAGGGTCGACTTGCCGTGGTCGACGTGCCCGGCGGTGGCGACGACGAACATGCTCAGTCGTCCCCGGGTACCCGCAGCACGGCGGCCAGGACCGCGTCGTCGGCGTCGACGGGCACGCACCGCAGGTCGAGAAGGAGCCGGCCCCGCACCACCCGACCCAGCACCGGCTGGTCTCCGGTGCGCAGCGGCACGGCGTACCGCTCGGGCAGGCTCAGCGCCCACGATTCCAGCTCGACACCGGGAGCGCCGCCACCGCCGACGACGGCGACCGCTTCCACGACCTCCGCCTTGCGTCCGTCCGCGCCGAGCCGGTCGCGCAGCAGCTCCACCCGGCGGCGCAGAACGGCCGGATCGGCGTGCAGCGCGGCCCGCGTCGGAGTGTCCGGCCGGTGCAGCGTGGCGGCCAACGCCGCCAGGGTGAGCTTGTCGACGCGCAGCGCGCGGGCCAGCGGGTGGCGGCGTAGGCGCTCGACGAGCGCCGCGTCGCCGAGCAGCAGGCCGGCCTGCGGGCCGCCGAGCAGTTTGTCGCCGCTCGCCGTGACCAGGGCCGCGCCGGCGCGCAGGGTGCTGGCCGCGTCCGGCTCGTCGGGCAGCAACGAATCCGGTGCGAGCAGCCCGGAGCCGATGTCGGCGACCACCGGCACGTCGAGGGTGGCCAGTTGGCGCACGGGCACGGCCGAGGTGAAGCCGGTGACCTGGAAGTTCGACGGGTGCACCTTCAGCACGAACCCGGTCTGCGGGCCGACGGCGGCGGCGTAGTCGTCGAGCGTCGTGCGGTTGGTGGTGCCCACCTCGCGCAGTCGCGCGCCGGTGCTCTCCAGCAGGTCCGGTAGGCGGAAGCCGTCGCCGATCTCGACGAGCTCGCCGCGGCTGACCACGATCTCCCGGCCGGCGGCCAACGCCGTGGCCGCCAGCACCAGCGCGGCGGCGCCGTTGTTGACCACGTGCACGGCGGCGGCGTCGGGCACGGCGGCGGCGAGCGCGTCGAGCGCGTCGCGGCCCCGGTGGGCCCGGCGCCCGGTGTTCAGGTCCAGCTCGACGTCGGTGTGCCCGGCGGCCCCGACGACCGCCGCGACGGCGGCCGGCGACAGCGCCGCACGGCCCAGGTTGGTGTGCAGCACGACGCCGGTGGCGTTGAGCACCGCGCGGGGACCCGGCGCGGGCAATCCGGCGACGGAGGCGTCCCGCACCTCGTCGGGGGCGATCTCACCACGGCGGGCCCGCGTCTGCGCCCGCACGACGGCGGCCTTGACCCGCTCGCGGCCGAGGGTCGCGATGGCCGCCGCCAGCTGCGGATCGGCCAGGAGGGTGTCGGTGCGGGGCACCCGACGTCGCGGGTCCTCGCTGCCGTCACCCATCACGTCACTCCTGCCGCCGTTGGCGGAGACGGACGGGAATCGAACCCGCCTGGCCCGGGTCCCGGACCACACCGGTTTTGAAGACCGGGAGGGGCACCAGCCGCCTGAACGCCTCCGTCGCACATTCGATCACAACGCCGGTGCGAGCGCTCAGTCAGTCGCCGGATCCGCCTCGGCCCGCCGGGCGTTCACCCGCTCGCGTTGCGGCACGACGGTGTAGCGGGGGTCGCGGGCGGACGCGACGCCGCCGTAGAAGATGCCGAACCGGGTGGCCACCGACGCGCTCAGCAGGGCGGCCCCGGACAACGCCCCGACGGCGCGACTACGCCGGCCCAGCAGCGCCCCGGCCACCCCGACGGTGGTCAGCAGCCGACCGGCGCGCAACAGCCGGCCCGGCCGACCGGACCGGTAAGGCTCGCTGAGCAGCCCGAGACGGCTCTCCACGCGGTGCGCGCCGTACAACTCCAGAGCCGCGCCGGCCACCGCCATCCGGCGGGCCGGCCCGGCCTGCGACAGCGGCGCGGCGAGCAGACCGACACCCGCGCCGCTGGCCAGCGCGCTGCCCGCGAAGATGACCGGCAGCTCGGGGTACGCCTCATGCCACGACGGCACCGCCGTGTCGGCGAGCAGGACCCCGGTGTACGTCGCCAGGGCGGGCGCGGTGACGGCGGCGACCAGCCCGGCGGCGTGCCCGACCGGCGGCAGAGCCCGACCCACCAACCCGAGCGGGCCGCGCCGGGGCAGCCAGCCGGCGGTCTCGGCGATCGCCGCCACCCCGGCGGCTGGCCCGAACGCGGTGAGGATCCAGGTGCCCACCGACATGGGCGAGGTCAGCTTCGCCACCCGCAGCATGTGGTGGAACCGCTCCGGCCGGCCCAGGTCCCGGATGAGGAAGACCGCGCTGGCGCTGACGGCGCCCAGCGCGGTGATCCGGCCGGCGCGGCGCAGCGCCGGCCGCCGGGTGAGTTGACCCCCCACGGCCAGCAGCGACGAGCCGGCGGCCAGACCGCCGGTGAACAGGTACGCGGCGATGTCCCACTTCCACACCGGGGCCTTGAGGACGGGCCGGCCGTAGTAGGAGGTGAACTCGGCCTCGGGGACCCGCAGCTCCTCCCCGCCGCCGCGACGACCGCGCCGGGAACGCCGCGCCGCGTTCTCCCCGGGTTGCGGCGTCCGATCCTCGTGGCGTCGCGGGGTCCGATCCTCGTGGGCGCGGGCCGGCACGGCCACGTCGGCACCGTCGTCCGCCGGCCTCTGGGCCGGTAGGTCGAGGCTCGCGGCGGCCAGTCGGTCGCGGAACCGGCGGAACCGGTCGCCCACCGGGAGGCGCTCTGGGGTCACGAGGATCTCCCGACGAAGGCAGCGACGGTGGCCGCCGCCATGGCGAGCGCGGCGATGCCGGCGCGTTTCCACATGGTCGGTAGGTCTCGGGTGGTCACCACCGGGTCCGGTGGCAGCCCGTACACCTCCGGCTCGTCGAGCAGCAGGAAGAACGCGCCGTCACCACCCACCCCATCGTCCGGATCGTGCCCGTACAGGCGGGCCTCGGGAA